>CAVXWO010000001.1:0-593447 GCA_963765505.1 uncultured Actinomycetota bacterium
AAACGCGCCGGAGACAGAGGTCCCTCGTCAATTCTGATCAACGGAACGATGATCATCGGCCTTGATGGCAGCGGAACGCCGGATACGATGAGCCGCTGGCCGTCGCGCGCCCCGACGCCGGCGGTCGGGCGCGCCACCGCCGGCGCCCGACCTCGACCACGGCCGGGCCCGGCGCGGACACGGGAGACGAGAAGGACGGTGCTGCCATGACGACGTTGCCGGGGGTGCAGGCCGCGCCGGTGCTCATCGCCGGCGTGAGCGCGCTGGACGTCCCGATGCTGGCGGTCCGGAACCCGGCCCGGACGGGCGAGGTCGTCGGCGAGGTCGCGCTCGAGCACGCCCTCGACTCCTGCTGCGAGATCCAGACGCTCGCGCACCGCTCGGACGTGATCCCGATCGCGCCGGCGCGCTGAGGGGTCGCGCGGCGATGCGGCTCGTGAGCCTCGAGGGCGGGGGGACCGGCATGGTCGAGGGCGAGATGCTCGTCGACCTGTCGCCGGCGCTGCTGGCGGCGGGCTTCGAGCCGTCGATGCGCTCGCTCATCTCGCTCGCCGGCGTGAAGAGCTTCGCGGCGCTCGGCGTGCTGGCCACCGGGGCGCCGCGCTCGCCGCTCGCCGACGCGCGCCTCGCCGCACCGGTGCCGCTCCCCGGCGCCGTCGTCGCGGCGCCCGTCAACTACGCCGACCACATGGCCGAGATGAGCGAGGTCCTCGACATCCGGAGCCTCGGAGTCTTCTTGAAGGCGCGGTCGTCGGTGACCGGGCCGGGGTCGACGGTGCGCCTGCCGTACACCGACCGGCGCTTCGACCAGGAAGGCGAGCTCGCCGCCGTGATCGGGCACGAGACGTCGGGCGCCGACGAGGACGAGGCACTCGACGCCGTGTTCGGCTACACGTGCCTGCTCGACGTCACCATCCGCGGCGGCGAGGACCGCTCGACCCGCAAGTCGTTCCCGACCTTCACCCCGACCGGCCCGTGGATCGTGACCGCCGACGAGCTCGGCGACCCGGGGGCGCTCCGCCTGACCTGCTCGGTGAACGGCGTCGTCCGCCAGGACGCCTCGACCGCGGAGCTCGTCTGGTCCGTGGCGAGGGTCATCTCTTACGCCTCCTCGGTCATGACCCTCTTCCCCGGGGACGTCGTCGCGACCGGCACGCCGGCCGGCGTCGGCCCGATCGTCGACGGCGACCGCGTCGAGGTGACGATCGAGCGCATCGGCACGCTCGGCGTCGAGGTGTCCTCGGCGGGCGCCGTGGCCTGCCCGACGCTCGGCGCCCGGAGGGGGCCGGTCCCGCCGCCGTCCGGTCCCGGCCCGTCCTCGCCGGGCTCGACCCCCCGGTCGTAGCGGCAGAGGGTGCCGCGGCGCGAGGGCCCTGCGCACGCCGGCGCAGCGTCCTCGTATGGTGGACCGGCCAGGGGGTGGCGCGTCCGGCGGGACCAACGCGCCAGCCGCCGTCGGCGAGCCGGAGAGCGAGCACGTGCATGAGACGAGACCAGCGAGCGCCGCACGCCGCAGCGCGCGCCGGGACCGCGCCTGCACACCCGCACACACGTGGCGGAGATCGTCGGCGTGCTCACACGCCACGCGCTGGCGTCGGTGAGCGACCTCCTTCGGCGCGTGCTCGCCCGTGACGGCCGGCCGCCATCCGGGCCGCGGCACCTGCGAGACGCCCTCGCCGAGCTCGGCCCGACCTTCATCAAGCTCGGCCAGGTGCTCTCCACCCGGCCCGACCTCGTCCCGCCGCGCTACGAGGAGGCGTTGGCCACGCTGCAGGACGCGGCGCCTCCGGTACCGCTCGCGGCGGTGCGCGAGAGCGTCCGCGCCGAGCTCGGGCGGCCGCTCGACGAGGTCTTCTCCTCCTTCGACGAGACACCGCTCGCCGCCGCGTCGATCGGCCAGGTGCACGGTGCCGTGCTGCGCGACGGGCGCGACGTCGTCGTGAAGGTGCGCCGGCCGGGCGTCACCCGCTCCATCGGAGAGGACCTCGGGATCCTCCACCGCATGGCCCGCGTGGCGTCGCTCCCGCCGGGAGCGCTCCGGCGCATCGACCTCGTCGGCTTCGTCGAGGAGTTCGGCCGGACGATCCGCGCCGAGCTCGACTACGTCGCCGAGGGGCACAGCGCCGAGCGCCTGCGGGGGACCCTCGTGCCGCTCGGCGTCCACGTCCCGGAGGTCGTCTGGGACTCGACGACGCAGGCGGTCCTCACGCTCGAGCGCATCTGGGGAGCGAAGATCAACGACGTCGCCGCGCTCGACGCCATGGGGGTCGACCGCCCCGCGCTCGCGCGGTCGTTCGCGCTCGTCTACCTGACGATGGTGTTCGCCGACGGCTTCTACCACGCGGACCCGCATCCGGGGAACTTCTTCGTGGAGCAGAGCGGCCGGCTGGCGATGGTCGACTTCGGCATGACCGGCACGGTGGCGCCGGCGATCCGGGACGCGCTCGGGGAGATCCTCTTCGCGCTCGCCACCAACGACATCCGCCGCAGCGCCGCGGCGCTGCGCGAGCTTGGCGTCGTTCCCGACGGCGTCGACGAGGAGCGCTTCATCGAGGAGCTGGAGCGGCTGACGGCTGCCTCGTTCGAGACGCCGCTCGGCGAGATGCGGCTCGCGCCCTTGCTGATCGACTTCATGGCGGTGAGCCGACGCCACCGGCTGCGCTTCCCGAGCGAGCTCGCCCTGCTGGTGAAGACCGTGGTGATGTGCGAGGGGCTCGCCGCCCAGCTCGACCCCGCCTTCGCGCTGCCCGTGGTCCTCGTCGGTTTCGTCGGCTCGCGCCTCGGGGAGCCGCCCGAGGGCGCCCGGGAGGGCAGCGGCGGGACGCGCTAACCGAGGAGGCTCGCGTACAGCCGGAGCTCGTCCGCGAGCAGCCGGGGGAGTAGGAAGTTCTGGCGCACGTGCTCGCGGCCGGCGGCCCCGAGGCGCTCGGCTTCGCGCGGGTCGGCGAGCAGCTCGCTGACCCGCGCCGCGCACTCCTCGACCGAGCCGACGAGGTAGCCGCCCACCCCGTCCGGCAGCTGTAGGGGGATCCCGCCGGCCTCGCCCGCCACGACGGGTGTCCCCTTCCACAGGCTCTCCGAGACGACGAGGCCGAAGCCCTCCCGGAGCGACTTTTGGACGATGACGTCGGCGAGGCGCTGGAAGGCGTTCACCTCCACGTTGCCGACGCCGTTCAGGTTGGTGAAGAGCAGGACGTCCGGATCGCCGCTCGCCAGGGCCGCGATCTGGTCGTAGACGACCCAGGCCTCGGGATCGTCGAGCGCCATCGATCCGACGAGGGCGAGCTGGAGCGCGGGGACGTCCTCCTTGGCGATCCGGTACGCCTCGATCACCCCGGCCGGGTCCTTCCACGGGTCGAAGCGCGAGATCTGGGCGATGAGCGGCCGGTGCAGGTCGACGCCGATCCACGCCAGCATCCGACGGGCGAGATGCGCGCCGAGCTCGATGTTCTTCGGGCTCTCCGGATCGATCGCCGGTGCGATGATCTCGACGCGCTTGACCGGGAAGTCCGGCGGCGCGAACCCCTCGGCGGTGAAGACGGCGGCGTCGTAGTCGTCGAAGTACAGGAGGAGCGCGCTCCACACCGCGGCATTCGGTTCCGAGGTGTCGATGTGGCAGCGCCAGATCCAGCGGCTCTGGCCGCGACCGCGAAAATGCGGTAGCGCGAGGGGCTGCGGGTCGTGGACGACGATCAGGTCGTACTCCTCGCCGTCGAGCTGAGCGGCATTTGCCGCCGAGTGCTCGGCGTAGATCGCCACGCCGCGCTCGTGGAGCGCGCGTGGGGCTCCCTGCAGCCCGTCGTGGATCGCCTTCGTGACGCTGAAGAACTCGTGGTCGCCCGAGATGAGCTTCCAGTCGGCCGCGATGCCGACGTCGCGCAGCAGCGGCACCTCCGAGCGCAGGATCTCGGCGACGCCGCCGCCGTAGGGGGTGGCGTTCACGTGGAGCACGCGGGCCCCGCGCAACGGGGCCGCAAGAGCGCGGAGCTCTTCGGCGACGTCGGCGCCCGCGCTCCTCCGGTAATCGGCCAGCTGCTGGGCGCCGACTTCAACCTTGCGTAGCACCGCTGCGCTCCCCGACGCCGCGAGCGGGCTGATGGGCGCGCCCGGCCGCGCGCCGCGCCGACCTGCAGCGCCCGGCGTGCTCGGTCGTCGTCACCCCGCCATCTTCGTCGCCGACGGTGGCGAGGCACCAGGGACCAACAGCACCAGTGCTGGGGGCGAGCGCTCGGCGCCCGCGCCGCCGGGCCTGCGCCCGCGCTGCGCCGTTCGTCCGGGACCATCGGCCCTACCCTCCCCGCGCCCCCGCTGCCAGGCTGGTCAAGAGCCGCGACCAGCCGCCGTGGCGGCCCGGAAGGTGGGAAGTCACGAGATGTCCGACTCGGCGTTCCAGGTGCGGATCCACGGTCGCGGCGGCCAGGGAGCGGTCACGGCCGCCGAGCTGCTGTCTGTCGCCGCCTTCCTCGACGGTCGTCATGCCCAGGCGTTCCCGAGCTTCGGCTCCGAGCGCATGGGTGCACCGGTCGTGGCGTTCTGCCGGATCAGCGACTCACCGATCCGCACCCGCGCGCCCGTCGTCGAGCCCGACGCGCTCGTGATCCAGGACGCGACGCTGCTCTACCAGGTCGACCTCCTTGCCGGACTGACGCCCGACGCCTACCTGCTCGTGAACACCTCGCAGACCTTCGTCGAGCTCGGCCTCGGCGAGTTCGTGCGGACGCTCCGCCCGGAGCGCCTGTTCACCGTGCCCGCGACGGAGCTGGCGCTGCAGCACCTCGGCCGCCCGCTCCCGAACGCCGTGCTGCTCGGGGGATTGGCGGCGATGACCAGGATCGTGACCATCGGTGCCGTGGACGCGGCGATTCGCGAGCGGTTCTCGGGCGCTGTCGCCGAGGGCAACGTCGCCGCGGCACTCGCCGCCTACGAGCACGTGCTGCAGGAAGAGAAGGAGCTCGCCGGTGCTGCGCCAGATTGAAGGTTCGAGGGCGGTCGCCGAGGCGGTCGCCCGCTGCCGGCCCGAGGTCGTCTGCGCCTACCCGATATCGCCGCAGACCCACATCATCGAGGCGGTTGGGGCGATGGTTCGCTCCGGCGAGCTCGCGCCGTGCGAGTTCATCAACGTCGAATCGGAGTTCGCCGCGCTCTCCGTGGCGATCGGCGCCTCGGCCGCGGGCGCCCGTGCGTACACGGCGACGGCGAGCCAGGGCCTGCTCTTCATGGTCGAGGCCGTCTACAACGCCGCGGGGCTCGGGCTGCCGATCGTCATGACCCTCGCCAACCGGGCGGTCGGAGCTCCGATCAACATCTGGAACGACCACAGCGACGCGATGGCCGTGCGCGACGCCGGATGGGTCCAGCTGTTCGCCGAGACGAACCAGGAGGCCGCCGACCTGCACGTGCAGGCCTTCCGCCTCGCCGAGGAGCTCTCGGTGCCCGTGATGGTCTGCATGGACGGATTCGTGCTCACCCATGCCGTCGAGCGGGTCGACGTCCCTGACCAGGAGCTCGTCGACCGCTTCCTGCCGCCGTTCGTCCCGCGCCAGGTGCTCGACCCGGACGACCCGGTCTCGATCGGCGCGATGGTCGGCCCCGAGGCGTTCGAGGAGGTGCGCTATCTCGCGCACGCCCGCCAGCTGGCCGTCCTCGAGCGGATCCCCGGCGTCGCCGAGGAGTTCGCGCGCGTCTTCGGGCGCCGGTCGGGCGGCCTCGTCTCGAGCTACCGCACCGAGGACGCCGAGGTCGTCGTCGTCGCCCTCGGCTCGGTGCTCGGCACCATCAAGGACGCCGTCGATGAGCGCCGCGAGCGAGGCGAGCGCATCGGCGTCGTCGGGATCACCTCGTTCCGGCCGTTCCCCGCGCGATGCCGTCCGGGACGCCCTCGGCAAGGCACGCCGGATCGTCGTGGTCGAGAAGGCCTTCAGCATCGGTTTCGGGGGCGTGCTCTCCACCGACGTGGCGATGGCGCTGCAGGGCCTGGAGCCCGTGGTCGTCACGGTCGTGGCCGGCCTCGGCGGCCGCCCGATAACGGGAGCGTCGCTCGATCGGGTCCTCGAGAGTGCCGGCGAGGACCGGCTGCCGCCACTCACCTTCCTCGACCTCGACGTAGACGTCGTGCGGCGCGAGCTCGAGCGCATGGCGGCGAGCCGCCGTTCAGGCCCGACGGCGGAGAACGTGCTGCGCGACGTCGGCGTCGTCGCCGCCGGACCGGTCTGAGCCGAGGCGAAGGAGATCGACGTGCCCGAACCGCTCACCACCCCAGCAGCGCCGTCGTCTGAGCAGGCGCGGATCCGCTTCTACCAGGTCGGCTCGTTCGCCGTCGGCAACCGGCTGCTCGACCGCTCACTGCGGACCGTCCAGTCCGACACCGGTCGGACCAACTCGCTCGACTCGGGCCACCGGGCCTGCCAGCGGCTGCGGTGAGGCCCTCGGGGCCCGCTACACCCTCGATGCCGCTATGCGCGCCGTCGACGGCCGGCTGGTCGCCGTGAACGCGACGGGCTGCCTGGAGGTCTTCTCGACGCCCTATCCGGAGACGTCGTGGCGGATCGCCTGGATGCACTCGCTCTTCGGCAACGCCCCGGCGGTCGCGACGGGCGTCGCGGCGGCGATGCGGGTGAAGGGACGCAACGACGTGCGCGTGGTCGCCCAGGCGGGCGACGGGGGCACGGTCGACATCGGCTTCGGCTGCCTTTCTGGGATGTTCGAGCGCAACGACGACGTCCTGTTCGTCTGCTACGACAACGAGGCCTACATGAACACGGGCGTCCAGCGCTCCGCCGCGACGCCGCCGGCGGCTCGGACTGCCACGACCGAAGCGATCGGCCCCAACCCGGGCACTCCCTTCGGGCAGGGCAAGGACCTGCCGCGCCTCGCGATGGCGCACGGGATCCCCTACGTCGCCACGGCGACGGTCGCGGACCTGCACGACCTCGAGGACAAGGTCGACGCGGGCCATGGGCATCCGCGGGGCGCGCTATCTCCACGTCCTCGTGCCGTGCCCGCTCGGTTGGGGCTCGGAGCCGGGCGACACGATCAGGATCGCCCGCCTCGCCAAGGAGACCGGGCTCTTCCCCGTGTTCGAGGCGGAGGCGGGGAAGGTCACCAGCGCCTCCCCGATCCGCCGCCACGAGCCCGTCGAGTCGTACCTGCGCCTCCAGAGCCGGTTCCGGCCACCTCTTCGGCGAGCCGGGACGTCCCGACCTTGTCGCACGGATCCAGGCGATCGCCGACGCCAACATCGCCGCCTACGGCCTGCTCGACAGTGTGGCGGGGACGACAGGAGGTCCGAGCTGATGGAGCGCCCCTTCGCGATCACGCTCGACCCCGGCTCGAGCCGTGCCAACCGCACGGGATCGTGGCGGGTCGAGCGACCGGTGTACGTCGACCTGATGCCGCCATGCAACGATGCCTGCCCGGCAGGGGAGAACTGCCAAGCCTGGCTGTACCACGCCGAGTCCGGCGACTACGAGGGGGCGTGGCGCCGCCTCGTCGAGGACAACCCGTTCCCGGCGACCATGGGGCGGGTCTGCTACCACCCGTGCGAGACGGCCTGCAACCGCGGCCAGCTCGACGAGCCGGTCGGGATCAACGCCGTCGAGCGCTTCCTCGGCGACGTTGCGTTGGAGCGGGGCTGGGAGCTCCCCGCCCCGGCCGTCCCGACGGGACGTAGCGTGCTCGTCGTCGGCGCCGGCCCCGCCGGCCTCTCCTGCGCCTACCAGCTCGCCCGACTCGGCCACCACGTCGTCGTGGCCGACGCCAACGAGGAGGCGGGGGGCATGATGCGCTACGGCATCCCCGCCTACCGCCTGCCCCGCGACATCCTCGACGCCGAGGTCGGCAGGATCATGCGCGTCGGGGTCGAGCTGGAGCTCGGACACGCGGTCCGCGATCTCGACAAGGAGCGGCGCGAGGGCGGCTTCGACGCGGTCTTCCTCGGCGTCGGTGCCCAGCTGGCCAAGCGCGCCGACATCCCGGCGGGCGACTCCAGCCGGATCCTCGACGCGCTCGGTCTCTTGCGCTCGGCCGACGAGGAGGGCGAGGTCAAGCTCGGCCGCCGCGTCGCCATCTACGGCGGGGGCAACACGGCGATGGACGCCGCCCGCACGGCGCGGCGCCTCGGCGCCACCGACCCCGTGATCGTCTACCGGCGGACCCGCGACGTCATGCCGGCGCACCAGGAGGAGCTGCAGCAGGCCCTCGACGAGGGCATGACCGTCCGGTGGCTCTCCACGATCGATCGTTTCGACGGCGGGCACCTGAAGCTCGAGAAGATGCGGCTGAACGACGAGAACCGCGCCGAGCCGACCGGGGAGGTCGAGGAGCTCGAGGCCGACACCCTCGTGCTCGCCCTCGGTCAGGACGCCGACCTGTCCCTCGTCGAGCGGGCTCGCGGGCGTCGTCGTCGACGACGGCGTCGTCCAGGTGTCGCCGGCGATGGCGACGGGTGCCGCCGGGATCTACGCCGGCGGCGACGTCGCCGGTGGCGACAAGACGGTGACCGTCGCCATCGGTCACGGCAAGGCGGCCGCGCGCGGCATCGCCGCCTGGCTGCTTGGCGAGGAGTACGTGCACCCGGACCGGCCGGCGCTCGCCGCCTTCGAGGGGCTGAACACCTGGTACTACGACGACGCGCCGCGGACGATGCGACCGGAGCTCGACCGGGTCCGGCGGCAGTCGACCTTCGACGAGGTGGTCGGTGGTCTCGACGAGTCGAACGCCCTCTTCGAGGCCCGCCGGTGCATGTCGTGCGGCAACTGCTTCGAGTGCGACAACTGCTACGGGGTCTGCCCCGACAACGCCGTGCTCAAGCTCGGCCCGGGTCTGCGCTACGCGTTCGACCTCGACTACTGCAAAGGTTGCGGCATCTGCGCCACCGAGTGTCCCTGTGGGGCGATCGTCATGCAGCCGGAGCTGATCTGAGGGCGCTCACCCGCTGCCGGCCGAGACGAGCTCCCACGGCATGTCCGGCGTCACGACGACGGCCGGGAGCGGCGAGGTGTGCCAGCAGATGTCCAGGCCAACGCCAGCAGATGTCCAGGCCAACGGGGAGTGCACGAGCTCACGCGGTGCGCCCGCGACGAGCGCTCACTGCGGCGAGCGGGACTTCAGCGCCGGTGGGCGCGAAATCCCCCACCGGTCGGCTCGGCGCCGAATCCCCCGCCGACCGACCGGCGCCGCCGAGGGCCTCCCGGCCGCTCGTCACCTCGCGGCCCCTCGGCGGAGAAGCGGAGCGCGCTACGCGCCGGCGGCGCCGACGAGCGCGCAGAGCTCGGCGAGACGGTTCGAGTAGCCGCACTCGTTGTCGTACCAGCCGAAGACCTTCACGAGCCGGCCCTGGACCATCGTGAGGGCCGAGTCGAAGACGCACGAGGCCGTCGAGCCGACGATGTCGCTCGACACGAGCGGCTCGTCGGAGAACTCGAGGAGCCCGGCGAGCGGGCCCTTCGCGGCGGCGAGGAACGCCTCGTTCACCGCGCCGACCGAGGTGGCCGCGAGGACGAGCGCGACGAAGTCGGTGATCGAGCCGTCGGCGACCGGGACGCGAAGCGAGACGCCGTCGACGATCCCGGCGAGGGGGGCGAGCACGAGGCCCGTGGCCCGCGCCGCGCCCGTCGAGGTGGGCACGATGTTGAGTGCCGCCGCACGCGAGCGCCTCGGGTCCTTGTGGAGCCCGTCGACGAGCGACTGGTCGCCCGTGTACGCGTGGATCGTGCTCATGAGCCCGGACTCGATCCCGAAGGCGTCGTCGAGGACCTTCGCCATCAGGGCGAAGCAGTTCGTCGTGCACGAGGCGTTCGACACGACGAGGTGGTGCTCGGGGTCGAAGCTCGACTCGTTGACGCCGAGCACGAACGTGGCGTCGAGGTCCTTGCCGGGCGCCGAGACGACGACGTGACGTGCCCCTGCTTCCAGGTGCCGTCGCGCGTCCTCGCGCGTCCGGAACCGTCCGGTGCACTCGGCGACGACGTCGACGCCGAGGTCCCGCCACGGCAGCGCGGCGACGTCCCGCCCGCTCGTGAGCCTCGTCTCCTGCCTGCCCGCTCGCAGCACGTCGCCCTCCAGCGACAGCTCGCCGGGGAAGGCGCCGTGCACCGTGTCCCGGCGCAGCAGCCGCTGCAGCGCCACCGGCTCGCCGAGGTCGTTCACCGCCACCACGTCGAGGTCGAGCTTGCGCTCGACGACCGCACGATAGAGGGCTCGGCCCGTCCTTCCGAACCCGTTGATCGCAAGCCGTGTCGTCATGTCGCTCCTCTGCTAGCTCGGACGTCCCCGGCACGGCGCGCCCAGCCCTCCGACCGCCTCCGGGGAAGGGCGGTCGGAGGGGGGCACCCCCAGTTCCGCTGCCCCGTCGGGGCGCGTCCCTGGGCACTCGTGGGGATCAGCGCTGCGTCAACGCCGATGCCGCTTCCACGAGGATCCGTCGCTCGACGCCGCCGGTGACCCGGCGCGTCGGCTCGAGGGCACCGGGGCTCACCGAGATCGAGGTGGCTGGCCCGCACGAGATGCTCTCCAAATCGGGGTATCTCGCATCGGGGTGGCACACTCTGCGAACCAGCGGGTATGTCCCATGGCGCCCTCCGGGGGCTGTCGCTTCTTCGATTTCTCGCTGCCCCCAGGATCGTGCCGAGGCGTCTGCCGGGCATAGTGGCGAACGTCACAAGGCGGTGAGGCGTCTGGCGAGCTCGAGCAGCGGCTCCGGCACCCGCCGGGGGGCCTGCGAGAGCAGTGCCAGGGGCTGTGCCCGGATCTCGTCGGCGACGAGCGCCATCAGCACCGCCGGAGCGGTCTCGTGCGCGGCGTCCGCCGCCGCCATACCGAGGCGGGTCGCCAGCATCCGGTCCGCCGCGCTCGGCGGGCCGCCGCGCTGGATGTGGCCGAGCACGGTGACACGGGTCTCGAAACCGGTCCGCGCCCCCAGCTCCTCGCTGATCAGGCTGCCCGCGCCGCCGGCGATGATCTCGCCCGACTCCGCTCCCGCCGGGCGCCCGGCGGGGGCGGCCCCCTCGCCGGAGAGGTCGAGGAGGCAACCCTCCGCGACGACGACGATCGAGTACGAGGCGCCCTCGAGGTGACGCTTCTCGATGGTCGCGGCCAGCCGAGTCACGTCGCAGCGCTCCTCGGGGATGCACACGGCGTTCGCCCCGCTCGCGATGGCGGAGAACAGGGCCAGCCAGCCAGCCTCGCGGCCCATCACCTCGACCACCATCACGCGGTCGTGGCTCTCGGCGGTCGTGTGCACCCGCTCGATCGCCTCCGTCGCCGTCGCCACGGCGGTGTCGAAGCCGATGCACCGCTCGGTGCCGGGCACGTCGTTGTCGATCGTCTTCGGGACCCCGATGATCCTCACGCCGGCGTCGGCGACCGGCTGGGCGGCGCGCAGCGTCCCGTCGCCGCCGACCACCACCATGGCGTCGATGCACTCGCGCTCGACCGTGTCGAGGACGGCGCTCAGACCGCCCTCGTGCTCGGCGGGGTGGAAGCGCGCGGTGCCGAGCACCGTGCCGCCGCTCGCGATCAGACCGTCGGTGGCGGCGAGCGTCAGCTCGACGCTCTCGCCCTCGGCGACGCCCCTCCAGCCGTGTCGGAACGCGACGACATCGTCGCCGAAGCTCTCCTGGGCGCCGTGGACCACGGCGCGGATCACGGCGTTCAGGCCCGGGCAGTCGCCACCCCCGGTGAGCAGTCCGATGCGCATGGCGCTAGCGACGCTCCGGGCCGTTCAGCCGGAGCGTGCCGCGGGCGGCCTGGCCGTCGTTCTCGTCCATGGCCCCAACGATCCCCCGCCCCCTTCCCGCCCGACAGGGGAGAAGGTCCCGACGGTGGCGTGGCGCTCGGGCCCTTCGGCCCTAGCCCCGCCGGGTGCCCGCGCGGAAAGCATGGGGGTGTCAAGGCTCCCGGTTGCCTGTCCGAGGAGGCATCCACGCGGGGGCGCAGGCGAGGCCGGGAGCGGTCCGAGGAGCCCGTCGAGGAGTCGTCCGATGCAGGCAGTGTCAGCACCCGAGCACGGGGTCGTGATCGAGCTCCCGACGGGCTATCCATCCGCCTGGGAGCTGGACGCGTTGCTCGTCGACGGCCGCATCATCCACCTACGGCCGATCCGGCCCGAGGACGGGGGACGCCTGCTGGCGTTCCACCGCCGGCTCTCGCCCGAGAGCATCCACTTCCGCTACTTCGCCGCCCACCCGGAGCTGTCCGAGGCCGAGGTGACCCATTTCGCCACGGTGGACTACACCGACCGCTCGGCGTTCGTGGCCCTCGTCGGCGACGAGATCATCGGGGTCGGCCGCTCCGAGCGGCTCGACGACCGCCGGGAGGCCGAGGTCGCCTTCGTCGTGCGCGACGACTTCCAGGGCCGGGGGGTCGGGACGCTCCTGTTCGAGGTGCTCGCCGGCTACGGACGCGAGCGCGGGATCGAGCGCTTCGTCGCCGAGACCCTGCCGTCGAACTTCTCCATGATCGAGGTCTTCGCCGACATCGGGCTCGGCCTGCACCGCAAGGTCGACGACGGGGTCGTCCACGTCTCGATCGACCTGCAGCCGACACCGGCCTACGCGGCGCGCCGTGATCGAGCGCGAGGCCGCCGCCGCGGCCGCGAGCGTCGCCTCCTTCCTGCGCCCCGGCTCGATCGCGGTGGTCGGCGCCGGCCGCAAGCCCGGCGGTGCCGGCCACGAGATCGTGCGGGCGCTCCTCGCCGGCGAGTTCGCCGGCGCCGTCTACCCGGTCAACCTCACGGCGCACGCCGTCTGCGGCGTGCACGCCTACCCGACGGTCTGCGCCATCCCCGAACGGGTCGACCTGGTCGTCGTCGCGGTGCCGCCGTCCTCGGTGCGCACCGTGGCCGAGGATGCCGCGGCGGCGGGGGCGAAGGCGCTCGTCATCGTGACGGCCGGGTTCGGCGAGACGAGCGAGGCGGGCTCGGACGCCGAGGCCGAGCTGCTCGCGATCGCGCGCCGGCACGGGATGCGCGTCGTCGGGCCGAACTGCCTCGGCGTCTGCAACACCGACCCGGGCATCCGCTGCAACGCGACCTTCTCGCCGATCCCGCCGGTGCCCGGACGCGTCGGGCTCCTCTCCCAGTCCGGCGCCATCGGGGTGTTCCTCCTCGAGCGCGCCCGGCGCGAGCGGATCGGCATCTCGAGCTTCGTGTCGGTCGGCAACAAGCTGGACGTGAGCGGCAACGACCTCCTCTGCTTCTGGGAGGGCGACGAGTCGACGGACATCGTTCGCGCTGTACCTCGAGTCGTTCGGCAACCCGAGGAAGTTCGCCCGCATCGCCCGGCGCGTCGCCCGCAAGAAGCCGGTCGTCATGCTGAAGGCCGGGCGGACGCCGGCGGGGGCCCGCGCCGCCCGCTCGCACACGGCAGCCGCGGCGACGCCGGCGGCTTCGGTGAAGGCGCTGCTCGCGAGCGCCGGCGTGATCGAGGCCGAGCGGCTGGAGGAGCTGCTCGACATCGTCCAGGTGCTCGTCCACGTGCCGCTGCCGGCCGGGCAGCGCGTCGGGCTGGTCGGCAACTCCGGCGGCCCGCTCATCCTCGCCGCCGACGCCTGCGGGCCGGGCGGCCTCGTCGTGGGGGACCTCGGGGACGCCACGGCCGTCGCCCTCCGGGCGGTGCTCGGCGCCGCGGCAGCCTGCGCCAACCCGGTCGACATCACGGCCGACGGGGACGCGGAGGCCTTCGAACAGGCGCTCTGCCTCGTCCTCGACGACCCTGCGGTCGACGCGGTCGTCGCCGTCGTCACCGAGCTGAACCGGCTGAGCGCGGCAGAGGCCAGCGAGGTGCTCGAGCGGGCCGCCAACCGCAGCGCCAAGCCTCTCGTCGGTTGCATCCTCCGCGGCGACGACGCGCCGCTCACCGAGGTGACCGCGGACAGCCGGCTGGCGCTGATCGCCTCGCCGGAGCGGGCCGTCGGGGCGCTCGCGTCCGCGTACCGCTACCGCGCCTGGCGGGACCGCCCGGAGGAGGCGCCCCCGGAGCTCGTCGGTGTGGACGGGGACCGGGCGCGGGCGATCGTCGCAGCGGAGCTGGCCGTCTCGCCGGGCGGCGGATGGCTGAGCGCCGACGCGGCGGCGGAGCTGCTGGCGGCGTTCGGGGTGCGCGTCGCGAGCACCGTCGCGGTGGCCTCGCCGGAGGAGGCGCTCGCCGAGGCGGTCCGCGTCGGGTTCCCAGTGGTCCTGAAGGCGGGGTCCGGTGACCTCGTCCACAAGAGCGACCGCGGCGGCGTCGCGCTCGGCCTCGACTCGCCGGAACGGCTCGCCGAGGCGTACGCGACGATCCGCGAGCGGCTCGGCGACGCGATGGGGGTGCCCGTCGTGCAGCCGATGGTGCCCGCCGGGGTCGAGACGATCGTCGGCCTCTCGGTCGATCCGGCGTTCGGCCCCGTGCTGCTGTTCGGGCTCGGCGGCGTCGCAACGGACCTCCTCGGCGACCACGCCCTCGCCGTGCCCCCGCTGTCGGCAGAGGACGCCGAACGCCTGATCGAGTCGACGCGCGGCGCCGCCCTGCTCCACGGCTACCGGGGGGCGCCGGCCGCCGACCTCGGGGCGCTGCAGGACGTGGTGCTGCGCGTCAGCCGGCTCGCCGAGACCGTGCGCGAAGTGGTGGAGCTCGACCTCAACCCGGTCGTCGTGAGCGCGAGCGGCGCGATCGTCGTCGACTGCAAGGTGCGTGTCGCCCCCCGCCAGGCGGGGCCGGGGCCGCTCACGAGGTCGCTGCGGCAGCGGCGGGCGAGGAGCACGTCCGACGACGCTTGACTGCCGGGCGCCGCGCCGGCGCCCGGTCAGGGGGAGTTCGTGATCCGCCGGCCCGTGGTCTCGCGTGCCACCAGCCGGAGCAGCACGTCGCGCTCGCCGCCGGCCCACGGCTCGACGGCCGGCGCCTCGGCCCCGCCGTCGGTCGCGAGCTCCAGCGTGCCCGTGACGAGCACGCTCCACCCCTCGCTCATCGCGTCGTCGATCCGATCGACCTCGAACGAGGCGGTGGCGCCGGGCAGCAACGCCGCGTGCAGCGCCGCCCCGGTCTCGGGCCCGGTTCTGAGCAGGATGTCGGACCCGGAGACCCGGAAGTTCATCGGGAGCGCCACCGGTCCACGCGAGGGGTCGACGAAGACGAGACGCCCGATGCCGCCCGGGGCCACGAGCGCCGCCGACTCCTCGGGGCCGAGCTCGACCAGGGCCGTCCTGGAGCCGGCCCGGCCGCGGCCCGGAGGGCGCGACGCGGCGCCGCCGAGCAGCTCCTCGGGCGAGATCTTGAGCGCGGCCGCGAGCCGGAGCAGCGTCGCCATCGTGGGCTGTGCGACGGCGACCTCCTCCAGGTAGGAGACGTAGCCCGGATCGGTCCCCGCCAGGCGGGCGAGGTCCTCTCGGCTGAGGCCGAGCTCCTCGCGCCGGTACGCCACCCGGCGGCCGAGGTCCCCGGGGTGCTGCGGCGTCGCGTCGTCTTGGCGCTCCATACCCTCTCCAGTCCCGCAGCTTCGAGTCGGGCACGCCGTCTGGCACTCCCGCGGCGGGCGTGCACCGGCAGTCTCCCATCCGCCCCGCCGCGCCGAAAGGGCGCGCCGGGATCGGAGGGCGCCGCCTCGCAGGTCGACGCGACGGAGCACGAGCGAGGGACTTTTGGCCCTGTCGGGGGCGATGCCCGTCGCTAAGAGTTCACGTGGCGACAGGACGGGATCCTGCCGTGGCGGGCGTCCGGACCACGGGCGACGAAGGAGGGGATGGAAGCATGCCAATACTGTCGGCGGACCAGGCAGCGAGCCGGGTCTTCGGGGCGGTCGTCAACCTGGGGAAGCCGGGCACCTATCTGCACTGGGGTTTCATCCAGCTATCGCTCGCCAACTTCGTGTTGATCGTCGTGATGATCGCCGTGTTCCTGGCCGCGATCCTGCTGCCCTTCCCGCACCGGGGAGGTCCACGGTCATGAGCGCCGACACCGCGGTGCCGGCTGCGCCCACGACGGGAGCACCCGCGCTGCTCCCCGAGGACGCCGACCAGTGGACGGCGAGGGTCCGCCGCCGCGCCGTCGGCGCGTTCCCGCCCGAGCGGCTCCTCCCCGACCGCCAGCCCGCGTACGTGGCCTCGTGGATCTACGTGTTCGGCGTGTTGACGCTCACCTCGCTCGTGGTGGTCTTGCTCTCGGGCGCGGTGCTGGCGCTCGAGGGGCCCTCTTGGTGGCACCAGTCGTCCGTCGGACTGTTCGTGAACTCGACGCACCTGTGGAGCGTCGAGCTCTTCTTCTTCTTCATGGTCGTGCACCTTTGGGGCAAGTTCTTCATGGCCGCCTGGCGGGGCCGTCGACGGGCAACGTGGGTCACCGGCGTCGTCGCCTTCCTCGTCTCGATCGGCACGGCCTTCACCGGCTACCTCTCCCAGCAGAACTTCGACTCCCAGTGGATCGGCACGCAGGCCAAGGACGGGATCAACGCCACCGGTGCGGGGGCGTTCTTCAACGTCTTGAACTTCGGCCAGATGCTGATGTGGCACATCCTGCTGCTCCCGCTCGTCCTCGGCCTGTTCGTCGTCGTCCACGTGCTGCTGGTTCGCAAGCGCGGCGTCGTCCCGCCCTTCCCGGCGAAGCCCGCGGTGGTGCCGGCGCTCGCGACCGAGGTGGCTCCGGTCCCGTCCGCCGCGGCGGCGGCTGACGAGGAGATCGGGGAGCAGCGATGAGCGCCGCGACGCAGCCCACGGAGGCCGCCCGGCACCGCCGCCGCCGCTTCAAGGTCGATCGCGACGCGGAGGAGTGGCACGGCCCCTACGTTCGCTACGACATCGTGAAGGAGTTCACCCTCGCGCTCATCGTCGTGCTCTTGATCACCGTCGTCGCCTCGATCCTGTTCTCCTCGCCCGACGTCCGTCCCGTGACGCTCAGGAGCTGGGCGACCGCCAACCCGGTGGACTTCGCCCAGACGGCGATCACCGAGCTCGACGGGACGAGCGCGACGGCTGGCTACGGCCCGCCGTACAACTCGACGCCCGGGGTGAGCCAGCACATCATCGGGCCGATCTCGCTGGAGTCGGCGTTCGGCGTGCACCATCCCATCAACACGATGAAGGACTACGTCATCGACCCGCTCGAGACGCTGCCGAACGCCCCGGCGGTCCACGCCGCGCTGACGAGCTACACGAGCGCCAGCCCGTCGCTCCAGCAGAAGTGGACCGGCGCGTACGAGAAGGGCGTCGCCAAGGCGTCCTTCACCAACGGCTCGCTGACGTTGCCCCCGGGCAACTACGGGCCGGTCGCCCCGATGATCTCCTCGCTCACGTCCATGGCGCGAAGCGGGGCGCTCGACGGGGCGCTCGTCAGCTCGAGCCAGTTCTACGGCACGGACTACACCAAGCCGCTGTTGTTCATCGCCAATGGCACCTACATGGCCAACCTTGCCGCCGCCGAGCACCTGCAAGGCGGGCAGTGGGGCATGATGAACGAGACGGGCAGCTACCCGGGCCAGGCGTGGCTGTGGCTGTACACGATGTGGTATCAGATTTCCCCGTTCACCACGTCGTCCAACGCAGACGCCCAGGTCTGGGCGATCATGATGATCCTCACCCTGGCGCTGGCGCTGGTGCCCTTCATCCCGGGGGTGCGCTCGATTCCCCGCAGGGTCGGCCTGTACCGCCTCATCTGGCGCCAGCATTACCGGAGCGTCGAAGCGGGAGCGGGCACCGGGAGCGGCGGCCCGCCCGCGGCGGCCAGCTGACGGGCGTGGCGGCCCCGGGGCCGTGCCGCACTGCGGTCCCGGGGCCGATCGGACGGAGGACCGGGCGGGGCCGAGTTGCGTGCGGGCTCGACCTCGCGTTCTGATGACCCGCTGACGGCTCCAAGCGCCTCCTTCTCCGTGACGATGCGGATCGAGCTCGCCGACGCGCGCGGCGTCGGTGCGGTGACGACCGCCCTCGGCGACGCGGGGGCGTGGTGACGGCCCTCGACGTCGTCGAGTCCCGACCCGACGGCCTGGTCGTCGACCTGACCTGCAACGCCGTCGACGAGCGGCACGCCGAGCAGCTCCGCCTCGTGGTGAACGACGTCGGGGGCGCGCGCGTGCACGCGGTGAGCGACCGCACGTTCTTGATCCACCTGGGGGGGACGATGTCGGTCGCGCCCAAGGTCCCCCTGAAGACGAGGGACGATCCGTCGATGGCCTACACGCCCGGGCGTGGCGCGGGCGTCTCGGGCGATCTGCGCCGATCCCTCGGCGGTCCGCAAGCTCACGATCAAGCGCAACACCGTGGCGGTGGTGACCGACGGCTCCGCGGTGCTCGGGCTCGGCAACATCGGGCCGAGCGCCGCGCTGCCCGGTCATGGAGGGCAAGGCGTTGCTGTTCAAGCGCTTCGCCGACATCGACGCGTGGCCGGTCTGCCTCGACACCAAGGACGTCGACGAGATCGTGCGGACCGTCGAGCTGATCGCGCCCGTCTACGGTGGCATCAACCTCGAGGACATCGCCGCGCCGCGCTGCTTCGAGATCGAGCGCCGGCTGCGCAAGTCGCTCGACATCCCGGTCTTCCACGACGACCAGCACGGCACGGCGACGTCGTTCGTCCTCGCTAGCGCGCTCAGGTCGTCGACAAGCCCTCGCAGGTCCGGGTCGTGATCCTCGGCGTCGGCGCGGCCGGCGTGGCGATCACGAAGATCCTCCTCGCCGCCGGGGTCGGCGACGTCGTGGCCGTCGACCGTCAGCGGGATCCTCACGGCGGCGTCCCCGGACCTCGACGAGGAGCGCGCCGTGGATCGCCGTCGCACACGAACCTCGAAGGACGCACCGGCGGCCTCGACGAGGCGATGCGACGGCGCCGACGTGTTCATCGGCGTGTCCGGGCCGAACCTGCTGGGCGAGGAGCACCTGGCGAAGCATGGCGCCGGACGCGATCGTCTTCGCACTGGCCAATCCCGATCCGGAGATCGATCCCGTCGATCGCCCGGCGGTACGCGCGCGGTGGTCGCCACCGGCCGCAGCGACGAGCCCAACCAGATCAACAACGTGCTCGTGTTCCCCGGGCTGTTCCGCGGGCTGCTCGAACGTCGGCGCGAAGAAGATCACCGAGGAGATGGAGCTCGCCGCCGGCCGGGCGCTCGCCGGCGGTCGTGAGCGCCGACGAGCTCTCCCCGGCCTACATCGTGCCGAGCGTGTTCAACCCCGGCGTCGTCGCGGCCGTGTCCGGCGCGGTCGAGCAGGCCGCAGCGGCGCAGCGCTGACCGCCCCGGGCCCCACCGGCCGCGTGGCGCTTCTGCCTACACCGCGCCGGGCGCGGCCCCGCTCGGGATGTCCGACTTCCGTACGCGGATGGCGACGACGGCCACGACGAAGCCGGCCAGCGCGACGAACGCGCCGACCATGAAGGCGCGGTCGTAGCCGGCGGTCGTCGCGACGTTCAGGGCGTGGCGGGCGGCGGCGGGGTCGACCGACGTCGTCACCGTGCCGGCGTGGTGCGCGGCGGTGGCGAGCCGGTCCTTGATGACCGCCGTGGCGACGGTCACGAGCACCGCCAGGCCGAGGGAGCCCCCGATCTGCTGGCCCGTGTTGAGGAGGGCCGAAGCGAGGCCCGCCTCGTCCCGGCGCACGCCCGACACCGCTGTCAGCGTGAGGGGCACGAAGGTGATGCCGATGCCGACCGCGATGATGATGATCGGTCCGAGGACGCCGCCCACGTAGGTGCTGTCGGCCCGGACGTGCGACAGCCAGAACAGCCCGCCCGCCGCGACGAGGGGCCCGACCGTCATCGGCGGTCGCGGTCCGGTCCTCGCGATCATGCGCGCCGTCAGGCCGGCGACGACGGCGATGGCGGCCGACACCGGGAGGAACACGACGCCGGCCTTCAGCGGGCTGAAGCCCATGACGTTCTGCACGAACTGGGTGAGGAAGAAGAACATCGAGAAGAGCGCGGCACCGATGACGAGCATCATCACGTAGCTGCCCGACCGGTTGCGGTTGGCGAAGATGTGGAGCGGCATGATGGCGTGCTGGCTGCGCGACTCGATCGCGACGAAGGCCACGAGCAGCCCGGCCGCCACCGCCAGCGTGGCGACGGTGACGCCGTTCGACCAGCTGGTGGTGGCGGCGTGCGTGAGGCCGTAGACGAGGAGCGTCATCCCGCCGGTCACCGAGAACGCGCCCGGGCAGGTCGAGGCGCCCCGGGCGGCTCTCGGTCTCGCCGAGCACGCGCGGCGCGATCAGCGCGACCGCCAGGCCGATGGGCACGTTGACGAACAGGACCCAGCGCCAGCTCGCCACGTCGGTGAGGATGCCGCCGAGCAGGAGGCCGATCGAGCTGCCCGCCCCGGACATCGCCGCGTAGACGCCCATCGCCCGGTTCCGGCCGGGTCCTTCGGGGAAGGTGCTCGTGATGAGGGAGAGCGCGGTCGGCGAGGCGATCGCGCCGCCGACACCCTGGAGCACCCGTGTCGTGATGAGCCAGCTCTCGTTGGTGGCGAACCCGCCGAGCAGCGAGGCCAGCGTGAACAGTCCGACGCCGACGATGAACATCCGCCGCCGGCCGAACAGATCGCCGGCCCTGCCGCCGAGGAGGAGCAGGCCACCGAAGGCGAGGGCGTAGCCGTTGATCACCCACTCGAGGCTGACCGACGAGAAGTGCAGCTCGCGCCGGATCGACGGGAGGGCGATGTTCACGATCGTGGCGTCGAGCACCACCATCAGCTGGGCGGTCGAGATGATGGCGAGCGCGAGGCCGAGGTGGCGGTGCACCGGGGCGGCGTGGTCCGCTCGTCGCGGGGCGTCGCTGATCTCGGGCGGTGCGTAGGACACGGGGGTCTCCTCGTTTCGACGGTCGTGGGTCAGTTGTTGCGTCGGAGCTCGGGTCGTGCGTGCCGGGGTCGGGTGCGGGTCGGTTCTCGGGGCCGTGCGGGTCAGTCGGGCGGGTCAGTCGGGCAGGTCAGTCGTGCGCCGCCGCCCCGGCGCCCGCCACCGGCGCCGTCGCCAGCGGCAGCACGACCTCGTCGAGGATCCGGTGCACGTAGGCGGCGTCGGCGGGCTTCGAGGTGAGGAGCAGGCGGTGGAAGACCAGCGCGGGCACGAGCACGAGCACGAGCTCGAGGTCGCGCTCCGCGGGGATCTCGCCCCGGGCGGCCGCACGGGCGAACACCGTCTTGAAGGCGCACTCGCGCGTTCGGACGAAGCGCTCCTCGAACACCCGCATCAGGTCGGGGTGGTGGTGGAGCGCGGTGGCGAGGCCGCGCATCACCTTGGCGCGCGACTCGCCGATGCCCGTCATCATCCCGCAGACCAGCTGGAGGTCGCCGCGTAGCGACCCCGTGTCCGGCACGTCGGGGGAGGGCGCGATCGTCGCGATCGCATCGACGACGAGCTCCGCCTTCGAGGCCCAGCGGCGGTAGAGGGTCGCCTTGCTGGCACGTGCGCGCGCCGCGACCGCGTCCAGGGTGAGCCGGTCGTAGCCGTTCTCGGCGAGCAGTCCGAGCGCCGAGCCGAAGATGGCGGCCAGCCGGTCCGGGCCGAGGCGGCCGCCGCACCAGCGCGGGCGACGGCGGCGTCGCCGGTCTCGGCGGTGCTGGTCTCGGCGGTGTCGGTTGCTCCACTCGGTACGGGCATGGCGGTCCCATCAGCTGAACGAAACGGTTTCGTACGCGAAGGTAGCGAGCCACGCCGGCGGCGCAAGGTGGCCACGTCGGCGGCGGCGCTCAGCTCCCAGGTGGTGGGGCGGACGGCGCCAGCCGCGCGAGCTCCGCTGCGCGGATCTCGGCGGTCTGGCCGAACACCAGAAGGAACATCGCTTCGCGGGCGAGCCGCTGGGCGTGGCTGGAGCGCAGCACCGAGCGCCCGCCACCGGCGACGACGAGGCGCGACGTCGCCCGGACGGCGAGCTCGCAGGCCCAGGCGCGCGCCGCGGGCAGCCCGGCGGCTGCGTCGTCGAGGGCGCTGCGGCAGGCGTCCAGCTCGGCGTCGAGCGGGCTCGCTCCGCCGAGCGTCAGCGCGCGCCCGGCGACGCCGAGGGCGTGCGACGCGTTGGGCCGCAGCCCCGCCGCGTCCCGTGCCTGCCAGGCCTGCAGCTCCTCGACGAGGGTGACGCGGCCCTCCGGGACGCGATGCGCGGAGAAGCGGAGCGTCACCGTCCCGCTGGCGTCGACCGCGGCGAGGCGCAGCGGCTCGACCTCGAGCGTCGGCGAGGCCGTGGCGTCGAGGAGCGACCAGACCACCTGGCCGTCGTCGGTGCGGGCCGCGACGTGCACCACGTCGTGCACCACGTCGATCCTCCCCCAACCGGTGACCCACGGTGCGCTGCCCTCCAGCTCGTAGCCGCCGGCGACCGGCCGGGCGGCCAGGACGGGAGGGCCAGGCCGGCGCAGCCCGGCGAAGGCGGCGCCGGAACGGTGCTCCCCGGCGCAGAGGGGGCCGAGCCACTCCGAGCGCAGGGCGGGAGGGGCGGCGGCGAGCGTGCGGACGGTCCCGTGGTGCTGCGCCCAGACGAACGCCGTCGTGAGGCAGCCGCCGGCCAGCGCCTCCATGACGCCCGTGAACGTCCGCAGGTCGGCGCCGAGGCCGCCCGCCTCGCGTGGTCCGGCGAGGCCGTACAGGCCCGCGGCCGCGAGCGCGTCGAGCCGCTCGACCGGGACGAGCTCGGACGCGTCCACCTCGAGGGCACCGGGGAAGAGCACGTCGTCGGCGAGCCGTCTCGCCGTCTCCACGATGCCGCCGGTCGGCTCCACCCGCGCTCCCTCCTCGCACCTCGGCGCGGCGCGCCGCGCATCCGCCCCGTCGTCGCACGCTGGGAGCGCGCGGCGCTCCGAGGACCGTAGCCAAGGGCGCCGGTAGGCTGCGCGGCGCACACGGGACCGGCGGGGGTGCAGATGGTCGGGTCGGCGCACGACGAGCTGGCGAGGCGGCTGGAGGCGCACCTCGAGCACTGGCTCGGGGCGTGGCCGCCCGAGCGCGAGCTCGACGTCGTCGCCTCACGCCTGCGCTCCGAGCCGGGCTGGGACGGAGCCGTCCGCCCCGTCGCCGGTGTCGGCACCGCCACGGGGACCGTGCTGTCGGTGCCGCCGGGCGTGCTCGGCGCGGTGAGCGAGCTCGCCGACGAGGGCGGCCTGGCGCTCGTGGCGCGGCGCATCGGCGACCTCGTCGGCGCTCCCGGGACCGAGCTGCGGCGTGGCGTGTTCCGCTGGTGCCAGCGCGTGAGCGACCTTCCCGACGCCGGCGTGTGGCTACCCGCCGACGACCCGCGCGTGCCGGAGTGGCTCCGACCGTTCAACGGCGACGTGCTCGTCGCGCTCGCCGACGACGGGACGTATGCGGCGGGCGTCGGCAGGAAGCGCCACGACGGGTTCGGCCAGGAGCTCTCCGTCGCCACCGAGCCCGAGCACCGCGGGCGCGGGATCGCGAAGCGGCTCGTCGCGGAGGCCGCGCGCCGTGTCCACGGCGACGGCGCCGTCGCCACCTATCTCCACCGGGCCGACAACGCCGCATCGGCCGCGGTCGCCGAGGCGGCGGGCTTTCCCGACACCGGTTGGAGCATCCTCGGGATGCCGACCGCGAGCTGACGGACCCACCGGCCGTGCGCCGTGTTGCAGGCCGGCTCCCACCGGGACCGGTACGCTTCGCGTCGGTGAGCCGACGAGCTGCGACCGTGCTGCGACTCTCGGTCGTCTGGGCCGTGTGGGTCTGGGTCGTCCTCGTTCGCAACATGCTCGTTGACAGGACGCAGTCGTGGTCGTTCCGCGGCGTGCACATCGCGCTCGCCGTCGTCTCGCTCGCGTTCGCCGCCGCGACGTGGCGCATCACCGGCAACGCCAGGCGGGCGGCGACCCGGGCGGAGCAGCCGTGAGCCCGGACGGCCGGGGACTCTCACGGTCCTCCGGCGTCAACGCCCGGGTCGGACCGGGCACCAACGGCAAGGTGACGCTGCGCGAGGTGGCGAGCCTCGCAGGGGTCCATCCCGCCACGGCCTCGAGAGCCCTCAACCAGGAGACCCGCGGCCTTGTGCGGGAGGAGACGGCGCGCCGCGTCGAGGACGCGGCCCGCCAGCTCGACTACCGCCCGGACCACCTGGCGCGGAGCCTGAAGACGCGCCGGTCCTCCACCGTCGGCGTGCTGCTCCCCGACCTCACCAACCCGCTCTTCCCGCCGATCGTGCGGGGGATCGAGGACCGGCTCGCGCCGAAGGGGTACGTGGCGCTGATCGGCAACACGGACAACGACGCCGAGCGGGAGCGGCTCGTGCTGGAGGGGATGCGCGACCGCTCCATCGACGGGCTCATTGCGGCGACGGCACAACGGCGCCATCCGCAGCTCGTGGCCATCGCGCGAAGTGGCCTCCCGGTCGTGCTCGTGAACCGTGTCGTCGACGACCACCTGCTGCCGTCGGTGTCGGTCGACGACGAGGCCGGGATGCGCCAGGCCGTCGCCCACCTGGTCTCGCTCGGCCACCGCAACATCGCCCACGTGGCCGGCCCGCAGCGCTTCTCGACCGGCTTCCGCCGTTTCCAGGGCTTCGTCGCCGGGCTCCAGGCGCTCGGCGTCCCGCCCGACGATCGGCGCATCGTGTTCGCCGAGAGCTTCTCGCAGGCCGAGGGGTACCGCGGGACGCGCGACCTGCTCAGCCGCGACGCCGGCTTCACGGCGATCGTGGCGGGGAACGACATGATCGCGCTCGGCTGCCTGCGTGCCCTCGACGAGGCGGGGCTGTCCTGCCCGGACGACGTCTCGCTCGTCGGATTCAACGACACGCCGTTCATGGACCGGATCTCGCCGCCCCTCACGACCGTGCGCTTGCCGCACTACGAGGTGGGCGTGGAGGCCGCCCAGCTCCTGCTCGACCGCATCGCCGACCCGACGGCGCCGGTGAAGCTCCTCTTCTTGCCCCCGGAGCTCGTCGTGCGCGCCTCGACGGGCCCGCCGCGCCGCCCCTCCGAAGCCCGCTAGACAGACAGCTGTTCGGCCATCCAGTCGGCGGCGTAGGGACGGTGCTGGTAGACGGCGTTCGCGCAGCCATGGTTACCCTCCTCGAGGAGGAGGAGCTCGCTCCGGGGTGCCTCCTCGGCGAGGCGGGCCGCGTCCTGCCAGGGGAAGAGGCGGTCACGCTTGCCGAACACCACGAGCAGCGGGCAGCGGATCCCCCCGGGCCGGCCCGCCAGCGTGAGCTCGCCCGCCCGGGCGCGCGCCTCCTCCGCTGAGGCGGCGTGCGAGCGTGCCCGGAAGGCGTCGCGCGTCAGGCTCGGCAGGCGCTCCCAGGCGGGGCCGAGCGCGTAGGGCCCGGCGAGGGCGATGCAGGCGCGCAGGCGCTCGTCCCCGCTCGCCGCCCGGGGCGCGTAGTAGCCGCCGAGGCTCACGCCCCAGATGCCGATCCGCTCGGCGTCGACGTCGGGCAGGGCCGAGAGGTGGTCGAGCACCACGCCGATCGGCACCTCCCAGTCCGGCCGGATCGAAAGGTCGTACTCCGCCTCGCCCTGACCGGGGCCGTCGAGCGCGAAGGTGCCGACGCCCCTGTCGAGGAACGAAGCCTCCACCAGGCGGAACTCCTCCTTCGTCGAATCGAGCCCGGGGACGAGGACCACCACCGGACGCGCTCCCGGCCCCGGCGGCAGGCGGAGCACGCCGACGAGGTGCGAGCCGCAGAACGGCACCAGCTCTCTTCGGCCCGGCGGGTCCAGCCAGGCGAGCGCGTCGGTCAGGCAGCGCACCGCGGCGCCGTGCGCGGCGCGGGCCTCCTCCGGGCGGTGGACGAACAGGAACTTGCCGAAGTGGTAGCTCGTCGCGGCTTGGGCGAGGTGCTCGCCGGCGGAGCGGTGCCGACCGTCGGCCAGGGCCGCTCGCCCGAGCGCCTCGTGGCGCGCGCCGATCGCCGACCACGCCGCGCACCAGCCGTCCCAGTGCTCGAGCTGCCGGGCGATCTCCTCGAGGTCGTTCGCGTCGGCGCCGTTCGCCACGAAGCGCGGTGCCCAGTGCTCGATCGCGGTCGCGAGCTGCGGATCCCTGGTGGTGCTCACGTCCTCGGCTCCTCGGTCACCCGGGTACGGACATGGTTGCATACGTTTGTAGTACCGACAAGCAATGTGGCCTCGTCGCCTGCTGGGATGCCTTGACAGCAAGGAACCCGGCTGCAAGAGTGACTGCAATCGTTTGTCAAAGGAGGGGCATGGCGGGCGGCGAGCACACCATCGGCTGGATCGGAACCGGCAGGATGGGCACGGACATGGCGCTCCGCCTGCTCCAGGCCGGCTGCGATCTCGCGGCCTACAACCGCACGCGGGCGAAGCTCGAGCCGCTGATCGCCGAGGGCGCCAAGCCGGCCGAGACGATCGCCGACCTCGCCGGTCGCCAGATCGTGTTCGTCACCGTCGGCTCCTCGGAGGACCTGCTCGCGGTGTTGACGGGGGACGGTGGCCTCCTCGTCCAGGACGACGCGCCGGCGATCGTCGTCGACTGCTCCACGGTCTCGGTCGAGGCGTCGGTCGAGGCACGAAAGGCCGCCGAGAACCGCGGCACGGCGTTCCTCGCGGCGCCGGTGAGCGGCAACCCGAAGGTGGCGCGCGCCGGGCGGCTGACGATGGCCGTCTCCGGGTCGCGACCCGCCTTCGACGAGGCGCGCCCGTACCTCGAGATGATCGGCGCCGGCGTCACCTACGTGGGCGAGGGCGAGGTCGCCCGGCTCGTGAAGCTGTGCCACAACCTGTTCCTCGGCGTCGTCATCCAGTCGCTCATCGAGGTGACCGTCCTCGCCGAGAAGGCCGGCGTCGAGCGGCGCGACTTCCTCGCCTTCTTGAACGACAGCGTGATGGGCTCCACGTTCTCCCGCTACAAGACCCCGTCGCTCGTGAACCTGGAGTTCACGCCGACGTTCACGACCAAGCTCCTCCGCAAGGACTTCGACCTCGGCCTCGAGGTCGCCCGCCAGCTCGAGGTGCCGATGCCGGTCGCCGCGCTCGTCCACCAGATCGTCCAGGCGGGCGTCGGCGAGGGGCTCGGCGATCTCGACTTCGCGGCCCTCGTCACGCTCGAAGCCCGCGGTGCCGGCCTCGAGCTCGAGGCCGACCCGACCGCCGTGGCCGACGGCCTCGAGCCGGCGCAAGGCGGCTAGGAAGTAGTGCCGCAGCCGGCCGACCCGAGGGGGCGGCCGGCCGTGGGAAGATCCGGCGGACCGACGGTCCGCCGGTCGACGGTCCGCCGTCCGGGCGGACGGGAAGGAGATCAGGACACGATGCCAGGGGGGAAAACGATAAGGCGCGCGAGGCTGTTTGGCCTTGGCGCGGTGCTGGCCGCAGGCGCGCTCGTGGGGAGCGCCGTCGCCGGTAGCGCGGGCGCGAGCACCCAGCGCGCCTCGAAAGCGCCGGTCACGATCGGCATCTCGTTGTCGCTGTCCGGAGACTTCTCCGCCGACGGCATCGCGTTCGAACGGGGCTATCAGCTGTGGGCCGCGGACGTGAACGCGAAGGGCGGCCTGCTCGGGCGTCACGTGAACCTCGACATCGTCTCGGACGCGTCGAGCCCGGTGCAGGTGGTCACGAACTACCAGAGCCTCATCTCGGTGAAGCACGTCGCGTTGACGTTCGGGCCGTTCTCGTCGCTGCTCACGACCCCGGCAGCCAAGGTCGCGCACCGCTACGGGTACGCGTTCGTCGAGGGCGCCGGCGGCGCCCCGAGCGTCTTCGCCGAGCACCTGTCGAACCTGTTCGACGTGGCTCTGCCCGTCGAGGACGCCCTCGTGCCGTTCGCGAAGTGGATCGCCTCGCTTCCGAAGTCGGAGCGTCCGACGACCGCCGCCTACCCGACCTCGAACGACCCGTTCACCCAGCCCCAGCTCCCGGTGGCCCAGGCCATCCTGCAGAAGGCGGGCGTGAAGACCGTGTACACCCACGTGTTCCCCGCTGAGGTCACCGACTACACGCCGATCGCCGACGCCGTGGCGGCCTCGAAGGCCCAGGTCGTCCTCCTCGGCTCGGTCGACGTCCCGACGGTCTCGGCGTTCATCCAGGCCTTCGCACAGCAGCACTACAACCCGAAGGCCTTCATCGCGACCGCCGGCCCAGACCAGGGCGCCGCGTTCGTGAAGGCGGTCGGCGCCTCGAACACGAACGGCGTCATGGTCCCGAACGCCTGGTACCCGGGCTTCGCGAGCGCGACGAGCAAGGCGATGGTGAGCGAGTACGTGAAGAAGTACGGCGGCTCGGCGTCGGACGTGAACTCCGACGTCGCCGAGGCGTACTCGGTGGGTCAGGTCGTCGCGCAGGCGGTCGCCGGCACGGGCGGGTTCGACAACCAGAAGATCATCGCCTACCTCCACAGCGGCAAGACGTTCTCGAGCGTCGAGGGGCCGGTGAAGTTCGACTCGCTCGGCGAGAACCTCGCGGCGGCCGCGTTCGCCTTCCAGTGGCAGAGCGGGAAGTACGTCCAGGTGATCCCGACGAACGCCACAGGCTCGGTGAAGGCGCTCTACCCGAAGCCGAACTGGGGCGGCTGAGCAGTTGGGCACGCAGCTCCTCCACGCCGTCGTCGACGGGATCCTGACCGGGGGCGTCTATGCCCTCATGGCAGCTGGGCTCACCCTGATCTTCGGCGTCATGGACATGATCAACATCGCCCAGGGGATCCTCGTCATCCTCGGGGCGTATCTGAGCTACGTGCTCTCGGTCCACCTCGGCCTCGACCTCTTCGTCGGGCTCGCCGTCACCATCCCGGCGCTGTTCGTCGTCGGGGTCGTGGTCGAGTGGACGTTCATGCGGCGCCTGCGCGAGCGGGAGCGCACCGCCATGTCGATCCTCGTGACCTATGCGGTCGCGCTGATCATCGAGGGGATCTTGAGCATCGTGTTCGGGGCGAACTACGTCCAGCTCCATGCGTGGTACGTCGACCGCTCCTGGCACGTGCTTGGCTTCTACCTTCCCTACATCTACCTGTTCGGGTTCGCCCTCGCGGCGGTCCTGCTCGGCGCCCTCTACGCCACGCTCTACCGGACCCGATTCGGTGCGAGCGTGCGGGCGTCGCTGCAGGACCGCACCGCGGCGCGCCTCGTCGGGGTCGACGTCCGGCGCGTCTCGACGATCTGCTTCGGTCTCGGCGTCGCGGTGACGGCGGCGGGGGGCATGGTCTTCGGTGCGACGAACGCCTTCAGTCCGAACACGGGCTACGACCTCATCTCGCGGCTCCTCACCATCGTGATCCTCGGCGGTCTCGGGAGCATCGGCGGCGCCCTCGGGGCGGCGGTGCTCATGCTCGTCCTGGAGGACGTCGTCTCCGTCGTCTGGTCGCCGGTCTGGTCGACCGTCGTGTTCTTCGCCGTGCTCGTCGTCGTGCTCTCGATCCGCCCCGTCGGGCTCTTCGGGCGCGGCGTGGCGCGGGCGCAGTGAGAGGCCTCGCGCCGCCCGCCGGCGCATCCCGCTCCAGGGCCGCGCGTCCGGCCCTCCCCGGCCCGGGCGCCGGCGTGCGGCGCGCGCAGGGCGTCGCGTGGCTGGTGTTCGGGGCGTTCCTCGTCGCGTTCCCCGCGATCTTCACCAACCCGACGATCACCTCGATCGCCGTGTTCACGCTGATCTTCATGACCTCGGCGACCGCGTGGAACGCCTTCTCGGGCTACTCCGGCTACCTGGCACTCGGGCATGCCGCGTTCTTCGGTACCGGGGCGTACACCCTGGCGGTGCTCACCACCGACCTCCACACGCCGGGTGGCTACGGCGTCTTCTGGTTCGTCCCGCTCGGGGGCTTGGTTGCAGCGCTCGCCGCGATCCCGGTCGGCTTCGTCGCCCTCCGGACGCGAAGGCACACCTTCGTCGTCATCACGATCGCGATCTTCTTCATCTTCCAGCTGCTCGCCACGAACTTCTCTTTCACGGGCAGCTCCTCGGGCGAGCAGACCCCGACGCCGTCGTGGTCGGCGGGTGGCTACAACGACCGCTTCTACTACGCGGCGCTCATCTGCCTGGCCATCGCGGTCACCTTCGCCGTGCTGATCAGGCGGTCGCGCTTCGGCCTCCAGCTGCTCGCCATCCGCGACGACGAGGACCGCGCCTCCGGGCTCGGCGTCCGGGTGACCCGGGTGAAGCTCGTCGCCTTCGTCATCTCCGCGTTCTCGGTCGGGATGGTCGGCGCCGTCTACGCGTACTTCCTCGGCCAGATCTACCCGCAGTTCGCCTTCGACCCGCTCTTCGACCTCACCATCGCCCTCATGGCGTTCCTCGGCGGACTCGGGACGCTCTCCGGCCCGCTCCTCGGAGCGCTGCTCCTCGAGCCGCTCCAGCAGTACTTCACGCTCGAGTTCTCCGCCGGCGACCTGTACCTGATTATCTACGGCGCGCTCTTCCTCGTCGTCATCCTCCTCATGCCCCGGGGCATCGTCCCGGCGCTCACCGACCTCGTCTCGCTCGGGCGCACGCGCGGCGCTCCGACCGGGTCGAGGCGGCGGCGCTCGGCGAGGGGGGAACGCAGGAGGTGGCGGCGACGCCGGCCGTGGCCGAGCAGGTCCCAGCCGTGCCCGGGGGGAGTGCGAGGGGGCGATGACGACCCTGCTCGAAGTCGTGGGCGTCTCGAAGTCCTTCGGTGGCCTCCGGGCGCTCGACGACTGCTCGCTCTCGGTGGCCGAGGGGACGATCGCCGGCCTGATCGGGCCGAACGGCTCGGGCAAGACGACGCTGTTCAACGTGATCACCGGCTACGTCAGGCCGGATGCGGGATCGGTGACGCTTCGCGGCGACACCGTCACCGCGTCGAGCCCCGACCGCCTGTTCTCGCTCGGCGTCGGCCGGACGTTCCAGCTGACTCGGATCTTCGGCCGCCTGACCGTGATGGAGAACATGCTCGTCGCGACCCAGCGGCACGAAGGCTGGCTGCGCAGCGTGGTGCGACGCGCGGCGTCGGCGGCCGAGGTGAACCACGCCCTGGACCTGCTCGACTTCGTGGGGCTGACCCGGCTCGCGGAGCTGCCAGCGGCCAACCTGTCCTACGGCCAGCGCAAGCTCCTCGAGCTCGCCTACGTGCTGGTGGCCGACCCGCAGGTGATCCTGCTCGACGAGCCCGCAGGGGGCGTCAACCCGACGCTCGTGAACGAGATCCGGGACCGGATCGTCGAGCTGAACCGTTCGGGGAAGACGTTCCTGATCGTCGAGCACAACATGGAGTTCGTCATGAGCTGTGCGCCGACATCACGGTCATGCACCAGGGCAGGGCCATCTTGCACGGACCGCCCGGACGTCGTGCGGTCCGACCAGCGGGTGCTCGACGCCTACCTCGGCGGCGACGAGGACGACGAGGAGCTCGACGATGACGTCGCCGTGGGCTGAGCCGCTCGCCGCTCCGGCGCCGGCCGGCGCGGCCGGGCCGGGCCCGGCGGGCGAGCCGATCCTGCGCTTCTCCGGGGTCGTCGCCGGCTACGGGGGCGGTGACGTCCTCCACGGCGTGAGCTTCGACGTCGCCGAGGGCAGCCTCACCTGCGTCGTCGGCCCGAACGGGGCGGGCAAGTCCACCCTGCTCGCGACGGTCAGCGGCATCGTGCGGCCGCGCCTCGGCGACGTCGTGTTCCGGGGGGAGTCGCTGAAGAGCCTCTCGCCGCGCCAGCGCCTCTCGCGTGGCATCGTCCTCGTGCCGCAGAACCACAGCCTCTTCCGCGAGATGACGGTGCGGGAGAACGTCGAGATGGGGGCGTTCCTGCTGCGCGACAAGGCCCTCGTCCAGCGCCGCTACGAGGAGGTCGTCGAGCTCTTCCCGATCGTCGCCGAGCGCGCCAAGGACAAGGCGGGCAGCGCTCTCCGGCGGCCAGCAGCGCCTCGTCGAGTTCGCCCGCTGCCTCATGCTCGACCCCGCACTCGTGGTGCTCGACGAGCCGTCGATGGGCCTCGACCCGCGGACGCTTCGAGTGGTGTTCGGGACGATGCGCAAGATGCACAGCCAGGGCCGCACGATCCTGCTGGTCGAGCAGAACGCCCGGGCCGGGCTGCGTCGCTCGACGCACGGGATCGTGCTGGAGAACGGCCGGGTCCGCTTCGGCGGCACCGGCCGCGAGGTGCTCGAGCACCCCGAGATCGGCGCGCTCTTCCTCGGCGGCGCCGTATGAGCGCGTGGCGGCGCCCGACCGGGAAGCCACGGAGGGCCGGCCGCTGACCGGCCCCGCCGCGCCGTTCTCCGCCGCGCCGTGAGCGGCCCCGCGGTCGTCGACGTCCACGCCCACGTAGCGGTGCCGTCGCTGCTGGCCGGCGAGGGCCGCGACGCCCCGTGGCGCCCGCGGGTGCGACTCGAGGACGGCCGCCAGGTCCGGGTCGAGCTCGCCGGGCGAACCGTCGACTCGATCGTCGCCGAGCTCTCGCGTATCGACGTCGTCGTCGCCGAGGCGGCGTCGGCCGGCGTCGACCGGCTCGTCGTGTCGCCGTGGGTCTCGATGCTGCCCGTCACGATGGACCGGGGCGCCGCGGCCGAGCTGTGCCGCGCCCACAACGAGGGGCTCGCCGCCGCGGTGCGCGCCCTGCCGGGGCGGGTCGACGCCTTCGGGGCCGTGCCGATGCAGGACGCCTCCCTCGCCGCGACCGTGCTCGCCGAGGCGAGGGCCGCCGGCCTCGTCGGTGTCGAGGTCATGCCGTCGGCGGAGGGGCGCTGGCTCGGGCACCCCTCCTTCACCCCGTTCTGGGAGGCCGCCGAGTCGCTCGGCGCGCCGGTCTTCGTCCACCCGAGCACGCGGGGGCTCGGGATGGACGTGTTCAACGAGTACTACCTGTGGAACGCAGTCGCGAACCCGGTGGAGACGGCGATCGCGGCGTCGCACCTGGTGATGTCGGGGGTGCTCGAGCGCCACCCCGGCCTGGTCGTCGTGCTCGCCCACGGGGGCGGGGTGCTGCTGTCGCTCACGGGCCGCCTCGACCGGGCGTGGCGGGCGAGGCCGGAGGCCCGGGCGATGCTCGGTGAGCCGCCCGACCGCTCCCTCAAGCGTCTCCGCTTCGACACCGTCACCCACGACCACGCGGCGCTCGCCGCGCTCGTCGCCGCGGTCGGGGCCAACCACGTCCTGCTCGGCTCGGACCGGCCCTTCGACATGGGCTGCGACGACCCCGTCGGCGAGGTCCGGGCGCTCGGCCTGCCTCCGGCCGACGAGGCGCTCGTGCTCGGCGGCAACGCCCTGGCACTGCTGGAGCGGAGCGCCCGAGCGTGAGCGAGACCTACGACGTCGTCGTCGCCGGGGCGGGCCACAACAGCCTCGTCGCGGCCGCGTACCTCGCCCGGGCCGGGCTGCGCTGCCTCGTCCTCGAGGCGCGCCGGGTGCTCGGCGGCGACACGAGCAGCGAGGAGCTGTCGCTCCCCGGCTTCGTCCACGACACCTGTTCGACGGCGCACAACCTCCTCCAGTCGAGCCCGACGCTGCGCGACGACGAGCTGCACCTCGGCGAGTACGGCCTCGAGTACCTCTACCCGGACCCCGTCGTCCACGTGCCGTTCCCCGACGGCTCCCGGATCACGCAGTGGCGCGACGTCGAGCGCACCTGCGACGAGCTCGCCCGCCACTCGGCACACGACGCCGCGGCCTACCGCCGCCTGCTCTCCGACTACGAGGCGGTGGCGCCCGCGTACGGCCGCTGGCGCTACACGCCCGCGGGCTGGGGCCCGACACTGCCCGAGCTGCTGGCCGGGGGACCCGACGGCAGCCGGTGGCTGCGCCGCACGGCGATGAGCGCCTGGGAGGTGATCCGGCACACCTTCGAGGATCCCCACGTCCGCGCCTTCATGTGCTGGATGGCGTTCATGACGCTCAACCCGCTCGAGCGGCCGGGCGGGGGCATGCTCGCCTACTCGCTCGTCTACGGCCGCCAGCGGCACAGCTGGGTCATCCCGAAGGGAGGCTCGGGAGCGCTCCCCCTGGCGCTGGCCCGCTGCATCGAGGACCACGGCGGCGAGCTGCGGACCGGCCAGCAGGTCACCGGCCTCGTCCTCGAGCAGGGCCGCTGCGCCGGTGTCGAGACGGCCTCGGGCGAACGCTTCCTCGCTCGGCGCGCCGTGCTCTCGACGATCCACGTGAAGCATCTCGTCGAGATGGCGCCGACCGACGCGTGGGGCGACGACTTCCGCTTCGCCGTGGACACGTGGGAGCCTGGGATCCCGATGTTCGTCGCCCACTACTCCACCTCCGTCGCGCTGCGCTTCCCGGTCGGGGAGGGCTCGTTGGCGACCGTGGCGGCGGGGACGCCCGGCTCGGTCGAGCGGATGCTCGCCGTCGAGGTGGACGTCCGGCGCGGCCAGGTCGCCCTGGAGGAGCCCGTGCTCCTGGTCCTCTGCCCGAGCGTCGCCGACCCGACCCGGGCGCCTGAGGGCAGGCACACGCTGAAGGTCGTCGGCTTCCAGCCCTACGACCCGGGCGGCGGCCCGGAGGCGTGGGACCGCCGCAAGCAGGAGGTCGCCGAGGCGAACCTCGCCCACCTGCGGACCTTCGCCCCCGAGCTCACCGACGACGTGATCCTCGAGAGCGACGTGCGCAGCCCGCTCGACCAGGAGCGGGAGAACGCCCACAACTGGCGAGGCTCGTGCCACGGTGGCGACTCCTCGCCGGCGCAGACCGGCACCCTCCGGCCGGCCCCGGGCTGGTCGGCGCACCGCATGCCCATCCCGGGCCTGTACCAGACCGGCGCGACGACCCACCCGGGCGGCTCGGTCTCCGCGGGCCCGGGGCGCAATGCGGCGATGGTGCTCCTCGGCGATCTGGGCCTGCGGCTCGAAGACGTGATAGCACCGTGACGGGCGCGCCGAGCGGGCCACGAGCCTGAGCCCGGGTGACGCGCCCAACCCTCAGAAGGAGAGAACCCCCGATGCCAGAACCAGTCCCCCTCCGGCTGCCAGCCCCCGGCCGGATGGCCGTCGACTTCGAAGAGCGCGTCGACTTCGCCCGCCTGCGCGCCTACCGGCTCGCCCGCGCCCGCGCCGCCCTCGAGGCCTCCGAGCTCGGCGCCTTGCTCTGCTTCGACGTCAACAACGTCCGCTACATCACCTCGACCCAGATCGGTGAGTGGGTCCGCGACAAGGTCTGCCGGTACTCGCTGCTCACGCGTGGCGGGGAGCCGATGATCTGGGACTTCGGGTCGGCTGCCCGCTACCACCGGCTCCACGCACCGTGGCTCGAGCCCGAGAACTCCCGCGCCGGCATGCTCGGGCTCCGTGGCTCGGTCGCGCCCGACGCCGGCCTGATGGACGCCGCCGCCCGGGAGGTGAAGGGCCTCCTCGACGACGCCGGGGTCGGCGACGCGCCGGTCGGCGTGGACATCGTGGAGCTGCCGATGCTGCGGGCCCTCGAGCGTGCCGGGATCCAGGTGGTCGACGCCCAGCAGGTGATGCTCGACGCCCGGGAGGTGAAGTCGGACGACGAGATCATGCTGCTGTCGATGTCGGCCGCCATGGTCGACGGCTGCTACCAGCTGATCGCCGAGATCCTGAAGCCGGGCATCCGGGAGAACGAGGTGGTCGCCGCGGCGAACGACTACCTGTACCGCCAGGGCTCCGACGACGTGGAGGCGATCAACGCCGTCTCCGGCGAGCGTTGCAGCCCGCACCCGCACAACTTCTCGGACCGGCTGATCCGCCCGGGGGACCAGGCCTTCTTCGACATCATCCAGTCGTTCAACGGCTACCGCACCTGCTATTACCGGACGTTCAACGTCGGCAGCGCCACGAGCGAGCAGCGCGACGCCTACAAGAAGGCGCGAGAGTGGATCGACGCGGCGATTGCCCTCGTGAAGCCCGGCGTCACCACCGACACCCTGGCACACGTCTCGGCCGCGCGCCGAGGAGTTCGGGTTCCCGAACGAGATGGAGGCCTTCGGGCTCCAGTTCGGCCACGGGCTCGGCCTCGCGCTGCACGAGCGGCCGATCGTCTCGCGGCTCAACTCGCTCGAGCATCCGGTCGAGCTGAAGGAGGGGATGGTGTTCGCGCTCGAGACCTACTGCCCGGCGTCGGACGGCTACTCGGCGGCGCGCATCGAGGAGGAGATCGTCGTGACTGCGGACGGGCCGCGGCTGATCACGCTGTTCCCCGCCGACCAGCTGTTCATCGCAAATGCCTATTAGGCGGCGCAAGCGGCGCGAGGCGGAGCACGCGGCACGCGGCCCGAGCCCGGCCGGGACGCCCGCGCCGCTCCCGGCACCGGTCCAGGACGAGTGGCCGCTCAAGGAGCCGACCCTCCCGCAGGCGCCGGTCCAGGCCCCTCCGGGCGCCGAGCCGCCGGCCACGGCCGCGCAGGCATCGGCCGACACGGCGGCGTCCCCGCCGATGCACGTCCGGGAGGCTCGTGACCGGTTGGCGCTCGCGGTGCAGGAGCTCGAGGTCTCGCCGGTGCCGCCGTCGCTGCACACGGCGCCGATGACCACGCCGGCCGTGCCGGGCGCCGGCGCGCTCGAGGGCGGCGCGCCCGGTCCCGAGGCGGAGGCCGCAGCTCCCGCGTCCGCCCCGCCCCAGCCGCTGGCGCCGACGGGGCCGCCGGAGGCCGCCACGGCGGAGGAGGCGCGCACCGCGCGGGTGGCGCCCGGGGAGCTCCCCGACGTCCCGACCCGCCTCGCGCTCTACCGCTCGATGACCGAGATGCGTCAGTTCGAAAAGCGCGCCTACGACCTGTTCCTCCAGGGGCTCGTGAAGGGCACGAGCCACCTCGGCCTCGGCCAGGAGGCGATCTCCGCCGCCTTCGGCCAGGCGATGCGGCTCGACGACTACACCTTCGCCACCTACCGCGGGCACAACCACACCCTCGCCCGAGGCGTTCAGATGACGCCGGTGATGGGCGAGCTGATGGGCAGGGCGTGCGGGCTCATGGCCGGCAAGGGCGGCTCGATGCACCTCACGAGCGCCGAGCACAACATGCTCGGCTCCTACGCGATCATCGGCGCCCACCTGACGATCGCCAACGGCGCCGCGTGGTCGGCGCTCTACCGGGGCACCGAGCAGGTCGCGGTGTGCTTCTTCGGGGACGGCACGACGAACATCGGCGCCTTCCACGAGGCCCTGAACCTTGCCGCAATCTGGAAGCTGCCGGTCGTCTTCGTCTGCGAGAACAACCTGTACATGGAGTACACGCCGATCAGCGCCGTGACGGCGGTGGAGCACCCTGCGGCCGACCGGGCCGCCGCCTACGGACTGGCGCCGATCGTCGTCGACGGAAACGACGTCGTGGCGGTGTACGAGGTGGCGCAGGCGGTGCTCGCCCGCGCCCGGCGCGGCGAGGGCCCGAGCCTCGTCGAGGCGAAGACCTACCGCCACGGCGGCCACTCCCGGGCCGACCCGGGCAAGTACCGCCCCGACGACGAGCTGGCGGCGTGGATGGCGCGCGATCCCCTCGTGTCGTACCGGGAGCGCCTGCTCGCGGCCGGCACCGACGCCGCCGAGCTCGACGGCATCGACGCCGAGGTCGCCGCCGAGGTCGATCGCGCCACCGAGGAGGCCAAGGCGAGCCCCCCGTCCGATGCCGGCCTGATCCTGCAGGACGTCTGGGCGGACGGCGGTTCGACCTGGCGGAACTGATCCCGGCGGCGGCGGGGGTCCGGCACGTGCGCCTCCCCGCGGCCGATACGTTGGAGTACCTGGCACTACCATCGCCCTCCCGGACCGTGGCGGGCGTGAGGAGGTCACTCGGATGACGACGGCGATCGACGAGCGCGCGGCTGCGCTCCTCCGGGAGATTCCGACCGACTGCTACATCGGAGGAAAGTGGGTCGAGGCCGGCGACGGCGCCCGCGTCGCAGTCGCCAACCCCGCCACGGGTGAGACGCTTGTGAGCGTGGCCGACGCCACGGTCGACGACGCGCTGCGGGCCGTCGCGGTCGCGCACGACGCCATCCCCGCCTGGTCGGCCCGGCCGCCACGCGAGCGCGGCGAGGTGCTGCGACGGGCGTTCGAGCTGATGAAGGCGAACGCCGAGGAGCTCGCCGGGCTGATCGTGCTCGAGAACGGCAAGACGCTTCGCGACGCGCGCGGCGAGGTGGCCTACGCCGCGGAGTTCTTCCGCTGGTTCGCCGAGGAGGCGGTGCGGAACACGGGCGAGATCGCCACCGCGCCGAGCGGGTCGAACCGCATCCTCGTGGTGCACCAGCCGATCGGCGTCGCGGTGCTCGTGACGCCCTGGAACTTCCCCGCCGCCATGCTCACGCGAAAGATCGGTCCGGCGCTCGCGGCCGGCTGCGCCGTGGTCTGCAAGCCGGCGACCGAGACGCCGCTCACGGCGCTTCGCATCGCGGCGATCCTGGAGGAGGCGGGTGTGCCGGCGGGCGTCGTGAACGTCTTCGCCTCCAGCCACGCGTCGAAGGTCGTGGGGGCCATGCTGGCCGACCCGCGGGTGCGCAAGCTCTCCTTCACCGGCTCGACCGAGGTCGGCCGGACGCTGCTGCAGACCGCGGCACCGGGCATCCTCAACTGCTCGATGGAGCTCGGCGGCAACGCGCCGTTCGTCGTCTTCGGCGACGCCGACCTCGACGCGGCCGTCGAGGGGGCGATGATCGCAAAGATGCGCAACGGTGGGGAGGCGTGCACCGCGGCGAACCGCTTCTACGTCGCACGCGTCCGTCGTGGACGAGTTCTCCGGCCGCTTCGCCGAGGCGATGGGCAAGCTCAAGATGGGCCCGGGGCTCGACGAGAACGTCGACCTCGGGCCGCTCGTCAACGAGCCGAGCCGGAACAAGGTCGTCGAGCTCGTCGACTCCGCCCTCGACAGCGGCGCCCACGCCCTCGTCGGGGGCGCGGTCCCGGAGGGGCCGGGGTGGTTCTACCCGGCGACCGTGCTCACGGGGGTTGCGCCGGGCGCCGAGATCCTGGCGAACGAGATCTTCGGCCCGGTGGCCCCGATCGTCCCGTTCGAGACCGAGGACGAGGCCGTGCAGATGGCGAACGACACCGAGTTCGGCCTCGTCTCCTACGTGTTCACCCGCGACCTCGCACGGGGCCTTCGGGTCGCGGAGCGCATCGAGAGCGGGATGGTGGGGCTCAACCGCGGCCTCGTCTCCGACCCCGCGGCGCCCTTCGGCGGTGTGAAGCAGAGCGGCCTCGGCCGCGAGGGCGGTCACGAGGGGATGCTCGAGTACTTGGAAGCCAAGTACATTGCCGCATCGTGGTGAGCCGGCCTGCGGCCCCCGCGGCGCCGCGCCCGGGGTCCGCCGACCTCGCCGTCCTCGGACCGCCGCCCTCGGGCTGACGTTGGCGCTCGCCGCGCTCCCCGGGCTCGCGCTGGCCGGAGCGCCCGCCGCCTCGGCGGCGGCCCGGCCGGGCACGGCAGCCCTGCCGAGGCTCCCCGCCTGCAACGGCAAGCTCGTGTTGCGGCCGAAGAGCTTCGTGCTGGCGTGCGCGGACGCCAACGCCTACCTCGTCTCGATCCGCTGGAGCGCCTGGACCGCGAGCGCCGCGACGGGGACGTCGACCTTCGTCCTGAACGACTGCACCCCGAACTCCGCGGCCGGGAAGTTTCACGACTACCCCGCGACGACGCGGCTGTCCCGGCCGAGGCCGACGAAGCACGGCGAGCTGTTCAGCCTCGTCAAGGTCACCTACCGCTCGGGGGCCTCGACCGAGCACTACGACCTCGACCTGTCGTCGATCCCGGTCTTCAGGAGCTGATCCCCGCCGCGCGGTCGCCCGGGGCGCCCACGCGTGTCGGCCGCGGTCCCGCCGGCGCCGGCGGGGGCATGCCCGGCGGCTCCGACGGTAGGGTCGGGACGGAACCCCGGTCCGTCGCAGCACCGATCAGCGCCGCCCCGACCACCGCAACCTGATCCAGCGCAACGAGGAGAGACCATGACTGCACTTCCCACGCGACCGCTCGGCCGCACCGGCATGAACATCACCCGGGTCGGATTCGGCGCCTGGGCGATCGGCGGCGGGGGCTGGGCGTTCGGCTGGGGGCCGCAGGACGACGACGCATCGGTCGCGGGCATCCGCCACGCCGTCGACTCCGGCATCAACTGGATCGACACCGCCGCGGCGTACGGCCTCGGCCACTCCGAGGAGATCGTCGCCCGCGCGATCGCCGACATCCCCGAGGCGGACCGCCCCTACATCTTCACGAAGGCGGGCGTCTACTCCGACCCGGCCAACCCGATGGGACCGACGCGCCGCTACGGCGAGCTCTCGGGCCTTCGCGCCGAGCTCGAGGCCAGCCTGCGGCGGCTGAACGTCGAACGCATCGACCTCTACCAGATGCACTGGCCCGCGGAGGACGGCACGCCGCTCGAGGACTACTGGGGCCTGTTCTTGGAGTTCCAGCGGCAGGGCAAGATCGGTGCCGCCGGCCTGTCCAACCACCACGTCGACCAGCTGGAGCGGGCCGAGGCGCTCGGCCACGTCGGCTCGCTCCAGCCGCCGTTCTCGCTGGTCAACCGGACGGCGGGCGCCGACGTCATCCCGTGGTGCGCCGCCCACGAGACCGGCGTGATCGTCTACAGCCCGATGCAGTCGGGGCTGCTCAGCGGCTCGTTCACCCCCGAGCGCGTCGCCGGCCTCGCCGATGACGACTGGCGCAAGCGCAGCGCCGAGTTCCAGGGCGACGCCCTCAGGCGGAACCTCGAGCTCGTCGAGGCCCTCCACCCGATCGCCGAGCGCCACGGGGTGGGCGTCGGCGCGATCGCCATCGCCTGGACGCTGGCCTTCCCCGGCGTCACCGGCGCCATCGTCGGGGCGCGCAGCCCCGAGCAGGTCGACGGATGGATCGGCGCGGCCTCGCTCGGGCTCGACGAGAAGGACGTCGCCGAGATCGCCGAGGCGGTCGAGCGGACCGGGGCCGGGACGGGCCCGGTCCGCTCGACCGCCTGAGCCGGGCGCCAGGGCGCTGCCTTAGGGGTGGCGCGCCACGCCGAGCGGCCGGTCGACCCCGCGCTCGAGCGGGGCGAAGCCGAGGACGCCGGCCGGCGGCAGGGCGACCCCGTTCGGCCCCACCTCGACCTCGAGCTCGACCGGACCCGGCGGCACTCCTCGGGCGGCGCCGGCCGGCGCGAGGGCGCGCCGGCGCAGCACGGCGATGAGGCAGAGCGCGACCCCGAGGCTCGCGACGCCGCCGATGAGCAGGCCCCAGCGTGCCCCGAGCACCTGGGACATCCACCCCACGAGCGGGGCGCCGATCGGCGTCGTGCCGGCGAAGACGAGCATGTAGAGACCCATCACCCGACCGCGCATCGCCGGATCGGAGTTGAGCTGGACCGTCGAGTTGGCGGTGGTCGTGAGCAGCATCGAGACGAGCCCGATCGGGACGAGGATCGCTCCGAGCGCGACGTAGCTCGGTGACAGGGCGGCCAGCGTCTCGAGCAGGCCGAAGGCGAGCGCGGCGACGAGGAGCAGGCGGAGGGTCGGCCGCTCCCGCCGTGCGCCGAGCAGGGCCCCGATGACGCAGCCCGCGGCGAGCAGCGACGTGAGCAGGCCGTAGGCGGCGGCGCCGCGGTGGAAGACCGTCTTGTCCAACAGGACGAGCGTGATCTGGAAGTTGAAGCCGAGCATCCCGACGACGCCCATGAGGATGATCGGGACCACGAGCTGGCGCCGGCCCGAGACGTAGGCGAGCCCCTCGCGGACCTGCCCCTTCGCACGGGGGAGCCGCGGCGTCGGGAAGAGCTCCGACTCGCGCATCGCGAGCAGGCCGCAGATCACCGCGACGAAGGAGATCGCGTTCGACAAGAAGACCCAGGCGATGCCGACGGTGCCGATCATCAGGCCCGCGACGGAGGGGCCGACCATACGCGCCGAGTTGAACGTCGCGCTGTTGAGGCCGATGGCGTTGCCGATCTCGTCGGGGCCGACCATCTCGGAGACGAAGCTCTGGCGGACCGGGTTGTCCACCGCCGTGGCGCAGCCCAGCAGGAAGGCCAGGAGGTAGACCTCGTGCAGCGTCACCGCGCGCTCGAGGACCAACAGCCCGAGGGCGAGGGCCACGAGGCCCATCGCCGTCTGGGTGGCGAACAGGGTGCGGCGCTTCGGGAAACGGTCGGCGATCACCCCGCCCTTCAGCCCGAAGAGCAGGATCGGGAGGAACTGCAGCCCCGTCGTGATCCCGACCGCGGTGCCGGCCGGATGGACGAGCTGGGTGACGAGCCAGTCCTGGCCGGCCCGCTGCATCCAGGTGCCCGTCAGCGAGACGAGCTGGCCGCTCGCGAAGAGCCGGTAGTTCCGGACCCGGAGCGACCTGAACGTGGACCTCATGCCTCGCCCAGGCGCTCCAGGATCGGGACGGCGACACGCAACGCGTCGCGCTCAGCTGGCGTCAGGTCCTGCAGGACGAGCGCCAGCCAGGCGTCGCGCCTGCGGCGGTTCTCCTGCATCAGCGCGCGGCCGGCGGGGCTGATCGCGATGAGGGACTGGCGGCGGTCGCTCGGGTGCGGCGCCCGCTCCGCGAGGCCGCGCTCCTCCAGGACCGCGATGACCCGGGTCATCGACGGCGGCTGCACCCGCTCGAGCTCGGCGAGCGCGGTCGGCGAGATCGGGCCGTGGTGGTCGAGCGAGGAGAGCGCCGAGAGCTGGGTCAGCGTGAGCGTCTGCTCGCTGCGCTCGGCTCGCAACCGCCGGGTCAGGCGCATCACCGCGATGCGCAGCGAGCTCCCGAGCTCCTCGTCGGCGGCTCGCTGCGAGCGGGCGCCCGACGCGCTCTTGCCGGGCGTCTTCGGGGACGTGGAGGTCGCTGCGGGCATACGGTTACCATAACAAATTAGCTCTGCTAACGAAGCGTCCCCTGCCGCGGCACCGCGCGCCGCCGGTGGCGGGCGGTGGCGGCGTCGCCGGCGGCGTCACCTTCGACAGCGAGTTCTGAGGGGCCGCCCCGGCCGCGTGGCCGCCCGTGGTCAGGGAGCCACGGCGAGGACGTGCGCGACGCAGGCGGTCAGGGCCTTGGCGGTCGGCAGGTGCAGGAACTCGTTCGGACCGTGGGCGTTCGAGCCGGGGCCGAGCACGCCGGTGGCGAGGAACTGGACGCCCGGGTAGCGCCGGGCGAGCGAGGCCATGAAGGGGATCGAGCCGCCGAGGCCGAGCGAGCGGTACGGGGCGCCGAAGAAGGCGCGCGACGCCTCGTCGACCGCCGAGGCCAGCCACGGCGCCGGTGCGGGGGCGTCCCAGCCGTCGGCCGGCTGCTCGGCGCTGAACGTCACCAGCGCGCCCGACGGCGGGTCCCGCGTCAGCTCGGCCTCGAGCGCGGCGAGCGCCCTCGTCGCGTCGCAGCTCGGCGGGAGGCGGAGCGACAGCTTGACCGACGTGTAGGGCCGGAGCACGTTGCCGCCCTCCGCGAGCGGCGGGATCCCCTCGACCCCGGTGAGCACGAGCGCGGGGCGCCAGGTCCCGTTCTCGAGCTGCTCGGCCGGCGAGTCGCCCGTCAGCCGGAGCCCCGGCACGGCCGGGAAGGCGCCGGCGGCCGCCTCGCCGAGCTCGGCGGCGACCTCGGCAATCTCCCGGCGGCGGTGCGCCGGGATCTCCGCGTCGAGCTCGGGCAGCAGGATCCGCCCGGTCTCCTGGTCCTCGACGCGCGAGATGAGCTGGCGGGCGATGCGGAACGACGACGGCACGATGCCGCCGGCCATCCCGCTGTGGACGCCCTCGCTCAGCACGTCCACCCGCACGGTCGCGACGAGGTTGCCCCGCAGCGAGCTCGTCAGCCAGAGGCGGTCGTAGGTGGCGCCGCCGGAGTCGAGGCAGACGACCAGCCCCGGCGTGCCGATGCGCGGCGCGAGGTGGTCGAGGTAGGCCTCGAGGTCCGGGCTGCCGCTCTCCTCACTCGCCTCGATCAGCATCACGCAGCGCCCGTGCTCCTGGCCGAGCGCGGCGAGCGCCTCAAGGGCCGCGAAGACGGCGAAGGTCGAGTAGCCGTCGTCGGCGGTGCCGCGGCCGTAGAGGCGGTCGCCCTCGCGCACGGCAACGTAGGGGTCGAGGCCCTCGCGCCAGGTGCCGAGCGGCGGCTGCTTGTCGAGGTGGCCGTAGCAGAGGGTGGTCGAGGCCGACCGTGCCGGGTCCGTGGCCGGGATCTCGGCGTAGAGCACCGGGGTGCGGCGGTCCAGGCGGACGAGCTCGACGGTGGCGCCCGGCACGGCACGCGACGTGCACCAGGACCGCAACAGCTCGGCGGCGCGCTCGAGCTCGCCGTGCTCCTCCCACGCGGCGTCGAAGCTCGGCGAGAGGCAGCCGATCCGCGTGTACTCGGCCAGCGCCGGCAGGACGTCCTGCTCCCAGCGCTCCTCGAGGAGCACGCGCAGCTCGCGAGCGTCCGGCGGCGTCCCCGCCCGCGCCCCGCCGGCACCCCCGCTGGCCGGTGGCGGATCCTCGGTCTCGGGCATGGTCGGCTCCTCCGTGCTCAGGCGGGCGCTCGCCGCAGTTGGCGTTCGGGCTCGCCGGCACGGCGCACGACGGTCCAGGTGCCCCGGACGGCTCGCGAGGTGCTCGCCCGGCGTTCGCCGCTCACGCCGCCGAACGCCGCCACGACGTCGTCGGGGGGAAGGTAGATCGGCGTGTCCTCGCCGCGCGTCGAGACGAACACCAGCGCCCCGCTCGAGCGCAGCACCCGCGCGTACTCGGCGGCGAAGAGGAAGGCGTTGACGCAGACGACGGCGGCGACCGAGCCGGCCCCGAGCGGGAGCCGCGCCGCGTCGGCCAGCAGGAGGTGCGCCGTGCCGGGCGGCGTCATCGCGAGCATCCCGGCGGAGATCTCGACGGAGACGACCTCGTCGAAGTGGGCCGCGAGGGCCGCGGTCTGCAGGCCGGTGCCGCTCCCGATCTCGACGCAGGTCCCCCCGGGCTCCACGCCGCCGCGCGCCGAACGCGTCGGCGAGCGGTGCCCGGTTCTCCTCCGAGTCGCGCTCGTGCCAGGTCGGCGCTCGCTCGTCGAAGAGCTCGACGATGAAGCGCCGCGCCTCGTCGGTCCAGCTGGAGGGGTCGTAAGCGAGCGCGCGCGTGAGCCGCTGCATGCGCGCCAGGAAGTCCTCGGGCACCGTCGGGCCGCCGCTCGGCAGGGGATCCTTCGGCGGGAGGCGCTCGAGGCGTTCGGCGGCGGTCACCCGGTTGTTGTAGCGCGCCCGGGAGGCTGTCAGCACGGGCCGCCCCAGTGGGCGACAATGGGGCCGTGCCACAGCGCCCGCTCGCCGCGATCGTCCTCGCCGCCGGAGAGGGCACGCGGATGCGCTCGGCCCTGCCGAAGCCGCTCCACCGGCTGTGCGGCAGGCCGATGGTCCTCCACGTGCTCGACGCGCTCGCCGAGCTGCACGCCGAGCGGGTCGTCGTGGTCGTCGGCTACCGCTCGGCCGACGTGACGAAGACGCTCCAGGCCGAGGCGCCCGCCGACCTGCGCCTGGAGTTCGTCGAGCAGCTCCGCCCGCTCGGGACCGGCGACGCCGCGGCCGTGGCGCTGACCGGCTTCCCCGAGGGCTACGGCGACGACGTCGAGGGCGACCTCGTCGTGCTTCCCGGCGACACCCCGCTGCTGCGCCCCGCCACGCTGGCGGCGCTCGTGCGCGAGCACCGCGCCACGGACGCCGCCGCGACGCTGCTCACGGCGCGCCTGCCTGACCCGACCGGCTACGGCCGCATCGTGCGGGGCAAGGACGGCCGGGTGGCGCGCATCGTCGAGCACGCCGACGCCAGCGCCGAAGAGCGCGAGATCGACGAGGTCGCCACCTCGATCTACTGCTTCCGCCACAGCGTCCTCGCGCCGACGCTTCGCCGGATCTCGCCCGACAACGCCCAGGGCGAGTACTACCTGACGGACACGATCGCCGTCCTGCACGATGCCGGCTACCGCGTCGTGAGCGTGGTGGCGCCGGACCCGATGGAGGCGGCCGGCGTGAACGACCGCGCCCAGCTCGCCGCCGCCGAGGCGGAGCTGCGCGGGCGGGTCAACGAGCGCTGGATGCGGCGGGGCGTCACGATGACCGACCCCGAGCAGACCTACGTCGACGCCTCCGTCCAGCTCGCGGAGGACGTGACGATCCTGCCCGGCGTGGTGCTGGAGGGTGCGACGAGCATCGGGCGCGGGGCCGTCGTCGGCCCGGGCTGCCGGCTCGTGGACACCGTGGTCGGCCCGGGGGCCCGGGTCGAGCAGAGCGTGGCACGCCTCTCCGTCATCGGCGAGGAGTCCGTGGTCGGGCCCTTCGCGGCGCTCGAGCCGGGGACGCGTCTGGCGCCCCGCACGACAACGGGCCCATTCTTCCGGGGGACACCGGGCGACGGCGAGTGACCCGGCGAGACCGAGGAGGGACGATGGAGCTGGTGCCGCGTCGACGCCTGGAGCTGTTCAGCGGGCGTTCGCACCCTGAGCTGGCGCAAGAGATCGCCACCTGCCTCGGCGTGACCCTCGGGGAGCCGAACCTGCGCGAGTTCGCCGACGGGGAGGTCAACTGCCGCTTCGGCGACTCGATCCGGGGCGCCGACGTCTTCGTGATCCAGACGCACACCGCGGCGGTCAACGACTCGATCATGGAGCAGCTGATCATGATCGACGCCGCGAAGCGCGCCTCGGCGAAACGGATCACCGCGGTCTGCCCCTACTACGGCTACTCGCGCCAGGACCGCAAGGCGACCGGGCGCGAGCCGATCACCGCGAAGCTCGTCGCAGACCTGCTCACCGTCGCCGGGGCGACCCGCGTCGTCAGCGTCGACCTGCACTCCGGCCAGATCCAGGGCTTCTTCGACTTCCCCGTCGACCACCTGACCGCAGCCCCGGTGCTGGTGGACTACCTGCGCAAGCACGCGCCGCAGGACATGGTCGTCGTGTCCCCCGACGCCGGGCGCATGAAGGTCGCCGAGCGCTTCGGCCAGCAACTGAACCGGGACATCGCCATCGTCCACAAGCGCCGCCCGACCGGGACCACCAACACGGTGGAGGCGCTGGAGGTGATCGGCAACGTCGACGGCCGCTGCTGCGTCGTGATCGACGACATGATCGACACCGCCGGCACGGTCTGCGCCGCCGCCGACCGCCTGACCGAGCAGGGCGCCACCGAGGTGTGGGCGATGGCGACCCACGGGGTCCTGTCCGGCCCCGCGATGGACCGCCTGAAGGCGTCGCCGATCACCCGCGTCGTCGTGACGAACACGCTCCCGATGCCCGAGGAGCGCCGGATCGACAAGATCGAGGTCCTCTCGGTCGCCCGCATCGTCGCCGACGCCATCGACGCCGTCTTCGAGGACACCTCGGTCTCGAAGATCTTCGGGGGCCAGAACCTGTCCTGAGCGGCCGGTGCGGTGGGATGCTGGGCGCGTGGAACTAGCGGACCTCGTCCGGTTGCGCCGGGCCCGTGACCTGATGGACCGCGACTACGCCGAGCCGCTCGACGTGCCGGCGCTGGCGCGCGCCGCCCTCATGTCGCCTGGCCATTTTTCCCGGAGCTTTCGCGCCGCGTTCGGGGAGACGCCGTACAGCTACCTGATGACCCGCCGGATCGAGCGGGCCAAGGCGCTGCTGCGGCGGGGCGACCTTACGGTGACGGAGGTCTGCTTCGCAGTCGGGTGCACGTCGCTCGGGTCCTTCAGCTCGCGCTTTCGCGAGCTGGTCGGCGAGAGCCCGAGCTCGTACCGGGCCCGCCGCCACGACCAGGGCGCCGCCATCCCGGCGTGCTTCGCCAAGATCCTGACGCGGCCGATCAGGAATGGAGAAGCGAAACCTGCGGCCCGGCCCGTAGCGTGACCGGCATGGACCTCACGCTCTCGCACTGCTTCATCGCCGTCCACGACCATGACAAGGCGCTCGCCTTCTACCGCGATGTCCTCGGCCTCGAGGTGCGCAGCGACGTCGCGTTCGAGGGGATGCGCTGGGTGACCGTCGGCCCGCCGTCGCAGCCCGACGTGGACATCGTCCTCGAACCGCCCAGTGTGAACCCGGACGCCTCCCCGGCCGACAGGCAAGCGCTGGCGGAGCTGCTGGCCAAGGGCATGTTGCGCGGCGTCATCTTCGCGACGGGCGACTGCGACGCCACCTTCGAGCACATCCGCGCCTCGGGAGCCGAGGTGCTGCAGGAGCCGATCGACCAGCCGTACGGCGTCCGCGACTGCGCCTTTCGCGATCCCTCCGGCAACATGCTGCGCTTCAATCAGCGCCGCAGCCAGTGAGCGCCGACTAGCCAGCACCGCCTGGCCTCATCCGGCCGAACCGGCGGGCCCGTGCCCTCGCGTGCGAACAGGATCGACGCGAAGATGGGTCGGTGCGCATGACCCCGCTCGTCGGCCACAAGGTGTGGTTCGGTCCGCGGCGTCTCGGCTGGGGCCTGGCGCCAGTCTCGCCCGAGGGTTGGGCGGTCACCGTGATCGCCGTCATCTCCGCCATCGGGACGAGCCGGCGGCGCGACGGACGCCGGAGCGCTCGGCTCATCGCTGGCGCGTTGGTTCTGGCCGCGCTCCTGAAGGGCACCGCGCCCGGTGGTCCCGGCGCGCGCGCCGCGTTCGAGGCGTCGCAGCTGACGGACACGGACTCGTGGTGACGTCCGCCGGACGGCGGCGGGCAACCCGCCCGTCGTGCCGATGAACAAACGTGGCGTCTGCTACGACGTCGGACGCGTGATGGAGGGCCTGAACTGGCGTCCGGTCTTCGACGCGCAGGAAGTCCACCGCGAGCTCGAGATCATCAGGGTCGACCTTCACTGCAACACGGTGAGGATCTGCGGGCAGGACGTCGACCGCCTGGTCGTGGCCGGTCGAGACGCCCTCGAGCAGGGATTCGAGGTCTGGTTCTCGCCAGAGCTGTGGGACGAGAGCCCGTCCGAGACGCTCAGCTACGTTGCCGAGGCGGCGAGGAGCGCTGAACCGCTCCATCGGGACTTCCCCGGTCAGGTCGTCTTCAGCGTCGGTTCGGAGCTGGCGCTCTTCATGCGGGGCATCCTCGAAGGAGACACCTTCTCCGAGCGGATCAGCAGCCCGACGTTTCGCGGACGGCTCCGGACCGGCGCCCACAACGCCTTGCTCAACGAGTTCCTCTCGAACACGAACGCGGCCGTGCGAGGGGCGTTCGGCGGCGCGGTGACCTACGCGTCGGTCCCCTTCGAGTCGGTCGAGTGGCGCCAGTTCGACTACGTGTCGGTCGATCTGTACCGCGACGCCCGGACCAAGGACGGCTTCCGCGACCTACTGCGTCGCTACTGCTCCTTCGACCAGCCCGTGGCCATCACCGAGTTCGGTTGTTGCACGTACCGTGGCGCGGCGGAAGCAGGTGCGAACGGCTGGAACATCATCGACGACAGCACGATGCCGCCGCAGCTGAACGCCGCGCACGTGCGAGACGAGTCGGAACAAGCGAGGGAGCTGGGCGAGCTGCTCGCCATCTTCGACGACGCGGGCGTCGACGCGACGTTCGTCTTCACCTTCGCCCAGCCCCTCAATGTCTACTGCGACGTCGCGGCGTACGACTTCGACATGCCGAGCTACAGCCTCGTGAAGAGCTTCGGCAATCGCCTCGGCGCCGCAGCGACCGGCCCCGGAACGCTCGCTCGGGCACTTCCGAGCCTGCCCTGGGACCTGAGCCGCTCCGGAACGACGTATGCCGACATGCCTTGGGAGCCGAAGGAGTCGTTCCGGGCCGTCGCGGAGTTCTACGCGTCCCAGGCACGACGGAGCTGACTGCACCAACCTCGCTCAGCGCTCAGCGCTCAGCGCGTCCCGAGGCGGACGACCGGGGACTCCCGGGTAGCCCGGCGCTCCGCGTCTGCGCGTGCCGACGCGAGCGTGTGGGTCGGTCCCCGCTCAGCCGGCGGGGAGCGGCGTGCGCCCGAGGAAGGCCGCCAGCCGGGCGTAGGGGCCGGCGCCCGCCGGCGGCTCGACCGCCGCCTCGAACGGGACGTCGCCGCCGCGCCCGAACGGAGCCAGGGCCTCTTCGGCGATGGCGAGGCAGATGACGGCGAGCTCCGGGTCGCCCTCGCTCGGCTGGCCCGTCGCCGTCGCGAGGTCCCAGCTGTGCGCGGCGACCTCCATCACGTAGGTCGACAGCGCGGCGCGGCCCGTCATCGACATCCAGGGGAGCTTGAGCTCGGCGTCGAGCAGCGCCGGGTCGGACCAGGCCGCGAGCGCCGAGCCCGCCGCCTGGTGGAAGAGGACCGCCCACGCGCCGTCGGGCACGCCGCCGGGCGTCGTCACCGCCTCGATCGCCTCGAGCCCGGCGGGCACCGCACCGGCGCGCTCGACGGCGTAGACGAGATGCCCGAGCAGCGCCCGCACGTCGAACTCCGAACAGGGCGTCGCCAGGCCGAGCTGGTCGGGCCGCACGCCCTCGACGAGGTGCGCCGCCGGTCGAGCGCCGCCTCGAAGAGGCTCCTCGGGTCCGCTCCGTCCATCTCGTCCTTCCTCTCCGAGCGCTGCCCTCGGCGCGCTCTCCGGGTTCGCACGGCACCGCCCCGCACGCCGTACCGGCAGGGTACGTGTGTGGACGGACATCTTCTGTCCTGCTTTCCCGATAACCTCGACCGCCGTGCGCGCCGATCGGCTGCTCGCCATCGTGCTGCTGCTCCAGGCCCGCCGGCGCGCCTCGGCGCCCGAGCTCGCCGCCGAGCTCGAGGTGTCCGAGCGGACGATCCGCCGCGACATGGAGGCGCTCTCGTCCGCCGGGGTCCCGGTGTACCCGGTGCGCGGCCGCCACGGCGGCTGGTCGCTCGTCGAGGGGTACCGCACCGAGCTGACCGGGCTCTCCCCTGCGGAGATGCGCGCCCTGTTCCTCCTCGTCTCCGCCTCGTCGATGCCGGGCCTCGGCGTCGACGACGCCGCGCGCTCGCTCAACGCGAAAGCTGGTGGCCGCGCTCCCCGGCGGCGCCGACGAGGCGCTCGGGCTCTCGCGGCTCGTCCACGTCGAGCCGGCGCCGTGGAACCGCGAGGCCGAGACGCCCCCGCTGCTCGGGCCGCTGCGCGACGCGGTGCTCGAGGGCCGGCGGGTCGTCATCGAGTACGCGAAGCCCGGATCGGAGGCCTCCCGTCGCGCCGTCGACCCGTACGGGCTCGTCGCCCAGGCCGGCGTCTGGTACCTCGGTCGCCGGGACCGAGGCGGGTCGGCGGACCTTCCGCGTCAGCAGGGTGCTGGCGGTCGAGGCGACCGGGGAGGCCGCCGTGCGGCCGGCCGGCTTCTCGCTCGCCGCCGAGTGGGCGAGGTCGCGCGAGGAGCTTCGGGTGCGCTGGACGGCGAGCTGCGTGGTGCGCGTCGCCGTCTCGCCCCCGGCGGTGCGCCCCGTCATCGGGATGTTCGGCGGTCGCGGCACGCTGCTCGGCGTGGAGCGGGCCGCCGACGGGAGCGCCACCTGCGTGCTCGGCTTCGGCAACCCTGCCATCGCCGCCTTCGAGCTGGCCGGCTTCGGTGCCCGGGTGCGCGTGCTCGACGCGCCGGAGGTGCGCGCGGCACTCGCCGGGATCGGCGCCGAGCTGGTGGCGGCCGGCGAGAGCGGCGACGCCCCGGCAGGCCGCGTACCGCCTGCTCGCCGGACGGCCCGGCGCTGAGCTTCGCCTACACTTGCTTCTCGCGGGTCGCGCCGGGCGCACCCGTTGAGCCGCGCCGCCGCCCGCCCGCGGCGCGCACGCCCGAGCCCCGGAGGAGCGCGTTCACATGGCTGAGATCACCCTCGTCGCAGAGCCCCGCGAGGCGAGCGGCACCGCCCTCAGCCGGCGGCTGCGCGCCGCCGGCCGGATCCCGGGCATCCTCTACGGCCACGGCGTCACCCCCGTCCCGCTGAGCGTCGACGCCCGGGCGCTGCGCAGCGCGCTCACCACCGAGGCGGGCGTGAACGTCCTGTTCGAGCTGGACGTCGTTCGGGGAGCGCCACCTCGCGGTCGCCCGGGAGCTCCAGCGCCACCCGGTCCGCCAGACCGTCGCCCACGTCGACTTCCAGGTCGTCCGCCGAGACGAGGTGATCCCGGCCGAGGTGTCGCTCAACCTGGTCGGCGAGGCGTCCGCCGTGACGAAGAACGGCGGCATGGTCGAGCACCTGGTGCTGACGCTGCACGTCCGGGCGAAGCCGGCCGACATCCCGACGTCGTTCGAGATCGACATCAGCGAGCTCGAGATCGGTTCCAGCCTGCGGATCGCCGACCTCGACGTCCCCGAGGGCGTCACGATCGACGCCGACCCCGAGACCGCGATCGTCATCGGGCACCCGCCGCGCGTCCTGGCCGCCGAGGAGGGCGAGGAGGCCGAGGCGCCCTCGGAGGGCGGCGCCGCCGAAGGGGCCGGCGAGCCGGCCAACGAGGGCTGAGGCCGACGCACCGCCTCGCCAGGATCACCGGCCGCGAGCGCACGGGAGCCGCGGCCGACCTCCTTGCGCTCGGCCTCGGCAACCCCGGCCCCGAGTACGAGCGGACCCGCCACAACGTCGGCGCCGAAGCCGTCGAGCTGCTGGCGTCGCGCCACGGCGTCGCCCTGCGCGCCGAGCGCGGCGTCCCGGCGCGCCTCGGCGAGGCGCGGATCGGGGAGCGGCGGCTCGCCCTCGCCGTCCCGCTGACGTACATGAACGAGTCGGGCCTGGCCGCACGCGCCCTCGTGCGCCGCTGCTCGCTCGAGGACCTCGACCGGCTCGTGGTCGTCCACGACGAGCTCGACCTGCCCGTCGGCACGGTGCGGGTGAAGACCGGCGGCGGGACCGCGGGCCACAACGGGCTGCGCTCCCTCCAGTCGCACCTGCACTCGCTCGACTTCGTCCGGGTGCGCATCGGGGTCGGCAAGCCGCCGGGCCGCATGGCCGGCGCCGACTACGTGCTGCGCCGCCCGGGTCGCGAGGAGCGCGAGGCGCTCGACGTCGCGGTCGCCGAGGCGGCGGACGCCGTCGAGCTGGTGCTCGGCGTCGGGGCCGACAAGGCGATGAACGAGGTGAACGGCCGGTGAACCTCACGGCCCTCACCGGGCTGCTCCGCTCCGAGCCGGAGATGGCCGCGCTGCTCGGCGACGGGGACACCGTTGTCGCCGTGCCCGAGGCGGTCCGGCCCTACGTGGTCGCCGGCGCAGCGATCCTCGGCACCTCGCCGGTGGTGCTCGTCGTGACGCCCACCGCCTCCGAGGCGGAGCACCTCGCCCACGACCTCGCCATCTTCGCGGGGCCCGAGCGCGTCGAGCTGCTGCCGGCGTGGGAGACCCTGCCCTTCGAGCGCGTCTCGCCGAGCGTCGAGACGATGGGCCGGCGCCTGAGCGTCCTTTGGCGGATCCGCGCCGCCCACGCCGGCGGCGAGCCCGCGATCGTCGTCGCGCCGGTCAAGGCGCTCCTCCAGCGCCTCGGCACGACCCCGGACGAGGCCGCCCCGCTTGTCGTCAGCCCCGGGACCCGCATCGGGGTCGACGAGCTCGCCAAGCGCCTCGTCGGCGCCGGCTACCGCCGCGAGTACCAGGTCGAGCACCGCGGCGAGGTCGCGGTGCGCGGCGGCATCGTCGACGTCTTCCCGTCCACGCTCGAGACCGGGATCCGCATCGACACCTTCGGCGACGAGGTCGACCGCCTCACCGAGTTCGACGTCGCCGACCAGCGCTCGGTGCGCGCCATCGGCTCCGTCGAGATCTTCGGCTGCCGGGAGCTGGCGACGGGCCCCGCGGTCCACGAGCGTGCCCGGCGACTGGCCGGCGAGGTGCCCTTCGCCCGGGAGCGTTTCGAGCGGATCGCGGACGGCGAGACCTTCGACGGGATCGAGTCCTTCCTGCCCTGGCTCGCCGAGACCGAGCTCCTCGTCACCGATCTCCTCGACGGGCGCGACCGCGTCCTGCTCGTCGAGCCGCGGCGCATGCGCGACCGGGCCGCCGAGCTCGTCGAGGAGGAGGCGGCCCTCGCCGAGGCCCTGGCGACGACGTGGGGGGCGACCGGGCCCGACGGCGGCAACGACGACGGCGCGGGAGCGGCCACCGACCTCCCGCGCCTGCACGCCGCCTTCGAGCGCCTCCTCGCCGAGTGCCCCGCTCGCGTCGCCTCGCTCCCCGCGGCGGCGGAGTCCCCCGCCCAGCCGGTGATCGCGGCGAGCGGCTGGCCGGCAGCGCTCGGTGACGCCGCCGGCCTCGCCCGCCGGCTCGGCTCGCTCGAGCGCGCGGGCTGCCGCATCGCGGTCTGCGCCGAGGGGCGGGGGAGCGCCGAGCGCCTGGCGAACGTGCTCGAGGGCGAGGGGTGCACGGTCGACCGGCTCTTCGCCGCCGTCGACGCGGCGGGGGCCGGCGACGCCGGCGCGCTCGCCGCGGCCGGGGAGCGGCTGCGCACGCCGGGGATCCACGTCGTCGTCGCGCCGCTCGACCGCGGCTTCGTGCTCGGTCGCGACCTGGTGGCCGTGCTCGCCGAGCCCGACGTCACGGGACGCCGCCGGCCGCACCGGGTCCCACGGGCGCGCCCGCGCCCGGTCGAGGGCTTCTTCGACGACCTGGCGCCCGGGAGCTACGTCGTCCACCACGTCCACGGCGTCGCCCGCTTCGGCGGCATGGTCACGCGCGCGATCGGCGGGGCGGAGCGCGACTACCTGCTGCTCGAGTACCGCGGGCGGCGACAAGCTCTACGTCCCCTCCGACCAGATCGACGCCATCACGCCGTACACGGGGGGCGAGCAGCCGACGCTCAACCGGCTGAACGGCGGCGAGTGGCAGCAGACCAAGCGCTCCCGCGTCCGCCAGGCGGTCCGCGAGGTCGCCCAGGAGCTCGTCGTCCTCTACCAGCGTCGGCTGGCGACGCCCGGGCACGCCTTCTCCCCGGACACCCCGTGGCAGGCCGAGATCGAGCAGTCCTTCCCTTACCCCGAGACCCCCGACCAGCTGCGCGCCATCGTCGACGTCAAGGCGGACATGGAGCGGCCCGTCACCGATGGACCGGCTCGTCTGCGGCGACGTCGGCTTCGGCAAGACCGAGGTCGCCGTGCGCGCGGTCGTTCAAGGCCGTCCAGGACGGCAAGCAGGTGGCCGTGCTCGTGCCGACGACGCTGCTCGCCCAGCAGCACTTCCAGACCTTCTCCGAGCGCTTCGCCCGCTACCCGGTGCGCGTGGAGATGCTCTCGCGCTTCCTCACCCCGGCCGAGGCCAGCGCGCGGTGGTGGAGGGCCTCGCCGACGGCGCGGTCGACGTCGTCGATCGGCACGCACCGGCTGCTCGCCGACGACGTCGCCTTCAAGGACCTCGGCCTGCTCGTCGTCGACGAGGAGCAGCGCTTCGGCGTCACCCACAAGGAGGCGATCAAGACGCTGAAGGTCGGCGTCGACGTGCTCACCCTGACCGCGACGCCCGATCCCGCGGACGCTCGAGATGAGCGCTCACCGGCATCCGCGACCTCTCGATCATCAACACGCCGCCGGCGGAGCGCCAGCCGATCCTCACCTACGTCGGCGAGTACGACGAGCGGCGCCGTCGCCGAGGCGATCCGGCGCGAGCTGCTGCGCGAGGGCCAGGTCTTCTTCGTCCACAACCGGGTCCAGGACATCGACCGGGTCGCGGCGCACCTGCGCGAGCTCGTGCCCGAGGCCCGGATCGCCGTCGCCCACGGCCAGATGGACGAGGGGAGCCTGGAGCAGGTCGTCCTCGACTTCTGGGAGGGCCGCTACGACGTCCTCGTCTGCACGACGATCATCGAGTCGGGCATCGACATGCCGACGGTCAACACGCTCGTCGTCGACCGCGCCGACCTGCTCGGCCTCGGCCAGCTCCACCAGCTGCGCGGCCGCGTCGGGCGGGCGGGGCAGCGGGCGTACGCCTACCTGTTCTACCCGCCCGACCGGGTGCTGACCGAGGAGGCCTACGAGCGGCTCCGCACGATCGGCGAGTACACCGAGCTCGGCTCCGGCTTCAAGATCGCCATGCGCGACCTCGAGATCCGTGGGGCGGGCAACCTGCTCGGCACCGACCAGTCGGGCCACATCGCGGCCGTCGGCTACGACCTGTACGTGCCAGATGGTCGACCGAGGCCGTCGCCGAGCTGAAGGGCGAGCCGGTCCGCCGAGCCGGCCGAGATCAAGCTCGACGCTGCCGGTCGACGCCAACCTGCCCGGCCGACTACGTCGAGCGCGAGGACCTGCGCCTCGAGGCCTACCGCCGCCTCGCCGCGGTGCACGACCCAGGCCGAGGTCGACGACATCGCGGCGGAGTGGCTCGACCGCTACGGGCCCCTCCCCGCGCCCGCCGAGGCGCTGCTCGCGATCGCCCGCCTGCGCGCCGAGTGCGTGCGGACCGGCGTGCGCGAGGTGAACGTCGTCCCGTCGCGCCCGGGCGGCGGCGGCCCCGGGCGGCCGGGCGAGGTCGTGGCGCGGTTCTCGCCGATCCGCCTGCGGGCCTCCGCGCGGGTCCGCCTCACGCGCCTCGCGCCGCGCTCGGTCGTGAAGGAGGACCTCGAACAGCTCATCGTGCCCCTGAAGGCCGGCGGCGACCTGGCCTCGACGCTGGCGGGGCTGCTGCGCGACCTCGTCCCCGTCGAGATGGCCGCGGCGACCGGCGCATGAGCTGGCTGGCCCGACCGCCGACGCGACCCTAGAGTCGAGGGACCGTGCGACGCTTCCTCCTCCCCCTCGCGCTGCTCGTGCTGGCCGCGCTGGCCCTCGGGGCGTGCGACTCGCAGTTCTCGGCGACCGCCGCCAAGGTCGACGGGGCCGCCCTCTCCCAGCAGTCGCTCAACGAGGCCCTCGGCGCGACCGCCTCGGACGCCGCCTTCCGCTGCATCGTCCAGGCCTCCTCGGGCAGCCCGTCGATCAGCGGCGTCGGGACGGGCACGTACTCCTCCGCCTACACCGCGCAGGTCCTCACGACGCTGGTGGACCGCCAGGTGCTCCACACCGCGGTCGCCCCGCTGCACCTGCCGACCGGTCCCGTCGCGGGTCCGCTCGCGTCCGAGGTCCTCGGCGACGTCTACGCGGCGCCCTCCGGCTCGTCCTGCGCGTCGGGACCGAGCGCGATCGCCGCCCTCGGCCATCCCTTCCGCACGGACCTCCTCTCCTACCAGGAGGACCAGGACGCCCTGATCGCCCACGAGCAGGGCGCCGACCTCACCACGGCGGGGCTCGCCGCCTACGTCCGGTCGCATCCGCAGGCCGGGACCCTCGACTGCGTGGGCGCCATCCTCGCCAGCACGAAGGCCGCCTCGCTCAAGCTGGCGGCGAAGATCGCCCACGGCGCCAGCTTCGCCTCGGTCGCCAAGTCGAGCTCGCTCGACACGACCTCGGGGGCGAACGGCGGCTCGCTCGGCTGCCTCCTGCCCTCGGAGCTGCCGGCCGCCCTCGCCTCGGTGGTCACCGCCCTGCCGCTCGGCAAGGTCTCGGCGCCGGTCTCCTACAGCGGGTACTGGGTGCTCCTCCGCGTGACGTCGAGGCCGCACGCGTCCGCGCTGCGAGACCGCGTTCTCGATCGTGTCGAACGGGTACTCGAAGTTCCAGCAGGAGCTGAGCACGATCGTGGGCAAGGCGCGCGTCGAGGTGGACCCGGCGTACGGCACGTGGACGAAGCACTCGGGCGCCTGGCAGGTGACGCCGCCGAGCGGTCCGGCCGACAAGCTGCTCGGGAACCCGGCCTCCGTGACGCCGTCCACCGCGGCGGCCGCCGCGGCCGGCTAGCCGACCCCCGGCCGGAGCGCGGGCGATGACGTCGAGCTCGCCGGCGGCGGGCCCAGAGGAGCGTGCGCGGTCGCTGCCGAGGGTGGTCGTCGTCGGCCTCGGCCCCGCCGGGGCCGAGCACACCACGCAGCGGGCGCGAGAGGCGCTGGCCGAGGCGCCGCTCGTGCTGGTGCGCACGGGGCGCCACCCGGCCGCCGAGCCGCTCGTCGCCGCCGGCGCCCGCACGCTCGACCACCTCTATGAGTCCGCCGAGACCTTCGAGGACGTCTACGCGGCGATCGTCGAGGCGGTCGTGGCGGCCGCCGCCGCGCACGGCAGCGTCGCCTACGCCGTCCCCGGCTCGCCCCTCGTGCTCGAGCGCACGGTCACGGCGCTGCGCGGCGACGCGCGGGTCCACGTCGACGTCGTGGCGGGGATGTCCTTCCTCGACCTCGCCTGGGAGCGCCTCGGCATCGACCCCGTGGAGGCACACGTCCGGCTCGTCGACGCCGGCTCGTTCGCCGCCGACGCGGCCGGCGACACCGGCCCGCTGCTCGTCGCGCAGGCCTGGAGCCGGGCGATCCTCTCCGAGGTGAAGCTCGCCGTCGACCCGCCGCCGCGCCGGCCGGTGACGGTACTCCACCACCTCGGCCTGCCGGACGAGCAGGTGGTCGAGCTCGCCTGGGAGGAGCTCGACCGCTCCCTCGCCCCCGACCACCTCACCTGCCTCTACGTGCCCGAGCTCGCCGAGCCGGTCGCCCACGAGCTCGTGCGGCTCGACGAGGTCGTCCACGTGCTGCGCCAGCGCTGCCCGTGGGACCGCGAGCAGACGCACCGCTCGCTCGTGCGCCACCTGCTCGAGGAGGCCTACGAGACGATCGAGGCGATCGACGAGCTCGGCGAGCCGCCGGACGCCGAGGGCGCCGAGCATCTGGAGGAGGAGCTCGGGGACCTGCTCTGCCAGGTCGTGTTCCACGCCACGCTGGCGGGCGAGGAGGGGCTCTTCTCCCTTGCCGACGTGGCGCGCACGACCCACGACAAGCTCGTGCACCGCCACCCGCACGTCTTCGGCGGCGTCACCGGTGTCGAGAGCGCCGACGCGGTGATGTCGCGCTGGGAGCAGATCAAGCAGGTGGAGAAGGGCCGCGACAGCCTGATGGACGGCATCCCCGCGGCGCTCCCGGCGCTGGCCCTCGTGGCCAAGCTCGAGCGCAAGGCGTCGAGCGTCGACCTCGGCTGGCCGGAGACCGGCGCCACGGCGGCCGAGCTCGAGGCGTTGCTCCGCGTCGTCACCGGCGGCGCCGGCGCGGCGGCCGGGGCTCCCCGCCCCGAGGCCGAGGCGATCGGCGCGCTGCTGCTCGGCGTCGCCCGCCTGGCGGCCCACGCCAAGGTCGACCCGGAGGACGCGTTGCGCCGCGCCGCGCTCGCCATGCGCCGGCGCTTCGTCGCCACCGAGCGCGACGCGGCCGACGCGGGGGGCTCGCTCGCCGGCCTCGACGCGCCCGCCCGCCTCGCCCTCTGGCGCGAGCAGGGAGCCGGCGAAGCCTCGCCGTAGAGGCCCGGGTGCGGCGCTCCCCCCGTCCCCCGGGCGGCGCCGCGCCCGCAGCCCGCGCTCGCCGGCGCGCGAGGCGCGCGGCCGTGCCGTGCCGCCGGGACCCGATGGCGGCGGTGCCAGGCCGGGGAGCGGGGACTTTGCTAACTTGAACGACACTCCAGCCACTTTGTCCACAAGACGAACAGGAGTCACAGGCCCGTGAGTGCCATCGCCGAGCTCAGTGCCCGAGAGGTCCTCGACTCCCGGGGCAACCCGACCGTCGAGGCGACCTGCGTGCTCGACACGGGAGCGACGGGGCGGGCCATCGTCCCCTCCGGCGCGTCGACCGGCTCGTTCGAGGCGACGGAGCTGCGCGACGGCGGCGACCGCTACGGCGGCAAGGGGGTGCTCCGCGCCGTCGCCAACGTCGTAGACGAGATCGCCCCTGCCCTCGGGGGGCTCGACGCCCTCGACCAGCGGGCGGTGGACCTCGCTCTCATCGACCTCGACGGCACCCCGTCGAAGTCCCGCCTCGGCGCCAACGCGATCCTCGGCGTCTCGCTGGCGGTGGCGAAGGCGGCCGCCGACGAGCTGGAGCTCAGCCTCTACCGCTACGTCGGCGGGGTCGGCGCCCACGTGCTCCCCGTGCCGATGATGAACGTGCTGAACGGCGGGGTGCACGCCGACAACAACGTCGACTTCCAAGAGTTCATGGTCGTCCCGCACGGCGCGCCGTCGTACTCCGAGGCGTTGCGGTGGGGCGCCGAGACCTACCACGCCCTAAAGCGCGTGCTCCACGACCGCGGGCTGTCGGGCGGGGTGGGCGACGAGGGCGGCTTCGCGCCGAACCTCGGCACGAACGAGGACGCGCTGCGCGTCCTCGTGGAGGCGATCGAGGCCGCCGGTCGCGTGCCGGGCGAGGAGATCGCCATCGCGCTCGACCCGGCGACCACCGAGCTGTGGCGCGACGGCGCCTACGTGCTCGCGGGCGAGGGCCGGACGCTGGCCTCCGCCGAGCTCGCCGCCTACTGGGCGGACATCGCGGCGCGCTATCCCGTGATCTCGATCGAGGACGGCATGGCCGAGGAGGACTGGGAGGGCTGGGCCGCGCTCACCGGGGCCATCGGCGAGCGGGTGCAGCTCGTCGGCGACGACCTGTTCGTGACGAACGTCGAGCGGCTCGAGCGCGGCATCGCCACCGGTGTCGCCAACGCGGTGCTCATCAAGGTCAACCAGATCGGCACGCTCACCGAGACGCTCGAGACCGTGGCCAGGGCGACGTCGGCCTCCTACCGCAGCGTGATGTCGCACCGCTCGGGCGAGACCGAGGACGCCACGATCGCCGACCTCGCCGTGGCGACGAACTGCGGCCAGATCAAGACGGGGGCGCCCGCCCGCTCGGACCGCGTCGCCAAGTACAACCAGCTCCTCAGGATCGAGGACGAGCTCGGCGAGTCGGCGTCGTGGCCCGGTGGCGCGGCGTTCGCCCGCGGCGTCCCCGCTGCGCCCCGGGCGCCCGGCGGGTCCCCGTGATCCAGATCTACCGGGCGCGCATCGCGCTGGTGGTGGCCGCGCTGTTCGCCGGGGCGATGCTCGTCTTCGAGCTGCCCGTCGGCGAGATCCTCCACCAACGCTCGGAGATCGCGGCGGTGGCGAGCGAGCTGAAGACCGTGCAGGGGCGCGACGCGCAGATGAAGAGCGCCGTCGCCTCGCTGAAGAAGCCCTCCACGGTCGCGGCGATGGCGCACCAGGAGTACGGGCTCGTGCGGCCCGGTCAGCGTGCCTACGTCGTGCTGCCGTCGCCGGGCTCGACGGCGGGTCAGGCGAACACGCTCGCGCCGCGCACGATCCCCGAGGCCGACCTCGTGCCGAGCGACGCATCCTCGCTCCTCGGCGCCGCGCCGGCCAACAGCGCCGCCTCCGGCGGCACCCCGACGACCGCCGGTCTTTGGAGCAGGGTGGTGGAGCGCCTGGAGTTCTGGCGCTGGGCCTTCTGAGCCGCGCCCTCCGCCTAACCTCGCGGCCGTGAAAGCCTTCCTGCTCCTCTCGGTGGCGGTGCTCGCCGCGATCGGAGCGGGGGTCGGCATCGTGGCGGCCACCGGCCCGTCGTTGCCGCACTTCGCCTCCGCGCTGCCCCTGCCGCTCGAGCGCGCCATCGCCCAGACGGTCGGCGTCCGAAGCGTCGAGGTCACCGGCGCCGGGGCGGGCTTCGCCTACCAGGCGCCCGACCGCCTCGGCCCGCTGCCGGTCGGCGGCCACGAGGTCGGCCTGCTCGCCGCCATCGTCGGCGACGCCTCCTACCTCTTCCTCGATCCGCCCGGCACCGAGACCCCGGCGGAGGGCGGTGCCCAGGTCCAGGAGATCCGGCTTCCGGCGTCCGGGCGGGCGTCGTACGCGGCGCGGGCGGTGTTCTTCCCCTTGATCGAGATCGAGCAGTTCCCGACGCGGGTCGTCGCGCACGGCGACCGCTACGACTACACCTCCCGGCTCCGCTACACGACGGCCTCGCGCGCCGACGGCCGGCGCAGCGCGCAGGTCCTCGTGGCCCGCGGGACGCTCGTCGTGAGCGGCGGCTACGTCACCCGTGCGACCTGGCGGGCCGGCGTGGCGCGGGGCTCGAGCGCGCCCGCGGGGACGACGCCCCCCCTCGCCGCGCTCGGCCTGTCCACGAGCTTCGCCTACAGCCGCTTCGACCAGGCGCCGCCGGTGACGCTGCCGCCGGCGGCCGACGTCCTCGACTGCCGTGGACCCGCCGAGCGCCTGGCGAGCGGCCGCTGGCGCTGTGGCTGATCCGGCCGCCGTCCCCGGCCGGCCCGCGCCGGCGGTGCCGCTGCGGCTGCCGCCGCGGCGCCGCGCCCAGCTGCCCGGCGGCCGGGGCCGGTGGTAGCGTCCGCCGCGGAGGTGCTGATGAGCGAGTGGGACGGTCGGGGGCTGCCGCCGATAGTGGAAGCGCGCCTGGAACGGGCGCGGCGCTCGGGCGTGCGCACGAGCCTCCTCTCCGTGAGCGGCCAGGCAGGCCTGGACCACTCCGGGTTCGCCCCGGTCGGTGAGGTCATGGGTTGCGTCGTCGAGCACATCGGCTGGCAGGGCTACGGCGGCTGCGGCCTCTACCCCGGCTACGGCATGGCCATGGCCGGCTACGCCCGCACCCAGACGAGCGGCCAGGGCGGCTTCGCCGGGTTCGCGCCCTACGTGGACGCGCTGAACGCCGGGTGGGACGGTGCCATCGGCCGGATGCTCACCGAGTGCGGGGAGCTCGGCGGCGACGGCGTGATCGGTGTCAGGCTCCAGGAGCGCCACCTCGGCGAGGGCAACCGGGAGTTCGTGACGCTCGGCACGGCGGTGCGCTCGCTCGGCGACCGGCACACGGACCGACCGTTCGCCACGACGCTCGACGGCCAGGACGTCGTGAAGCTGATGGGCGCGCGCTGGGTGCCGGCCGCCATCGTCGTCGCGATCGCCGTCGCCATCCGCCACGACGACTACAGCACGCGCCTCGCGACCCGCACCTACGCCGGCAACGTGGAGGTGCCCGGGTACAGCGAGCTCGTGACCTTCGCGCGCGACGACGCCCGGCGCGTGCTCGAGCGCAGGATCGCGAAGATCGGCGCCGACGGCGCCGTGCTCACCTCCTCGATGCGGCTGCAGATCCACGCCCTCGAGGTGAGCGACGGTCACACCGACCACGTCGCCGAAGCCTCCATGGCCGCGACGGCGCTCGCGTACTTCGGGCACGCGGAGGCGACGCCGCCGAGGCCGCGCATGGTCCTCCCCCTCGACTAGAGCCGCTAGGAGCACGGATGCCAGACGAACAGACGGTGACGGGGATCCCCGAGGATGCGATGCGCCGGCTCGCGGAGATGCGGCCGGGCTCGCCGAAGGCGTTGTTCACCTCGGACCTCACCGTGAACGAGTTCCTCCTCGTGCGCGAGGCCGGCTTCCACCCGCTCGGCCTCGTCCTCGGCTCGAGCATCTACCACGTCGGCCTGCAGATCGGCCGGTGGGGCCAGAACATGGAGATGGACCGTCTCTCCCAGGCGATGTACCACGCCCGCGAGCTCGCGATGACCCGCATGGAGGCGGAGGCGGACGCGCTCGGCGCCGACGGCATCGTCGGTGTGCGCCTCGAGATCGAGTTCAAGGAGTTCGGCAACGACCTGGCCGAGTTCGTCGCCGTCGGCACGGCGGTGAAGTCCGACACGGGGGGCACCTGGCGCAACGACGCCGGGGTGCCGTTCACCTCGGACCTGTCGGGCCAGGACTTTTGGACCCTGCTCCAGGCCGGCTACGCCCCGCTCGGGATGGTGATGGGCAGCTGCGTCTACCACATCGCCCACCAGCGCGGCTTCTCGGCGCTCGGCAACATCGGCCGGAACGTGGAGATCCCGCAGTTCACCGAGGCCCTCTACGACGCCCGCGAGCTCGCGATGAGCAGGATGCAGGCAGAGGCCGAGGAGCTGCACGCCGAGGGCATCGTCGGCGTCCAGCTCCTGTCGCTCCCGCACCGCTGGGGGGGTCACACGACGGAGTTCTTCGCCATCGGCACCGCGGTGCGGCCGCTGCGCGCGGACCACACCATCGCGCCGCCCCAGCTCGTCCTGCCGCTCACGGACCGGTGAGCGACGACGCCGGCCTGCCTGCGCCGTCCGACTCGGGGCTGCCCGACGTCCCGGCGGAGCCGGGCGCGCTCGACGTTGGGGGTGGGGAGGCGGACACGGTCCAGCTGCTGGCCGCGGCGCTGCGCGCCGACCTGTCGGACCTCGAGACCTACGAGCGCGTCCTCGTGTCCTCGATCGCCGAGGTCCTGCCGCCCGGGGTGCTCGACGTCTCGCGCGAGCGCTCGCTGTCGGATCGCGTCGCCGGCCGCCCCGGCAAGGTGACGTCGATCCGGGCGCGCTTCGGCGACAGCGCGCTCGAGCTCGTCCCGGGCCGCGGGTCGCCGACGGGATTCGTCACCCGCCAGGTCCGCGGCGTGGCGATCAGCCGCAAGGAGGTGTCCCTCGAGGAGTGGACGCGCCAGTTCGCCGAGCACCTGGAGCGCTTCGCCGCCGAGAACGCCTCGGCACGGGCCGCGCTCGGGCGGCTGCTCGGGACCGGCTGAGCGGCTAGCCGAGCCCGAGGATCGCCGCGCAGGCCGGCCACGGCCCCCAGCCGTCGCGCTGGTAGAGGCGGTAGGCGAGCGCGTCCTGGACGGCGGCGGGCGCCGAGCTCGGCAGCCCCGAGCCGCCGACGCCCTCCCAGGTGCCGAGGCTGAACTGGTAGGCGCCGTAGTAGCCGTTGCCGGTGTCGTCGGCGTAGTTGCCGCCGGACTCGCAGTTGCGGATCCCGGCGAAGTCCTGGGTGAGCGTCCCCGTCGGGATGGGGCTGGCACTCGTGAGCGTCGCCGATCCGGACGCGGCCGGCGGGCCCGCCGGCTGGCCCGCCGCCGCGACGACCGGGTTGGCGGCGCTGCGCTTCGCCGCCTCCTGCGCCGCCTGCTCGGCCGCCCGGGCCTGCGCGGCCTCCTGCTGGGCGACGAGCACGGCGAGCTGACCCTGCACCGAGGCGAGGAGCGTGCGCTCGTTCGACAGCGTGGTGAGGACCGAGGTGCGCGCCGAGGTCGCGTCCGCCAGGGCCGTCGCCGCGGCGGTCGCCGACTGGCGGGCCGTCGACAGCTCGGTGGCGAGGACGTGCTTCGCGTCGGTGAGCGCGGTGACCGTCCGGTCGAGCTGGTCGGCGGCCACCCGGATGTAGGCCTGGCCGTCGGCCACCTGGTCCGGCTTGTCGCTGAGGAACAGCCCGAGGGACCCGTCGCTGCCGGCGTTCACGTAGGCGGAGATCGCGGCGCTGCGCAGCGCCGTCTGGTCGAGGCTCACCTTGTGGTCGACGACGCGGCTCTCGCGCTCGGCCATCTGCTCCTCCCGCGCGCCGCCGAGAGCAGGGAGCGCTCCGCCAGGTAGTGCTGGCCGACCGACTGGAGCAGCGCGTCGTCGCGCGCCACCGTCGCCGCGATCGCAGCGGCCTGCGACTGCAGCCCGGTCGTCGTCGAGGCGCCCGCCCGGACCGCTGTCGTCGAGGGCCACAGGAGGAACGCCCCGGCCGCGGCGACGAGGACCGCGCTGGCGCGGGTCGCAAGGTGGGGGCGGCCCGGTCGGCTCGGGCGGTCCGCTTCATACAGCGGGCCGTCAGGCGGGCGTGCCCCCCAGGCGGCCGCGGTCGCGGTCACGCCGGGAGACGTTATCCCTGGTCGCCGGGGTGTGCAAAGGGGAAGCGTCGGCGGAGGGCCCGCGCGGGCGCCGCGCGTCCCTCCCGCGACCGTCGCGGGAGGTCGGTTCCCGCCCGGTACGCTGCGGCGGTGACGGTCGCCGCCATCGTGCTCGCGCTCGGTCCGCCGTCCCCGTCCGGCCGCCGCGACCAGCCCCGCCGACCCTCCGCGACGCGCCGCCGGCCGGCGCAGCCGTGGCGAGCCGCCCGGGTGGCGGCCGCCGCGCTCCAGGCGGGCCTGGACGAGACCGTGGTGGTGCTCGACAGCGAGGAGCGGGCCGGGGCGCTCCCGGAGGGCGCGACGGTGCTGCTCGACGGCGCGTCGACGCCCGGGGAGGCGTCGGCGCTGCGCGCCGCGCTCGACTGGTGCACGCGTCAGGGCCACGACGCCGTCGTGCTCGCCCTCGACGAGGGCTTGCCCGACGACCCCGCGGAGGACCCGGCGGCGTGGCGGGCGCTCGCCGCGGCCGCGGGCGGCCCGGTCGTCGTGGCGACGCGCGCCGGTCGGAGGACCGGCCTCGCCCGCATCGGAGCCGAGGCGTGGCCGCTGCTCCCGTTGGAGGGGACCGTGGCCGCCACCTGGCACCACCACCCCGAGCTGGTCTCGTCGCTCGCGCTCGACGCGCCGGGCGGCGACCCGGGCGCCTCCCCGGCGGCCGCGGCCGCGGGGGAGGGCTCGTAGCGGGCGGAGGGAAGGTCGCGGCCACCGTGGCGGGTGTGGCGGACGCCGGCGCCGGGCCGGCGTCGGCGGCGGACCTCGAGGCGGTCGCCCGGCTGCTCGGGCGGCCCCCGGCGGGGGCGTTCACGGTCGTCGTGCGCGGCCGCGACGGCGCGCCGGTCGTCATCCGCAACGATCCGCTCCTCCACGACGGCACGCCCATGCCGACCCGCTACTGGCTCGTCGGCCGCCGCGAGCGCGAGGCGGTCGGCCGACTCGAGTCGACCGGCGGCGTCCGGGCGGCGGAGTCGGCGGTGCCCGCCGGCGAGCTCGCCGCGGCGCACGCCCGCTACGCGGCCGAGCGCGACGCCGCCCTGCCGGCGGGCTACGCGGGCCTCCGGCCGGCCGGGGGGGTCGGCGGGACACGCCGAGGCGTGAAGTGCCTCCACGCGCACCTGGCGTGGTACCTGGCCGGGGGCGGGGATCCCGTCGGCCGCTGGGTGGCGGCCCGCCTCGCCGGCGAGCTGGAGGGCCCGGTGGCGGCGATCGACTGCGGCACGAACTCGACCCGCCTGCTGGTCGCCGACGGCGAGGGCCGCTCGCTCGAGCGCCGGATGACGATCACCCGGCTGGGCGAGGGGGTCGACCGGACCGGCGAGCTCGGGGCGGGCGCGCTCGAGCGCACCCTCGCGGTCCTCGGCGAGTACCGGCGGGTGGCCGACGGCTTCAGCGTGGTCCGGCTGCGGGCCATCGCGACCTCGGCGGCGCGCGACGCCCGCAACGCCGCGGCGCTCTTCGACGCCGCCGAGGCCGTGCTCGGCGTCCGCCTCGAGCTGCTCGAGGGCGCCGAGGAGGGCCGCATCGCCTACGCCGGGGCGACGGCGGAGCTCGATCCGGCGGACGGTCCGTACCTCGTGGTCGATCTCGGTGGCGGCTCGACCGAGCTGGTGGCCGGAGCGCCGGGCGCCGGAGCGGCCCCCGCCGCGGTCGTCTCCCTCGAGACGGGCTGCGTGCGGGTGACCGAGCGCTTCCTCGCCTCGGACCCGCCGACGGCCGGCGAGCTGGCCGCGGCGCGCGCCGAGGTCCGCGCGCTCGTCGGCGCCGCCGTCGCCGCGCACCCGGCGCTCGCCCTGCCGAGACGGATGGTCGGTGTCGCCGGGACGGTGTCGACCCTCGTCGCCCTCCATCTCGGCCTCGACGGCTTCGAGCGCGAGCGGCTGCACCACGCGCGCCTCCGGCGCGACGTGGTCGAGGCGCTGCTCGCCTCCCTCGCGGCCGAGCCGGTCGCGCTCTCGCCGCGAGCGCGTCGGCCTGGATCGCGCCCGCGCCGACGTCATCGTCGGGGGCGCCGTCGTCCTCGCCGAGGCGATGGCCGGGCTCGGCCACGACGAGCTCGTCGCCTCCGAGTCCGACATCCTCGACGGCCTCGTCGCCGACCTGCTCCGGGCGGGCCCGGGGCCGCGAGACGCCGGGCGGTAGGATCCGCGGATGGGTCGGACCTACGACGAGGTCGGCGGGCGGCTCGCGGCCTTCCTCCTCGCCCAGCCCGTCTTCTTCGTCGCGACGGCGCCGCTCGGTGCCGAAGGCCACGTCAACTGCTCGCCGAAGGGCAACCGGGACGAGCTCGCGGTGCTCGACCCCCACACCGTCGCCTACCTCGACCAGACCGGCAGCGGGGTCGAGACGATCGCGCACCTGCGGGAGAACGGCCGCATCGTGCTCATGTTCTGCGCCTTCGACGGACCGCCCCGGATCGTCCGCCTGCACGGCTCCGGGGAGGTCGTGACCGCCGACGAGGCGCGCTTCGCGGGGCTGGCGGCCCGCTTCCCCCGGTCCGCGGGCGACGGCGTGCGCTCGGTGATCGTCGTGGCGGTGCGGCGCATCTCGGACTCCTGCGGATTCGGCGTCCCGCTGATGGACTTCCGCGGGCACCGCGCCAACATGGACGAGTGGGCCGCTCGCAAGGGGCGCGACGGCATCGTCGACTACTGGGCCGAGAAGAACGGAACGAGCATCGACGCACTCCCGGGCCTCGAGGTCGCCGCCCCGGCGTCACCGCCGCGGGGCTGATCCGCCGTGGCCGATCACGCGGCGCCGCTCCTCGAGCGTGGCGCCCCCGACGATCCGTTCGCGCTCTTCGGAACCTGGTTCGACGAGGCGGGACGCCACGTGCGCGACCCCGAGGCGGTGGCCGTCGCCACGGCGGACCGCGAGGGTCGTCCCTCGGTGCGCATGGTGCTGCTGAAGAGCTGGGACCGGCGCGGTTTCGTCTTCTTCACGAACTACGCCAGCCGCAAGGGCCGTGAGCTGACGGAGAACGTGCACGCCGCCATGCTGTTTCACTGGAACCCGCTCGGTCGCCAGGTGCGCATCGAGGGGACCGTCGAGCGGGTCGATCCGGCCGAGTCGGACCGGTACTTCGCGTCGAGGCCCCGCGGTGCCCAGGTCGGCGCCCGCGCCTCGCACCAGAGCCGGCCGGTGGCCGACCGCGCCGAGCTCGACCGGAGCGTGGAGCGGGCGGCGCAGGAGTGGGCGGGCCGCGAGGTCGAGCGGCCGGCCTGGTGGGGCGGGTTCCGTCTCGCGCCCGTGGCCTTCGAGTTCTGGCAGCACCGGGAGGACCGGCTCCACGACCGCCTGCGGTACACGCCGGAGGGGGCCCGATGGCGGATCGAGCGGCTGCAACCCTGAGGCAGGGGGTCACCGCCGCTGAGTTGGAGCGCCTGGCTCGCACCCGGACGAATCTGGCCGGCATGCAGCGATGGAGATTCACCGTCGTCGGACCGGTCGTGAACTTGCCGAACGTCCTGGTCAGCACCATCCCCCGACACGTCGGTGACCGAGCGCTCTGCCCACGGTGACGAGCGGGCGCGGATCAGCCGGTCGTGGGCGGGACACCGACGTGTCAGAGCGTCCACCATCGCGGATCGGGGGAGGATCGGGGGAGGATCGGGGGAGGATCGGGGGTAGGTCCCGCGGGCACCCCGACGGAGTCAGGCCCCTCCCGCTCAGACCGAGCGACTGAAGCGTGCGCCGAGCGAGGAGGATCCGCCTCCGGGGCTCGATCGCGGCGTCGCCAGGAGGTGCAGGTCCGCCTCGACGAGCCTGACGCCGATCCGGATGCGCAGCCCCGGGGCCTCCTCGTCGCGACCCGGGGCCGGCGATCGACGCCGTGCACGCGGCGTCCGTCGCCGCGCTGGCCTCGCGGCGCCGGTCGGCGATACGGAGCTCGACCAGCGCAGCGGTCATGCCGAAGCTCATCGGATCAACCCTCCTCGGCCGGGAGGCTGATCGGGTAGGCGAACAGCAATAGCTCCACCGGCACCGAACCGGCCGGACGCCGTGACGGGTCGGTCAGCCGCTCCCGGAAGCGGGGAAGCAGCAGCGCCGACAGCTCCTCGCTCAGCTCTTCCAGCTCCTCGGCGGTGAGGTAGAGGACGTACTCGCTGTCGCTGGCCGCGTCCCGCCACCGCTTCGGGTACGACGCCCTCGTCTCCCGCCAGGCGTGGTACCGAGCGAGCTGGCGCTCACGGAACAGGCGTCCGAGGGCCCCTGCGGCGAGCTCGGTCTCAGGGTCGTCGTCGCTCTTCCCGAACCGCATGCCGACGGACGTCACGCGCCACGGTCGGGCCCTGCCCTTGCCGCCGCCCGCCTCCTCGACGAAGCCGTACTTGGCCAGCTGGCGCAGATGGAAGGAGCAGGTCGTGGGCGACTCACCGATACGCTCGCCGACCCCGGTGGCCGTCATCGGTCCCTCGAGGACCAGGGTTTCGATGAGGGCGATACGCACCGGATGGGCGAGGGCGCGCAGGGTGCGCGCGTCGGTGATCTCCAAGAGCTCCGGCGTCGCCGCGCGCTCCGCACTCGGGGGTCTCGCCTCGTCATTGTCGAGAGTCACATCTCGATTGTTATCTCTCGAAAGACTTCTGTCAAGAGAAAGCTCTCGAAGAAGCTCCGGACCGTCCCGAGCCCGGGGGTCGGGGCCGAACGCGTCCCAGAGAACGCGCTAGGCGACGCCGTCGCCGAGGACGATGCGGCCGACGCGGGCGACGAAGTCGTCGACCTGGCCGTGCTTGGCGTCCGCGTAGGCGCGACCTTGGGCCGCCAGGCGGTCGCGCACCGGGCGGTACATCAACACCCGGGTGGCGTCGAAGAGCTCGCCGACATCCCGGTACCACAGGCCCCCGTCGGCCGCCGCCGCGTGCTCCATCGCCGCGCTGGCGTCGGGGACGACGACGGGCGTGCCGAGCAGCATCGACTCGATGGTCTCGCGCCCAAACGGCCCCGGGGGGCGGAGGTCGATCGTCGCGACGGCGTGCGCCATCAGGCGCCACAGGTTGACGCGGCTCGGGCTGACCGGCAGCTCGAGGGTGTTCTCCCGGTCGCTGATCCGCCACTGCTCACCGTCGACCTCGGCCACCGAGACGCGCCCGACGACGCTGCGCAGCACCTCGTGGGTGACCGAGCGGACGTAGCGGGCGCCCCCCGGCGGGAAGTCGCGGATCGAGAGCACGTAGCGGCCGAACCAGCGGACGCCGAAGAGCCGGTGCGACGCGGCGTTGCGGTTCAGGCTGAGGGCGAGGTCGAGGGGGACCACGTCGCGCTCGGAGCGTTCGGGGCAGGCCGCGAGCACGGCGGGGCGCTCGCCCGGGTGGACGACGCCGACGACGTCGGCCGCCTCGATCAGGGAGCACACGGGTTCGGCCGCGAGGCGGCGCTCGTCGCCGAGGTAGGGGAGCACGACCACCCGGGCGCGGCCGGGACGCCCGCGGGTGCCGAGCACGCCGATGTCGTAGGGCTGGTGGTGGCCGGCGAGCACGATCGCGTCGGGGGCGAGACGCTCGAGCAGCTCGGGCACCTCGGGCGCGTCGCCCTCGTACCGTTCGAGCAGCGACGCCGCGGTGGCGGGGACCCCGAGCCCGCCGTCGTGGACGGCGAGTGCCACGCGGAAGATCCCCGAGCGGAGCGGTCGTGCCCCGTGCACCGGCACGCGGTGGACCTCGAAGACGCTGTCGCGCAGCGTCTCGAGCGGCACCAGCGGCGAGACCAGGTGCACGATGGAGACGTCCGCGTGGCGCGAGACGGCGCCGGCGACGAGGCGCGTCGCGGCCGTCGCCTCGTCACCGGAGTCACCCCAGTGCCGGGTGACGACGGCGACGCGTGGTCGCGTCCGGTCCTCCGGCCCGCGCGCCGGCGCGCCCTTGGCCACGGTCCTGCTCAGGCGTCGCTCGCCCGCGTGTCGCTCAGGCGGGTGTCGATGCGGTCGTCCACGTAGCGGCTGAGGTCGAGCAGGTCGTTGCGCACGACGTCGAGCAGGTTGCGCAGGTCCGAGCTCGCGATCTCGTCGACGCGATAGGCGATGCCGTCGATCGACTGGGCGAGGGCGGCGCGGAACTCCTGCTCCTCGGTGAAGTACCGGTCGAGGGCGGCGTTCACGATGCGGGCGAGGATGCGCCGCCCGATCGCCTTCGGTCCCCAGCCGCTGCCGGCATGGGTCCGGGCATGGCCCATGTCCCAGCGGCGGTGGAGGTGGTGCAGGCTCGGGTGGAGGTGGATCGGCTCGCGGTCCGCCCGGACCAGCAGCTCGTCGAAGGTCGCCTGGGGGAGCCAGGTCCTCGGGTAGGAGCCGGGCGTGCTGCCGACCACCGACCTCAGGTGCTCGACGACGACCCGCGTGTCAACACGGACGTCTCCAGGTAGGTCTTCCATCGGTCGTCCTCCTGAACGGTCGACAAGGGGCACCAGTATCGCCAGTGGCTGAGGTGCACATTCAAATAGGGGTCGCCGGCGGCGAGCACGTCGGCCCACCGGTGGACGATGCGCCGCCCCTCGACGAGGTCGTCGGTGTGGCCCCGGCTCCTCGACTCGTGGTGGATCAGCTCGGCGAGCGGCTCGTAGACGACGAGGTAGCCCCGCTCGCGCAGCTTCAGGCAGAAGTCGACGTCGTTGAAGGCGACGGGGAGCCGTTCGTCGAAGCCGCCGACGGACTCGAAGACCTCGCGCCGGACCATCATGCACGCCCCGGTCACGACCGAGCAGTTCCTCGTCGAGATGGCCATCGAGTTGTAGCCGGGGTGGTCGCCGGGCAGGCCGCGCAGCACGTGGCCGGCGATCCCGCCGAGCCCGACGACGACGCCGGCGTGCTGGATCGCGCCGTCGGGGTAGAGGAGCCGGGCCCCGACGGCTCCCACCTCGTCGCGAAGCGCATGGCCGAGCAGCGCGTGGAGCCAGCGGGAGGCGCGCGCCTCGATGTCGTTGTTGGCGAAGAGCAGGATCTCGCCCCGGGCGTTGGCCGCCGCGGCGTTGTTGATCGCCGCCCAGTTGAACGGACCCGGGGCGTCGACGATGGTGACGTCCGGCTCCCTCGAGAGCCGGTCGAGCAGCTCGGCCGTCTCGGGCAGCTCGCTGTCGTTGTCGACGAGCACCAGCTCGACGCGCTCGTAGCCGGGGTCCTGGCGGAGCGACGCCGCACACGTCGCGAGCAGCGCCGGCTCGTCCCGGAACGGGATGATGATGCTCACGAGCGGGTCGCGGCGGAGCTTGCGGCGCACGTGGTAGCGGCCGGGGAAGTCGGGTCGGCGGGTCACCTCGCCCTCCTCGCCGCGCCGCTCGAGGGTGTCCTGGATCGCCCGCAGCCCCGCCTCGTAGGCCCAGGGCTTGGCGAGCACGCCCGAGGAGTCGCTCGCCGCCGAGCCGGGGAGCGTCCGCCAGTGGTAGAGGACCTCGGGGAGGTGGACGATCTTGCGCGCGCGCTCGGTCGCCCGCAGCGCCAGGTCGTAGTCCTGGCTCCCGTCGTAGTCCGAGCGCAGGCCGCCGAGCTCGACGACGAGGTCGCGCCGGATGACCGTGAGATGGCCGAGGTACTGGAACGACAACAGCAGGTCCGGGGACCACTCCGGCTTGAAGAGTGGGTCGAAGCGCTCGCCGGCGGCGTCGACCTTGTCCTCGTCGGAGTAGAGCAGGTCGCCTTCGGGCTCGGCGGCCAGCGCCTCGGCCACCTTCGCGAGCGCGTCCGACGTCAGCTCGTCGTCGTGGTCGAGGAAGGCGACGAACCTCCCCTTCGCGATGGCGAGGGCGCCGTTCGTCGCCGCGGAGATGCCGCCGTTCTCGGGGAGGGCGGTCACGTTGATCCGGCGGTCGACCCGGCGCAGCGAGCGGAGGTACGCGGTCAGGTCCTCGTCGCCCGAAGCGTCGTCGCAGATGCACAGCTCCCAGTCGCCGAAGGTCTGGTCGAGCACCGAGCCGACGCAGCGCTCGAGGGCCCAAAGCGGCGGGCGCCAGACCGGGACGAGCACGCTCACGAGCGGTGGCTTCGTGCGCAGGCGCAAGGGCCGCCGGGCGCGGGCACGCCGTCTCGGCGTCTCCCCGACGCCGCCGACGATCACCGGTTGGCGCCGGGCCCGCAGCCAGCGGTGGTACGCGCGCCGGTCCTCGCTGGCGTTCAGGGGGTAGGGGCCGTTCTCGTCGGGCTCGGCGCCCTCGGCGGCGCCCTCGACGTCGTCCTCCTCCTGCCCCTCCGTGCGTAGCGCGGCCTGCTCCGGCCGGGGCGTCGCGCGCAGGATCGGCTCGATCTGGCGCGTCGCCCAGACGAGCCCGTCGAGCACGTGCTGCAGGTCGCGCTCCAGGTCGAGCAGTGAGGTCGTCCACTCGCTCTCGGGGCCGAGCGCCGGCGGCGCGAAGCACGGGTGCGGTCCGACGATGGCCTCCAGCGCCTCGTCCAGCGCGTGGATCGCCGGGAGCACGAGCTGGAAGCTCGCCACGTCCTCGGACTCGGCGTGGACGTGGTGCAGGTTTCTCGTCGAGGGCACGCGCCGGGGCGAGCTGCTGCTCGGTGTCGACGGCGACGCCGGTCCCATCGAGGAAGTGGGCGACCGACTTGGCGAAGGCGGTCGGGTCCTCGAGCGCCTCCTCGTAGCGGCAGACGAAGACGGGCAGCCCCGCCAGGCCGGCGAGGGCGGAGCGCACGTAGCGCTCGTAGAGGGCGAGCCCGCGGACGAGGGGGAAGCCGTCGCGGGTCGCGAGCGAGCGCGCCACCTCGAGCGGGTCACGAACCACCAGCACGCCGACGATCGGCCGCTCCAGCACGCGCCGCCAGAAGGGCAGGAGGAGCGCGGTGCGCGGGTCCTTCCAGACGACGGGCCGTTCGGCCGGCCCGAAGGTCGCGTCGAAGGCCTCGCGCGCCTGGAGCGCCAGGTCGTCGAGGGCGCGGTGGTGCTCCCAGCCGGGAGCGAGGCGAGGGGGGCGGTGCCAGGCGCCGCCGAGGCGCATCAGGACCCGCTCGTCGAGCTCGACGAGGGAGCGGCTCTCGTAGTGGCCGCGGGGGTTGTCGTCGCCACTCTCCATGCGGTCGGACGGCTCGGGCAGGCCGAGCCCCAGCCCTGCGAGGGCCGCGGTCACCGCAGAGGTGCCCGAGCGGTGCATCCCGACGACGAGCACGCACGGCGCCGCGGCGTTCGCCGCGTCCGCCGGTCGGCCGCCTCGGTTCGGGCCCTTCGCCGTGTGGATCTCCTCTCGGCGGACAGGGTCCTGACCGCCGGCCGGTTGTGGGGTCGCGTCGGTCATCGTGCTCGTCCGGGTCGGCTCGGCGACGCGCTCCGCTCGCCGTGGAACTGGGTCGAGTGTACGCAATCGGGGCGCCGCCGGATCTGCAACCATGGGGCGGTGGGAACCGAGAGGCCGCCAGCGGGCGGGACCCGGCCGGCGGGATCGCGGTCGAAGGTGGCGTCGGCGCCTGGCAGGTGGCGGCCGTGGCAGAGCTGAGTCTCCACGATCCCTCGCGCGAGCTCGTCGGAAGCCGCGTGCGGCTGCGACCGCTTCGCGTGGAGGACTACGCGGCGTGGCGGGAGGTGCGGACGCGCTGCCGGGACTGGCTGGCGCGGCTGGGAGCCCCGCCCGGCGGGGGCGCCGTACCCGTCGGAGGACCGGGCGACCTTCGCCGCCCGCTGCGCCATGCGCGAGCGCGAGCGCCAGCTCGGCACGGGGTACGGCTTCGGCATCTTCGTCTCGGGCCACTTCGCCGGGGAGATCAACCTGTCGGCGATCCAACGCGGCGCCTTCCAGAACGGCTACGTCGGCTACTGGGTCGACGAGGCCGAGGCGGGCCAGGGCTACGTCCCCGAGTCGTGCGTCGTGCTCTTCCGCTTCGCGTTCGAGGAGCTGGGGCTGCACCGGGTCCAGATCGCGATCGTGCCGAGGAACGCCCCGAGCCGCCGCGTCGCCCAGAAGCTGTGGCTGCGCGGCGAGGGCGTGGCGCTGCGCTACCTCGAGATCGACGGCCGGTGGGAGGACCACGTCCGCTACGCCATCACCGCCGAGGAGTGGGAGGAGCGGCGCGAGCGGTACCTCGAGCAGTGGCTCGGGGTGCCGGGCGAGGCGCAGGCCTGATCGGCCTACGGCCGGCCGGCGCCGACCAAGCCCGCGTAGTACATCGGCGCGTACGAGACCGTCTCGCCCGTCTCCGGTGCCTGGATGATGGTCTGGGTGCCGTAGGGCCCCGAGCCCACGTACATCGTGACGTGGGTGACCGGGTCGCTCCCGTCGTTCGCGAAGTGGTAGAAGAGCAGGTCCCCGGGCTGCAACTGGCTGAGGGAGATGTGCTGGGTCTCCTGGTACTGGAACCAGGCGCTGTGGGTGAGCTGCACCCCGGCGGCGCCCCAGGCGAGCATCGTGAGCCCCGAGCAGTCCACGCCGGACCTGCTCGCGCCGCCCCACACGTAGGGGATGCCGAGGTAGCTCTCGGCCGCTGCGACGGCGGCGTTGCCGGCCGTGCTCTGGCCGTCGGGCGACAGCGGCGTCTGGCCGAGCGTGCTGGCGTCGAGCGTCGCCGTCGCGGCGGCCGAGGCAGCGGTGGCGCTGGTCGGGTCGCTGCCGGCGACCGTCGCGGCGACCTCCGCCGCCTGCTGGGCCTGCTCCTCGGCGCGCTGGCGCGCTGCCGCCGCGGCGGCGGCGCGCGCCCGGGCGGCCGCCGCCGCCGCGGCGGCCTCCTCCTGTTCGGTGATGAGCTGCGCGATCCGGCCCTTGACCTGGCTGAGCGTCGCCCGCGAGGCCGCCGTCGCCTGCACGGCGGCGTTCCGGCTGCTCGCCGCGTCCGCGACGGCGTTGCTGGCGGCGCGGACCTGGACCGCCTGCTCGGCCTCGCTCGCCTGGAGGCGCTTCTGGTCGTGCTGGAGCGAATCGACCGCCGACTGGAGCATCCTCGTCGCCACGCCCGCATAGGCGGTGACGGTCCCTGCATCGGCGATGTTGTGCGACAGCACCGCCCCGAACTGGGCGTTCGCGGCATCGGCGTCCACGTACGCCGCGACCGCGGCCTGGCGGACCCGGTTCTTGGCGGCTGCGATGCGCGCCTTCTCGTGGACGAGCTCGATGCGGATCCGGGCGAGCTGCTGGCGGGCCTGCTGCAGCTCGACGGTCGCCTCGTCGTAGCGCTCGCCGGCGACCTGGATCTGCTCGTTCTCGGCGGCGATGCGCGTCTCGAGGGCGGCGGCGCGGTTCTTCACCGACTGGACCTGGGAGTTCGTCGGGCCGACCGGCGTCGTGGAGGGGGACGCGGCCGCGACGGACGAGGCGGTCGCCGCCGCCATCAGGGTCGCGGCCGCGAGCACTCCCGGCGTCCGAAACCTCATCCGCCACTCCTCGTTACTTTGACGACTTTGACAACACTAGCTTCACCTGTCACTCGAACCCCGCGCGCGTCGATGGCATCCCTAACGACCGCCACCGCGCGCTCCGCTAGGTTCGATCCGGCGGTCGGTCGCGGTGACCGACCGGGCGGTGCTCCCTGCGACCGGTGTGCTGGAGGTTCGGCGTGTTCGACGGGATCGTCTCGACGCGGTACGGACGCGTCCGCGGTGTCGAGGACAGCGGTGTCTGGCGCTTCTGCGGGATCCCCTATGCCGCCTCACCGGTGCCGGGCGGCCGCTTCCTCCCGCCGGCCGAGCCCGAGGCCTGGGCAGGGGTGCGCGACGGCTCGGTGTTCGGTCCGATCGCGCCGCAACCGCCGGCGGGGCCCGGGAGCTACGTGCCGGGCGACCCGACCGAGCAGGACGAGGAGTGCCGCTCCTTGAACGTCTGGACGCCCGCCTGCGACGGCGCGCGTCGTCCCGTGATGGTCTTCCTCCACGGCGGGGCGTTCCTCTCCGGCAGTGGCTCCGGGGTGATGTACCGCGGCGGCGTTCTCGCGCGGCGCGGGGTGGTCGTCGTCACGCTCAACTACCGGCTCGGGGCGCTCGGGTTCCTGGCGCACCCGGCGCTGGCGGGCCCGGGGGCGGACGGCTTCGGGAACTGGGGGCTCGCCGATCAGCTCTATGCGCTCCGGTTCGTGCGGGCCCACGCCGAGGTCTTCGGGGGCGACCCCGCGAACGTGACCGTCTTCGGCGAGTCGGCCGGGGCGATCAGCGTCTGCGATCTCATCGGGATGCCCGCCGCGAGCGGCCTGTTCCGTCGGGCCATCGTCGAGAGCGGGATGGCGTTCGCCTCGCCGCCGGCGGTCGCACGGCGCCTCGCCGAGCGCCTGGCGGCGTCGCTCGAGCTGAAAGAGGTGACCCGGGAGGCGTTCGCCGCCGTGCCGCTCGCCGAGCTGGTCCCGGCCCAGCAGGAGATCAGTGCCGCCGTCGACGGCGGGCTCGGGATGCCGTTCGCGCCGGTCGTCGACGGCGGCCTGCTGCCCCGGCATCCGGCCGATCTGATCGCCGCAGGCACCTCCGCCGGCGTCGAGCTGCTCGCCGGGACGAACCGTGACGAGTTCAAGTTCTTCTCCTTCGTCGCGCCCCAGACCGCCGACCTCGATCTGGCGGGGCTGGAGGCGCTGGTCGGCCGGTACCTGCACAATGCCGGCATGCGCAAGCCGATCGAGCCCGCCGCGGTCGTCGAGCGCTACCGCTCGGCCCGCTGCGCCCGTGGCGAGCCGGCAGCGCCGCGCGACCTGCTCGACGCGATCGCCGGGGACTGGATCTTCCGGATCCCGCTGCTGCGCCTGGTCGACGCGCACCGGGCGCACACGCCCGCGACGTACGCCTACCGCTTCGACTGGGAGTCGACCTTCGCCGGGGCGCGCTCGGCGCGTGCCACGCGCTCGAGCTGCCGTTCGTGTTCGGCTCGGTCCGCAACCCGGTGATCGGCATCTTCGCGGGAGCCGGGGAGGACGCGCTGGCGCTGTCGGAGCGTATGCAGGCGAGCTGGGTCGCTTTCGCCACGACGGGCGACCCCTCGCCGTCCGGCGACGGCGCGTGGCCGCGTTACGAGACGGAGCACCGGGCCACGATGGTCTTCGGCCAGCAGGACCGCGTCCTCGACGCGCCGCAGGAGGACGAACGGCGCTTCTGGGAGGAGCGCCTCGGTCGCTACGGTGTGGCGGGACCGGTGGAAGGCGCGGAGCCCGTCGACGTGTCGTTCCTCGGGCCGGACGAGCAGTCGGGGACGTAGCCCAACCGGCAGAGGCAGGGCGCTTAAAACGCCTCAAGTGAGGGTTCGAATCCCTCCGTCCCCACGCTGTGATGTCGCGAGACATCGCGGACACCTGAACCCGTCGGAAGGCTGCTTCTGTGGCTTTCCGAGGGGCTGGTAGATCCTGGTCGGGCCGAGCGTGAGCTCGCGGGGAGCTCTCCGTCGAAGGTCACGATCCGGACGTCGCGATCGGCCACGTAGCGGCGGACCCGGAGATGCTTGTGCGCTTGGCCGACGCCGATCTTGAACAGCTTTGCGTCGTAGCGGAGTGTGCCCTTTCCGGCGTCGTCGATCCGGTCCGTCACGAACAGGCGACATCGACGCTGAGGCGCCCGGAGGTCACCGTTTCGTGACACCAGCGCATGATCCCGGCTGGCCTCGGCGCCTGGCGGGCTCGTCATCCCAGCTGACGTCACACGGTGCCCATGGCATCGCCGCTATGTTCTGGGGCGATCGAGCTGGACCAGGAGGTCGAAGATTGGCTTGTCGCACTCCCGAGACGAGCTCTTCGGTCAAGCAGAGCGCTGCATCGACCTGCTCGCCCACTGGCCGGCCGGCAGATCACGGCGAGCCGCGCGTCTTCCGGGCCGGCGGTATGTCCTATCTCCGGATCCCGGCGCTCGATGCTCGGCAGTCGGCTGGCTTTTACGAGGCCGTGTTCGGCTGGACGGTGGGGGGCAATCCCGACCGTCCGAGCTTCGAGGACGGCACCGGCCACGTCATCGGCCACTTCATGACCGACCTGTCCGTCGCCGGGGAAGCCGGGATACTGCCGTTCATCTACGTCGAGCGTGTCGACGAGACGGTCCGGAGGATCACCGCCTGTGGCGGCGTGGTGACGAAGCCGCCGTACCGGGAGGGCGACCTGTGGGTGGCGACCTTTCGGGACCCGGCCGGCAACGCGCTCGGCGTCTGGCAGCGGGGGCCGCGGCGACTGACGCGCGGCGGGGGCGCCGGCGGCGCCGACCCGGCCCGGCGATCCCAAGCGAAACGGCGTCGCCCGCCACCTCGGGCGGCGGGTTCCTGACATGCTGAATACGTGGCGAGCGCCGGGGCGAGCGAGCACGTCCGGCTGACCACCATCGCCCGTGAGTGGGGGCGGATCGGCTGCATCGGATTCGGCGGCCCGCCGACCCACATCGCCCTGCTCCGGCGGCTCTGCGTCGACGAGCGCGGGTGGCTGTCGGCGCACGACTTCGAGGACGCGATCTCGGCGACGAACCTGTTGCCCGGTCCGGCCTCGACCCAGCTCGCGATCTTCTGCGCCTGGCGGCTGCGCGGCGTGGCAGGGGCCCTGCTCGGCGGGGCGTGTTTCATCGTGCCCGGGCTCGTCGCGATCCTGGCGCTCTCGGCGCTGTTCCTCGCGGGCCATCCGCCCGGGTGGGTGGAGGGCGCGGCGGCAGGTGCCGGCGCCGCCGTGCCGGCGGTCGCCGTCCACGCCGCCTCCGGCCTCGTGCCCGCGAGCTGGAAGCGGGCGGGTGGCGAACGGCGCGTACGGGCGCGCTGGTTCGGCTACTTCGCGCTCGGCGGGGCAGCCTCGGCCCTCGTCGGCCCGTGGCTCGTCCTCGTCCTCCTCGCCTGCGGTCTGGCCGAGATGGCCGCCAGGCTCCGGGCGCGGGCACTGCCGTCGGGCCCGGGCATGGCGCTGCCGCTCGCCCTCGTCGCGCCAGGCGTCGCCGGGGGGCTGCTCGCGCTCTGCTGGGTGGCGATCAAGGTGGGCGCGCTCTCGTTCGGCGGGGGCTTCGTCATCATCCCGCTCATGCAGCACGACGCGGTGACCACCTACCACTGGATGACGGGTGCCCAGTTCCTGAGCGCGGTCGCGCTCGGGCAGGTCACGCCGGGCCCGGTCGTCCAGACCGTCGCCGTCGTCGGCTACGCCGCCGCGGGGATCGGCGGCGGCCTGCTCGCCGCGCTGGTCGCCTTCGCTCCGTCGTTCGTCTTCGTGCTCGGCGGCGGTCGCCACTTCGACCGCCTGCGCGCGAACCCCCGAATCCAGGCGTTCCTCGCCGGTGCCGGACCGGCGGCGGTCGGGGCGATCGCCGGTGCTGCCGTGCCCCTCGGTATGGCGCTCGCCCACCTGTGGCAGCTCGGCCTGCTCGGTATGGCCGCGCTGTGGCTCTTCGCCGCGCGCCGCGGCGTGGTGAGCGCGCTCGTCGGGGCGGGCGCCCTCGGTGTCGTCGCCGCGCTCGCCGGAGCGTCCGTTCCGCGCTGACGCGGCACCGCCGGGTCCGCCCCCACGCGGCCGGGGATCGGGCTTGCCGCGCGGGTCGCGGTGAGCCGCGGCGCCCGGAAGCGGCGGGGCGACCGGCCAGGTCGCCGGCGCCGCGTTATCGCATGGTCGCAGGCCGGTCATCGGCAATCGACGTTGAGCGTGACGCTGTATGCGCGTGCGCGATGCGGCGTCGGAAAAGGGGCCTCGCGGCGCCGGAAATCCCCAAGTTACGTACAGGAAGTGGATGGCCGAGCTGCGGGTCCGGGGCCGGTCGGGCCGGCGGTGGCGCGTCGATGCTGCCCGGTCGCCCAGCGCTCATTTGTCCCGTCACAGGACCCTGATTGACCCGCAGCGGTGCCGGAGCGGCCCCCGGGCGCGGCGACCGTGGGCGCCCCCCCCCGGTCCGCCGCCCGGCGCCGCTGCGGGGTGGCCCGATCGAGGACGGACGTGGCGGGTCGGGGCGTCGGTCAGCCAGCGAGCACGGCGCGCAGCCGCGCCAGGACGGCGAAGGGATCCTCCGGCCAGACCGGCGCGTCGAGCAGCGCCACGTCGTCGGGAGCGACGTAGCGCCATTCGACGAGCGTGTCGGTCTCATCGGCGGTCGGCATGTCGGGGACCACCGCCGCGTCGCCGGCCTCGGCGACGAAGAACGGTTCCTCGCGGTCGCGGCGCTTCCCCTTCCACCAGTCGTCGCGAGGCACGCGCACGTAGGCCTCGGAGACCTCGGCGACGATGCCGGCCTCCTCGCGCAGCTCGCCGCGCCGCGGCCTGCCGGGGCGTCTCGCCCTCCTCGATCCCGCCGCCGGGCGGCTCCCAGGTGTCGTGACCGTCGAACGGGATCGCGCCACTTCATGAGCAGCAGCCGTCCGCCGCCGTCGAGGCAGAGCACGCGCGCGCGTGGGTGAACCGGTCGGGCATGGCGCGATTCTGCCCCGGCCGGTCCCGCCGGAGCGACTGCGCCGCTCCGGGGTCGGCCCGCTCGCTCAGAACCGGCGGATCTCGGCCGCGGTGCCGATGACGATCGTCGGATGGTCCGCCGGTCGGAGCCAAACGAGCGTGGTCCCGAGCTCGGACGCGGCGAGGCTGATGCAGCCGTCGGTCGGGCTGCCACCGTCGACGTGGAGGAAGATCGCCGAGCCGCGGCCGGGCACGATCGGGGCGCTGTTGTACTCGACGACGGCGAAATGGTCGTACGCGGGGGCCTCGGTCCACAGCGCCTCGCTGCCGCCGCCGAACGGCGGGGCCTTGCCACAGGGCACGTGGACGAAGAGGTTGTACTGCGGCGTCGTCGGGTCCTCGTCCCACCAGTCACCGCAGACGAGCAGGTGGTAGGGGTAGTGGACGCCCGGGTTCGGATCGATGCCGTACATCACCGGCCCGATGCCGTACGCGCCGGTCGGCGTCGTGCCGTCGCCCTCCCGGTGATGGTCCGAGAGCCCGTTCCGTCCGACCCGGGCCGGCCACGGGCCGCCGGCAGCGACGAAGCAGCTCCCGGAGCGCCGCCAGCGCTCGAGCGTCGCATAGGTGGTGGCGTAGGCGGCGGCCTCGACGGTGATCAGCTCGCTCGCCGCCCCCGTCCGGGCGAGCTCGTCGGCGAGGTTCGCCGGGCAGCCGCGCCGGGCGCCCGGCACGCCGCCGGCACGGCGCGCCTCCGCCGGCGCAGCCGTGGCCGACGCTGCCGGTGCCAGTGTGCCCAGCACGGCCAGCGCCGCGCCGGCGGCGATCGCCCGCGCCCCGGCGCGCACCCGCTCAGCCCCCCGTCGAGGAGAAGTGCTGGTAGTCGGGCAACGCCGTCCAGCGGCCGCCCCAGTACCAGCCGACGGAGGCGAACGCCTCGACGAGCTCGCCGCCGGGCACCGCCATACCGGGCCGGACGCGCGCGCGATCCACGTACCGCGCGCCGTCGGCCGGCTGGACCTTGCCGCCCTCGAGGTAGGGGTTCTGGACCGGGTCGACGTCGATCGCCTCGCCGAAGGCGTGCACCGACCACTGCGGGGGCCCCGGCGCGACGGCGTAGCGGCAGTTGAAGCCGGACGTGTTGTCCGCGGCCATCGAGGCGGGGTCGCTGCCGTGGAAGGCGTCCTCCGGGACCATCTTGTGGATGGGGAAGCGCTCGCCGTAGAGGGTGGCGAAGACCTTGACGACCTGGGTGACCACGGAGACGTTGACCACCATCGTCCCGGTGTAGGCGCGGCCGTCGAAGCCGACGTAGCGCAGGTGGAGCAGCCGGAGCGAGGCCGGCCCGACGGGGCAGCCGGGGTGCCAGGTGTAGGGGACCGTGGCGGCGGTGACCGGCGACTCCGTCCAGGCGAAGGGCGGCAGCGTTCGCCGCGCCACGGGGCGGGGGGACCGGGGAGGCGCGCCGACCCTCGACGCCGCGCCCGCCGGGAGGGCCTGGCCGAACGCGCCGAGCACGACGGCGGCGGTCACTCCCGCGGCGGCGAGCGGAGCGAGGCGGCGGACCGCCCGGCGCCCGCGCCGGGTCGTCATGCCCCCTTCTTCGGAGCGATCACGGCCGTCGTCTCGTAGTCGACGACGAGCACCCCGCCGAGGCCGTCGATCAGCGCGGCGACCCCCTCCAGCAGGGCGTCCAGGCGGTCGGGGGCCAGCAGGTGGTGGTCGCTGTGGGTCGGGATGAGGTCGCACCACTCCGTCGTGGTGTAGCGCTGCTGCCAGCGGTACCGGCGGACGTCGCAGCCACCGAACAGGCCGCTCGCCTCGATGGCGCGAAACGGCCCTGCGCTCTGGTTGGAGGAGGGGACGGCGCCGAGCGCCATCGACCCGTCGGCGATCTCGGGGGCGACCCGCCGGTAGAGCTCGTCGAAGGCCCTGCGCACCTGCTCCTCCGGCTGGCGGCGGAAGTTCCAGAAGGGAGCGAGGCGCCCGCCGGGGTCGAGGATGGCGGCGGCCTTCGCCGCGCCCCGATCCGGGTCCACCCAGTGCCAGGCCTGCCCGGCGACGACGAGGTCGAAGCGGCGCCCCCGCTCGTCCCACGCCTCGAAGCCGGCGACCTCGACCTCGATGCCGTGGCTCCGGGCGATCTCCGCCATGCGCTCGTCGACCTCCACCCCGAGCACCGCACAGCCGCGCTCGGCGAAGAGCCGGGCGGCCTTGCCGGTGCCGCAGCCCACGTCGAGCACGCGGGGGGTCCCGCCGGCCACCAGGTCGTCCAGCAGCTCCGGCGGGTAGCTCGGCCTGGTCCGGTCGTAACGCTCGGCGTCGTCGCCGAAGGATTCGGCACGGGCACGGTCGGCGTGGAGCACGGCGATCCTCCGTTCCTTTCCTGCGGCTGCGCCCGGGGACGTTCTTCGGGGCTGGAGCTCCCGGCGCGGCGACGTCGTCGGCTCAGGACGAAGTGCCGACCGGCAGCGGCGCGCGGGCCTCCGCAGTGTCCCGCGGCCGCCGGCGGTCACGCCAGAAGAGCCAACCCGTGACGCCGAGGCCAATGGCGAAGAAGCACAGCGACGCGATCTCGACGGCGTCGGTCCCGTTGTCGTGGCCGAGCCACAGGTACTCGTCGAAGAACCGCGAGAGGCCCCACAGGCCGGCGGCGATCCCCGTCACCGCGCCGACGGGGCCGCCGCGGCGGCGGACCACCCGCTCGACGCCGATCACCAGGAGGTAGATGGCGAAGCACTCCACCGCCTGGAAGATCGGCACCGGCAGGCGCTTGCCGACCTCGCCGGCGTAGTACATCCCGAACCACTGGTGGGTGGGCTTGCCGCCGCCGGCCACCATCAGCTGCGGGCCGAGGAGGCGCCCGACCGCCCAGGCGACCACGAGCACCGGGGCGACGAGGTCCGCGGCGTCCCGGGCGCGCAGCTCAGGGCAGCGTCGCCGGGCACTGGCGAAGCCGATCGGGACGGCGAACGCCAGGCCGCCGAAGGACGACAGCCCGCCGTTCCAGATGGCGAAGATGTCGCCAGGATGCTGGCTGTAGTAGCCGAAATTGGCGACGACGTGCACCACCCTCGCACCCACGATCGCGGAGACGACGATCCAGATGAAGGTCGCCCAGAGCCAGTCGGTGCGCCAGCCGGCGCGCGCCAGCCGGTGGGCGAAGTAGCGGTAGGCGAACCAGAACGTGAGCGCGAGGCCGATCCCGTAGGTGTGGACCTGGAGGGGTCCGATGTGGAAGACGACGGGGATGGGCCTCATTGGCCTGGTCTCCAGCTTGTGCGCGACATGACGGCGGTCCGGCGCCGAGCGCCGTGGCCTGTGGACCAGTATGGCCCGTCGCCCGGTCGGTCGGGCCCGCAGGCCCCCCCTGCATGCTGGCGCGACCGGGCGCACGCCTACGATCGGCGCCGTGGATCGCCGAACCTTCCTCCGAGGCCTGGGCGCGCTCGCCGGCGCGGTCGTCGCCGGAGGGGGCGTGGCCGCCTGCTCCGGGCCGGCGGGCGCGGCGAAGCCGGCGGCCACGGTCCCGCGCCGGCGTCCCTCGCCGGGCGGCGCCGGCAAGGACGCCGGGGTGCACGAGGTGGGAGGCCTCCCCGTCGCCGACTGGGTGGTGGAGGAGAACAAGCGCCCCGGCTCGCTCGACTGGGTCATCCCGCCGCCGCCGGGCGGTGTCGGCCCGTACCCCGCACCGATCGAGGGCTTCGTCAACCAGGTCAGCTACGAGCAGGGCGACGAGATCACGCTCTACGTGAGCACCGCCGCCCCCAACTTCCGTGCCGACGTCTACCGGATGGGCTACTACCAGGGGCTCGGCGCCCGGCGGGTCCGTTCGACGCGCGAGCTCACCGGGATCGCCCAGCCGATCCCGGCCGCCACCGGCGACGTCCACCTCGTCGAGTGCGACTGGCGCCCCTCGGCGAAGCTGCGCGTCGGGTCCGACTGGGTGCCTGGGCAGTACCTCATCAAGCTCGTCGGCAGCGGCGGCCAGCGCCGGTACGTGCCGTTCACGGTGCGCGACGACTCGAGCCGGGCGGCGATCGTCGTCCAGAGCTCGGTCACCACCTGGCAGGCGTACAACCTCTGGGGCGGCTACAGCCTCTACGGCGGGGGGCCGAGCGGCGACCTCGCCGACCGGGCACGGGTGGTCTCGTTCGACCGCCCCTACGAGCGGCCCGACCCGAACGGCTCGGGCGACTTCATCGGGAACGAGTTCCCCTTCGTCTACCTCGCCGAGCGCCACGGCCTCGACGTCACCTACTGGACCGACATCGACCTCCACGCCCGGCCCCACCTGCTGACCAACCACCGCTGCCTCGTCAGCCTCGGCCACGACGAGTACTGGTCCTGGCAGATGCGCTTCGACGGTGCGACGACGGCGCTCGCCAAGGGCGTGAACCTCGCCTTCCTCGGCGCCAACGCCTGCTACCGCCAGATCCGCTTCGAGGACTCCGCGATCGGCCCGAACCGCCGGGTCATCTGCTACAAGGACTACGAGGCCGACCCGATCTACGCCACGGACCCCAAGCTCGCCACGGGCAGCTCGTGGGCGGACGACGCCGTGAAGCTCCCCGAGAGCGAGCTCATCGGCGTCATGTACCAGGCCTACGGCGCCGACGCGCCGCTCGTCGTCGCCGACGCGTCGTCGTGGGTCTTCGACGGGACCGGCCTGCGCGACGGCAACGAGGTCCACGGGGCCCCGGCCGCGAACCAGAACGTCGTCGGCTCGGAGTTCGACGGCTTCGAGCCGGCGCTGCCCGGCCCGAGGAACCTCACCATTCTCGCCCACTCCCAAGCGTCGAGCGTCGGGGGGCTGCTCCACTCCGACATGAGCTACTACAGCCATCCCGGCGGGGGCGGCGTCTTCGCGACGGGCACGGCGCGCTGGGTCCAGCTGCTCTGGGACGGCGCCACGGCGCTCGACGGCGCGCTCAGCTTCGGGATCTCGCCCGCGGTCGCGCCGCTGACGCGCATCACGGAGAACGTGCTGAGCGCCTTCGCCAAGGGGCCTGCCTCGAAGAGCCACCCCTCGACGGCGAACTGGCGGCGCTTCTACTCGCCGACGGCCGCCCCGGTCCGAAGCGTCGACGTCTAGCGAGCGCCTCACTCCCCCCGGACGCGGCACGACCCCGGGTAGCCGGTCGGCCGGAGCCGCCCGAACTTCCCGGGGCCGTTGCCTGCGGAGTTCCGGTGACCCGGCCGGCTGCCGTCCGGCGATCGACCAGGCCGGCCGCCTTGCGGCGACCTCGTCGACCCCGTTCACGCTCCGAGAAGCGTTCCCGAGGCCTACGCCCTTCCCTCCTACCAAGGCTTCTACGTCCCTCGTCGCGAGCACTCCGTCCATCCCTTGCGGGAAGTCCGTTCTCGAACCGACCTTTCGGCCGATTCGTTGCACTCACCCGGTCGGTCCGTGTCCGCCTTGGTGAATGCAGCTTGCGTCAACCGTGGGCTCCAGTCAACGGCAATTCGCGAGATCCAGAACTTCTCGACAGGAGAATGTCAACTTCCCCCTCTCGTCCCCAGGAGAGGAACAGCTCTATCCACAGGGCGGCACTCCGACCCCCGACCCCCGGCCACCAACCGCGCCGTTGCACGGGCATTCCAGAGCCTCCCAACTGGACCCGCGCCGGCCCGGCGACGTCCCGGCGGTGGTCGACGACGGTGGGCTCACCGGCGCGGCGCGGCACCGTCCTCGTCTCCCGGCCGGCGCGGTCGTCGGCCGGGCGTCCGGTCAGGGTGCCGTGCCCGGGGACGGCGCCTGCTGCCAGCCGAGCAGGTCGAGCGTGGGCTGGCCGCCCCGATCGAACAGCCAGGCGAGGAGCTGCGCACGCTCGGCGGGCGTGCCGACACGCTCCGCGAGGCGTGCGGCGGCTGAGGGCAGCTCGGCGGCCACGAACGCCTCGGGCCACTCCTCGGCCGTGTAGCCGAGCCCGAGGTCGACGTGGTGGATCTCCACCTCCCGCCACCGGTGGAGCGGCATCAGCTGGCACGGCCAGACCTCGCCCGAGGAGCGGAAGCCGTGCCCGCCCCACGCCTCGGGCGTCATCGAGGCCCAGGCGGCGCTCCAGGCGCAGGCAGGACGCCGCGAGGTCGGCGACGAGCTCGTCGGCGGGGCGGCCCGCGCCCGCGGCGATGTCGCCCTCGCGCTGTTCCTCGCCCCCCGGGTACTGCCGCTCCGAACGGCCCTCGAGCGCCGCCTCGAGGACACCCGAATGCGAGTCGGCGTTGCGGGCGAGGTGGGTGAGCACGTGGCCGACGCTCCAGTCCGGCAACCTGCTCGGGCGCCGAGCCGTGTCGTCGTCGAGCCCGAGCAGTCGCTCGAGCATCCGGGCGTGGGCGTCGGTGCACGCCGCCACCACGTCGGGCGGTGCTTCCATCGGCTCGCTGCCTGCCTGCCGCATCGGCTCGCCGCCTCCCTCCGTGTCGCCCGGCGCGTCGGCGCCGTCCGGCCATTCTGCTCGACGAGGCGCAATCGTCCGGGGCCGGCGGTGGTGGTCCCGACGCGCCCCGGCGCGTGCCCCTGGCCCGCCCCGGCGCCGGGCGTGCCGGCGCCGGCGGCCACGGCACTCGACGTGGGCGGGCGCCGGGGGCCATGATCGTGGCGTGGAGCACCGCCGCCTGCGGCACCGGACCGGGGAAGGGTCTCGGACGTGATCGAGCCGTTCGTCTTCACCGGCCTCCCGCAACGGGTGGTCTTCGGCTCCGGGTCCCTCGGGCGGCTCGCCGAGGAGGTCCGGCGCCTCGGCTGCGAGCGGGCGCTCGTCCTGTCGGGCCCGGTCCAGCACGAGCTTGCCTCGAAGGTCGTGACGCTGCTCGGCCCGCTGTCGGTGGGCACCTTCTCGGGCGCGCGGGTGCATACGCCGGTGCTGGTCACGGCCGAGGCCCTGGCGGTGCTCGGCGGGCGCGGGGCCGACTGCCTCGTGGCGGCCGGGGGCGGCTCGGCGATCGGGCTGAGCAAGGCGCTCGCCCGTCGCACCGGCCTGCCCCAGCTCGTCGTCCCGACGACGTATGCCGGGTCCGAGCGCACGGCGGTCGTCGGCGAGACCGAGGACGGCCAGAAGACGACGCGGCGCGCCGACGCCGTGCTGGCGCGGACGGTCGTGTACGACGTCGAGCTCACCCTCGGGCTCCCCGTCGGGCTGTCGGCGACGAGCGCCGTCAACGCCATCGCGCACGCGGCCGAGGCGCTCTACACCCGCGAGGTGAGCCCGCTCGTCGTCTCGATGGCCGAGGAGTCCGTGGCGATGCTCGCCTCCAGCCTGCCCCGCATCGCCGCGCTGCCCGGCGATCCCGACGCCCGTGCGGACGCTCTCTACGGCGCGTTCCTCGCCGGTACCTGCCTCGCCTGCGCCACGATGGGGCTGCACCACAAGCTCTGCCACGTCCTCGGTGGCGCCTTCGACCTGCCGCACGCCGCCACCCATGCCGTCGTGCTGCCGTACGCCCTCGCCTACAACGCCCCCCAGCGCGCCCGGAGCGATGGCTCGCCTCGCGGGGGCCCTCGGCGCCGAGGACCCGGTGTCGGGGCTGCTGCGCCTCGAGGAGCGGCTCGGGGTCCCGAGCTCGCTCGCCGAGCTCGGGATGCCGGCGGACGGGTGGACCGGGTCGTCGGGACCCTCATGGAAGACGGCGTCGAGAACCCGCGCCCCCTCGAGGCCGGGCCGCTCCGCGACCTGCTCGGGCGGGCCCTCCGGGGCGACGGGCCGCCGGCCGAGGGATGGGCGGCATGAGCGCGAGCGGCGGCCGCCAGGGGCCGGAGCCGGTCGAGGATCGGCTCACCGCCGAGGTGCTCGCCCGGCTGGGCGACGCCGGCACGCCGCGGGTGCGCCAGCTGAGCGAGGCGCTCGTCCGGCATCTCCACGCCTTCGTGCGCGAGGTCGAGCCGACGATGGACGAGTGGGCCGCGGCGATCGACTTCCTGACGCGCACCGGCCAGATGTGCACCGACCGGCGCCAGGAGTTCATCCTCCTGTCCGACGTCCTCGGCGTCTCGATGCTAGTCGACGCGATCAACCACCGCCGCCCCGGGACCGCCACGGAGAACACCGTCCTCGGCCCCTTCTACGTCGACGACCCCGAGGAGCGCCCGCTCGGGGCCGACCTGGCGGACGGGGCCGAGGGGGTGCCGATGCTGGTGGAGGGTACGGTCTCCGACGTGGACGGCGCAGCGGTGGCCGGCGCCGTCGTCGACACCTGGCAGGCGGATGCCGGCGGCTACTACGACGTCCAGCTCGGCGAGGAGCACCGGCTCCCGCGCGCCTGCGCACCGGGCAGGACGGCCGCTTCTCGTTCTGGTCGCTCGTCCCCTGCAGCTACCCGATCCCCGAGGACGGCCCCGTCGGCGAGATGCTGCGCGCCCAGGGCCGCCACCCCTACCGCCCGGCGCACGTCCACTTCATGATCTCGGCGCCCGGCTTCGACAAGCTCGTCACCCACGTCTTCGTCGCCGGCGACCCCTACCTGAGCTCGGACGCCGTCTTCGGCGTGAAGGAGTCCCTGATCCGCGAGCTCGACCGCTTCCCGGCGGGCAGCGCGTCGGACGGGCGCGAGGTCGCCTCGGACTGGGCCCGCCTGCGCTACGACTTCGTGCTGGTCCGGGCCTGACCCGCCGGCGGGCCCGCCCGCCGCCTGGCCAGCCCGGCGAGGACCTCGAGCACCACGCGGTGCGCGTTGTTCACCGTCAGCTCGGCCCAGTCGTAGGCGGGGGCGACCTCCACCACGTCGGCGGCGACGAGCGGCGTCTCGGCCGCGACCCGCCGCACGGCCCGGAGCAGGTCGGCCGGCGACATCCCGCCGGGCTCGGGCGTGCCGGTGCCCGGGGCGAAGCCGGGGTCGAGCACGTCGATGTCGACCGAGAGGTAGAGGGCGTCGGGCCCCTCGAGCGCCTCGGCGATCGCATCGTCCATGACGGCGGTGATCCCGCGCTCCCACACCTCGTCCATGAGGTGCCAGCGCATCTGCTGCTCGGCCATCCAGGCGAAGGTCTCGGCCGGGGGCCAGTAGCCGCGGAGGCCGATCTGGACGAAGTTGCGCCCGGGGACCGCTCCGGACTCGATGAGGCGCCGCATGGGGGTGCCGTGGCTGGCGAGGTTGCCCTCGATCGAGTCGGCCGTGTCGGCGTGGGCGTCGAAGTGGACGATCCCGAGACGCCCCCAGCCGACCGCCTCGGCGACCGCGCTCGCCGAGGGCCAGGTGATCGAGTGGTCGCCGCCGAGCACGATCGGCACGATGCCGCGGCCCGCGACCTCGCCGACGCGCCGGCGGATCGCCGCGTGGGAGGGCTCGACGAGGCCGTGGCTGCACACGGCGTCGCCGTAGTCGACGACCTCCAACGCCTCGAACAGCTCGATCCCGAGGTCGAGGTGGTAGGTGCCGGGGCCGTAGGCGAGGGCCCTGAGCGCCCGTGGCCCGAACCGGGCGCCCGGGCGGTTCGTCGTCCCGCCGTCCCAGGGCGCGCCGACCACGGCGGCGTCGGGCCGCCAGGCGTCGAGCTGCTCGGGCTCGGAGAGGAACGGCCGCTGGGCGAAGGTGGCGAGGCCCTGGTAGGACGCGGCGCCGAGCTGGGCCGCCATGCCGGGCGGCAGCTCGCGCCGGGGCTCGCCGGCGCCCGCCTCGTCCCCGGCCGCGTCGTCAGGGCTCATCGGCCAAGTATTGCCCGGCGGCTGGAGGGCACCTGGCGCTCAGCGGTCCTGGAGGAAGGGGTAGCGGGCGCGCACCTCGGCGACGCGACCGGGGTCCACCTCGGCGAGGAGGATCTCCTCGGCGGTCCCGCCGGCGGCCAGCACCTCGCCGAAGGGCCCGACGACGGCGCTTCCGCCCCTGTACGCGGTGCCGCCGCCGTCGCCGACCCGGTTCACCGCGACGACGTAGGCCTGGTTCTCGATCGCCCGGGCGCGGACCAGCGTGTCCCAGTGCGCCTGGCGGGAGGCCGGCCAGCTCGCGACGACCGTGTAGCAGTCCGTCCCGAGGGCGGCGTCCCAGAAGTGGTCGGCGAAGCGCAGGTCGTAGCAGACGGACGGGGTGATCCGGACGCCCTCCACGTCCACCGTCACCCGGCGGGTGCCGGGCGCGTAGTGCTCGTCCTCGCCGCTGTAGCTGAACGGGTGGATCTTGTCGTAGTGCTGCGCCGACCCGTCCGGGCCGGCGAGGAGGAAGCGGTTGGCGGGCCTGGCCCCCGGGTCGCTCCGGCAGGGGAAGGAGGCGCCCACCCAGAGCCCGAGCCCGGCTGCCTGCTCGCGGAGGAACGTGGCGGTCGGCCCCTCCGGCGGCTCGGCGATCTTCTCGGTCGCCATCGAGAAGCCGGTGGCGAACATCTCGGTGAGCAGCGCGAGCCGCGCACCGCCTGCCGCCGCCCGGGCGATCTGGGCCGCGAGCCGGTCGAGGTTGGCGTCGCGGTCCTCCCACACGATGTCGTGCTGGATCGCGGCGACCCTCACGGAGCGAGCGCCTTGAGGCGCGCCAGCGCCTCTTCCAGGACCTCCGGCCGCTTGCAGAAGGCCCAGCGGACGAAGGAGCGGCTGGACACCTTGTCGTCGTAGAAGACCGAGCTCGGGATCGCCACGACGCCGCAGCGCCCCGGGAGCGTGCGGCAGAACTCGGCCCCGTCGTCGGGGCCGAGCGGGCGCACGTCGGTCGTCGCGAAGTACGTCGCCGCGGGGCGGTAGACGTCGAGACCGAGCTCGGCGAGGCCGTCACAGAGCAGGTCACGCTGCTCGCCGAGCGCCCGGACCACCGGGTCGACGTAGCGCCTGCCCTCTCCGAGCGCAGCGGCGGCGGCGAGCTGGAACGGCGCCGGGGTCACGTAGGTGAGGAACTGCTTGGCGGCCCGCACCGCCGCGATCAGCGGGGCCGGCGCGCACGCCCAGCCGACCTTCCAGCCGGTGAAGCCGAAGGTCTTGCCGGCCGAGGAGATGGTCACGGTGCGCTCGCGCATCCCCGGCAGGGTCGCGAGCGGGACGTGCTCGGCCTCGAAGACGAGGTGCTCGTAGACCTCGTCGGTCACGGCGATCAGGTCGTGCTCGAGGCACAGGCGGGCGACGAGCTCGAGCTCGTCGCGCCCGAAGACCTTGCCCGTCGGGTTGTGCGGCGAGTTGAGGAGCAGCAGCCGGGTGCGCGGCGTCACGGCCCGGACGAGCTCGTCCGGATCGAACGTCCAGTCCGGCGCCCGGAGCGGCACGACACGGCGCGTCGCGTCCGCCATGGCGGTGCATGCGGCGTAGGAGTCGTAGTACGGCTCGAACATGACGACCTCGTCGCCGCGTTGGCACAGCGCGAGCAGCGCCGCGGCGATCGCCTCGGTGGCGCCCGCGGTGACGAGCACCTCGCCGTCGGGGTCGTAGTCGAGCCCGTAGCACTCGAGCTGGTGCCGCGCGACGGCCGAGCGCAGCTCCGGCACGCCCGGGCCCGGGGGGTACTGGTTGTGGCCGGCCCGGATGGCCGCGATCGCCGCCTCCTTGATCTCCTCGGCACCGTCGGTGTCGGGGAAGCCCTGGCCGAGGTTGATCGACCCGGTTGCGAGGGCGAGCGCCGACATCTCGGCGAAGATCGTCGTCGTGTAGCCCTGGAGACGATCGTTCAGGTAGGGGAGGCGGGGCGCCACGGACCGGACAGTACCGTGCGGCCCCTCCACGCGCGAACGATCCGAACCGAGCGGCCGCCCGGCCGCGCTCCGAGCATCACGCCTGAAGAGGCGGGCCCGACCGGGACCTGCGGCGATCCGGCCGGACGGCGGGGGAAATAGGACTAGCGGAATTACCCCAATAACGCGCGAGTGGGCCGACAAAAATGTCGACCCACTCCAACGCTGATTCGCTTGTGTGCACGGAGCGCATTCAAGCTTACCCCGTACGCGCTCAAAACCTTGCCCTGACCGCACGCTCGCCGCGGGGTTCGCACGCGCCCCGTGCGCTGTGCCGTGACCGAGCTGATCGCTCCTTACGGCCTACTTGGCCGGCATGGCGCCGATCTGTGCATTGCTCGAGCGCCTACAAGCCCGAGTCTGGCGGCTCGGGCGATTCCGGTCCGGCGGATCGCCCTCCTCGGACGAGTCACACGTTCTCACGCTGACTCTCCTTCCCTTGCCTGTTGGTCTACGAGGGATCTGCTCCCTCGCCCCCCCTATGGTCTGCCTGCGGTCATCGATTGTCAATGCCCGAGATATGACGCTTTGGCGTCTAGCCCGTGGGACTGCTGGCCCCGCCGCAGCTACAGCTGCGCTGCCGTGGCATTCGGCGACGCAGCCCCGGACCCGTCGGGCGAGGTCGGGCCTTGGTCCAGTCCCCGAGCCCGGCGCCGGCCCCAACGCAGGTAGGCGAGCGGACCGAGGAAGTTCACCGGCAGGACGGCCGCCCAGCGCCACTTCGGCCCGTTCACCGCGTCGCGGGGGCGCCGGGCCAGGTCGACCGCAGCCGTCAGCGCCAGGCCGATCTGGGCGGTGGCGAGCACGACGAGACCGGCCCGCTGGGCGGGATTGAGGCGGCTCCAGAAACGTTGCGCCATGGCGCCTCCCTCGATGACGGTCCTCCCGCCGGGAGCGAGGGGGCCGCCACGCCAGCTTCGCGCTCGGCAATCCCCGCCGGACCGTCGCGCGGGTTCCCCGGGGGCCGAGCCGGCAACGGTCGCGGACGGGCCGGTCCCGAGCCGGGGCGCTCCGTATGATGTGCCCCCGCCCGGCGGTGGCGCACCCGGGCGCGCGACCGCGAGAGGCCGGCCGGGCCGCCGGGGCGCGGTGCCGCCACGGCGAGGGCTCGGGCGGCAGGAAGGGGGACCGACCGGCGTGCGAGGATTCGAAGGGGCCGGTGCCGACGCCCCGCGTGACCGGGCGGCCTCGCCGCGCTCGACGGGGTCGCCGCTGCGCGCTCGGCGCCGCCGGGCGTGAGCACCGCGGCGATCGCCCTCGCGGCCGCGTCGTCGGCCTCGCTCGTGGCCTGGTGCGTGAACGCGACCCTGCGCGGCCGGTTCTGGACGACCGCCGTACGCCTGCCGCCGGGCTCGCCGCCCGGACCGCATCCGTCGGTCGTCGTGGTCGTGCCGGCACACGACGAGGCCGAGCTGCTCCCGCGCACGCTGCCGACGCTGCTCGGCCAGGAGTACCCGGGCGCCCTGTCGGTCGTCCTCGTGGACGACCGGAGCAGCGACGGCACCGGCCGCCTCGCCCGCGAGCTCGCCGCCGGGGCCGGGCGCGCGCTCGAGGTCGTCGAGGGAGGGGACCCTCCGCCGGGGTGGGCGGGCAAGGTCTGGGCGCTCGCCCGCGGGGTGGCCGCCGCGCCTCGGAGCGAGTACGTCCTGCTCAGCGACGCCGACGTCGCCCACGGCCCCGACTCGGTCAGCCGCCTCGTGGCGCTCGCCGTCGCCGACGACCGCGACCTGGTCTCCGTGATGGCGAGATTGCGCTGCGAGGGGCGTTGGGAGCGACTCGTCGTCCCGGCGTTCGTCTACTTCTTCGCGCTGCTGTACCCGTTTCGCTGGGTCAGCTCCCCCTCGCGCCGGACGGCTGCCGCGGCGGGCGGCTGCCTGCTCGTGCGGCGCTCCGCGCTGGAGGAGGCCGGGGGCCTGGAGGCGATCAAGGGGGCCCTGATCGACGACGTGAGCCTCGCCACGGCGGTGGCCCGCCGGGCGCGCGGGGGCGGGGCACGGCTCTGGCTCGGCCTGCACCGCGACGTGCGGAGCCTGCGCGCCTACCCGCGCCTCGGCGATCTCTGGGACATGGTCGCCCGCAGCGCCTACACGCAGCTCCAGTGCTCACCGCTGCTGCTCGCGGGGACGCTTGCCGGCCTCGTCCTCCTCTTCGCCGTCCCGCCGGCGGCGGTCGTCGCCGGCGCCGCGGCGTGGGGACCGGTGGGTGCCTGGGCGCTTGGCATCGGGTCGGCCGCGTGGGTCGTCCAGGCGGCGACCGAGGTGCCGATGCTCCGCTACTACGGGCTCGCCCCCTGGCGGGGCCTCGCGCTCCCGGCGGTCGGCCTCCTCTACGGCGCGATGACCGCCGACTCGGCGCTGCGCCACTGGCGGGGGCGCGGCGGCTCCTGGCGCGGGCGCCCCGCCCCCGAGCCGGCGTGAGCGCGCCCGGCGAGCCGCGGCCGCCTCCCTCCGGACCCGTCGTGCGTCGGGCAGGCTGTGGGGGTGGCGGTCGCGGCGCTCCTCGTTGAGCTGCACATCAGGGACTCCGGCTCGCTCAAGTCCAAGCGGGCCGTCGTGCGCCACCTGCTCGACACCGCGAGGCGCCGCTACGGGGTAGCGGCCGCCGAGGTCGACGGCCAGAACCTCTGGCAGCGGGCCGAACTCGGCTTCGCCGCCGTCGGCGCCGACGCGGCCCACGTGGAGGCGATCCTCGACACGGTCGAACGCTTCGTCTGGTCGCACCCGCAGGTCGACGTCCTCTCCTGCACCCGCCACTGGCTCGAGCTCGACGGCTGAGGCCCGCAGGCTTCGGCGAGCCCGGGTGGCCAGGCGCGTCCATGCGCCGTCTCCTCGGTAGGCTCGCTCCATGCTCGATGACAACGTGAAGTCACTCGCGCGGGCGAAGAACTTCGCTGCGCTCACCACCTTGATGCCCGACGGCCAGCCCCAGACCCAGATCATGTGGGTGGACGCCGACGACGAGCACGTGCTGATCAACACCGAGGTCCATCGGCAGAAGTTCAAGAACGTCGAGCGCGACCCGCGGGTGACTCTCGCCGTCTTCGACGGCGAGAATCCGTACCACTACGCCGAGGTGCGCGGCCGGGTCACGGGGACCGTGCGCGGCGACGAGGCGCGCTCGCACATCGACCGCCTCAGCGAGAAGTACACGGGCGGTCCCTACGCGCCGCAGATCCAGAGCGAGCGGGTCATCTTGCAGATCACCCCGGAGCGCCAGCGGGTCCAGTAGGTCGCTCCCCGCCCGTCGCTCGAGGGCGGCGATCGCGCCCCGCCGGAGGGTTGCGTCGTGTCCCGTCAGTCGGTGTCGGGGCGCGACGTCATCGCATTTCGATGCGCCGGATGCCTATTCAGCACGCGAAAGCCCTGGTCGGAGGACTCCCGACCTTCGGATGTGGGACTGTTGTCCCTACGAACGGTCGGCTCCGAATGCCTAAATAGTGCTGTCGCCCCGGGGGCGACTGGCCGATGGGCGAAGGCCGTGCGATGGAAATGGGTGGACCGGCAGTGGCGACCGAAACGATCCGACGTGCAGCACTGCAGTCTCCGACCGCTCCTCCGGCGATCCGAACCTGGTCGCCGCAACCACGCTGGGCATCCGACGGGGGCCGTGACGAGCGGCGGAGAGCGCTGTGGGACCAGCACTGGTCGGAGCCGAGCAGGGGGACGCGCAACGCGTTGCTGACCGAGTACCTGCCGCTCGTCGCTCGGACGGTCCAGCGGGTGCCCGCCCAGATGCGGATGCACCAGGAGCTGGGCGACCTCGAGAGCTACGGGGTGTTCGGCCTGATGGACACGATCGCCCGCTTCGACGCCAGCTCTTCGCCCGCCCGCTTCCCCGCCTACGCCGCCGTCCGCATCCGCGGCGCCATCTTCGACGAGCTGCGGCGCCTGGACTGGCTCCCGCGCTCGACGAGGCGGCGGGTCGCGGAGTTCGCGAAGGCGTCCGAGGCGCTCACTGGGTCTGCCGGCCGCACGCCGGAGCGCCGTGAGGTGCTCGCCGCGATGGGCGCCGGCGAGAGGGAGGCGCGCTCGGTCGACCTGGCGCTGCCCATGTCCCAGCTGCTCTCGCTCAATGCCGCGAGCCCGTCGTCGGACTCCGATGCAGCGCCGCTCGGCGAGCGCCTGGCCGCGGATCCCGAGGACGACCCCGAGCACCGCTGCATCGCCGTGGCGCGCCGGGCGGCGCTTCGCGACGCGTTCGCCGGGTTGAGCGATCGCCAGCGGACCGTGCTCGACATGCACATGGTGCAGCAGCGGACCCAGTCCGAGATCGGCGAGGTCCTCGGCGTCACGAACTGCCGGATCTCCCAGCTCGAGGCCCGCGCGATCGCGGCGCTGCGCGAGGAGATGCAGCGCAGCGGCTGGATGCCGCCGCCGGAGCTCCTTCGCCCCTAGCCGCCAGAGCCCGTGTCGACCGGCGCCGGGCTGCGGCCCTCCGGTTGGCCGATGCGAGCGGTGTGTCGCGGGCTGCGGCCGTCCCGAGTCGGTCGCGCTCGCCTGGCTGGCGGGGCGCGGCGGATCGCTCAGTGCGGGAGGTGGCCCGGGTGGTCCTCGGCGGAGCGGGCGCGGACGGCGGCGTGCGCCGCGGCCCGGCCGGATCAGGCCGGCGGCGACGACGAGCACGAAGACTGCCGGCACCGCGAGCCAGACGGCGTTCACCAACAGGTTCACGAGCCACTCCCTCTTCTCGACGCTCCGGACGACGCTGCTCATGCCACCACAGCCGGTTGAGAAAGCCATGTGCGGGATCTGAGGGTTCTGTTAGGGCTGGGCGCCGCTTCGGAGAGAGGCTGGGACATCCAGCCCTGGCGGGCAGCGCTGTGGTGGCGCAGGATCTGTGCGTGGAGGACGGTCGTAGCGCGCATGCGGACGTGCAACAGCGGCTGGTCGGCGAGGTCGAGCAGCTCCTCGTCGAGCTGCGGATCTCGCGCGTGCCGACCGTCCGGCCGGCGAGCCACCTCGTGCGCGACCTCGGGCTCGACAGCCTCGCCATCGTGGAGTTCAGGGACCGCCTGGAGGCCGCTTTCGGCGTCTCGCTCGCCGACGGGCTCTTGTCGAGCGCGGCGACGGTCGAGGACTGGGTCGGCGCGGTGCTCGCCGCCGGGGGGGCGCGGGTGGGGGAGGCTGCGGCGCGCCCGACGCCGCGGCCCGAGGCGGCACCGGCCGCCGGGATGCCCGCCGCCGCGGCGCCCGACGGGGCCGAGACGCTGCTCGATACCGTGGCCTGGCACCTCGACCACGAGCCCGACCGGGTGGCGCTCCGCTTGCTCGGCGAGGGCCCCGACGGCGGCGTCGAGACGCTGACCTACGCCGAACTGGCCGAGGAGGCCGACCGTTTCGCCCGGGGCCTGGCCGGCCTGGCCGAACCCGGCGAGCAGGTCGCGATCATGCTCCCGACGTGCCGAGAGTACTTCGTGGCGTTCCTCGGCACCGTGATGGCGAGTGCCGTCCCCGTTCCGATCTACCCGCCAGCCAGGGCGGCGGACGTGGGGGAGCACGTCCCCCGCCAGGCACGGATCCTGACGAACGCGCACGCGGTGGTGCTCGTGTCCTTCCCCGAGGCGCGCATCGTGGCGAGGATGCTCTCGCCCCGCGTGCCGTCGTTGCGCGCCGTCGTCACCGTGGAGGAGGTGGCGACGCGCGCCCCGCAGGGGGGCCGCGAGGGACGCGCCTGGGCGGCGAACGCCGACGACACCGTGCTCGTCCAGTACACGTCGGGGAGCACGGGGGACCCGAAGGGCGTGGTGCTCACCCACCGCCAGCTCCTCGCCAATATCCGGGCGATGGGCGCGGCGGCCGAGGTGCGCCCGTCCGACGTCTTCGTGAGCTGGCTCCCGCTCTACCACGACATGGGGCTGATCGGTGCCTGGCTGGCCGGGTTCGGGCTCGGCTTCACCTCCGTCGTCATGTCGCCGCTCGTGTTCCTGTCCCGTCCGGCCAGGTGGCTGCGGGCGATGAGCGAGTTCGGTGGCACGTTGTCGGCGGCGCCGAACTTCGCCTACCAGCTGTGCGTCGATCGCATCACCGACGGCGAGCTGGAGGGCGTCGACCTCTCCGGCTGGCGCGTCGCGTTCAACGGCGCGGAGACGGTGAGCCCGGAGACGATCGACCGGTTCTGCCGGCGCTTTGGGCCGTTCGGGTTCCGCCGCGAGGCGATGGCACCCGCGTACGGCCTCGCCGAGGCGGGCCTCGGGATCGCCTTCCCGCCAGTCGGCCGGGGCCCGGTCGTCGACGTCATCGAGCGCGAGCCCTTCGCCCGCTCGGGGCGTGCCGTCCCGGCGGCCGCCGACGCGCCGACGGCGATGCGCGTCGTCGGCAGTGGCATGCCGATCGGCGGCTACGAGGTCCGGATCGTCGGCGGGGGAGGGACCGAGCTCGGCGCGCGCCGCGAGGGCAGCGTGGAGTTCCGCGGGCCGTCGGCGACGAGCGGCTACCTCAACAACGAGGTGGCGACGGGCGAGCTGGTCGACGGGAGCTGGCTGCGGACCGGCGACCTCGGCTACACGGCCGACGGCGAGCTGTTCCTCACCGGCCGGGAGAAGGACGTCGTCATCAGGGCCGGGCGCAACCTGCACCCGGCCGAGCTCGAGCGCGCCGTCGGCGAGCTCGACGGCGTCGTCACCGGTGGCGTCGCGGTCTTCGCCAGCGCGGACCCGGTACTTCGGACCGAGCGCCTGGTCGTCGTCGCCGAGTCGGACCTCGTCGACGAGGCGCGCCGCCGGGCGCTCAACGCCGCGATCGTCTCGATGACGGTCGACCTGCTCGGCACGCCGCCCGACAACGTCGTCCTCGTCCGGCGCGGCGCGGTGCTCCGCACGGCCAACCGCAAGTTGCGACGCGACGCGATGCGCCAGCGCTACGAGCGCGGCCGTCTCGACGTGGCGCCCCGGCGGGCCGCCGTCCAGCTGGCCGGGCTGGCCTGCGCGGCCGCCTGGGCCGGCGCCCGCCGACGCGTCCGCGCCGGTGCCGATCTCGGCTATGCCGCCTACGTCTGGACGACGGTCGGGCTGGTCTGCTGTCCGCTCTTTGTGGCGGTGGCCCTCCGGCGCACCGTGGCGGCGCGCTGGGCGCTCACCTGCCGGGCGATCGAGCGGATCCGGCGGCTGGTGGGCTTCGGACTCACCGTCGAGGGCGATCCCGCCGCCCTGCCCCGGCCGTGCGTCGTCGTCGCCAACCACGCGAGCTTCATCGACGGCGCCTTGCTCATCCGGGTGCTCAACAGCCCGGCGATTTTCATGGTGGGCAGCGAGTTCGCCGGCCAGCCCGTCGTCGGCTCGTTCCTCCGCCGGATCGGCTGTGTCTTCGTGCACCGTGGCTCGGCCGAGCACAGCGTGGCGGAGGTGGCCGGGCTCGCCGCCGAGCTCGAACGCGGCGCGCGCATGGTCGCGTTCCCCGAGGGCGGCCTCTCGCGGGCACCGGCCCTGCGGCCGTTCCATCTGGGCGCGTTCGCCGTGGCGACCGCGGCCGGCTGCCCGGTCGTGCCGATCGCCATCCGGGGCACCCGCGAACATCGTCCGCCCGGGATCGCGCCGGCCTCGCCGCGGCGACATCCGGGTGGTGATCGGCGAGGCGATCCAGGCCGAAGGGGGCGATCTGGCGGCACGCCTCGCCCTACACGACGAGGCTCGCCGGCGCCTCACCGTGCTCCTCGGCCCCCGTCCGGCCGACGCGGGCTCGAGCGGCGGCTGAACGGGGACGGCGGCCGGGCGAGAGCGACCCACCAGGTGAGGACCTTCGCCCCTGGGCGGCCACCGCCTCGGTGGTCAACGTGGGCGTATGAGAAGGACGAGCGCGCTGGCGGGACCCGACTCTCCGGTGGGGCACCTCCACCTCCTCCCTCCGGTGCACGTCGGGCCGGACGCGTCGCTCGTGGAGGTGGCACGCCTGCTCCGTGAGCACGAGGTGTCGCTGGTGGTGGTCGACCTGTCCGAGCCCGCCGTCGTGACGGAGCGCGACCTCGTCGGGGCGCTCGCCAGCGGTCGGTCGACGACGAGCTCGGCGGGAGAGCTGGCGACGCAGCACCCGGTGATGGTCCCTGCCTCGATGCCACTCGCCGAGGCGGTCGCCGTCATGCTGGACCACGGGATCCGCCACCTGCTCGTCTGCGACGAGGCGGGACGACCGGTCGGGACCTTCTCGTCGCGCGAAGGCCTGCGGATCCTGCTACGCCAGACGGACCCCGGGCTGTGGGAGCCGTGGGCCCATACGAACCCCGCTCCGCCGCCGGCGTCCACCTGAGCGCCACGCTCGCCCCGCCCGCCGCGACCCGACCCGGGCTGCCGGGATGGCTGCGCGGGGTTGCCTCGGGCTCGTGTGACCGCTGACCGTGACGCTCGATCCCGCCACCTGACCGCGCTCGCTGACCTCGTGACGTCAGGCGTCACGTCCGGCCGGCGGGCCCCCCGCCGGCGCGGCGAGGCTCTCGCGCAGGACCTGGTCGATCTCGTTGAGGAGGCGGTCGATCCCCGCCACCATCCGGTCGTGACGCTCCCGGGGCGTCTCGCGCGCCGGTCTCGGTCCAGTGCCCATCGTCTGCATCCTCTCGCCACACGTGCGCCGGCGTCCGTGCGGCGCACCACGCACCGCAGGAGCCGGCGGGCTCCCGCCATCAAGGGTGCGGTGGCCGGGCCGGCGCGGGTAGGTACGAACGTCACGTCCCTGGCGGGCGTCCGGCCTTCGGGACGCCGGTGCGAGTCGTATAGCATTTCTGATCCGATCTGATCGGATCAGAACCGAGAGGAGCGCCATGGCCGATCACGACCCGGAACGCGCGGGACCGGCGCCGGGGACCGGCCCGCGCACATGGCTCGTCACCGGCGCGTCGCGTGGTCTCGGGCGGGCCTTCGTCGAGGCTGCGCTCGGCGCCGGTGACGCCGTCGTCGCGACGGCCCGTGACGCCCGCACCCTGGCAGACCTCGTCGACCGCTTCCCGGATCGCTCGCTCGCGCTCGACCTCGACGTCACCGATCGCGACGCCGCCCGAAGCGTGGCGGCGCGCGCCACCGAGCGGTTCGGCCGGCTGGACGTCGCCGTGAACAATGCCGGCTACGGCCTGCACGGCGCGGTCGAGGAGGTGACCGAGGCCGAGGCCAGGGCCCAGCTGGAGACGAACTTCTTCGGCGCGCTCTGGGTGACCCAGGCGGTGCTGCCGCACATGCGCAGCCAGGGGAGCGGCCATATCGTCCAGGTCTCCTCCGCCGCCGGCGCGGTCGGCTTCGCGCTCGTCGGGATGTACTCCGCCAGCAAGTTCGCGCTGGAGGGGATGAGCGAGTGCCTGGCACGCGAGGTGGCACCCTTCGGGATCAAGGTGACGATCCTCGAGCCGAGCGACTTCCGCACCGGCTTCAGGGACCAGGCGGAGAAGCGCCGGCGCCCGCTCCCCGCCTACGAGGAGGCCTTCGGCGCGAACCTCGACGCCCTCTCCTCGCGCCACTCGGGGAGCGAGGCGGGCGATCCGGCGCGCGCCGCCTCGGCGCTCCTCGCGCTGGTCGACGAGGCGGAGCCGCCGCTCAGGTTGCTCCTCGGCAACATGGCGTTCGACGTGGTGACGGCGGCGCACCGCCGCCAGCTCGACGAGTGGGCGGCGCAGGAGGCCGTCGCACGCGCGGCCGACGGCTGAGCGGCGGGACGGCCCGCGCCTGCCTGCAGGCCCCGCGCGCGCTCACTGCCACGGCGCGCCGATCTCTCCCCGGGTCCCGTAGGAGGCGCGCGCCCCGGGCCGGCCGACCGAGAACGCCGCCGCCGCCACGCCGGCCCGGACGGCGTCGAGGACCGACGCGCGACGAAGCGCCGACCTTCTGGCGCCCGCCCCGACGAGCCAGGCGGCGAGCGCGCCGGCGAACGCGTCCCCGGCGCCGGTCGTGTCGAGCACCTGCGCCGGCCGGCCCGGCACGCGAACGACGGCGTCGGCGGTCACGACGGCGGCGCCGTCGTGACCGAGGGTCACGACCACCACCTCGGGCCCGAGGCCGCGCAGGCGCGCGAAGACGGCGTCGTCCCCTCCGGCGGCGGTGCCGGCCAGCTCGGCGGCCTCCGGCTGGTTCACGACGAGGACGTCGACGCGGCGCAGCAGCCGGGCCGGCAGCGGCCGGAACGGCGCGGCGTTCAGCACCACCAGCGTCTCGGTGCCGGCCAGCTCGGCGGCCCGCGCCACCGTGACGAGGGGGATCTCGAGCTGGAGCAGCAGGACTGCCACCGTCGAGAGCACCGCGGCCGCGCCGTCGAGGTCCGCCGGGCTCAGCAGGTCGTTGGCCCCGCTCGCGACGATGATCGAGTTCTCGCCGTCGGGGGTCACCTCGATGATCGCGGTGCCGGTTGCCACGCCCGGCGTGACGAGCACCCGGTCGGTGGCGAGCAGCGGGTGGCGCAGCCCGGTGAGCAGCTCGGTGCCGGCGTCGTCGTCCCCGATCCGCCCGACGAGGTGCACGGCGACGCCGAGCGACGCGACCGCCCACGCCTGGTTGGCTCCCTTGCCGCCGCCGGAGCTCGCGAGCTCGGCGCCGGTGACCGTCTCGCCGGGAGCCGGGCGCGTCGGGGTGCGCACCGTCAGGTCGCGGTTGAGCGAGCCGACCACGGCGACCGCGGGGCTGGGCATCTCCCAGTATGCGCCGGGTGGTCACGGCGCGAGGCGTGGCGCCGCGCCGACGGCCGGGCCGCACGAGCGGAGCGCTCGCCCTTCTAGCCTGTCACCACGATGATCCCCGAACGCGAGGCCGTTGCGAACGCATACCTCGAGCACCTGACGGCCGCAGATCTCGACCTGCTGCTCGCCGGCGAGCGGCTCGCTCCGGGCCCGGTCGACCCGCGCTCGCTCGTGCGCGCGCACCCGGGCGGTGCCGACGAGCTGCTGGCGCGCCCGCACGTCTTCGACGCCGTATTCGGCCCTGCGGCCGGAGCCGAGCCGTTCGCCGGCGTCTCGCCGTTCCTGGCCTTCGCCGTCGCCGTCCAGCGAGCGGCGGCGGAACTGCGGTCGGCCAGCTACGTCTCGGAGTGGCTCGGCCCCGGCGTTCGCACCCCGGTCTTCGACGTGGCGGAGCTGCGCGACTTCCTGGCGGCACCGTGGCGCCGGCTCTTCCTCGCCGAGCTGCTGGCGTCGTACACGCACGTGGCGAGCGGCTCCGTGCTCGTCCGGACCCCGAGGGGCTTCCGGCGCCAGCGCTTCTCCGAGCTCGACCCGGTGCGCCTGGCGGGACTGCTCGAAGTCGTCTCCGAGGCCGAGCTGCCGGGCGTCCTCCGCCGCCTCGGCGACGTGGCCCTGTTCCTGACAGGAGTCTTCCCCGACCACACGGCCCGACAGGGCTTCGGCCCGGTCGAAGAGACGCGGCTGTTGCGGGCGGGCGGCCTCTCACGGCCGGGCGGACGGCAGGCCGAACCCGGCGGGGCCGGGGTGCTCGGCGCCATGGGGGCGGTCGGTCTGCTCGAGCAGCTCGGCCGGCGGTGGTACCGGGGGGCGTTCGAACTCCTGCCCCGGCCGGTGCCCGGCAACGTCGCCGTGCTCGGCGAGCTCCCGGAACGCTTCGGCCAGGCGCGCCGCATCCTCAACCTGGTGACGGAGCGCTTCCTCTTCCGCTACCGGGACCGGTGGTTCGGCGCGAGCTAGACCGGGCGCCGGCGCGAGGAGCCCGGCGCGCCGACGGTGAGCGTCAGCCCGCCCGGGGCGCGCTCACGGCGACGCCGGCCGAGGTGTCGTCCCCGTCCCGCCCCGTGCGTGCGGCCACCGGCGGCCGCGGCCCGCGGCCCGGCGCCGCGCTCAGGCGGGGCAGCCCGAGCAGCGAGCGGCTCCGCGCACCGGCCACCGCCTCGTACACCGCGACGTGCTCCGCCACCATGCGCTCGGCGCTGAAGTGCTCCTCCACGGCCCGTCGGCAGGCTCGCCGGTCCAGGGCGGCAACCTTGCCCAACGCGGCCACGAGCGCCTCCTCGTCGGCCGCCAGGTAGCCGGTCACGCCGTCGGTGACGATCTCGGGCGCGGCGCCTCGCGGGGTCGCGACCACCGGGGTGCCGGTCGCCAACGCCTCGATCATCACCATGCCGAAGGGCTCCGGCCACGCGATCGGGTTGAGGAGGCAGGTCGCGCCGGCCAGCAGCTGGAGCTTGTCGGCCTCGCCAACCTCGCCGACGTAGTCGACGCCGGCCCCGAGCAGGGGCTCGACGCGCTCGGCGAAGTACTGCCGCTCGGCGGCCTCGGACATCTTCGCCGCGATGCGAAGCGGCATCCCCGCGGCGCGCGCGACCCTGGCCGCGATGTGGACGCCCTTGTCGGGGCTCATCCGGCCGAGGAACAGCGCGTAGCCGCCCCGGCCGTCCCCGATGGGGAAGCGCGACGCGTCGACGCCGTGGTGGATCACCCCGGCCAGGTGCACGCCCCGCGCCGTCGAGGCCTGGTGGTGCGAGATGGCGATCACGGGCACGCGGTCGCTGGTCGTCCGGTAGAGGGCGCCGAGATCGCTCTCGAACGGCCCGTGGTTCGTCGTGACGACGGGCAGCCAGGGCAGCCGGTCGGCGTAGACGGAACCGACGAGCGTGTGGTCGTGGACGATGTCGAAGTCGGCGACAGCGTCGTAGGCCGCGATCACATGACGCAGCTCGGCCGCGCAACCCCCGGTGCCGACGCCGATCGCCCGCTCGAAGACCCATCCCCGTGGCACCGGGCAGGTGCTATCGCCGGTGGAGTACAGGAAGACCTCGTGGCCGGCCCGCGCGAGCCCCCGGGCGAGAGTGTCGAGGACGGCCTCGGTGCCGCCATAGGCGGGCGGCGGAATCTGCACCCACGGCGGGGCGATGACGGCGATGCGCACGTGACTCCTGCTCTCTGCGAAACGCTCGACCCGGCCACCAGGTGGTGGTCGGGACCGGGACGCAACGGCCTCGGTCGGCCGCTTCCCGTCGGCTCGTCGCCCTGCTCGGCGCGCATCGACCGTGCCACGACCGCCGTTGTCGCTCACCCGGTGGCGCCCTGCCGTCGTCCGGTCCACGTCGTGGAGGTCACCGGCCCGACTGGCGCCGGCTCGAGACGAACCGGCCACCGTTGACATCCCTGGGCGCTAAGCAGCAATTCTAGCGTGGATACGGTGCCGGTCCTCCGGTGGCCACCACCCGGAGGTCGGCGACGGCGGCATCGCGTCGACGGCCCGCCGCCGCAGCTCAGAGGTCGCCGGCACGGGCGTCCTCGCCCACGAGCCAGTCGGCGAAGCGTGGGCCGACAAGACGTGCTCCGGGCGGTGGGAGCTGGCCCCCGCTGCGCATGGCCTTGCCGGCGGCGCCGGGAAGCCCGAAGGGGATCACCGCGACCCGCTCGCCTCGCCGGCGGACGAACGCACGGGCCAGCCGGACGAGATCGGCCGGCTCGGGCCCCGCCACCTCGAGCGTCGGCTGGCCGGGCGGCCCCTCGGCCACGGCCGCCAGCAGCTCGCCGACGGCACGCGCCGCGACCGGCTGGATCCGCATCACCGGCATCACGGCGATCGGTCGCGCCGCGTGCGCCGGAGGACCTGGGCAGGGAACTCGTGGAACTGGGTGGCCCTCACGATGGTCACCGGCAGCGGGCCGGCGAGGACGGCCGAATCCTGCGCGAGCTTCGCCTCGTAGTAGCCGTAGCCGGCGACCCGCTCCAGGCCGACGATGGACAACGTGACGAGACGGGCGACCCCTTCCCCGGCGCCGACCGCCTGCAGGCGTCCTGTCGTCTCGGTGAAGAACGCGGTGGCCTTCGCACGGTCGGTGGTCCCCGCGTTGGTGGTGTCCACGATGACGTCGGCCCCGGCGAGCGCGGCGGCGAGACCCTCGCCGCTTCGGACGTCGACGCCGGTCCGGCGGCTCATCACCGCCACCTCGTGGCCAGCCTGCTGCGCCGCCTCGACCACGTACCTGCCGACGATGCCGGTGCCTCCCGCGACCGCGATCCGCATGGCGTCCTCCCTCCGAGCCGCTGCAGCCCGCACTTTATTCGGATGTCTGATATCCGAGTTTAACGTCCTGCCGCTACCCGGACAATTAGAGTCCGAGTATGCGGTTGAATGAGGGGGTGGAGTGGGCGGCGCACTGCGCCGTGGTGCTCGCGATGCTCCCTGAGGGCGTGACGCTCCCGGCGGCCCGCCTCGCCGAGTTCCACGGCGTGCCCGGCCCGTACCTCGCCAAGTCTCTCCAGGCGCTGACGCGGGCGGGGATCGTCGAGTCGACCTCGGGCCGGGGTGGCGGCTACCGCCTGGGTCGACCGGCGCAGGACGTCTCCCTGCTCGACGTGGTACGGGCGATCGAGGGCGAGGAGCCGCTCTTCCGCTGCACGGAGATCCGCCGGCGCGGACCGGCCGCCGCGTCGGCCGGCGCGTACCCGGCGACGTGCGCGATCGCCTCGGCGATGTGGCGTGCCGAGCGTGCCTGGGAGGAAGAGCTGGCACGGACCACCGTCGCTGACATCGCCGCCCGGGTGACGGACCAGGCCCCGCCTGCGGCCGTGGAGCGGTCCGTCAGGTGGCTCACCGCCGTGCTGGGCTCGCGCAACCCGGCTGGCCGGCCGTGACCCGAACGTCGCTCGCGCCGTGGCATCGTCCGGGCCACAGCCGGCATCGACCGGCCCTCCGGGACCGCCCGGGAGGACCGTGCCGGGCCTGGCGGATGCCGGCGCAGCGCCGACCGGGGCGGAGCGCGCCGAGATCGTGGGGTGACACGTGACAGCCAGCGCGGATGCGACGACGGGTCCGATGCCGGCCGCCTTCTTCGGGCACGGCAGCCCGATGAACGCGCTCGACGAGAACCGCTACACCGAGGCGTGGCGGGTCTTCGGCGCGGCGATCCCGCGCCCTCGGGCGCTCCTGGTCGTCTCGGCGCACTGGTACATCCACGCCTCGGCGCTCACCGCCATGGCGCTGCCGAAGACGATCCACGACTTCTACGGCTTCCCCCCCGAGCTGTTCGCCGTCGAGTACCCGGCTCCCGGCGACCCGGAGCTCGCCGAGGAGGTCGCCGAGCTTGTGAAGCCGGCATGGATCGGCCTCGACGCGGACAGCTGGGGGATCGACCACGGGACGTGGTCCGTCCTGGTGCACGCCTTCCCCGGCGCCGACATCCCGGTCGTCCAGCTCTCCATCAACGCGCTGCAGTCGTTCGACTACCACCTCGACCTCGGCGCCAGGCTGGCACCGCTCCGAGAGCGCGGCGTGCTCATCGTCGGCAGCGGCAACGTCGTGCACAACCTGCGGCGCATCGACTGGAGCCAGCCCGACGCCGGGTTCGACTGGGCGCGGCGCTTCGACGACGGCGCCCGGCAGATCATGACGGACGCTCCCGCCGAGCTGGCGGGGATCCAGTCCCACGGCGACTTCCCGATGGCGGCGCCAACGCCCGACCACTTCATCCCGCTCCTCTACCTGGCGGGCCTCGCCGCGGCGGCGGGCCAGCCGACCGGTGTGCTCGTGGACGGCTATGCGATGGGCTCGCTGTCGATGACCGCCTACACGCTCGGCTGCCAGCAGCTCCACCCGCACGGACAGGGGGGCTCGCCCCCGCTCCCACACGTCCCTGCCGACGAGACCAACCTCTGACGAGGCGGCGCCGGCGGCCGGCGTGGCTCGCGTTCTTCTCGGACCCCGAGGGCAACGACCTGAACCGGTGCGAGCGACCGCGGAGGGGAACGTCAGGCTAGGGGCGTGAGCGCAGCGGCCGTGAGTGGCCCCTCCCGCCGTGGCCTCGACGCGCAACCGCCGGGACAACCCGATGGTGGGCGGTCCCGGCGGTTGCGAGGCTCGCGATCGCGAGCCGAACTGACGTTCCTAGAGCGGTCGAACCCGCTTGGCCTGGAGCCCCTTCGGGCCCTGCTCGGACTCGAAGTCGACCTTCTGCCCCTCGACCAGCTCGCGGTAGCCCGAGCCCTCGATTGACGAGAAGTGTGCGAAGACGTCGGCTGAGCCGTCGTCAGGGGTGATGAACCCGAAGCCCTTCGCGGCGTTGAACCACTTGACGGTACCTACGGTCATTTGTGCTGCCTCGTTTCTCCACGCTCTTGTTCACATGCGGGAGACCCTGATGGCAACCACAATGGCGTACAGCTCGCGTGTTATCTGGCTGTTCGCAACACCAAGTGTACCTGATGCGGGCCATGCGCCGGGCGGCCGATCGTCCGGATCGCGCGAGCTGGCGCGCTCCCGGGCGGAACCGGACCGCCGGGGACGGGTGACCGCCCGGCGCGCGGCCTCAGATCGAGACGCGGCGGTTCGTCCCGGAACCGCCGGCGACCCGGACCCCCAACGTCGCGACCACGCGGTGCCCGGTGGCGCCGGCCACGAGGTGGCTGCCGAGCGCGTCCAGGCGGAGCTGGATCGTCTTGGCCGTGTCGCGCGCGAGCGAGTACCTCACCTTGGCGATGACGATCGTCTCGGTCCGCGTGCCGCGGGCGACCGTCACCCGCGGGGTGGTCGAGAGGGTGAGGGTGCCGCGGCAGGCGGTCCCGGTGCATGCAAGGAGCACGCGCTCCACGCCGTGGCGCGGCCCGCTGACCTGGCGCACCCGGACGAAGGGGCCCACGCTGCCGGAGCCGGACCCGACCACCGCGCCCGCTGCGCCGACGGTCAGCGGAACCGCGGCCGAGGCGGCGCTCAGGTAGTCGGCGCTCCCCGAGTAGGCCGCGGTGAGCTCGTGCGTGCCGCCCGCCAGCACGACCGGGCACGTCGCCCTGCCGCCTGCCAGCGCGACCGCGCCGCAGGAGGCGATCGGCGTCGAACCCTCCTCGAAGGTCACCGTCCCGGTGGGGGCGATCGCCTGCCCGCCGACGTCGGCCGTGAGCGTGACCGGTGCGCCGGAGGCGGCGCTCGTCGGCGATGCCGTCAGCGACCCCGACGGTGTCGCCTTGCCCACGACCAGCTCGTCGGTCGGCGCCGGGTAGGTGGCTCCGGCCTCGGTGATCGCGGCTCCGATCGCGTCGGTGCCGGCATGCAGGATCGTGGTGCAGCTGGCGCGGCCACCCGTGACCGTGACCGCAGCGCAGCCGGCGATCGGCGTCCCGGAGGCGCTGAAGGCGACGGTCCCCGACGCCTCGCTCTGCGGAGAGACCGTCTCGGTGAGCGTGACGGTCCCCGCGACCGGCGGCGAGGGCGCGGTCGCAAGCGTCAGGGAGGCCGCCACGTAGGTGATCGTGGTCGAGACCGAGCTGTCGTCGTTGTAGAGCGTCAACGCCGCGGGGCCGGTGGCCCCGGGGGGTGTCTCGAGGTCGAGCGAGGTGTCGCTGCCCCCCGGCTCGATCGTCGCCGTCTGCGCGCCGACCGTCGCGGCGCTGACGAGGGTGAACCCGCTCCCGCTGAGCGTGACGGCGGTGCCGCCGGTCGGGAGGCCCGTGCCCGGCGAGACGCCGGTGATGACCGGCGGTGCATACTGGAAGGCGCCGGCGTCGCACGCCGCCGCCGAGCCCTGCAGGTACGGCACGCCTCTCGCGTCGTCGCCGGCGCAGAAGGCCGCGGGCACGATCTCGTAGGCGGCGCTCGCCGGGCCGATCCGGAGCGTGCCGACGAAGCCCCCGTTCGGGCCGGGCGACGTCGCCAGGCCGAGGCGGGCCGGCGTGACGCTCCCGGAGCTGCCGATGCCGGTGAAATTGCACGTCGCGTCGTCGCTGAGATCGTTCCCGTCGTCGAGGAGCACCGACGTCGCCGTCAGGCCGGAGACAACGGCGCACTTGTCTGCGGCGCCCGGCGCGTCGTCGAGGACCGAGGTCTGGAAGGCCGCCGCGCCGGAGTCGACGTACACGGCGTCGGCCGCCACGGAGGTGTTCGCCTCGAACGAGTCGTGGTAGGCGCCGAAGCCGCCGCCGGCGCCGAAGACGCTACCGCCGAGCCCGCTGGCCCGGTTGGCGAAGAACGTGGTCGCCGTGGCGTTGCCGCGCCCCCCGACGCTCGAGGTGTCCGTGCCGAGGTAGATGGCGCCCCCGTCGACGGCGCTGTTGGTCTGGAAGGCCGACCCCTGCACCTGCACGACGCTGCCGAACGCGGCGAGGCCGCCGCCGTCCCCCCCGGCGGTGTTCGACGCCACCGCCGTGTTGTCGAGGTTCACCGTGCCGTCGTAGGCGTAGATCGCGCCACCCTGGCCGGGCGTCGAGTTGTTGAGGAACACCGAGTCGGTCACCCTCACGGTGCTGTCGTAGGCGTAGATCGCCCCGCCGTCGATGCCGCCCGAGTTCTCGAAGAACTCGACGTGGGAGATCGTGACGTCGGCGCCCGAGCCGCCGACCGAGATGGCGCCGCCGGGGAACTCGTTCGCGCCACCCGCCAGCGTCAGGTCGTCCACGTGGCCCGAGACGTTGCCCTGGACCGTGAGGATCGGCACGTTCGACGACTTCGAGCCGTTGATCGTCGTCGGTCCGAGGCCGGCGCCCTCGATCGTGAGGTTCTTCGCCACGGTGAGGTCGGCCTCGTAGAAGGTGCCGGTGCCGATCGAGATCCTGTCGCCGGCCGCCGCCTCGGCGATGGCGTGCTGGACGGTGGCGCACGGCGCCGCCTGGAGGGTGCAGTCGTTGGCGCCCCCGCCGTCGTTGCCGCCGACGGCGACGTAGCGCGTCGTGCCGGTGGTCTGCGCGCCGGCGGGTGCGGCGGCGAGTGCTCAGCGCGCCGGCGCTCCCCGCGCCGAGCGCCACGGCGAGCATCGCGGTGGCACCGATCGTGGCGATCCTGGGGACTGGGCCCCGTCCGTGCTGTTCCGACGTCGAGATCCTTCGTGTGAGCGCGCGCATGGGAGTCCTCCCCTCCCGTGGGTCCACGCCGGGCGTGGACGGTCGTCGTTGCGAACCTCGTACGAACGGAGGGGGGCACAGCCGGTCGGATCGGCCGTGCCCCCCGCCGTCGGTGGGCGTTAGGCGCCCGGTGCGGCGTAGTACTGCGGCGTGGCGACGAAGCCGTCGGTGTTGCCCGCGGCGTCGGTGTAGAAGCCGACGAGGTCGCCGGCGTTGTTGAGGCCGTTGATCAAGGTCGAGCCGACGCCCTGGGGGTCGTCGAGCGCCTGCCACGTGCCGGCCGAGTACAAGAAGCCGTGCATCTTGCCCGCCGCGTCCGTCTCCTGGCCGACCACCTGGTCGAGGTCGTTCAGGCCGAACGCCTGGGTCTCGGTGGCGCCGGGGAACGTCAGCACCCGGAAGGCGCCGTTGTGGCGGAGGTAACCGTGGCCTTGTTCGAGTAGGTGGCGATGCCGGAGATGTCACCCTTGTCGTTGATCCCCGTGGCCATCGAGGTCACGGCGCCCGGGACCATGATGCGCGAGTACTGGCCCGTGTGCGAGTTGTACTCGAAGCCGTGCGAGTTGCCCGCCGCGTCGTTGTAGAAGCCGACCGCCAGGCCCTGGTTGTTGATGCCGAGCAGCTGGGTGACGACGGGGCTCCCGCCGGCGCCGGGGTAGGAGACGGAGGTGAAGTGGCCCTTGCGGTCGACGAAGCCGAAGTTGTTGCCCGCGGCGTCGGCGTAGAAGCCGACCGTCGTGCCCGAGTCGTTGATCCCGATCACCTGGGTCTGCTGCGAGCCGGGGTAGTTCTCGTTCGTGAACAGGGCCTTGGAGTACGGGGCGATCGTGAAGCCCTTGTTCGGGTGGGTGCTCGCCGGGGTCCCGCTGCCGAAGTAGCCGGCGATGACGCCCGAGTCGTTGATGCCGAGGAGCTGGTTGAACGTCGGGTCGGCCGGGTCGCCGAGCTTCTGGAACACGTAGCGGGTCCCGACGCCGCCGGTCGGGGTGAAGTGCGCCCGGACGTGGGCGGTGCTGGCGCCGGCCCCGGCGGGCAGCGCTGCGGCCACGCCGGCGCTCGCCGCGGCGACGAGCGCCAGCGCGCCGAGCGCGCCGCGGGTGATACGCGCGATGGTCTTCGGGGCGGCAGTGCCGCTTCCTGTGGTCATGTGGTTCCCCTTTCATCGATGTTTCGGTAGAAGTGGGACGCGTCCGTCCGCTGGGGCAAGCCGGGAGCGGGTGGCGTCACGAGTGCCCGGTGCGCGGGCGGCACCGCCAGGTGCGGCCCTCGGTCCGTGTCCCCCCACGATGCGCTGCATAGCGGCCGGTGCGCATCTGGCGACCGACCAGAGTTTCCCGGCAGGGCTGTAGGGGCTCTATAGCCGCCGCCCTACAGACCTCCGGCGGTCCGCTCGGCGCCGGATGCGGCCGCCATCTCGCTCAGGTCGGCCGAGAGTCGCTGGCCCACCGAGTGGAACCAGGGCGCGAGGTCCGCCGCCAGCGCCGTGCAGGCGGCGTCGTCGGCGCCGTGGGCGGCGAGGTGGCGGATCTCCTCGACCGGTGCCGGGCCGGCACCGGAGGGCAGCACCGCAGCTAGGTGCACCAGGTTGAGCCAACGTGGTGAGCAGCGGAACTCCTGGACCGCCGCGTGCAGGTCCAGGTCGAGGATGATGTCGGTCCGGCCGCGCTCCCACGCCCAGTCCCGCAGCTTCGCCAGTGAGGCCGCGTCGTCCTGGTAGACCTCGTCGGTCTCCGCTCCCGCCGCCGTTCGATCGATGTTCGACATGCCGCCGAGTCTGAGGGGATCTCGCTCCGGGCGCATCTGGCGAACGACCAAATCTGCGCGATGGCTGCATAGGCGCGATCTGCCAGCTCAGGCAGGGTCTATAGGGGTCTGTGTCGTCCTATAGAGGGTGCCGGCCGCGGCGACGAGCCGGCGCCGGGGCGCGAACGGACCCCCCGGGGGCGGCACTGCGGCACCGATTCGCTCCTGACGAACCACCTGCCGCCGGTAGCCGGGCGCGACGTAGCGTGAGCGGCGGTCCCGGCGGGACCCAGACTGGAGCCGCCACCGTGTCCGAGAACCTGTGGGCCGTGTTCAGCGCCCCGCCCGAGGGCGTCGGCGACGACGAGTACAACCGCTGGTACGACGCGCACCTCCACGAGGTCCTCGCCGCCGACGGCCTCGCCGCCGCACGCAGGTTCGCCGTGCGGCCGGTGCTCGGCAGCGAGATCCCGGCGCAGTTCCCCTACCTCGCGGCTCTACGAGGTCGAGGGCGACCCCGACGCCCTCCGCGAGGCCCTCGACCGGGAGCGGGCGAGCATGACGCTCCCGGACTGGTTTCGGCGGGATCGGCTTCGCCTCGTGGAGGTGCCTCGCGCTCGGGGACCACGGCGAAGTGGTCCTGCCGGAGCACCTCTACATGAACTTCAACGCGCCGCCCGGCTCGATGCCGTTCGAGGCCTACAGCGACTGGTACGAGACGCACCAGGCCGAGAACATCGCGAACACGCCGATCCTCGTCCGCGGATGGCGCTTCCGACTGCTGGCGGACGGGCCCGAGCCCGCTGTCGGCCCGACCCATCTCGCCCTCTACGAGCTCGACGGCGACGTCGAGCAGATGGCCGTGGGACCTGGGCAGGGCCATGGCGGCCGGCGAGATCTCGCTGCCGGACTGGTTCCAGCGCTTCGCGGGCCTCGACGCGACGGCCCTCGGCGGACGCGTCACGGCGCCAAGCTGACGCGGCGCCGCACCCGTTCGGGCGCTCGACACCACCACCAGTCCCGGGCCCCGCGCCCTGCGCCGGCGCACCGAGGTCGGCTCGACGATGCTCCGCGGATCGTTGCGCAGGTTGTAAAAGCGCCGGTCGGGTGGGTACAGGCACCCCCGGCAAGGCGGCCGGATCGACCTCTACGGCGAAGACGCTGACCCTCGAGACCGGCCAGGGCTGGCCAGGGCTGACCGACGAGGTCGCCTTCGGCGGACAGCGAGGAACCCCGCTCCCGGGCGCGTTCAGCCGTAGGCGTCCAGACCGAGGTGCACGGCGAGACCCAATCCGCCGCAGGCGATCAGCACCCGGAGGGGCCCGCTCGGAGCGCGCCGCACGACGGCCGGCCCGAGCCGGCCTCCGACGAGGAACCCGACGGCGAGGGGCAGCACCACCGACCAGCGGACCGGGCCGAAGACGACGAACGCCAGCGCTGCGACGGCATTCGCCCCGCCGAGAAGGAGATTCTTCATGGCGTTGCTGCGGGCGAGGGTCTCGCCGGTGCTGAGCAGCAGGACGGTCAGCATCAGCACGCCGGCGGCAGCGCCGAAGTAGCCCCCGTAGACGGCGATCAGGAACACCCCGGCGGTGAGCGCCCATCCGGGCGGGTGCGTCGAGGTGTGCGTCGGGCGGGCCGGATTCCGGCGGATGAGCACGCCGAGGGATGCCAACCCGATGAGCCACGGCACGACGAGGGCGAACGAGCTCGACGGCGTGGCGAGGAGCAGTACGGCGCCGACGATCCCGCCGCCGACGGCGCTCGCGGCCAGCCGCCTGGCCCGGGCCCGCTGGCCGGTCAGCTCCGGGCGCGACCCCCATACCGAGCCGGTGCTGCTGAAGACGAGGGCAACGGTATTGGACACGTTGGCCGCGACCGGCGGAAGCCCGACCGCGAGCAACGCCGGATAGCTGACGAGCGACGCCAGTCCGGCCACGCTGCCCGAGAGCCCGCCGCCGAGGCCAGCCAGTACGAGCCAGAGGGGGTCGAGGCCACTCAACTGTCTGTACGCAACGTTGCCACCCTCGGCGTCGGGCCGTTCGCCGTCCAGGCGGGGCGGCGTGCTCAGGCTATTGCGCGGAGGATGGACCCGAGTCCGCGCGTCCAGCGCCGCAGGCCGTAGAGACGGCGGCGATCACCGCCCGGTCGCTGTGCTCCGAGAACACGGCGCTGAACGCGCGGGGTGTACCGGCCACGGTGTGCCGCCGCTGGTCGCGAGGGCAGCCGACGCTTCGTGACCGACCACTGCCATGACCAACGGGCCAGGCACTGCCGGCTGGGCGATCCCGCCCTGGCCGGCGTTGTCGGGATGACGCGTGAACCGCGGGAGAAGCCGGCGCCCCACCGCCTCCACCGCGCGGGCCGCGTACTGCGTCCGGGGTCCGGCACGCCCGGATACGTTGAGCCCGTGTGCGAGCATCCGCCGCATCCGGGAAGGCCGGGGCACAGCACGATCGGCGCGCCTGCGCCGCTGGCGCAGGCCCCACCGGCCGCGAGCCTCGCGGACCTCGCCGGGCTCGAGGCGAGAGCGGGGGAGCTCGCGGCGCGTGGCGGCAGGCGGCTGCTCGGGATCACCGGCGCGCCCGGAGCGGGAAAGTCGACGCTCGGTGACCGGCTGGTCGCTGCAATGGGGCCGGCCGCGGTGCTCGTCTCGATGGACGGCTTCCACCTCGCCCAGGAGGATCTCGTCCGGTTGGGTCGCACGCAGCGCAAAGGCGCGATCGACACGTTCGACGGCGACGGCTTTCTGGCGCTGCTGAGAAGGGTCCGCGACCAGGTCAGCGACGTCGTCTACGCACCGAAGTTTCACCGTGGTCTCGAGGAGCCGATCGCCGGAGCGATTCCGGTCCGTCCGGAGCACGCCCTCGTCGTCGAGGGCAACTACCTGCTCGACGCGGCGCCCCCGTGGTCGGAGGTCCGCGACCTCCTGGACGAGGTGTGGTATCTCGAGCCGTCCGAGGAGCTGCGCATCGAGCGGCTCGTCGACCGGCACCACTCGTTCGGGCTTGACCGCGATGAGGCGACCGGGTGCGCCCTCGGCTCCGACCAGCACAATGCCGAGCGGATCCGGCTCGGCCGCAACCGCGCGGACCTCCTGTTGCGATGAGGGCTCTCGCGCCAGGGCGATCCTCCGCGACAACGTGTCCCCACTCTTCTACGACGCCCACCATGGGGAACGCCGAGCGCGACGGCGTCGCCCCGGAATGGCGAGGGCCGTCACACCGGCCGTCGCCGGCACACCGGCCGTCGCCGGCACACCGGCCGTCGCCGGCACACGGTCGTCACTGGCACAGGGTCGTCGCTGGCACACGGTCGTCACTGGCACAGGGTCGTCGCTGGCACACGGTCGTCACTGGCACAGGGTCGTCGCTGGCACACGGTCGTCACTGGCACAGGGCCGTCAGGGCACGCGGAGGCCGCCGAGCAGCGCCGTCATCTTCGGGGAGGGGTCCACTCCGAGATCGTCCAGCGCCAGCCGTTCGTACATCCGGAACCGGCGCATCGCCTCCGCGACGTTGCCGTCGGCAAGGTGCGCGGCGGATCGGCCACGGTGCACGCTCTCCCGGAGCGGCTCACGCTCGACCGCGGCGAGCCCTGCGAGGACGGCGGCGTCGAGGCGACCGATGTCCGTGCAGTGCTCGGAGAGTGCCTCGAGGGCCAGCAGGACCAGCTGGCGATGGCGCTCGCGCTCGAGAATCACCCAGTCGTCGTACCAGCCGGGCAGCAGCTCCTGCCAAAGGCTCGGCTCGGTCATGTCGATGCTGTCGTCGTCGAATCGCCCGGCCAGGACGGCTCGCGCCACGGCCGAGAGCGCGTTGGACGTCGACATCGACCGCGGGGGCGAGGCGGAGCTCGTCGCGCCCGGCGTCGACGACGTGCTGGGCCCCCATGCGCAGCCGCCACAGCGCCGAGCGGAGGCTGCCGTCGGCGTGCGCCTCGGACGCATCGCCCCAGAGCGTGCCGGCCACGTAGCTCCTGCGCAGCCACCTGCCGTGCAGGGCCAGGAGCGCGACCAGCCGCTGGGCACCCTGGACGAGGGGAACGTTCTCGGCGCCAGCGTGCAGCGCGAACTCGCCGAGAAGTGACAGGCGCAGGGACTCGGGCGCCGTCACAGACCGGTGGCGTTGCGATCGGCGACGCTCAGTCACCGTTCACCTGCTGCTGCTGCTGCTGCTGACCGACCGACCGGCGAGCCCGGCCACGTCGGATCCGCGCTCCTGCCGCCTGGCAGGCTAAGCAGCGTCGGCGACGGTCCGACAGGGACGAACGACCTGAAAGCGGCCACCGCGACACGATTCCCCGTCCGGGCAGCTCGTCGGCTGATCTCCGTCCCCGTCCGCGGCGAGCGGCGGGCCGCGGCCCGCATCTCCGAGGTGGCCGCGCCGCTCGGGCCGTTGCGTCCCCCCGCCCGCAGGTGCTGTTCAGATGTCGTCTCGATGACCCCGCCCCGTGTGTCGGTCGGGGAGGGGTGCGGGTTCGCGGGCCCAGCTGGCGACGAGGGCACGCACCTCCCCGCACGCCTCCCGGACCGACACGCCGCGGACCTGGGTGGCCTCGGCGAGCGCCGCCCCTCGCCGCACCGCGTGGCATCGCCCCGGAGCTCCCGACGGATCCCCGCCAGGACGGCCTCGACCACCAGGTGAGCGACGGCCAGTCGCCGCCGCGTGCCGGCAGGATCGCGAGTCCCGCGTTTCCGGCGACCACAGGCGTCCGTTCACGTCGGCGCCGGTCGAACCGAGCCGACGCCCGCGACCGTTGCGCAGGCGACGACGACGCTGACATCGTGAAGAACTCACCTCACTATTCGTCTCGGTAGCGGGTCCGCTGGCCGACGGATCTTGCGCAAGGGGGCAAGGCCAGGTGAGGCGTCCAGCAGCACGATGAGCGCGCGGTGGATCGAGAGGTCGGCGTCATTGGTGGCCGTCCATCGGGAGCCGTCGCCCCGAGCGGTCTCGCAGGCGGCCGCTTTGCTAAGGATTCCGGAGGCAACGCTGAGGTGGGCGATAGCCGCGCCGAGGATGTCGGTCGGCTGGTCATCCCTGCGGGGCCTGGACGACGTGGCCTGCGACAGAACGGTGGCGCGGATGTCCCAGAGTGCCCTGTCGAGCTCATCGAGGGCAGGCTGCGCGCCGTGCAAAGCGTGGCCCTCGCCCGACACCGTGTGCAGCAGCAGTCCGGCCGTGAAGATCCGCGTGATGACGCGTTCGAGCAACTCGACGGCCGCGTCTTCATCGACGGCCGCGTCGTCGGCAGCGGCTGGTGCCGGCTCGGCGGGAGCGGGCGGGGTAGATGGCCCTGTGACGGCTAGGCGACGCCCCCCGCTGCGGTCCGGCGATGGGTGTCCTTGCCGATGGTCATCAGGCGCGGGTCGAGTACTCATTGCGGCTCGCTCTCGAAGAGGCTGTGGGTGCCGCTGCCGCCGTCGTCCTGGAGACCGCCGCCGCCGGCTCCGCCGCCATCGAACCGTTGCCGGCGCTGTCGCGGGAGCGAAGGCGGAGTGGTGGGCATGTGGCGTGCGCCCACCGCACGCCCGAACACGACGGTCCTCCACCGCCTGACGCGGCATGGCCGAGGCATTTCGCTGAATGGGGAGCCAGGCTTCTCTGGCGCGCCGGCCGTCGCTGTTGTATTCGGCGCGCGCCGGTCATTCGACGACGACCAGCGAGTCGTCGCTGCCGTAGGGGTTGGGGACATAGCCGTCGGCCAACCAGGCGTTCTCCCAACGTTGGCCGTCGAGCAGGTACCGGTAGCGGTAGGTGCGGCCTGGCCCGAGGGCAACGGTGGCCTGCCAGGAACCGTCCCCGTCGCGTTCGAGCTTGACGTTCTCGGCCGACCACTCGTTGAACTCTCCGCACAAGGCCACGCTGTCGGCTTGAACACTGGCTGGAAGGCTGAAGGTGACGTCGACGGTGTCGGACTTGGCGGCTCGCTTGGCGCGCATATCGGTTCCTCCATGGGCAAGTGGTAATGGGGGTGGGCAGCGGTGCATCTGGTCGGACGGAGTCGGGCCGAGCTGCTAACAGACGCGCCACGCTCGGATGGCGTCGACCGCAAGGTGGTGCTCGCGGACGCCACCGGAAGCGCCCGGACGGGTGCGCCTAGCCTTCCATGCTGGCCACCGGGGCGAGAGGAGGGATGCGGCACCGCGCTCGCGCCGGGAGAGATACAGACCCGTCGACTAAAGCATCGCCCCACCGTCGCGCCGGCAGGTACCGGCCTCGGTGCGATTGCAACCACGCGTCGCCTGCATGCCCACTGCGTACCGGCCGGTCGCGCGATGCCGATCAACGGCCACTCTCCTCCGCGGCCACCAATGGCGAGCGTACGGCCGACTTGAATCCTGGCAAATAGGGCGCACCCTCAGATGTGTGGGGCAGACCCCCGTGCGGAATCCAGAGAACTCGCAGGCTTGTGAGAATTCTGTCGCGAACGGAACCGGGCGTGCATGCCAACTTGATATCGCCTGCCGGGACGCGGAGAATATTGCGCCGTCCGACCGGGGAGAGTCCCGCCATGCACGAAACGCCTGCGACGCTACGCGCCGTGATTGCGAGCGACAACTTCCTGACCCGGGAGGGGTTGAGCTGTCTGCTCAACAGTGTTGCGAGCATCGAGGTCGTCGCTCGTGTCGACAGCCATCCCGAAACCCTCGCCGCTGTTCGCCAGTACCGACCCGACGTCCTTATCGTCGGCATCCGCACCCCCCGGGTGAACGCCGAGGCCGCGCTTCGCGCCGCCCAGCTGCTGCGCGCCGATTATCCGAGCCTCGGCGTCGTCGTTATCGCTGAAGCCGGCGACGGCTATGCCCTCGAACTCTTGCGCTCCGGCGCCGCCCATGTCGGCTACCTCCTCGACGATCGCGTCGGTGACCTCGAAACGCTGGTCGGTGCCGTCCATAGCGCCCACGCCGGCGACACCGTCCTCGATCCGTCGATCGTGAACGCACTGGTGCGGCGCAGGCTGCCTTCGGCGCTCGACTCGCTCTCGATACGGGAGCTCGACGTGCTCGCCGAGATGGCGAGCGGTTACGCCAACAACGAGATCGCGCGGCACCTGGCCGTATCGAAGAAGGCCGTCGAGAGACACGTCACCAGCATCTTCCGCAAGCTCAGCGTTCCCGACGCAAAGCGCTTCGACCGCCGCGTAACCTCCGTCCTTGCCTACCTGCAAGCCAACGGCGATCTCGCCAACCAGGGTGGATCCCCGTAAGCCCTCCCTTAGGCGGAGCGGAGAACAGCCGCCTCGTGGAATCGCTGCATGTCGAAGCAGTAGCGGTTGTCGTGGTCGTGGCGGCCTCGCGGCGGTCACGGTACCTGGGCTCGGCTGCCCGCATGCGGCTGGCTGGACACCGATCAGCGGAGCACCAAGATGGCGCTCGTGGCGGTAGAGAGCGAGGCACTGACGACTTCCGTTCCGAGCCCCGATGATCTGCCCGTCCGAAGACGAACGCTGCGTTGCGGCTGCATCGGGCGGGCGCCATGGCCGGCGGCGGAATTCCGGCGGATGGGAAGGGGCACTCGACCCCCTTCTCGAGGAGCGCGTCGAACTTCTTACAGTCGATGAGCGTCAGATCGAGCAGAGTTCGTCACGGCCGTTCTCATGGGACGACCGGGAAGTCAGATGCTTCCCTACGGCGAGATTGCGGGCCAATGGGGGGCAGCCTCTGGCTGAGCTCCGCCGAGCCCCCCGAGCCGCGCTGGCTCGAGTGCGACGCTCCGCTGCCGCTCGTGTCGAGAACGCGTCAGCCGCCGGGATCGGCATGCCGAGCGCTCTGCTTCTCGGCCTGAGTGGCGCGATCCCGGCCGTGTCCGGCGAGCGTCGACGACGCGCCCCGGGCCCGGACCGTGGAAAGCAGCGCCGCGACGAGCATGAGCGCAACGGAGGCGTAGAACGCGGCGCGGATGCCCTCGGTGAACGCGGACGTCGCGCCCGCCGGCAGGGTCGTCGTCCCGACGAAGATCGCGAAGGCCTCGGACTTCGAGATGGCGTGGGAGGCGATGAGGATGGCGACGGCGAAGGAGAAGACCATCCCGAGGTTCGCGAACGTCCGGAGCATCCCCGACGCGATGCCACGGTCGCGTCCGGGCGCGGCGTTCATCACTGCGGTGTTGTTCGACGGGAAGAAGCAACCCGAACCGATCGCGCCGACGAGGTACGCGACGACGAGGAACGTCAAGGAGGTCGAAGGCCTGAGCTGCGCGTACGCCAGCAGGGCGACGGCCTGGATCCCGAGCCCGACGGTCGCCGGCAGAACCGGGCCGTGCCGATCGGCGAAGCGCCCCGCCAGGGGCCCGACGACCCCCCCGACGACGTAGCCGGGCACCAGCAGGAGCGACGCGTGGATCGGGCTCAGGTGGCGGACACCCTGGAGGTACATGAGGAGCAGAAAGAGGACGGCGAAGTTCGCCAGGCTCTGGAAGGTCGCCGCCAGGAGCGACGGCGTCATCGTCGGGATCCGCAGCATGCTGAGGTCGAGCATTGGATCGGCGTGCGACCGCTCGACGAGGGTGAAGACGGCGAGCATGAGCACGCCGCCGACGAGGTAGCCGCCGATCGAGGCATCGAAGGACTGCGTCGTCAGCTTCACCGTCCCCCAGAGGAGGCCGAAGAGCCCGAGCCCGAGGGTGGCCATCCCCGGCACGTCGAGACGACGTCGCCGGCGCGTCCCGGTGTCAACGAGCACCCGGCGAGCGAGCGCGAGCGCGCCGAGGCCGATCGGGACGTTGATCCAGAAGATCCACCGCCACGAGATGTACGTGACGATCGCGCCGCCGAGCACGACCCCGAGCACCGCGCCGAGGTTCCAGCCAATGGCGTTGAAGCCGTACGCGCGCCCGCGCCGCTCCTCGGGGAACGTGTCGGCGATGACCGCGCCGGAGTTCGCGGTGATGAGCGCCCCACCGAGACCCTGGAGGAGGCGGAAGGCGATGATCGAGCCCTCGTCCCACGCGAGCGCGCAGGCGAAGGACCCGATGACGAATACCAAGAAGCCGGCTTCGTACATCTGCACGCGCCCGAAGACGTCTCCGAGCCGCCCGACCTGGGTGGACAGCAGCGTTATCACGAAGAGGTAGCCGATGATGACCCAGATCACCGAGGCGAGAGCGATGTGGAGTGAACGCTCGATCTCGGGAAGCGCGAGGACGACGATCGTCGTGTCGACCGCGGTGATGAGCACGCCGATGCCGATGACGAGGAGTGCCAGCCCGGGTCGCGACGCGGCATCTCCTGACTGGGTGCCGGCGGAGAGGTGCGGCGTTTCCATCTCACCGGGACTCTGCCCGCCGTGTGCAACGCGCGGCTCCTGGTCGTCGGTCCCGCCGGTCGGCGCGGTGCTGGGCGGCCGAGCGGTCAGATCCGAGGAGTTTCCGCGCGCCGGCTCGCCGAGCGGCGGCATCGGAGGGTCTCCGAGTGAGGACGCCGGACGTCCCGACTGATCAGTCCCCCCGTCGACTCCCGCGGCGTCCATCGCTCCAATCTTCGCCTGCGGCTCACCACTCGTGTCGACAGGGGTTCGCCTCCTCTCCAGCCGATCGAGCTCGAGCTCCTCACCCGCCTCGTTTGTGAGTCCCTCCCGCTCGCAGCCAGCGGGTTGGAAAGGGCTCAGGCTAAGACTCGATGGTTGGACATCCCGGGTATCTCAGCCGATCCGGTGGACCTATGGCACGCCCACGCCTTGTACTGGCTCCTGCGGAAGGTCGTGATTGCCTTGAGAAAACTGGCTCTCCTGACCGATCCGTCTCGCTTTCCGCACATCCCGAACGTGATTACGCGTCCCAGCCCTCGGCTTGCTCCGTTGCGCTGATCTCGAGGGCCTCGAGCTCGGCGACGAGGTCTCGTAGCTGGCGTCCGGCCTCGATCCGGGGGCGATAGCGCTCGTTCTGCTCGGCGGTGAGCCAGCGGGTGAACCGCTTGTTGGCGCGGGTGTAGCTCCACTGCACGTAGGGCCCGTGGAGGACAGGCGGCTCCGCGTGGCAACGGCAGTTCGCCTTTCCGCAGCGCAGCGAGCGCTCGACGACGCTGCCGGGCAAGACGTGGTCGTTCTGTTCGAGGAAGGCGAGGAGCCGCGCACGCGCTCGGCGAACCCGGCGGTCAGCGCCTTCGCTCATCGGAGCTTCGCCACCCTGAGCATCCACCACCTCATGTCCTGCACTGTATACGGTGTAGGACATGCCCGCAACGAGAGATGGGGGTGGCGAGAGGTTCGAGCTTCGCTCCGAGCTGCTGGGCGCCATGCCGATCGTCAACCACTTCCTGAGGCGTCTCTCGGTGGCCGAGCTCTTCGAGCGCTACGTGCCCCACGAGGATCGCCGCATGAAGCTGGCGCCGGCCGTCGCCCTCGGGGTCGTGGTGCGCAACCTGGTGCTCCACCGAGAGCCCGTCTACGCGCTCGGCGAGTGGGCGGCTCCCTTCAGCCCGTCGGTGCTCGGGCTCGGCCCCGGCGAGGCGTCCCTGCTGAACGACGACCGGGTCGGCAGAGCCCTGCTTCGCTTGTTCGACGCCGATCGCGCGAGCCTCATGACGGCGCTCGTGCTGCGGGCCGTCGCCGAGTTCGAGGTCGACTGCGCCGAGCTGCACAACGACTCGACGTCGGTCACCTTCTCGGGCGCCTACCGCTCGGCGACCGGGGCTGTCCGGGGCGGCAAGGCGACCGCGCCGATCGCCTTCGGCCACAACAAGGACCACCGCGCCGATCTCAAGCAGCTGGTGTGGATCCTCACCGTCTCCGCCGACGGGGCGGTGCCGGTCGCCTACCGCGTCGAGGGCGGCGCCACCAACGACGACACCACCCACGTCCCCACCTGGGACGCCCTCGTCAAGCTGCTCGGGCGGACCGACTTCCTCTACGTGGCCGACACCAAGCTCGCCAACCGTGAGGCGATGGCCCACATCGCCGGACACGGCGGGCGGTTCGTCACCGTGCTCCCCCGGACACGCAAGGAGGACGCCTTCTTCCGGTCCTGGATCCAGGACCACAGCCCCACCTGGGCAGAGGCTGCCCGCCGGCCGTCGCGCCGGCCTGGCGAGGCCGACAACCTCTGGAGGACCACGCCCTCGCCGGTCCCTTCGGCCGAGGGCCACCGCATCGTGTGGGTCCACTCGAGCCTCGAGGCCGCCCTCGACGCCGACTCCCGCCAGTCGCGCATCCAGCGGGCGGTCAGCGCCCTCTCGGATCTCGCCGCTCGGGTGTCCTCGCCGAAGTCACGCTGGCACACGCGGACGGCGGTCGAGGCCGCCGCAGCGCGCGAGATCGCATCGGCGAACGCCGCGCGCTGGGTGAGCGTCGCGGTGCAAGAGCACGAGGAGGAATCCTTTCGCCAGGAGCGCCGGGGGCGGCCAGGAGAGGAGACCCGCTACCGCAGGACCACCCGCACCCGCTTCACGCTCACCTGGAAGGTGGACACCGCGCTCGTCGCCTACGACGCCAAGTCCGACGGTTGCTTCCCGCTCGTCACCAACGACACCGGCCTGAGCGACGCCGAGGTTTCTCGCCGCCTACAAGTACCAGCCGCACCTCGAGCGGCGCCATGCACAGCTGAAGGGCGTCCAGCTCGTCGCCCCCGTCTTCTTGAAGGACGTGGCGCGCATCGAGGGACTCTTGTGCTGCCACTTCGTCGCGCTCCTCGTTCAGGCGCTCGTCGAGCGCCAGATCCGACGCGCCATGGCCGCGAGCGGCACCGCATCGATCCCCCTCTACCCCGAAGACCGCGAGTGCGGCGCGCCGAGCGCACCGCGGATCTTCGAGATCTTCAGCGGCCTCGCCCGCCACGAGCTCGTCAGCAACAAACGGATCGTGCAGACCTTCGCTCCCGAGCTGACGCACCTCCAGGCCCAGGTGCTCGATCTCCTCGAGGTGCCACACAGCGCCTACGGCGTCATGTCATGAAATCCACGCCGGGATGTGCGGAAAGCGAGATCCGTGGGTGCCTGAGTAGCCCATCCGCGGGTGCACCCCGCCTGCTTCCTAGATTCCGAGCTGTCTGAGGGCTTGGAACAGGAGGGCAAGCGGGGTGCGGAACTTGAGCGTATGGCAGCGGCTGCTCGGCCTCACGCGGACGGTGGTCGAAGGCGTCGAGCTCGACGAGCAAGCCGGGGTGATCGTCGTTGCTGTGCGGCCGTCGAAGGGGGCCACGCGGCGTTGTGGGCGCTGTGGGAGACGGGCTGGCCTCTACGACCGTGGTCAGGGGCGACGGCGCTGGCGCACCCTCGACGTCGGAGAGCTCCGCTGCTACCTCGAGGCCGATGCGCCGAAGGTGCGCTGTTCGAACCACGGGGTGACCGCGGCCGAGGTGCCCTGGGCGCGCCACGGCGCAGGGCACACGAGGGCCTTCGACGACACCGTCGCCTGGCTGGCGGTCCAGTGCTCGAAGAGTGCCGTCGTCGAGCTCATGCGGATCGCCTGGCGCAGCGTCGGCGCGATCGTGACAAGGGTCCAGGCCGACATCGACGCGACAGTCGACCGGCTCGCGGGCTTGTCGCGGATCGGGATCGACGAGATCAGCTACAAGCGCGGGCACCGCTACATCACCGTAGTGGTCGACCACGATTCTGGACGGCTCGTCTGGGCAGCTCCAGGTCGCGACGAGGCGACGCTGCGGGGATTCTTCGACCTGCTCGGCACCGAGCGCTGCACGGCGGTCACCCACGTCTCAGCCGACGCCGCGGAGTGGGTCGCGAAGGTGGTGGCCCAGCGCTGCCCGCAGGCGTTGCGCTGCGCGGATCCCTTCCACGTCGTGGCGTGGGCGACCGACGCACTCGACGTCGTGCGCCGGGAGGCTTGGAACGCCGCCTCGGGCCGGCGTCACGTCGATGCCGTCACCGGTCGGCTGCAGGCAGCCACCGGGATGGCTCGCTCGATCAAGCGGGCCCGCTACGCCCTCTGGAAGAACCCCGAGAACCTGACCGTCAACCAGGCGGCCCGCCTCGCCTGGATCGCGAAGACCGACCCTCGTCTCTACCGTGCCTACCTGCTGAAAGAAGGGCTGCGCCACGTCTTCGTCGTGAAGGGCGATGCCGGCAAGGAGGCCCTCGACGCCTGGATCCGATGGGCGAGGCGCTGCCGCATCCCCGCCTTCGTCGAGCTCCAGCGCAAGATCGTCAAGCACCGCGAGACGATCGACGCCGCCTTGGACTGCGGCCTGTCGAACGCGTTGATCGAGTCGACGAACACCAAGATCCGACTCCTCACCCGCATCGCCTTCGGTTTCCGCTCACCGCAGGCCCTCGTCGCCCTCGCCCTGCTCGCGCTCGGCGGCTACCGGCCCGACCTCCCGGGTCGCAGACGACCCACTCATTGAGCAGGAGAGCCAGAAAACTCGAACACCCAACCTTCTGATCCGTAGGTGCCTCCAGGCCGCTCAGTGGCATTCGAATGCATTCATCTACAGCCTCTGAACTGGGAGGATTGTCCGGGCTCGTTCGGCGCGATTCGCATGTGTTCACCCTCTTGGCTACACCTTTGGCTACACCTCGCTGGCCCGTCGGAAGGCTCTCGCGCACCTCGGACAAAGGAGGTGGCCGCCTCAGAGCAGCACTGACCGCGGAGTTTTCAGCCGGCGCTGACACCGCCAACGAGTGACTTTCGGCCCTACTTCGTGAATCGGCAGCACCGGAAAGCTGTGCACAAGGCATCGCACAGCGAAGCCGAGACGGCCTGACCGCGTTCGAGTTCGTCCAATCCACCCCGGCATCCCTGTGCTCGAGCATCTCGTAGGAAGGTTCTCCGATGATCGAATGTCCACGACCAGTCAGCACCACTCGCGACACGCCCTACAGCGCGGGCGTCGCCTCTGGGACATCTTCGCGCCCTGCTCCTTCTGCGCTCGATCCACTGACGATCTACTATGACAAGCGCCAAGTTGGGCAACGTATTTCGTCGCTGATCGTCATCGAGTCGTGCTGGAGCACCTGGTTGTTCGATGAGGAGCACCATCGCTTTCGGCGGATGCTCAAAGGCCCCCGAATTGATCGCGTCTTTACGGACTGGCGTTCGTATGATCACATCATCGTGGACGACTCCACAGTCGCCTTCTTGGTGTTTCTCGATGCCGCTGGAACTCGCATCCTCCGCTCGAAGCGCCATGACGGTCGGTGCAGCTGCGGTGGTAGAGATCGCGCGGCGGAGCCGTCTCCGGCCGATCTGCAAGATCTCGTGACCGTCCAAGCCTCATGACGGTCCAAGTCGCGTTGCCGGACATCGTCTCTCCGCCTCCAGGGCCAGAGCGCATCGACGGTGTTTCCGGTCAGTCATGACCCGAGCTGTCTCACGTAGCGAGCACGATTGGCTGTCGGAGACCTACGTCCACGAGTGGATCGCGTCCGACGTCACCCGGGACGATGAGCGCCGGCCGAAGTTGCGCCGCGCGGCATCGCTCCTGCCGTGCGATCGAGGCCGCGACCTTCGCATCCTCGACCTCGGTGGCGGCTACGGCGAGTTCGCGGCGCAGGTTCTGGAGGAGTTCCCGAATAGCACGGTCGTGCTGCACGACTACTCCCCGCCGATGATCGCCGTGGCCCGAGAAACGCCTCGCCCGATTCGCCGATCGTGTGGACTACCGCCTCTCGGACCTACGTCAACCGGGATGGAGCGCCGATCTCGGCGACCCGTTCGACGCGGTCGTGTCCGCAATCGCGATCCACAACCTGCGCGAGCCTGCGCTCATCCGCGACGTCTACCACGAGGTGTACGGGATCGTGGCGCCCGATGGGGTCTTCTGCAACCTCGACTACCTCATCCCGAGCTCGCCCCGCCTCTTCGAGCTCTACGCGCGAGCTCTCGGCGTTGGCACTCGGGAAGGTCCCACGACTGTCGCGAGCGACGTCGAGCAGGCGACGCTCGAGAACCAGTTGCGCTGGCTTCGCGAGGCGGGCTTCGCTGAGGTGGACTGCCTTTGGAAAGAGTTGTACGAGGTCCTCCTTTGCGGGCTGCGCGCCGGGCACTGATGAGGCCGCATCGCGGAACCTTCGGACGCTTCAGCCGTCTGGACCCGATTCGGCTCAGAACACGAGGACGAGCTCGTCGGCCACAGCGCACCGATCAGACGGACCGCGTCTGACCCGTCGGCGGCCGACCAAGCGCCCACTCAAATCCTCGCTGCTGGGTTGGGGTCGCGACATCTAACCCGAATCGGGAGCATCAAAAGCGGTTGATGTGCGTCCCGCCGCATCGTGACGGCCCGCCCCCTTGCCGAGCGGCCCATGCCGGCGTCGGCTCGGGTACCATCCCGCTCCACGGCCAACGAGAAGGCCCAGCGGGATCGAGGAACGAGGAGGTGGTGCGCCATGGCGACGCCGGACGCAGGGGAGCGGAACCCGGGGGAACGCCTCCGGGACCTCGAGGCGATGCTCGACGCCATCACCGACTACGAGATCATCAAGCTCGACGTCGACGGCAACGTGGCCAGCTGGAGCCCGGGCGCCGAGGCGTTGACGGGCTATAGCGCGGCGGAGGCCATCGGCCGGCCGGCGTCGATCTTCTCCTCCGAGGAGGACCAGGCGGCGGGGCTCGTCGAGCAGGCGGGTACCGCCTCTGGGACGAGTGCTCTTCGGTCATGCTCCATTCTCACTTCCAAGGCATGGAGTGGTGTGCCCTGACTCTCGTGGAGTCGGATAACTGGACTTCATGGCGCTGTCCCGATAGGAGGCAGCCATGGGAAGAAGGGGTTACCCGCCGGAGTTCCGCCGACGCGTGCGTCGATCTCGTCGCATCGGGTCGCAAGGTCGCCGACGTCGCTCGCGACCTCGGGATCAGCGAGCAGACGATCTACACCTGGCGACGTCAGGACCGCATCGACAAGGGGCTCGAGCCAGGGCTGTCTTCGGCCGAGCGGGAGGAGCTCATCGCGGCCAAGCGGCGCATCCGCGAGCTCGAGGCCGAGGTCGAGATCCACCGCCGAGCCTCCGAGCTGCTCACGGAGCGCACGGACCCAAAAGGCGGTTCGCGGCCATCGAGGTGATGGCCGCAGATGGCCTGTCCGTCGAGCTCGCCTGCCGAGTGCTCCAGGTCTCGGTGTCCGGCTTCCACGCGCGGCGCCGACGCCCGCCGTCAGCCGCTCGCTCCGGCACGCCTACCTGACCGAGATCATCCGCCAGGTGCACGAGGACAGCCGCGGCACCTATGGGGCTCGTCGGGTCCATGCCTCGAGCGCCCGGCGGGTCTTTCCCGTGAGCGCCCGGTCGCCTCGACCACCTCGCGCACTGCTTCGAAGATCCGCTCGGGATGCTCTGAGCGCCGCAGACGGGACCGCCAGTAGGTGAGGACGGAGTAGTCGAAGCCCTCGCTGTCGAGCGGTTGCGCCACTCGCGTCGGCCGGTCCAAGCCAGCTTGACATGGCCAGGAGCGTGACTATTAACTTGCGTTAGTCAACCGAACGCTCGTTCCGTACAACGGAACACAGTTCATTGGGGGGTCTAATGCAAGTGAGGAAGCTGCAGCGGTACGGATTTTTCTCGTACGCCGTTGGTCTTGCTTCGGTCGGACTGTTACTGACCGTCGTTGCTTCGGGCGGCATCGCGGGAGCGAGTTCCAGGTCCCTCGCTACGGCCCATAAGGCTGTGGCGAGGAGCGATGACGCTCTGAGCGGAAAGAGCTACAAGGTCGCAGTCGATCTGAGCTACTACGGCAATGACTGGCAGACCGAAGCGCTGAACCTCATCAAGGCTGAAGCCAAGACGGCACCGTACAGCGGTCACGTCACGCTGCGGGTGGACATCGCGGGAGCGAGCGTGCCTGACCAGATCCAGGCGATCAACAACGAAGTGGCCGCTGGCGAGCAAGCGATCGTGATGTACCCGATATCGCCCACCGGCCTCAACACCGCAATCGCAAAGGCGTGCAAGGCCGGAGTCGTGGTCTATGCGTACAACGCATACGTCACGGCGCCGTGCGCTCACAACGTGACGACGTCAGACTTCGAGTTCGGCACGCTGCAGGCGAGGGGCCTGGTTAAGTTCCTGAATGGGAAAGGCCAGGTGGCCGAGATGACGGGCGTCGCCGGGACGAGTGCCGACATCGAGCGTCGGGCGGGTTGGGCCTCTGTGCTCAAGAGCTACCCCGGGATCAAGGTGGTCGCGACGGCAAACGGGATGTGGGACCCAGCGACAACCCAGCAGGCCTTCAGTTCGTTGTTCGCCTCTCACCCGGACGTGAACGGGGTGTTGGCGGAAACAAGCTGCCAGGCGGTCGAGGCCGCCCTGCAGGCCCAGAGCCACAGCCTGCTTCCCTGTGCGGGTGAGTCAGAGAACCAATGGCGTGTGGATATGCTGCCCACCAGCAAGGGTGGCAAGGGAGTCGAGGGAATCTCGGTCGGCGGGCCTGCCTATACCGGTGAGCTGGCCTTCATGAATGCCGTTTCCATCCTCAGCGGGCACAAGGTGCCCAAGGACATGGAAGTTCCGCTTCCCTACGTAACCAGCTCGACGTTACGCCCCGGCACCAACGTCGCAAAGGGTGCCAACGTGTTCCCGGCGTCGACTGGGCTCAAGGTCTCGACAGGCTTCTTTGACGACCTATGGAGCCCACTCGTCAACGAAGGCGTTCAGGGGGCGATCACGGGATCGCCCGACGTGATCAGCACAGCCGAGCCCTGCGCGAAGGTGCGCGGCTGCATCACCGGGAGCTCCGTGAAACTGTTTCTGGCATTCGGTGCGGGGACGGTCGCGGAGTAGCCCGGCTGACGGGAAGTCGCACGGGCGGACCGAGCGACTCACTGAGGATCCGAGTCCCCTGTTCGCCCGCTGTCCGATGCACCCGAATAAGGTCGTAGTGGGCCCTGCCTAGAGCAGGGCCCACTACGACCGAACCCTTGCCGATACGTTTGGGGCCGCTCCGCGATGTCGGAACACCGCGAATCGTCGCCTGGGATCGGACCATGATGGCGCGGTGCAAGGAGTTGATCGGTCAATTGAAGGAGCAGGTGTGGTGAGCGTCGCCCGCGCTTCAGCTGCCGGCCTCTGCCCCGAAGCTCACGAAGCAACCGTGAGCATCGTTCCTGTGCGCCTCCCATATCGGCTCCTGTCCGGCTTGCACCAGATCGACACGGTCTGGACGGTGTTGCTCCAGCTGCAAGGTTCGAACGAATGCGGAATCGGCTACGCATTCGCGTTCGAAGAGCAGGAGGCGCGAGCTATCACGGCCGAGGTCGAGGCGCTCATCGACTTCGCAATGATTCCCAATCTGGGAATCCGTGAGACTTGGCGGAGAATGTGGCGGCACATCAATCACATTGGCCAGGCGGGACCTCCGCTGATCGCACTCAGCATGATTGACGCTGCGCTCTGGGATGCCGCTGCGAAGCGCGCCGGGCTCTCCTTGCATCATCTCCTCGGCGGCGAGAACACAAGATTCCCGCTATACGGCAGCGGCGGTTGGTTGACCTACTCAATGGACGAGCTGCTGCAGGAGGCACACGACTTCGCTGTCGCTGGCTATGGAGGCTACAAGCTTAAGATCGGTAGCCCAGATTGGAAGCGCGACCTCGAACGCGTAACGCGAGTTGTCGGTGCAGTCGGCGATCAGATCGAGGTGATGGTCGACGTCAATCAGTCATGGACGCCGGTTGAGTCGATTTCTCGGATCGACACGCTTCTCGGCTTGGGGGTCAACTGGATCGAGGAGCCCGTTGACGCGTTTGATCTGAGAGGTTTAGCGCAGATTCGGTTGCACTCGGCCGCGAAGCTCGTTGCGGGGGAGACCCTCACGCTTGTGGGCTGCATCGAGAATTTGATTCACACGCGCGCAGTGGATGTTGTCATGCCGGATTTGATGCGCTGTGGAGGACCGACCGGCCTGAGTGAGGTCCTGTCGGCGGCACGTCACGGCTATGTGCAGGTATCGCCGCATCTCTTCCCCGAGGTGAGTGCTCACGTTGCTTCGGCGTTTGTTGGCACCGTGCTGCTAGAGGATATCGTCGGAGGCTGGGCCGAATCCTGTTTCGAGAGTTCGGCGGTACGCGACGAAGGCCACCTTGACATCTCGAACTGTATCGGGACCGGCCTGCGGCTGAGAGAAGATCTGAGCCCGAGTTACCAGGTGCACCTCGATAAGTCGGGCCGATGAACGTCACCCCTAACAGCGCCGCGGCGCCGCCTCAGGCGGCGAGCGGAAGTCGCGACACCCTCTTGGCGCTAATCGGCGTGAACAAGCGGTACGGGGAGACCACCGCACTTCGCGACGTCTCACTGACCTTCTCACCAGGACGCATCCACGGACTGGTGGGCGAGAACGGCGCGGGCAAGTCGACGCTCGTCAAGATCATGAGCGGTCTGGAAGCGCCCGACTCGGGCGACCTCAACGTCGAGGGGTCGCCGGTCACGCTGCGCAGCCCACAGGACAGCGTTTCGGCTGGGGTTCAGCACCGTCTACCAGGAGCTAACCCTGGCGCCAAAGCTCACCGTTGGTGAGAACCTGCTCATGGGATGGCAGGCGGTCGAGTCGCGTCGACGGTACCGGTCGCACCGCGCGGTTGACCGCTTCGCAACGACGATGATGGACGACTGGGAGCTAGAGGGGATTCCGAGCTACGTCCCGGTGCAGCGCCTAACGCTTGGTGACCAGCAGCGGCTGGAGATCGTCAGGGCTTGCGCACGTCGCCCGCGCCTGCTGATCCTGGACGAACCAACTGCGGCGTTGGGCGCGCCTGCAGTCAAGTGGCTCCACGCGCAGCTCGCCAAACTGATCGATGCCGGCACATGCATCGTCTACATCAGCCATCGTTTGGAGGAGATTCGCTCGTCTTGCTCTGATATCACCGTCCTGCGGGACGGTCGGTGCGTCGGAGCGGTGGACGACCCCCAGGGGGTCCCCGACGCGAAGATCGTCCGTATGATCGCAGGGCGGGAGATCGAGAGGCTCGAAGCGGGGGAGAAGGTTGCGGCGCGTCCGGGAGCAAAGGTCCGGCTAGAGGCCCGCTCGCTGACCGTGGGCCGGGTGCTGTCCGAAGTCAGCTTGAAATTGAGCGAGGGCGAGATCCTGGGTGTCGCAGCTCTCGAGGGCAGCGGGCAGCGAGAGCTCTTCCTTACCCTTTTCGGCGCAACAAGGCCCGACGGCGGGAGCCTCTCGCTCGACGGCCAACCGGCGAGGTTCCGCACACCACGGGATGCAGTCGCTGCCGGTGTGGCCCTGGTTCCGGAGGACCGCAAGTCGGGCGGCCTTCTTTTGGAGAGCTCAAATACTTCGAATGTCGTGCTCGCCTCTCTGAAGAAGTTTCAACGATTCGGCTTCTTCCGCTCCCGAGCTGCAAGGAGCCTCACCGTTGGGATTCTTCAGTCGCTCGCAGTGAAGTACTCCTCTCCCGATGAACGCGTCGGAGCGCTGAGCGGGGGAAATCAGCAGAAGGTGGTGCTGGCGAAATGGCTGGCCGCCGAGAGCCAGATCTTCCTGATGTACGACCCAACGCGCGGCGTGGACCCGGCGACGAAGATCGACATGTATACGAGGATCCGCGAGCTGGCGAACGAGGGGCGCTCGATTCTCCTGTACTCGAGCGAGATGGAAGAGGTCCTATATCTCTCGACGAGAATCTTGGTGATGTACAGGGGTCGAATCGTCAGAGAATTCGCGAATCTTCCTGTCGCCGATGAGGAAGTCGTCTCGGCGATGCTGGGGCTGACGGGTGGAGATTCGAGTTGAGCGAGCTACCCGGTCACGTCCCGAGGGCTCTTCCGCTATCAGCTCGATCCAGAGGCCGGCTAGCGAACAGCTCCCCCGTCATCGTCGCTGCAGTGACCCTGGTGGTCCTGCTGATCATCTACTGGTCTATTGACAGCAATGCATTGACCGCAAGTTCGCTGTCTAGCTTGGCGAACGCGGGGACCGGCCTCGGACTGGCTGCCGTCGGCGAGGCGGTCATTGTTCTCGCTGGCGGACTGGACCTGTCTATCGGTTCGATCCTCTCGATGTTGAATGTGATCGTAGCCAGTCAAGCTGCCACCTCGGGCGCCTCGCAGATCGGTGTGGCGATCGAGGTCCTCGTCGTAGGGGCCGCGGCAAGTGGCATCAACGGCCTTCTGATCGTCGGGCTTGGATTGCCCTCGATCCTTGTCACGCTGTCGATGTCCTTTCTTTGGCAGGGAGTAGCGCTCCTGGTCATGGCGCAACCGGGCGGCACGGTCGCCTCGGGCTTTGCGAACGCGTTGAGCGGCTCGTCGTTCCTCGGCATCCCGAATGCCGTTTACCTGATCCTTGGCGCCGTGCTGGTGTGGACACTTGTCAAGCGGACGAGCTGGGCACGTGCGCTCTACGCCGTCGGGGCGAGCCCCTCGATCGCACGGGCCAACGGCATCAGCGTGCGAAGCTCGACGGTCTCCGCGTACACGTTCGCGGGGTTCTTCTATGGTGCCGCGGCCCTCCTGCTGACTGCTATCAGCGGCAGTGGGGACCCGAGCCTTGGCAGCTCGCTGGTCATCACTTCGTTCGCCGCGGTGGTCCTCGGAGGCACCGCGTTGGGCGGCGGCCGCGGAGATGCCGCGGCGGCCCTGATCGGTGCGTTCATCGTCAGCGTGATCGGTGACATCTTGTTCGCTCTCGAGGTACCGGCGTTCTACACGGGCGTCTTCAACGGCGGAATCCTCCTTGTCGCAGTCGCCACCGGTGCGATCCTGGGAAACGGACGGGGGCTGCTCCGCGCCGTCGGAGGCCGGTCATGACCGCAGCCTGCAAGTCTTTCGCGTTCGCGGATCTGGTCCGTCGATGAGCGCGATCGGACGGCCCATCACCGATGCAGGCGGATGGCGCAGCTTCGTAAAGCGGGGACTGCGAGACACGACGGGCCGCGCCGTCATCGCTGTCTACGTCGTAGCGATCGCCCTGGTTGCCTGTACGCGGTTCGTAAACGCGAGCGCGGGGTCCGGGAACTACGTCAAGACGGTCGTCGCGCTTGGGACGTTCACGGCGGTGGTGAGCTTCGGCCAGGGGCTCGTGGTGCTTACCGGCGGATTCGATCTCTCGATACCGAACACGATGACGCTCGCGGCGGTGATCCTGACGCAGGTCACGCAAGGGTCTGATGAGAAGGCGCTCTACGCGATTCCGATGGTCGTCGCAATCGGAATAGCGATCGGCTTGGTCAATGGCCTTATGACGGTGATCTTCCGAATCTCAGCCATCGTGGTCACGCTCGCAACGAACACCATTCTAGGGGGAGTGGTGCTGGTGTACACCGGTGGCCAACCGCAGGGGTCTGCTCCGCTCGTTGTGAGCCGCACCGCGGTAGGCGGGTTCTTCGATAACTCACTGCCAGCGATAATCGTCCTGCTCATAGTCTTCTTGGTCGTCGGCACCATCCTGATGAATAAGACGACGTACGGCAGACGCATCTACGCAGTCGGCGAAGACGCGCCAGCGGCGAGGCTGTCCGGCATCAGCACGTCCCGGGTGATCGTGAGCGTCTACGCGTTCAGCGGTGCGAGCGCAGCGATCGGCGGCATGCTCCTCGCGGGCTATAGCGGCCAGAGCTACACGTCGATGGGTGACCCCTATCTCTTGCTGTCACTGGCGGCGGTGATGGTGGGTGGAGCGTCAGTCACCGGCGGCAAGGGGCTCTACGTCGGCACCGTCGGCGGCGCCATCATCTTGGAGGCGATCAGCACGATGCTCGCCGGCACCACTTTGCCAAGTTCGATTCAGGACATCGTGTACGCAGTGGCGATACTTGTCGCTGTGGTCGTGGCCCGGGTCGCGCGAAAGCCCACGTAAGAGGAGGGTCGGGTTCCAGGATGCCAGTGTCAGAGTTAATTCCACCCGCGATCGTCCAGGCGGTTAACGGGCTCATTGCAGAGTTCGCCTACCGTGTCGACTTCGAAGAGGGCATGACGGTCTCCGAGCTGTTCTGCCCAGATGGCTACTACGAGTCCGACGGGCGCCGGAGCACCGGTCGCGATGCGATCAATGCCGCCTACGCCAAGAGATCAGCACTAGGACCACGGACGGCGCGCCACCTCTTCACGAATGTGCGGCTTGGCCGGATAAACGAGGAGGAATACTCGGGAACCTCGCTCATGCTGCTCTTCGCAGAGAACGGCCGACCGCCACTGCCTGCGCTGCCCCTCCTAGTTGCCGACGTCGCGGATCGATACCGAATCGTCGGCGACTCGGTGCTCCTGCAGTCCAGGACCCTGGCGTCGGTGTTCGTCCGGCCCGGCGACTCGCCAGTCCTGCCACTCGGTGACGAATCTGTGGACGACAGGTGATGGCAAGCGGGCACGTGGCTCCAGCTCGCGGGACCAGGGAGCTCCCGAGAGGATTCTCACCTAGCTATTGCCTGTGCTCCGACTGTATTCGTAGGCGGCGGATCCCCCCGGGCAGCGGACGGCTGTGAGATGCGAAAGTCGAAGCTTGTCTCCCTGGAGGACGCCGCCCGCAGGGTGGAAAACGGAATGCGCATCGCGATCGGTGGGCTGGCGGTGAACCAGCACCCGATGGCCCTGGTGCGCGAGATTGTGCGGCAGTCCCGCCGGAGCCTGACGGTGATCGGCTCCCTGAACGGGATCGAGACTGATCTCCTGATCGGCGCCGGATGTGTCGACAGCCTCGAGACGTCCTACGTTGGCCTGGAGGAGTTCGGTTTGGCTCCGAACTTTCGGCGCGAAGTCGAGCGAGGCCGACTGAAAGTCACCGAATTCAGCGAACTGCTTCAATTTGACCGATTCCGCGCGAGTCAGGACGGCTTGACGTTTGCTCTCTCCAATGCGCTCGCGGGTACGGACATCTTGGTCCACAACACGCAGATAAGGGAGATCGTGTGTCCGTTCAGCGGACGGCGTTATCATGCTGTGCCACCCGCCGACCCGCACGTTGTCGTAGTGCACGCTCCCGTCGGAGACGAGTTCGGGAACGTGCTGGTACCAGAGCGCCGCGTGTTGCCGCACAACCTGGACCTAGTAATGACGCGGGCATGCGACATTGTGATCGTCAGTGTCGAGCGGCTTGTCGATCATGACACCATTCGACGATCGGCATACCTGAACCAGATACCGGCATTCCGGACGAGCTGCATCGTAGAGGTGCCCTGGGGCGCGCATCCCTGTTCGATGCAAGGGTACTACGACGTCGACCGGGCTCACTTCCGGCAGTATGTGACTGCCGCATCGTCGGAAGAAAGGTTCCAAGAGTACCTCGCCCACTACGTCATCAGCCCCGCCACTCACTTCGAGTATCTGGAGCGAGCAGGCATCTCGCCAGGCCGAGAAGGTCAGTGGGCGGCCGAGAGCCGTGCCTGACCAGCCGGCAAGCCTCTACGAGCGCTTAGCGGTCGTGATCAGTCGTGCGGTCCGCGACGGCGAAGTCTGTTTTACGGGCCTCGCAACGGGCGAGGCGACAGCGAGATACTGCACACTCGTACCAGTGCTGGGTATGACTCTGGCGCAATGCCTTCACGCGCCGAATCTCACGATTCTTCTGGCCGGATGGTGCCACAATCCGGCTCCGGGATCACTGACTAGTATTCCTACCGCGGAGTTCTCGCCGGAGATTCTGAACCTGGATTGCGAATCACAAAGCCCCGAGTACCCGTGGAGCTTCTCGATACGGCGCGGCGAAGTCGACGTGGGGTTCAGCTCCGGTGCCCAACTCGATAGGGAAGGCAACCTGAACAGCGTGTGCGTGGGCGACTATGAGCGCCCGAAGGTCCGGCTCGTCGGGCCTATCCTCCAGCCGGAACACCTGGCACTCTTTGGCAGGGAGATCATCATGATGCCACGGCACGAACGGCGAACCTTCGTCGAAGCGGTGGACTTCGTGTCAGGTGTTGGTTTTCCGGGCGGGCGAGCGGGTCGACAGGCGCTTGGCTTGACGAACGAGGGCCCGGCGCTCGTGATAACGCCGAAGTGCGTCTTCGACTTCGACTCCGAAGGGGCGATACGCGTCGCGTCCATTCACCCGGGTGTCGGCCGATCGGAGCTGCGCGCCGATACATCGTTCGACCTCGGAGTGCTCGACGACGTGCCCTGGACCCCGGATCCGACCGAGGACGAACTTCGGGTCCTTCGGGGCGAGGTCGACCAGGTCGGCCTGTTGCGTCCTCGATGATCCATCGTTGGAAGGAAGGGTCACTCCGGACACTGTCAGGCGCAGGAAGACTGGCAGCCCGAAGGGGCCATTCAGCACAGTTCGGTAGCTAGAAGGAGGAGGCAAGAAGATGGCGGAGAGTATTGAGCAGCGAGTCCAACGGCTGGAGGACCACGAAGCAATCACGAGAACTTGGTGTGACTATCTGTTCGCGTTGGATTCCTTGAACTGGGACAAGCTAGCCGAGGTATTCACCGAGGACGGAGCAGTTGAGATGGTTGGCTTGGATAGTTACCAGCCAGGGCAGGATCGCACTTATCGCGGACGCAAGTCATTGATTGAGGACTTCTACGCTCCTGTCATGAGCGCCACAGCGGCTCCGCAAGAGGGCGAGTTCTACACCGGCCACCATGGCTGCAACATGAAGATCGAACTCCTCGGTGACGAAGCAACGACGCTGGCGTACTTCTTCGAGATTCTCGGCAATACCCAAATGCTCGTCGGTACCTACCAACACCGCATGCGCCGGGAGCCGGACCGGTGGCGCATCGCATACCTTCGAATCTCCATTCGATACCGGGCCCAGGTGAGTGCGACAGAATTCGGCGGGCTGTCGCTGTCGGAGGTCTTGTCGATGCCGAGCGTCTAGCAGGCTGGGCCGCGATCTCGCAGTGGACACGCACGGCCCACAGCACGGCTTGCCAGCATCCAGGCAGGTTGGAGGAGGCGTCAATAGTGGAGCGCGGCAGCGTCGGTCGCCACGGTCTCTCGCTCAAACTCCTCTCTCTTCCGCTGGCCTGTTGCATCCTCACCGAGCTGCCGATTCAACGAACCGCCTCGGGCCGTTTGCGCGGCACTGCGGATCGTACAGGCGAAGGCGTCCATCAGCTGCGCCATCAGCGGATCCGGTGGATCATCGTGTTCGTCGAGGACACGATGACGAGGTATCTCCGGTGCCGCGAGATGGCGATCTGCGAATGGCTGGACCTCGGAACTGAAACTGCACTACCCGGCATCCCGGCAACGCTGCGTGACCAGGATATCCGGCGGACCCTCGCACGGATTGGCGATCGAAGGTGCCGGCACCGTCGCTATCTGGCTGGCATCGCCATCATTGGAATCAGCGGAGGAGAGCGTACATGGCCAACGAATCCATCGGTCTCGAAGACGTCAACCGATTGGCGCGGCAGTATCGCAATTGGGGTAAGTGGGGGCCCAACGACGAGGCCGGGGCGATCAACTTCATCACGCCGACTATAACGGCGCGTGCCGCTGGACTAGTCAGATCGGGGCGGGTGATCTCGCTGTCCCTGCCGTTCGACGCCGATGGCCCGCAGACTGGGGCGTACGGCAGGACGAATCCACTGCACTTCATGCTGCAGGATGGTGGGGACATCGCCTCAGGGGCGCAGGATCACATGCTGAATCGCTATACGGACGATGCGATCTACATGCCATTGCAATGCTCGACTCAGTGGGACTGCGCTGGCGCATATCTTCCACGACGGCGAGATGTATAACGGCTATGGCCTAGAGCAGGTGAACAGCCAAGGAGCGCAACGCAATTCCATCACCGCTGTGAAGGACCGCATTGTGAGCCGAGGCGTCCTTTTGGACATTCCCCGGTATCGCGGGGTTGATTGGGTGCCGCCTAGTGAGGCGATTCACGGGGAGGAGCTAGAGGCCTGCGGCGAGGCGCAGGGCATCGACGTCGGAGAGGGCGACATTGTCCTGGTAAGGACCGGTCAGCTGGCACAGGTGCGCGCTGAGAAGCAGTGGGGCGCCTACGCGGGCGGAGCTGCCCCTGGTCTCGCGGTCGATACGTGCCACTTCTTTTGCCCGCGCCGGGTGGCGGCGGTCGCGACCGACACCTGGGGCGTCGAGCCACAGCCGAACGAAACCAAGGACATCTTTCAGCCGCTCCACGTGATCCTCCTCGTGAATGCAGGGATGTTGCTCGGTGAGATGTTCGACCTGGAGGAGCTGAGCGCCCACTGCAGTCAGGTACGGATCTACGAGTTCCTTTTGGTGGCAGCGCCGCTGAACGTGACCGGAGCGGTCGGATCCCCCATCAATCCGCTCGCGATCATGTGAGCTGGAGGTCATCGTGTGAACACAGGTGTCATCACTGATTTTGTGAAGGAGCCTTCGCTCATCGAAGATGCAGTTCGTCCGGCACTGTCGATTGAAAACGGGGTCACGTGGTCGTATGCGCAATTGCATGAGTGCAGTAACAAGTACGCGAATGCGCTCCGACAGCTCGAGGTTGACCGTGGCGACCGAGTTGGTATGTTGCTCTTCAATAGTCTTGAATACTGGGCGCTCTATCTGGCGATAACCCGCCTTGGTGCAATCGCGGTGCGGATCAACTTCCGTCTGGCGCCCACGGAACTCAGGTATATCTTGCAGGACGCGGGCTGTAAAGTGGTGTGCTTCCACGACAGCCTTGGCTCAGGTCTGGGCGCTATAAGGCAGGACGTTCCTGTGCGGGCTCATGTCTGCTTCTCCTACGAATCTACGGACGATCTTCGGTGGGCAGTGCCTGAGGCCTTCATGAACGACGCCTCGTCCGCTGAGCCGGCAGTGAGCGATGCACCGGGGCTCGATGACGTTGCGATGATCATGTACACGTCAGGCACCACCGGGCGCCCGAAGGGAGCGGTCTGGACTCACGGAAACACGCTCTGGTTCGGCGCTATGCAAGCAATGCAGTGGGCCTACAGCTCGTCGACAGTGGCCATGACTTCAGGTCCGTTCTACCATGTCGGGGCGTTTGAGGACTTGCTCCTCCCGGCACTCATGGTGAGAGGTCACGCGGTGATCACTCGCAGTCGGGGCTTCTCTATAGATCGATTTGCCGATGTCCTCATCGGGCGCCAGGTCACGGACGTCCTCGCCTACCCGTTCATGATCTACGACCTCCTCCAGGAACCGAAGCTCGCGGAATATTCATTCGGCGCCCTGCGACGCGTCGTCACCGGAGGGTCGCCGATTGCCGGTTGGGCAGTAAAAGAGCTGCGACGCCGCATGCCAGACGTCCAGCTTGTCCAGACCTACGGGCTCACCGAAGGTGGGGGGATAACCACCGCAATGCCGGACGGCGAGGGGTGGACGCGCCCAGACAGCGTCGGTCGAGCGCTTCCGCTGACGGAGATCCAGATTGTCAGCGACGATGGTGCGCCAGTGCCGCCGGGCGCGATGGGCGAGGTGCTGGTGCGGAGTCCTTCGGTGTCGGCCGGCTACTGGGAGAGGCCGGAAGAGAGCGCGCAGACCTTCGATCGCGACTGGTGCAGAACCGGGGATCTGGGGACGATCGCCTCCGGGGGGTACCTAACCATTACTGGACGTAAGAAGGACATGATCAAAAGCGGTGGCGAGAACATCTACCCGATGGAGATTGAGGCGGTCCTCGCGGAGCATCCGGATGTGCAGGAGGCGGCGGTCATCGGTGTGCCTGACCCGAAATACATTGAGGCCGTGTGCGCTGTGGTTGTCGCGCGAAGAGGTGCTTCGCTTACCGAGGAGGAGGTCGTTGAGCACTGCCGTGCGCACCTGGCCGGTTACAAGAAGCCCCGATATGTGATCTGCGTCGATGCCCTTCCGAAGACCGCGTCCGGAAAGGTGCAGAAGTATCTTCTACGGGAATCCTACGCATCGCTCGGTGGGGGATCGCGCGAGCAGCTCGACTGAGCCGGCCGAGTAAGCGGCGGCAATCGCGATTGAATCCGCATTGGCGACCGTCGTCGGTGGCTTCGATTTGGAGGTGAGCAAGTGACACGTAAGATTCTCAAGGCTTCGATCGGATCGCCACCTGATGCGGGAGCGGGGTTCGCGCAGAATGTGGCAAGCCTGATTGCGAAGGTCAGAGGAGGAGGGGACCGCGCGGTTCGGGAGCTGTCTTCGACGCTGGATGGTTGGAGTCCCAACTCATTCCGGCTCGGTGATGACGAGATCGAGCAGACCGTGTCGAACGTACCGACGCAGACCATCAACGATATCCGTTGGGCTCAAGCGCAGGTGCGAAGGTTCGCCGAGGCCCAGCTCGCGGGGCTGACATCCCTCGAGATCGAGACGCTCCACGGAGTAACCCTTGGACATAGGCACCTTCCAATACAGAACGTGGGTTGCTACATCCCAGGCGGCCGCTACCCGATGGTCGCGTCGGCGTATATGAGCATCTTGACGGCAAAGGTGGCAGGAGTGCCGAGGGTGATCGGCTGTACGCCGCCGATCAATGGCAGCGCGTACCCTGCGACGATCGCTTCAATGCATCTTGCTGGCGCCGACGAGATCTACGTCCTGGGAGGAGTGCAGGCGATCGCAGCGATGGCTATTGGGACGGAAACGATCGACCGGGTGGACATGATCTGCGGCCCGGGGAATGCTTACGTCGCCGAGGCCAAGCGCCAGCTATTCGGGGAGGTGGGGATCGATCTGGTCGCAGGACCGACCGAGGTTCTCGTGATTGCGGACGATACGGTCGATGCCGAGATGATTGCGACTGACCTCTTGGGGCAGGCGGAACATGGTCCAACGTCACCGGCGGTCCTCATCACCACGAGCGAGCGTCTGGGCAACGAGACGATCGCCGAGTGCGAGCGCCAGCTGGAGAAGTTGAAGACAGCGGACGTCGCGGGGCCGGCCTGGCGAGACTACGGTCAGGTGTACGTCGTAGACACTGCCGAAGACGCAGTGGAGCTCGCAGACGAGTTGGCGTTTGAGCACGTCGAGGTGCTCACCAGCGATCCGGAGTATTTCCTCGAGCATCTCTCCAACTACGGCGCGCTCTTCCTTGGCGAGGAAACCAATGTTGCCTACGGCGACAAGGCGATCGGTACGAACCACATCCTCCCGACTCGTGGGGCTGCTCGTTTCACCGGCGGTCTCTGGGTTGGCAAGTTCCTGAAGACGGTGACCTACCAGCGGGCGACACGAGAGGGCAGCTTGGTCGTCGGCGAGCGGGTTTCCAGGATCTGCGAGGTTGAGCGGTTCTGGGGGCACAAGGAGCAGGCCGATCTTCGCCTGCGCCGTTGGTCTGCCAGCTAGCGTAGGCAAGCCGAAATCAGTACATCACGAGCCCAGCCGACACGTTCAGGTCCTCTCCGGTGATGCCTGATCCCGCTTCCGACGACAGGAAGGCGCACGTTCGGGCGACCTCTTCCGGAGTGACTAGCCGTTTGAGCGCGGCGTGCTCAGTCATCTGTAGGCGGGCGTCGGCGGCGGAGATCCCGAGCAGCTGCGCCTGGTGCTCGAAGACGTTATCGATCCGGGGACCCTCGACACCTCCAGGGCAGACACTGTTCACCCGGATCCCGTGCGGTCCCAGCTCGAGTGCTAACGTCCGGACGAGCCCGATGACACCGAGCTTCGCCGCCGCGTAGGGGGTTCTACCGGCAAGGGGTCGCTTTCCTGTCGCTGAGGAGATGGCGATAAGACTCCCCGAACCGCGAGCGATCATTGCAGGAATGAACTGCCGAAAGGTGAGAAACACACCCGTCAGATCGATATTGATGCACTCGTACCATTCGGCGGGCTCTATCTCGTGCATTGGCTTGGTCGGACCGGCTATGCCCGCGCAGGCGACCACAGCGCGGGGAGGCCCGAATCGATCGAGTACGTTCTCGCCGAACGCCTCCATGGACGCAACATCGCCAACGTCGCATTGCTCGGCGAGCGCGTCGACTCCGTGCGCCTCGATCTGCCAGCGAACGACGTCCAGCGCGGCCAAATCTCGCCCAGCCACCGCAACCGCGGAACCACCTCGGGCGAACTCCAGCGATATGGCGCGGCCAATCCCGTGGGCACCGCCCGTGACCACGGCGGGCCCTCTCTGATTCTTAGGGTGCGGCTCCATGCTATGAGGTACATCCCTCTCTGCGGCACGCGACCTTGCCGCCGCCCTGACTCGATCGGGCGCTACGAACCGGTCGAGCCGAACGAGCTCTCCACCAGCCCTCGAAGGAGCGACAGTGATGCACTCAGCCGCTCGCGCTGGTCGGCAACCCCAGGATGGTTGTCCAGGCCCTCGATCGATAGAAAATACGGCGCCGCCGTCCTGGCGTGGCCTAGTGCGCCGACGAGCGCGGGAAGATCGGCAAGACCTTCTCCCGGATAGCACCATTGCACCTCGAAACCATGCCGGAAGAACTTGTCTTCCACATAGTTGGACCGTATTCGATAATCCTTCGCGTGCCCGGCGACCGCCAGGGACGCTAGTTGCTCGATCGTCGGCAGTGGATCGAGCAAGAGCGAGACCGGATTAATCAGGTCCAGGAAGACGCCTACCCGATCCGATCCGACTGAACGAACGATCTCGATGTACTCGTTGGGCGTGAAATCGGAGTGATTCTCGAGGAGGACCTTGGTCGTATCGGTGGTCGCACCCGTAGCCAGCCGAAGGGCGTCGATCACATACGACTGTTCGGCGCGGATCCGCTGAATGTCTCCGAGCATTTCGTTCCGGTAGAAGCCGGAGGACACTCTTGCAAAGGGGCTTCCCAGGCGTCGCGCCAGTTCCAGCCAGGCGCTCACCCACGCGGCGCCCTCTTGCACCGTGTCACCGCGGGCTGCGCGGCCGACGACGTCGCCTGACAGAGTCAACCCGAGACGGAGCCCCCGTGCGTGTCCTGCAAGATCCTCTATCTCTGCGGCGGAGCGACGACGAAGATGGTGAGCGTTCATCTGGACGAAATCACCCCCGAGCTGCGCTACCTCCTCCATGACCTCCTCGAGGGAGGTGTCCTCGGCCTCCAATCGGCAGTGGTACGTCAGCGTGTCGACTCCCAGCAGCACGTTCATATCCGGCTCCCTTCGCGGAGACGTTCGGGTCTTCCGAATAACGCACGGGCAGCAACAGGGCTATGACCGCGCCACTTCCATTACCTTGTCAACGATCGTCGACGTGTCCGGCATCCACATCTCTTCGAGATGCCTGGCGAACGGCACCGGGATCGGCGGACTCGACACAAGCAACGGTTGGGCGTCGAGGAAGTGGAAGGCGCTCTGGATTACGCAGGCGATCACGTGCTCGCCCCAGCTTCCGGCGCGCTCTCCCTCCTGAACGCAAACGAGTCGGCCGGTCTTCTTGACGCTCCCAGTAATGGTCCCAGTGTCCATCGGCCGCAGTGTGCGGGGATCGACGACCTCGACGTCGACGCCCGCCTGCTCAAGTTCATCGGCTGCCTCGAGCACGCGCCAGAGTGCGCTCTGCGTGGCCACTACCGTCACATGTTGGCCCGGTCGAATGATCGCTGCCCTGCCAAGTGGGGTTGTGGTCGCGGGGACTCGCGTCTCCGGCACGCCGTACAGCGCCTTGGGCTCGAAGACGAGTACCGGCTCGGGATCCTGGATCGCAGACCGCAGAAGGCCATACGCGCTCGCTGCGGAGCTCGGCACGCAGATCTTCAAGCCCGATTGGCCGAGGAACCAGTTTTCGACAGCTTGAGAGTGTTGTGCTCCGAATCCGACTCCGGCGCCATTCGCGAGGCGAATCGTGACAGAGAGCTGTAGTTCGCCCCCGGTTAGGAACGAGTGCTTCGCTAGCTGATTCGCGATCTGGTCGAAGCAGACTCCCGCGAAGTCCGCGAACATGATCTCGACGACCGGCTTGTAGCCGAGCATCGCCGCGCCGATCGCGGCTCCCACGATCGCCTGTTCGGAAATCGGGGTGTCACGGACCCGATCGCCGCCGAACTCCTCTAGAAGTCCCTCCGTTACCTTGAAGACTCCCCCCGCTGCAGCGACATCCTCCCCGAGGAGAAGGACACGTGGATCGGACCTCATCTCGTCCACGATGGCCTCCCGAATGGCCTCTCGATAGGTCCAGGTCTCGGTTGTGACGGTCATTTCAGCACTCCGAGCTCTGGCTTGCCGGTTGTGGGTCAGGCATTGCCACCGCTGCATCGCTCATGTTGCGGACTTGTGCGTTGACCCGAGCCGACTCCGACGCGCACCAGGATTCGTCAGCGACATCGTTCTCGACGAGCCAGGTGGTAAACCGGATGATGGGATCGAGCGTCAGCCAATGTCGGACCTCCTCGTCGGGGCGGTATTTCCCCGGATCGGATCGGGAGTGGCCCTTTTGCCGGTAGGTGAGCGCTTCAAGGAACGTCGGGCCCTCGCCGGAGCGGGCATACGTAAGAGCTCGTCGAGTCGCGTCCCGGACTGCGAGCACGTCGTTACCGTCAACTTGCTCGGCGCGCATCGCATAGGCCGGAGCGCGATCTATCAGATGCCGGACCGGCGTGGTGACCCCGATCGGCGAATACTCGCCGTAGAGATTGTTCTCGCAGACGAAGATCACCGGCAACTTCCAGATGGCCGCAAGGTTCATCGCCTCGTGGAACGCGCCGATGTTCGTCGCTCCATCGCCGAAGAAGGTGACGCTCGCTCTGCCGTCTCCGGCTAGCTGGTGGCCCCATCCAAGGCCGACGGCAACTGGCAGATTCGCACCGACGATCGCGAACGACCCCATAGCACCGGCTGCGAGATCGGCTAGGTGCATCGACCCTCCGTTCCCGCCACACAACCCGCTGCTCTTCCCGAGGATCTCGGCAAGCAGCCTGTCCGCTGCAGCCCCTTTCGCGAGCACGGCGCCGTGTCCACGGTAGGTGCACGTCATTGTGTCGCCGGCGACGAGTGCTCGGCAGGCGCCGACAGCGACAGCCTCCTGTCCCTGGCACAGGTGGGTACTCCCTCTGACGAGCCCGCGGAAGAACAATCGCTCCACTTCGTCCTCGACGGATCGAATGAGCAACATGTCGGTCAGCATCGACCTGAGCTCGTCGGGCGTGAGTTGGTTCGAGGCGCCCTGAGCACCTGCCCCTACGTAGGGCTGCTTCAGCGACACACTCATGCGCTCTCCGCTCCTTGGGAGCTGTGGCGGCTGTCCGAGTCTCCATCCAACTCGTGTTGCTGCGGCGGCAGGACCGATCTCGCCGCCGACTTGAGAATTCGGAGGAACTCGTCCTTGTGCCGACGGCAGCGATCGATTGGGGCCGACACCGTGTACAGCGCCAAGAAGGAATGCACCGTCAATCACTGGAACCGAAATACAACCGACTCCCTCGCGGAACTCCTCGTAGTCGACCGCGTAGCCCTGGGCCGTCACCATTTCGATCTCCTTGACGAGGGCGCGAGCATCCGTGATCGTCTGCGCCGTGATGGGCTCGAGCGGATGTATCGCCAGATAGCGGTCGCGCGCCTCCGGCGGAGCGAATGCGAGGAGCACCTTGCCCGAAGCTCGAGCATGGGCGACGCCGTGGAAGCCCGGCTCGAGATCCATAACTCTCACCGCCCTGGTGCCAGACAACTGGAGCAACACCTCGGGCTCGCCATGTCGCCAAGCGCTGAAGTATGCGCTCTCCCCGGTGTTTCGCACGACAGCCTCGAGCGGCGCGGACAGCTCGGAAGGCGGTACCGCCTGGTGAAGATAGGCGAACGCCAGGTTGCCTACCGCAAGGCCGAGTCGGTAGCGACGGCGTTCGTTCCTCGCCAAGAGTCGCGCGTCGGCGAGCGTGTTCAGCAAGTGGTACGTCGTCGCGGTCGAGGCTCCGAGCCGCTCGGCAAGGTTCTGCACCTTGCAGTCGGACTCGGGCATCGAGGCAACCAGCGTCAAGAGACGTGCCGCACGTTCGACGGAGCGAATGCGCGTCGGGGTTGTTGCGCTCGCGCCCTCGCGCGGCACCTGAGCTTCATCCCTCATCCTGCTCATCCCTCATGCGCTGTCGACGCAAAATCGCCGCGAGCTGCTGGCACTCTGGCGATCTGTGTGTGATCGGTCGTGACAAACGCGGACCGGCCTCTGCCGACTTCCTCTTGGAGAGCGGTTCGTGACCCGGCCCCAATTTCAGATAATGAACTACTCTATCAATATATGAAGACACTAATGAGACACTGGGAGGCAGTCAAGTGGCGCGCTCCCGGCCTGTGGACCGCGTGGGCGCGCCCGTACGCGTGGATTGGCGGGGATGTCCGGGAGCGAGGATCGTGCCCTTCGCGCGGGAATCCTTCCGGATCAAGAGGGCGGAGAATCCACTAATATGGCTCAGCGGCACGTGGGTTCGCCGCGGCGGACAGGATGATGGAGTTCGACGACGCCACCGCGGTGCAGCGCTTGACTTCGACTCGCTACCGCGCACAGATCCAGCCCGAGTGGTTCGGCGGAGCAGGACCCAGCGGCGGATACCTCGCCGCGATCCTGCTGCGGGCTCTCACGGATACTGTGCGTGAGCGGGAGCGAATTGCCCGGACGTTGCACTGCCAGTTTCTCCGGCCGCCCACAGCCGGATTGGTCGATGTGCACGTACGGGTGCGGAAGGTTGGCCGGCGAGTCACGTTTCTCGGAGCCTCGCTCGCGCAGGCTGAACACCCTTGCGTCGTTGCCTCGGCTGTGTTTGCGCTCGCTGGAGACGCCACTGACGATTACCTCGACTTGAAGATGCCGAGGATTCCTTCAGCCGAGGAAGCTTCTCGCGCACCGACGAGCGACTCGGATCCGCCGATCTTCGGCCAGCTGGACATGCGACCGGCCATAGGACCGGCACCACTGAGCGGCGCAGATCAGTCCCTTGGCGGTGGCTGGATCCGCCTCCGCCCGGCACGCGTGTGCGACCCGATGGCGCTCTGCCTATACGCGGATGGCTGGTTTCCTTCGCCTACGTCCAGGATGCGGTCCCTCCCGAGTTCTCCGACGATCGAATACTCGATCTACTTCCGCGGACCGACGACGGGGTCCTACGACGGAGGCGACCACGTTCTGGTGAAGGTCTCCTCGTTGTCCGCGACAGAGGGTTTCTTCGACGAGGATGCGCTAGTTTGGAGCCCTGACGGAGCACTTCTCGCACAGGCGCGTCAATATGCCGTGCTGAGGTAGCGATCGTTTTGCGAGCCAGCCGACGTGTGATCGTTGCCGACCCAGGCGACGTTGCACAGCGCCGATCAGCGTGGTCTGTATTTAACGTCTGTACTCACCAAAAAGGGCTGCTGGACAAGTGCCCGGCTGAGGTGGTCGGCAACGCCGCCCCAGCGTGGCGACCGGAGAGGAGAGCCACACGTGACAACCAACTCGGTCGCTTCGAGCGGCGGCAGCTTTCGGGACACGCCACCTCAACATATCGACGGAGGGGCCCGGACCTGGATCGTGCGGGGAGCAAACTTCGTCGTTGCCCACAGCGAGGTGGATGCGCGGGCCGAGATTGAGCGCGAGAGCGCCGACGAATACTTACTACTCGTGCCGGACGGCCTGACCGTGGCCGTGACGACAGGCCAGGAGAACCTCGAGACGACGGGTCCAAGTCTCGTCGTGGTCCCGCCCGGCCGTAGCTCGGTCAGCCCGCGCTCGTCAGGCTCGCTTTCGCGGGTGTTCAGCGGGCTGGCGGAGGACCTCGCCGCGTTGGCGTGGAACGCGTCGAGCTACGCCAGGACCTCGGACGCCGTCGCACCACTGGTGCCCTGGCCCGATCCCGTGGGCGGCTACCGCCTGCGCTGCTACCGGCTCGATGAGTTCCGTGAGGAGCCCGGGATTGTGGGACGCATATTTCGCTGCACAAATCTGATGGTGAACGTCTTCGCACCGTGGACGGCCCCCCGGGATCCGAAGAAGATGACCCCGCACTCCCATGCTGACTTCGAACAGTGCTCGCTCACGCTCGCAGGTGACTTCGTGCACCACCTTCGTTATCCATGGGGCGCTGACTTGACCGACTGGCGCGAGGACGAGCACCTCCGTGTCGAGAGTCCTGCCGCGGTCGTATTCCCTCCGACGGTGATCCACACTAGCCAGAGCGTCGGCGAAGCTGTCGACTGGCGGATCATCGACATTTTCGCTCCACCGCGAGCTGATTTCTCGCTCGAGCCGGGCTTCGTTCGAAACGCCGACGAGTACCCGATGCCGTCATGAGCGATCCCGGAGGTCCCGCTCGTCACCTCGGTCGTGATCTCGTGGCGGAGCTGGCCACGATCGATCGAGCTCTGCTCGGTACCTGGGTGAAGATCCCAGCCGTCGAGACCGTCGAGCTCCTTGCAAATGCAGGGTTCGATTTCGTCGTGGTTGACATGGAGCACAGCCCGATCACGCTTGAGTCCGCTTACCGAGCGATCCTGGTCGCCCAGGCCTGTGGCATGGCCGCGCTCGCGAGAGTCCCTGACCACGGGGGCACGGACGCCCAGCGGCTGCTCGACTGTGGCGCGGATGGGATCCTGGTGCCTCGAGTCAATTCTGTCGAAGACGCCGAGCGCGCACTCGGCAAGCTGGTCTTCCCACCGGCCGGGGAGCGCGGGATGGGCCGGACCTCTCGCGCTGGACTGTGGGGTCTTGCACCCATGGAGGACTATCGTGGCCGTGGGACGGCGAGCACTCTGCGATGCGTGCAGCTCGAGGAGCTGCGCGCGCTCCGCGAGGTGCGTCGGATCCTAGAAGTGCCGAACCTCGGTGCTGTCTTCATTGGTATGGGCGACCTAACCATGTCGGCAGGGCGCCCAGCGAGCGACCCGGAGATCGCTCAGCTCGTTGGCGAGGTGCTCGCTTCCAGTCGGGCGGCAGGTATCCCGATCGGAACCGCCGTGACCGACGCCATGTCTGCTCGCCACGCGGTCGAGCAAGGTTTTCGATTCGTGATGGTGAGCAACGACGCAGGGCTTTTCGGCCAGGCAGCCATTGAACTTGTTCGAGCGAGCAAGACCGACGCATAAGGCGCAAGATTGCGCTCGACGAGGTCCGTTTGGCGAGTCGCCGAAGGTGCGCAGCTCAAACACGTCGAGGCCGCGCCCGACCGATACGGGCGCGGCCCATGTCGTTACGTTTAGAATTCGGGGGAAGCTGAGCACTTGCTCGAGCCGCTCATCTAGAACGGATGAGCGAGACCTCGCTGTTCGCGATCATGCAGCCTACCAACGTGATGACTCTCGTCCCGAATGCGCCGTTGCCGGCTGTTGAGCGCCCAGCCCTGCGCTCACCATGCGTGCTGCTCGGACAACGTCGGCCGCGAGCCCCTCGGCGTCGTACTCGGGAAGGTGTGACTCGGGTAGAGCCAGCACGACAGCGCCCACTACGCATTCTTGCGCGTCAACGATCGGGGCAGCGATGCCCACGGCCCCCACGATCCGCCTCCCGATGCTGACTACGTAGCCTTGCTGGCGCACTCGTTCCAGCTCAGCTTCGATCAGGCGACGGTCGGTCACTGTACGTTCGGTGAGCTTCGAGGGCGCTTCTTGACTCAGCACGGAGTCAATCTCCTCCGCTGGGAGAAACGCGAGGATGCCGAGACCGCCCGCTCCGATACGCAGATCCAGCCACTCGTAGAGCGCCATTTCGTAGCGCAAGGGATGGGTGGACACAATGTGATCCACGAACATGAAGGACCGTTTCTTCGGCTCGTAGCGTGCCAAGTAGACCGACTCGCCACTGAGCCCGGCGAGAGACTGCAACTCACGACGCGCCGTCTCGCGCATCGGCAGCCTCTGCGCAATCTGAGAGGCCAATCGGAAGAAGTCCAACACGATGCCATAGCGTCCGCCGTCGCCCTTGCTTTCCACGATGGACACTTCCTCTAGCATGCAAAGGAGGCGGTACACCGTGCTCGGAGCGAGATCCAGCGCACGCGCGAGTTCTCGGACGCCCCAGCTTGACTGGTCCGACGCGGCGAGCTGCTCGATGATCCGCATCGCCTTCTGAAGGGGGATGCGCCGGTCGTCCTTGCCATCTTGAGTGGCTAGCGACGACTGCTCGCCCGTCTTGACCTCTTTTGGACCGCTGTCGCGCCGCGTCACGAGCGCCGAGAACCCGATACGAAATACTTCATCGCTTGCCGATTTTCCCGACAGTCGGCTGACACGAGCACGAGTCAGCCGTTGCTGCTCTGCTAGTAAACAATAATGCCGCGAATATTGTCCCCACGGAGAAGATCTTCGTAGCCTTGGTTCACTTCATCGAGCCGATACTGGTTCGTTATCAGCTCGGCCAGCTTCAAGTCGCCCTTGCGGTAGAGGTCCAGCAGCTTCGGGATGTCGTATGTAGGGTTGCTCGACCCGAACAGTGCGCCCTGAACGCGCTTCTCGTATAGTGTGAGCATGGCGCTTGGTAGTTCGATCGTATTCTCGTTCACCCCCGCGAGACCGGTGATCGTAAGCGTCCCGCCCTTGCGGATGATCTCAAAGCCGGCCTTCACCGTGGCTTTGTCGATCACTCCGGCGGTGATAATCGCTTTGTCCGCACCGACGCCCTTAGTAAGGCTCTGCACAATCCGGTGCGCTTCCTCCGCAGTCTGCGTAGAGTGGGTCGCACCAAGTTCCTCCGCCTTGGCGCACTTGTTGGCCAACGGGTCTACTGCCACGACGTTCGCGGCGCCTGCGTATGCAGAGCCTTGAATCGCGTTGATTCCGACGCCGCCGATGCCGTAGACGACGATGGTGTCGCCCGGTTCCACGCCTGCATTGTAGACGGCGCTGCCCCAGCCCGTGGGCACGCCGCAGCCGACGAGCACCGCGTGGGTGAGGGGAATGTCCTTGTCAACTCGGACCACGGAGTACTCGGAGATGACGCCGTACTGCGAGAAGGTTCCGAGCATACAAAGGCCGCCGTATTCCTCCCCGCTCTCGTCGTGGAAGCGAAACGTGCCGTCTGGGAGGCACCCTCGCATAACGTCGGCGCCGAGATCGCAGAGATTCTGATGTCCCGTCGCACACCACCGACACCGCCCGCATGCGGGGATGAAGGAGCACACCACATGATCTCCGACCTGAACGCTCGAGACGCCCGGTCCGATCGCTTGAATTACACCCGCACCTTCGTGGCCCCCGACCATCGGAAACCTGGCCGTGCCACCCCAGAAACCATTCGTCCTAAGGTGCTCGTCCGAGTGACATAGCCCGGACGCAACGTATTTGATCAGCACCTCGCGATCGCTGGGAGGGTCGAGTTCCAGCTCCAGGACATCCCACGGGCGGTCGAATCCTCGCATCACCGCAGCCATGGTCTTGATCCGGGTATTTCCCAAGGAACCCGCGGACTCTTCCACTAGCTTCGCTTCCGCCGTCATGTTCTCTCCCCACTTCGACTCGACACGGGTACCTGCTTGCTCTTTCTCACGACATTCGACGGCACGTCGTCGATGCGACCGTGGTGGCTTCGCTGCCAAGCGCCGGTGGATCGGTTGACATCATTGGAGTCGGACATAGATGTGCTTCTTCTCGAGGTATTCCTCGATCCCCCAGGGTCCGAGCTCCCGGCCCACACCTGACTTCTTGAACCCGCCCCACATTGCTTCTGAGGGCGCCTGGAGAGCGTCGTTTATCCAAACTGTTCCCGTTCGCAGTCGGCGGGCAATTCCGAGCGCCTTCGTCACGTCTCGCGTCCAGATCGATCCCGCCAAGCCGTACTGGGTGTCGTTGGCTCGCCGAATCGCGTCATCCACGTCGTTGAAGCGCATCACCGCCATCACCGGCCCGAAGATCTCCTCTTGGGCGATCCGCATTTGGTTGTCGACGTCGATAAAGACCGTGGGGCACACGTAGAAGCCGTTCGACAGCTCAGGATCCTGCGGCAGGACGCCCTCGATTGCGACCGCGGCACCACCTTCACGTCCGACTTCAATGTATTCCGACACACGCTGCAAATGCTTTGCGCTGATGAGCGGGCCGAGCGTTGTTTTCGGATCCAATCCGTATCCGGGCGAGAGCGAGGCCACTCGAGCGGCGATCGCCTCCATGGCGGCGTCGTAGATCGAGTCTTCAAGGAATACCCGGCTGCACGAGCCGCACACCTGGCCTTGGTTGAAGAACACCGCTTTGCAGACACCGTCGATGGTGGGCTCGAAGTCTGCGTCAGCAAAGACAATGCTCGCGGACTTGCCCCCGAGCTCCAACGTCACTCGTTTCATGGAGTCGGCCACCTGCCGGCGGATGATTATTCCGACCTCGACTGAACCCGTGAAGCTGATCTTGTCTACGCCGGGAGAGGCGACGAGCGCAGCGCCGGCGGTCGGTCCAAAGCCGGTAACGACGTTGAAGATGCCTCTGGGCAGGCCGACCTCGTGAGCGATGCGCCCGAGCTCGAGAGCGGAAAGCGACGTTTCCTCGGCCGGCTTCAGGATGCACGCGCATCCGGCAGCAAGCGCCGGTGCCACCTTCTGCGCCGCCATAAGGATCGGAAAGTTCCAGGGGACGATAAGGGCCGCAACCCCGACTGGTTCACCTTGAACCATACTCAGCGCGCCTTCCCCGACCGGCGGGATCTCTCCCATGAGCTTCGTCACCCAGCCGGCGTAGTACTCGAAGAGGAAGGCCGCTTCGTCCACGTCCCACAGCGCCGCGCTCATGGGCTTGCCGTTGTCCCGAACTTCGACCTCTGCAATTGATTCCCGGTCCCGCCGTAGCGCGTCCGCCATCCTGAACAGTTGCCTGCTCCGATCGCGTGCATTGCGGCTCCAGGTTCCGTCGTCAAACACGTTCCGGGCGCTCCGGACAGCGCGCTCGACATCGGCCTCCTCGGCCGCGGGCACCGTAGCGATGACCCTTCCGGTGCCCGGGTCGACAGCCTCGAATGTCTTACCGTCGAGCGCGTCGACCCACTCGTCGTCGACGTACATCCGGAGTTCAGCCGTCGGGCCGCCTGGCTCCGTACGTGATGCAGTGAGACTCGTCATAGTGGCCCCTGTTCCGTATAACGAAACAATCGTTTTATACGGTGTTTTCTTACTACCATCCGTTCGGCGAGGTCAAGGCGGGCTCATCACCGAGGCGCTGATCAGCCCGGCGAATGTCTCCGATGCTCGCGTCCCGGCTCCCGGATCGAGGTCCGCACCGGGGTCCTCGAGGAGAGCGACTGCGCGACGCTTCGTCACTCGCTCCAGGAGGTTCACGGCGCCCGCATCGAGCTGCCGAGACAGCGTGCGACGCGACCCGACCCCGATCTACTCGAGATCCGTACAGCCGGTTCCGCGAGGCGAGCTGAGGCACGGTCGGGCGTTCCCTTGAACCATCGTCCGCGACAAATGACCTCTGAACTCAGGCCTCCGCGTGTCTGGAGAACTGGTCGAGGACGCGTTCGATGACGGCGACGGTCTCGCCGCGGACAAGCACAGCGAACTCGAGGTTTCTGCCTGCCATGATCTGGGATCTGACGCTCGCCGTCGGGGCGCTCTCTGCAAAATCAGGGTCTGAGGGTCAGGCCACTACCCCTTTGCGACCCACCCCCCGTCGCAGATGAGAGTTGAGCCGGTCACGTAGCGGCTAGTGGTCGCGCAAGCCAATATCATGATGCTGGCGGCTACATCCTCGGGGGTACCGACGAACATGGTGGGCGTCTGTTCGATAATCCAATTCTCCAGATCTGGTGCTTGCTCGCACTGAGCGGTGAGCATGGGCGTCGCGATGAAGCCCGGCGCGACGACGTTGACTCGAGTCTTCGGTGCTAGCTCCACCGCGAGCGAACGGCTGAACGCTTCAATCGCGCCCTTTGTCGCCGTATACGGTGCTCGGCCGGCAAAGCCGAGGTGCGCCCCCGTCGAGGAAACGAACACGATCGACGACTGCTCATTGAGATGTGGGATCGTCTCCCTCGTAAGCAGCATTGGTGCACGTACGTTGACTCGCAGCATCCGATCGATACTGTCGGTATCAGTCGTTTCGACCTCTCCCATCTCGAATAGTGCTGCGCAGTGCACGAGAAACGTCGATCAAGCCATAGGCGTCGACGGCTGCTCGGGTGATTCGACTGAATGAGCTGTCGTCCTGTAAGTCCGCTACGACGGCAATGGTACGACCGCCAGATTCGACGGCGGTCTTCTGAGCCCTGTGTCATGGCGGTTGCACTTGTCGGAGCGATGCAAACCTGATACCCCATCGGCACGGACGGCGTTGGCGCCGTATAGTCTCATGATCGACATGTCGTCCGAGCCCGTCGCGAGAGGATCACCTAGTGACCTGAATCACTGAATACTCGCGTCGATAGGTCGAGGTGGCGTAGCCTTGTCCCATGGTGGCACGCGGGCGACCGAAGGCTCCTCTCGTGCTCACCGACGAGGAGCGTGCAACTCTCGAGCGATGAGCAAGGCGACCGAAATCCGCCCAGGCACTCGCTCTTCGCTGTCGAATCGTGCTCGCCTCCGCGGAGGGTCTCGACAACAAGGTCGTCGCCGCGAAGCTCGCCGTGAACCAGGCAACGGTGTCGAAGTGGCGGGGACGGTTCATCGCGAGGCCTCTCGACGGGCTCGCCGACGACCCCGTCCTGGCGCGGTCCGCACCGTCACCGACGATCTTGTCGAGGCGGTAATCGTGAAGACGCTTGAGGAGCTGCCGGTCGACGCGTCGCACTGGTCGACCAGGTCGATGGCGAAGACGATGGGGGTGAGCCAGTCCGCGATCAGCCGGATCTGGCGGGCCTTCGGGCTCAAGCCCCATCTCGTCGACTCCTTCACGTTGTCGAACGACCCGCTGTTCATCGAGAAGGTACGCGACGTTGTCGGGCTCTACCTGAACCCGCCCGAAGCTGCTCTCGTTCTGTGCGTGGACGAGAAGACCCAGGTCCAGGCCCTCGACCGAACCGCACCGGTCTTCCCGATGCGCCCGGGCGTGCCCGAGCGCCAGACGCATGACTACGTCCGGCACGCACCATCGACCTTTGGAGGTGGGGAATTTCGCTGAACGCCGCCGAGATCAGCGCGGCAGCTCTTGCTCTCGGTGGTCAGCCCGGAAGGCCCCTACTTCAGCAGCCACCTAGAGGATGTGAACGATGCCTACGAGGACTTCCTCCGCGGCGACTACATTCGTGGGATCATCGTCTCTTAGCGGCAACGTGACCGGCAGCACAGGCAAACTCAGGGTAGCAATCCGCTCATGTCGAAAGACAACGTGACTCAATCGACGCCGGCATCAGGGCCGCATGGCGCGAAGCGCCGAATAGACGACGACCTGGCAGCGGATTGGCTGGCACGCGGCAAGGTAGCTGAAGAAGAGCGGCGGGTACCCCTTCTGAAGGCGATGCGGATCATCGAGTGGATTGCAACATCGGATCAGTCCAGCTGGGGAGTACGCGAATTAGCACGGGCGCTGGACATGGCTCCGAGCACGGCGCATCGGCTTTTAGCCATGTTGGAGGAGGCGTCGATTGTCGAGAGCGACGAAAGCACTGGGCGCTACTGCATCGCTCTCGATTTCTTTCGTTTGGCCTCACGTATAGCACTGAAGCTACCGATTCGCGATACCGCGGCTCGTTATCTGCGGGATCTCGCTGATCGCACAGGAGAGGCAGTCTACCTGGCGCGGTATGACGTGTGGAAGAAGGCCTTCATGTATGTGGACTATGTTAGTCGCGTCATCCTTTGCGGTACGAAATGGCGCTTTACGAATGGTTGGATCTTCGCGTCGGCGCAGGCGGGCTCGGGATTCTGTCGTTCCTTCCAGCCCAGGAGATTGATTCGGTCCTGAGGCAGCCGAAGCCACCAAAGCTTACGAGTCGCACGATCACTGAGCGGCGACTCATCGAAGCAGAGTTGGCGCGCATTCGCGAGCAGGGTTATGTGGTGAGCCTCGGGAGGAGGATCGTCGGCGCTGTTGGCATTGCCGCGCCGATATTCGGTTCTTTGAGCCGAGTTCTAGGAGTGGTCGTACTGGCGCTTCCAGAGTCAAGATTTCCTGATTACGACGTCGAACGGCTCGGGCATGACGTGGTCAACACGGCTCACGCGGTCAGCACCGTGCTCGGAGCTCATCAACCGACGTCCGGCCATTCCGGGCATGACCTCGCCAATTGGTGAACTCGACTGTGTTGCGCTCAGAAGCGCGCTGCGGGGCGAACCGCCACTAGCCCCAATACCGTTTACTTAAGAGCGCGCGCCAGTAGGCGCCCTCACGCGGGCGCTGGCTGCCAGCGCTCCGCCCACTTCACGAGCTTCACGGTGATGACGAGCGTGATCGCGAGGGCGAGCTGAGCAAGGCGCTGCGCGATGAAGCGGTCGGTGTTGCGCCGCAGTCCGCCGAAGTTCGACAGCCAGGAGTTCGTCCGCTCGACCGGCCACCGCAGCCCGAGCGGGAGGGTCTTCTTCTTGCCCTGTGCCTCCCCGGGTGCCCGCCTCGTCGCGCAGACGAGGTCGTCGACGCCGAGGGAGGCGACATGGCCGCGCACGACGTTGTTGTCGTAGCCGCGATCGAGGTGCAGCGTCTCGATCTCTTCGAGGAGACCTCTCGTCGCGACGTCACGAAGCGTCGGCGGCAACAGGATCGAGTCATGACGGTTCGCCCCGTCAATCGCCCAGCCGATCGGGATGCCGAACCGGTCGGTCGCGATCGACCACTTCCACCCGGCCTTTCCTCGATCGACCGGGCTCGGCCCGGTCCCCTCGCCACCGCTCGGTGCCTTGTGCTGGGAGCCGTCGATCGCCACCTCGGACAGGTCGAGGCCGATCACGCGGTCATAGGCCCGCAACGCCTCTTCGACGAGGGCTGCGAAGACCCCGGCGGCGAGCCACTCGTCGCGGCGGCGACGAAGGGTCGTCTCCCCGCCCTTGCCGAGGCGCCCTGCGACGTCCCAGCTGCAGCCGGTGACGAGGCGGAACAGGATCGCCTCGAAGCAGTCCCGGTCCGAGATGCGTCGCCGGTGACAGCCGAGCGGATGGGCCTTCTCCCTGCGTTCGGGCAGGTGGCCGGAGAAGGCCTGCCAGACGGCCTCCACGATGTCGGGTCGGAGCGCGAGCATGGGACCTCCATCAGTCGTCGGGATCGGATCGCACCCGGATCCTGTCCGGGCCGCCCCGACGGCTGGTGGACCCTCATCCACCACCTCCCAGCTCCGGCGAGCGAGCATGGCAGGAACGAGGAGGTGGTCCGTGAAGGTCGGTCGCAACGACCCCTGCCCCTGTGGAAGCGGGCTCAAGGTGAAGCGCTGCTGCGGTGGTCGGCCGGAGCTTCAGGTGACGACACCCTGCTCCTTCTGCGCTCGATCCACTGACGATCTACTATGACAAGCGCCAAGTTGGGCAACGTATTTCGTCGCTGATCGTCATCGAGTCGTGCTGGAGCACCTGGTTGTTCGATGAGGAGCACCATCGCTTTCGGCGGATGCTCAAAGGCCCCCGAATTGATCGCGTCTTTACGGACTGGCGTTCGTATGATCACATCATCGTGGACGACTCCACAGTCGCCTTCTTGGTGTTTCTCGATGCCGCTGGAACTCGCATCCTCCGCTCGAAGCGCCATGACGGTCGGTGCAGCTGCGGTGGTAGAGATCGCGCGGCGGAGCCGTCTCCGGCCGATCTGCAAGATCTCGTGACCGTCCAAGCCTCATGACGGTCCAAGTCGCGTTGCCGGACATCGTCTCTCCGCCTCCAGGGCCAGAGCGCATCGACGGTGTTTCCGGTCAGTCATGACCCGAGCTGTCTCACGTAGCGAGCACGATTGGCTGTCGGAGACCTACGTCCACGAGTGGATCGCGTCCGACGTCACCCGGGACGATGAGCGCCGGCCGAAGTTGCGCCGCGCGGCATCGCTCCTGCCGTGCGATCGAGGCCGCGACCTTCGCATCCTCGACCTCGGTGGCGGCTACGGCGAGTTCGCGGCGCAGGTTCTGGAGGAGTTCCCGAATAGCACGGTCGTGCTGCACGACTACTCCCCGCCGATGATCGCCGTGGCCCGAGAACGCCTCGCCCGATTCGCCGATCGTGTGGACTACCGCCTCTCGGACCTACGTCAACCGGGATGGAGCGCCGATCTCGGCGACCCGTTCGACGCGGTCGTGTCCGCAATCGCGATCCACAACCTGCGCGAGCCTGCGCTCATCCGCGACGTCTACCACGAGGTGTACGGGATCGTGGCGCCCGATGGGGTCTTCTGCAACCTCGACTACCTCATCCCGAGCTCGCCCCGCCTCTTCGAGCTCTACGCGCGAGCTCTCGGCGTTGGCACTCGGGAAGGTCCCACGACTGTCGCGAGCGACGTCGAGCAGGCGACGCTCGAGAACCAGTTGCGCTGGCTTCGCGAGGCGGGCTTCGCTGAGGTGGACTGCCTTTGGAAAGAGTTGTACGAGGTCCTCCTTTGCGGGCTGCGCGCCGGGCACTGATGAGGCCGCATCGCGGAACCTTCGGACGCTTCAGCCGTCTGGACCCGATTCGGCTCAGAACACGAGGACGAGCTCGTCGGCCACAGCGCACCGATCAGACGGACCGCGTCTGACCCGTCGGCGGCCGACCAAGCGCCCACTCAAATCCTCGCTGCTGGGTTGGGGTCGCGACATCTAACCCGAATCGGGAGCATCAAAAGCGGTTGATGTGCGTCCCGCCGCATCGTGACGGCCCGCCCCCTTGCCGAGCGGCCCATGCCGGCGTCGGCTCGGGTACCATCCCGCTCCACGGCCAACGAGAAGGCCCAGCGGGATCGAGGAACGAGGAGGTGGTGCGCCATGGCGACGCCGGACGCAGGGGAGCGGAACCCGGGGGAACGCCTCCGGGACCTCGAGGCGATGCTCGACGCCATCACCGACTACGAGATCATCAAGCTCGACGTCGACGGCAACGTGGCCAGCTGGAGCCCGGGCGCCGAGGCGTTGACGGGCTATAGCGCGGCGGAGGCCATCGGCCGGCCGGCGTCGATCTTCTCCTCCGAGGAGGACCAGGCGGCGGGGCTCGTCGAGCAAGAGCTGCGCACCGCCCGGGAGACCGGGCGATTCGAGCTCGAGGGCTGGCGGGTTCGCAAGGGCGGGGAGAAGTTCTGGGCGAGCGTCGTCCTCGCCCCCATCAGGGACGAGGGCAGTGCTCTGAGCGGATTCGTCAAGGTCGCCCGGGACATCACCGAGCTCAAGCGGGCCGAGTCGATGTTCCGCGACCTGCTCGAGTCGGCGCCGGACGCCGATCCACTCCTGGTAGAGCTCGGCCTCCCGGGTGCTCAGGCGGCGGTTCACGGTCTTGCCGTTCACCTTCGCGGTCCACTGGAAGTACGACCAAGACGGAGCCGTCGCAGCTTCCTACCGGGTCGACGCGTTGCCGGTGACCTTCGTCATCTCCCCAGCCGGCTGGATCGTCGCCCGCCACCCCGGAGCACTCACCGTCCCTGAGCTCGCCGCGATCCTCGACATGGACTTCCCCAGCCTGCCCGAGGTGGGCTCCTAGAGCAAGCCAGGGCGGGCTACCCGCCCCGATTCGCCCTGATGATCTCGGTGATGTCGTCGAGGCTCTCGATCACGTAGTCCGGGGGAATCCCTCTGCCGCTCGGTGCCTGGTTGCGCAGGAGCCCGTCGGTACGCGGCCGCTGCAGCCATGCCGCGATCAGCCCGGCCGACATCGCACCCTGCACGTCGAACGCCGGCGCTGCGCAGAACAGCACGTCACGCGGGTACATGCCGTTCTGGCGAAGTACCCAGTCGTAGGTGAGCGGATTGGGCTTGTGGAAGCCCGCTTCCTCGGTGCTGCCGACGAAGTCCGGACGGAACGCCTTGAACTTGCTCACGTACATGTCCAGGTACACGCGTTCGACGTCTGAGTAGGTCCACACCTTGACGTCCATGTCCTGCTGCTCTTGGAGCGCTGACTCCGTCTCGGGGAACAGGCCGACCTCCTGCTGGAGATCCGTGTAGGCGTGGACGTCGTCAGGCGAGCCCGGGAGGCCGAACGTGCGGAAGGTGTCCATGAGGGCTTCGGTGACCGTCTCGGTCACCGGCGTGTACTGCGAGAACGCCGTGCGTCGATGATGCGACTCGAAGAACCTCACCCAGGTCTGGCTGAACTGTTGCTCGTCGACGGTGGAGCCGTACTTCTTCACCAGCGCTTCCGCCGCGCTCTTCCAGCTCCAGCCCCAGTCGAACAAGGTGGTCTTGGAGTCGTAGAAGATCGCCCTAGGCCAGCGACCTCGTACTGCCATGTCACTCCTCAGATGTCGGTGGGCCGAGCCAGGCGTCCCGACGCCAACGATCCCACTCTCGAGTCCGGGCTCGAGCGATCACGAGCCAGCCCGCCAGCCACGCATGTTGCCGTGCGACTGGGCGATCCGGGTGGTCGCCAGGACCGTCCACAGTGTAGGCATGTGAGGAGGATCGAGGCAGGATCCTGCACCGATCCTCCTCACATGCCGCCCAGATCGACGGCTCGCACTACGGAGAGCTCGGACGTAGCAAACGCCGCACGGCAGACGAGTGTTTTCCGTGCAGCGGCGCCGGCGGGCGAGGCGCTTCGCGCCTGCCCAGCCCAGCGCGCACGGGCACCCTGCAACTCTTCCCTGGCCGATATTCGAGATAGCGCCGAAATAGCGCCACGCTCACGCCTGCCGTTCGACAATCGGGGCGTCGAGCCCGTGCGGTAGGGAGATGGGCCCTTCCTTCCCGAAGGGTTTCGCCTCGAGTGGGCTCCTATACGGAGAGATCGCGCGGCGTCCCCGGTGCGGGCGGTCACGCCGATGGCCGCGTGGTTCGCTTCGTGTCGGTGTTGGCGCGAGTTGGGTCGTCGTCCCCGGGTGTCCCCCAAATTGCCGCGCCTATCGCAGCGGCCGCGGCCTCGAACCGGGGAGGCGCGACGTGGCCGTAGATGTCCGCAGTCGTCGAGATATTCGTGTGGCCGAGGTACTCCGAGACCACTTTCAGGGGCACGCCTGTCGCTCGCCAGCTTGATGGGACCGGCTCGTCGCCAGTCACATGGGACCGGGTCCGGGGTCGATCAGCGCGGCGCTGTGATGATGACCGGCGGTTCAGCCGCGGTCAAGCACGCCGGCCGCGCCGTGCCGCCACCGGGCTGTCAGACGTGGCGGTCAGAGCCGGTCGCTGCCGGTGCCGGTAGGACTCCCCGTCGAGCACGAGCTCGTAGGCAGCTGACTGCAGGCGGTCGATCGCGGACTGGGCGAGCAGGCCGTCGGCCATGAGCCCGAGCCACTCGACGGGCTCCCGGTTCGAGGTCGTCACCGTGGCCGCGTTGCGGTGGCGCTCGACGATGACCTCGTAGATGTCCGCTGTGTCGGCGCCATCCATTGGCTGCAGGCAAAAATCGTCCAAGATCAGCAGATCGACGCGGAGCAGCTTGCGGAGCTCGACGTCGTGACTGTTGTCGAGCCGCGAAGCCTTCAGCCGCTTGAGCAGCACGTCTGCTCGCTCGAAGTGCACGCTGTAGTGCCGACGGATCGCGGCGTGCCCGAGCGCGGTCGCGAGGAAGGTCTTGCCGACGCCGACCGGTCCCATCACAAGCGCGTTGTGCCCGGCCTCGATGAAGCGGAGCGAGAAGAGCTCGTCGAGGACCGAGCGGTCGTAGGTGATCTTGGTGTCATTGTCGAACAGCTCGAGGCGCATGGCCGGATCGAGCCCGGCGGCCTTCGCGCGCCGTTCGGCCGAGGTGGCGTCGCGGCGCGTGACTTCGTCGGAAAGCACGAGCTCGAGGAACTCGGCGTGGCCGAGGTCCCGGGCGCGCGCGAGGGCGAGCCGTTCGGGGAGGCTGTCGAGGAGCTGGCCGAGCTTCACGCGGCGAAGCAGCGAGGAGAGCTCGGGCGAGACCGACGGGGCGGGCGCGCTCATGCGACGCCGCCGTTCGCGTCACTCGCATCCTCGTGTTGTCGCTGTGTTGTGCGGAAATGCTGCCGCGTCGCGGGCGAATCGCCCTGATGCCGCTGAGAAGGGCAGCGGTGGTGCCACCGGCTGGTCGGCCTCGGCACCTCGCTCGAGCATCCGGGTGATGAGCCCGACGCTCACCGCCTCGGCCTCGAGGGCGCGGGCACACGCTTGCTCGACTCGGGTCGCTCCCCACTTCTTCACGAGGCCAAGGAGCGCGTAGACCTGGCGCATCTTGGTCCAGGGAAGTGGGTGCTCGAGCAGCGCCGCAGCGTACGCGCCGACCGCCGGACCTGCCGAGGAGGCCAAGTGCTTCAGGTGCTCGAGGTCGCGCATCGCGTACGTCGTCTTCTCCGCCGGCAGGTCGGCCGGGTCGGTCACCCGGCCGCCGGGTGAGCTCCGGGGATGCACCTTCACGAGCTCGCCACGGAAGAACACCCGGACGAGCTTCTGGTCCGAGCGAACCTCGACGCGATGCCCGATCAGATGCCCCGGGACGGAGTAGAGCGCCTTTTGCACCTCGATGTGGTGGTCCCGGTGCACCTTCGGGCTCGCGTAGTGCGGCAGGTCGTAGGGAAACACTGGAGCCTCGAGCAGCCGCGGCGCTTCCTCGAGGGCGAACAGCTCGGCCGGGCGACACTGGGTCGTGCCGTGGATGCGCAGCCCAGCGCGGGTCGTGCACCAGGTCTCGGCCCGACGCTGCGCGTCGGCGAGGTCGACGAAGTGCTCACCGGCGAAGAAGCTTCCTCGCACGAAGGGCACGGTCCGCTCGACCCGGGGCTTGTCCTGTGGCCGGCGGACCCGGGCGGCGTCGACGAGGAAGCCACGACTCTGCGCGTACTCGATGAAGGCTTGGTTGAAGCGAGGGTCCGTCGGGTTCGCCTTGTCGATGATCGTTGCCATGTTGTCGGGGATGACAACCTTGAAGACCCCACCGAAGAAGGCCCAGGCCGCCTCGAAGCCAGCGATCACCGCCTCTGTGGTCTGGGTAAAGCTCAGGAAGACGAAGCAGTGCCTCGAGTAGCAGGCGGTGAAGATGAGCGCCTGGACGACGCGGCGACGATCGGTCTCAGGGTCGAAGAGCAGGCCCATCTTGCCGAAGTCGACCTGGCACTCTGCCCCCGGCTCACCGTCGGCGACCCGGACGGTCGTCATGCGCGCGCTGCGCCCGTGACCAAGGACTTGAAGCACGTAGCGGTGCAGCGTCCGCTCGGGAACGACGATGCCGCGGCACGCGAGCAGCTCATGGATCTTCCGGACGGTGAGGCTGTCCTCGACGAGGCCCTTGACCTCGTCGTGGTGGGCGACGACGAGTGCCCAGGCCGACCCATGGCCGTCACCGCGGTGCGGGCGGACCGACTCGCAGACCCGGGCAATCAGCTCGTCGGTGAGCTGGCTCTCACCGCCTGAGCGATCGAGCCCGGCCTCCTCGGCCGCGGCGACGTAGCGGCGGACGGTCTTGCGGTCGAGTGCGGCGAGCCGCTCGACCGAGCGCAGGCTCTCGCCTCGCAGCCAGACGCGTAGGACTTCTCGGATCTCGTGCACGTGGACCTCCCGGAACGCCATCGCCGCCTTCCCGATCTGCTGGTCGGTGTGGCGGCAAGTCCACCGGCAGCAGCACCGCTGCTGGTGGATACCGGGTGGTCCCATGACTGGCGACAAGGTGGTCCCATGTTGCTGGCGAAGTTCAGCTCAGGGTGGTCCCATGTCGCTGGCGAGCGACACCCGCCCTCGGCCAGCAGCAGCGACGCGCACGAGTGGCGGAGCTCGTGGAGGTGCCAGTCGCTAAGCCCGGCGCGCTGAGCGATGACCTTGAAGGCCTTGGAGAAGTTGTCCGGGTCGATCGGCGTGCCGATCGGCGTGGTGAACACGTAGCCCGTATCCCGCCAGGCCGCGCCGGCTGCGAGGCGCTCCTCGAGCTGGCGCCGCCGGTGCTCACGAAGCGAGCGCACGACAGGAGCTGGCAGGTTGAGCGTTCGCCGCGAGCGTGCGGTCTTCAGTTCTCCGTAGACGAGCGTGCCGCTCTCGCGTTTCACCTGGGCGCGCACGTAGACCACGGCAGCATCGAGGTCAACGTGGTCCCAACGAAGCCCGAGCAGCTCTCCACGGCGAAGACCGAGGGACAGCCCGACCGAGATCGTCGCTTCGAGACGGTCGCCGGCAGCGTCCGCAAGGAGCTCGTTCGCCTGTTCAATGCTGAGCGCCCGTCCCTCGCGTCGCTGCTGCCTCGGGGGGTCGGTGAGCTTGACGACGTTGCGTGCGTCGAGGCCCCACCGTTCGGCCTGCCCGAGCGCCTGGGAGAGCACACCGCGGATCATCTGGACCGTTCGAGGCGAGAGCGACTGGATCTCGCCCGAAGTGTTCTCTCGCGTCCTTCGGCGTCGGGACTGGAGCTCCTTCGCTTTCTCCGTGAGGAATCGCTGGACATCCAGCGGGGTCAGCTTCGCGATCTGTCTCCTGCCGAGAGAAGGGTAGATGTAGCGCTCGGCCAGGAAGCGGTAGCTCGCGCACGTGCCTGGCGAGACTCGGGCCTCAACGACGTCCTCGGGCCAGCGCTCGATCAGTGTCTGGACCGTGATGCGATCGTCGCCGGCAGGTAGCCCGGAGCTGACTCTGCCTTGCGTGTCTCGAAGCTTCTCGATGACCCCTGCCTGGGTCCGCGAGGAGACGGCCTTGCGGCGACGCTTCCCCGATGCATCCCAGCCGAGATCGACCGACCCGACCCAGAGCCCGTCGGCCCGCCGGTAGATCGAGCCTTCCCCGTGCCCGCGCCGCTTGGCCGCCATGGCGCCCTCCGAACTCCTTGGCTACACCTTTGGCTACACCTAGGAGTTGTCCACAGGCTCTGCAATTGATGCAATGCCTCTGAACTGGGAAGATATGGTGCGCTCGGAGGGACTCGAACCCCCAACCTTCTGATCCGTAGTCAGATGCTCTTTCCAATTGAGCTACGAGCGCTCGCCTCCGCTTGGTGGCGGTGCCTGCGGGTCAGGTCCACCCGCTGCACACGCCGGTCCGGCGAACGGCGATTCATCGTAGCCGGAGACGCCGCCCGGCTCTGCCAGGGAGTTGAGCTGCCCGGACGCGCCGGGCGGGGCGCCGTAGCGCCCCGCCGGTCGAGCGGAGAGGGAGGGATTTGAACCCTCGGACCCGGTTTCCCTGGTCAACTCATTAGCAGTGAGCCCGATTCGGCCGCTCTCGCACCTCTCCTCGGCCGGCCAGTCTAAGCGCCGCGCCGGCCGAGTCCGGAAGCCGGAGCCACACGAGCGACAGCTCCGCCCGCGTCGATCGGCGCGGCGCCCGCCAGGCGGCGTGCTCGGGCGGCCACGCGGCTTGCTGAGGGGAACCTGAGCATTCGGCGGGTCGCGTTGACCGGGAGCGGGCACACTGGTAGACCCACCGGGGAAGTCCCTCAGGACGCCGCCCGGTCCCCACGGCGTGGCTGCGCCTACGGGGCGGCCGCACCGCGTTGAGCGACCGGGTTCCGCTGCCGTTGGGGAAGCACGAGGTGCGGAAACACGCACGCCGATTGGGGGATGGTTGTCCGAGCGCCACGCCGAGATCGAGCCGACGGGGGCCCCGCGCCCCCGGCTGTCGGCGCGCTCCACCGGCCTCCGCTCGTCGGGGCCGGGCCACCGACCCGGTTGGCGACGGGCCTCGGCCGTCGTGCTGCTGGCCGCCACCGCCACCGCGCCCCTGGTGGTGGCCTCCTCCGCCGGCGCTTCGGCACGCTCGCGGCTCGGTGCCGGCACTGCCCTCGTCCGTGTCGGCACGCTCGCGCACGTCCCGTCGAGCGCGCGAGCCGATGGCGCCCTCCGGCTCGGGACCCGACTCGAGCTCGGCGTCGCCCTCCGTCCGCCGCGATCCGCTCGGCCTCTCGGACTACGCCGCGGCGGTCTCGACGCCGGGCTCGCCCGAGTACCACCGCTACCTCACCCCCCGGTCCTTCGCCGCCCGCTACGGGCCTACGCGCTCCGCCGTCCGCTCGGTCGAGACGGCGCTCCGTCGGGCCGGGCTGAAGGTCGGCAGCCCGTCGGCGAACGACCTCATCCTTCCCGTGAGTGGATCGGTCGGACGGGTCGAGTCGGCGTTCCACACGCGACTCGGCGCCTACCGCCTGGCCGGGGGTGGGCAGGGATGGGCGGCTGAGACCGTGCCGCTGCTCCCCTCGAGCGTCGCCGGCTCGGTCCAGGCCGTCCTCGGCCTGAACGAGCTCGCGACGCCGCACTCGATGCTCGAACGGGCGCCGACGCCGGCCGAGCGTGCCGCGGCCGGGCGGTCCACCGGTGCCGCCGTGTCGCCACGGGTGGCCACGGCGCATGCCGCGACCGCGTCCCCGCAGGCCTGCCCGGCAGCCAGTCAGGACGCGGTCCAGGGAGGTGGCTGGACGGACGCGCAGATCGCCAACGCCTACGGGTTGAGCGCCCTCTACGCCCAGGGCGATCTCGGTGCCGGCCAGACGATCGCGCTCTACGAGCTCGAGCCCTTCTCGACCAGCGACATCGCGACCTTCGACCGCTGCTACTTCGGCGCCAACCACACGAGCCAGATCCAGACGGTACCGGTCGACGGGTTCAACCTCTCGGGCACGGGCTCGGGCGAGGCCCTCCTCGACATCGAGGACATCTCGGCGTTCGCTCCCGCCGCGCACGTGCTCGTCTACGAGGCGCCGAACACGACCTTCGGCGGCCTCGACGAGTACAACGCGATCGTCAGCCAGGACCGGGCGAACATCGTCTCGACGAGCTGGGGCGAGTGCGAATCGGCGCTGCAGGTCGCCGCGCCCGGCGCCCAGGAGGTCGAGAACTACCTGTTCGAGGAGGCCGCCGCGCAGGGCCAGACGGTCTTCTCGGCGGCCGGCGACGACGGCTCGGACGACTGCGCCGGGACGCCGTTCGGCACGACGAACCCGGCCCAGCCGCTGCTGTCGGTCGACGACCCGGCCAGCCAGCCCTACGTCGTCGGCGTCGGTGGGACCTCGCTGCACAGCGACGCCCCGCCGGCGTCCGAGACGGTCTGGAACGACGGCGCCAAGTGGGGCGCGGGCGGCGGCGGCATCTCGAACACCTGGGCGAGCCCGGCCTGGCAGGCCGATTCCGGCGTGCCCGGCGTCCAGCCCGGCGCGAACCGCCAGGTGCCGGACGTGAGCGCGAGCGCCGACGAGTGGCGTGGCATCACCGTCTACAGCAGCTTCTTCTCGGCGTCGTCGGCGAGCACGGCGCCCCAGCCCGGGGGCGTGACCCCGCGCGGCGAGCGCGTCTCCGCCCCCGGGCTGGACGACGCTCGGCGGCACGTCGTCCGCCGCGCCGACCTGGGCCGCGATCTCCGCTGAGATCGCGTCGTCGAGCGCGTGCAGCGCCGCGTCGATCCCGACGGTCGGCGGCGCTCCTGACCTCGGCTTCATCGGCGCCGAGCTCTACTCGGTCGCGGCGAACCCGTCCTCGTACGCGGCGTCGTTCAACGACGTGCGCCGCGGGAACAACGACGTGTTCGGCCTCGGCCTCGGCTACCCGGCGACCACGGGCTACGACCTCGCGACCGGCCTCGGCACCCCCATCGTGACCGACGCCACGGGCACCGGCGGCCTGGACGCGAGCCTCTGCGCGGTCGCCGGCAGCGGTTCGTCGACGCCTGCCCGCCCGACCGTCAGCGGGCTCAGCCCCTCCTTCGGCCCGACGTCGGGCGGCGGCACCGTCACCATCACGGGGACGAACTTCCCGGCGGGCGACCCGTCGGCGGTCCACGTCGACTTCGGCAACGCCGCGGCGAGCGTGACCGCCGTGTCGGACGCGCAGACGATCACGGTGTCGCTGCCCGCCGCGACGGTGGCGCCGGGTGCTTCCAGCTTCGCCGGCGCCGGATCGGTCGACGTCTCCGTCACCGTCTCGGGCTCCCCGGGCACGTCGACCAACCTTCCCGGCAGCTCCTCGGTGTTCAACTACGTCCAGGAGAACGGCACCGGCGCGACGGTCCCGACCGTCACCGGGGTCGGGCCCTCGGGCGGCAACGTCGCCGGGGGGAACACGGTGGTCGTCTACGGCCAGGGCTTCACCGCCGCCGGCACGCCGGCGGTCACCTTCGGCGGGGTCGCCGCCACGAACGTGCACGTCGTCAGCGCCTTCGAGCTCGCGGCGACGGCGCCGCCGGAGACCGGCGCGACGGCGTGCGCCACCGGGCTCGGCTTCGTCCCCTCGGCGGCCTGCCAGGTCCAGGTCGTCGTGACGGACGCCAACGGGTCGAGCGCCACGGGGACGATCCTGCCGGCGCTCTCCGGTGCGATCGTCTTCGACTCGAAGGCCGTCATCGAGCCGACGCCCGAGACGGAGGTCACGCCGGCGACGACCGAGTACGACTACGCGCCGACGCCGGTCATCACGTCGATCGCGCCCGACCCGGGTGACGCCTCGGGCCAGACGCCCGTGCTGATCACCGGGACAGGCTTCAACCTCAACACCTTCGCCTGGGTGAACTTCGGGCCTCCCTCGACGGCGGCGAGCGAGCAGGTCGAGCTGCTCTACATCTCCTCGACGAAGATCGAGATCGCCCCGCCCTCCTCGACGGGCTCGGCGGGCCCGCGCTCCATACCGCTGAACGGCGGCGTGAGCGTCCAGACGAGCGGCGGGCTGAGCAACGTCGTGCCCTTCTCGTACGGGGGCACCCCCGTCGTGCGGTCCATCTCCGCCCTCGGTGGCCCGGCGACCGGCGGCACGGTGCTGCACATCCGGGGCACGGGCCTGTCGAGCGTCCGGGGCATCGTCTTCGCGGGCGAGCTCACCCCTGAAGGCGGGACCGCCCCGGCCGCCTCGACGGGCTACGCCATCACCGGGCAGACGGACCGCTCGCTCACCGTGGTCACGCCGGCAGCCCTCCCCGGACCCGTCGACGTCCTCCCGTGCAGCGCCACGGCGTGCGCTAGGACGAACCCGACGGTCGACACCTTCGTCTACTTCGATCCCGGGGCTCCCTCGCTCGCGGCGGTGGCGCCGCGCCACGGCCCGGCACACGGCGACAGCAACGTCGTCCTGTTCGGGGACAACCTCGACGGCGCCGTCTCGGTCCGCTTCGGCGACACTGCCACCGACCACTTCGTCGGGGTCGCCGGCGTCCCCTCCTCGGACCCCTACGTGCTTGCCGTGCGCTCGGCGCCCGGGCGGGCGGGCAGCACGGTCCACGTCAGCGTGGTCACGCGCTCCGGTCGCACCCGGGTCCTCGCGGCGGGGACCTTCCACTTCACGAAGAGCGGACCGAGCGCCCCCCGCAACCTGCAGGCCGTCGTGCACGGCTCCGACGCGCACCTGTCGTGGGTGGCGCCGATGAGCGACGGCGGCTCGCCCGTCACCGCGTACCAGGCGATCGCCTCGGCCACCGGTGTCGCCCCTGAGGGCGTCCAGGTCGGCCCGGGTGCCCGCTCGGCCGACTTCGGCCACCTCGTCGCCGGGCGCGCCTATACCTTCCGCGTCGTCGCCGACAACGCCGTGTCGGGCCGAGGCGTGTGGGCGACCGCCGGCCCGAGGGCCGTCCAGTTCTCTGCCGACGGCTACCGCCTCGCGACGAGCGCCGGCGTCGTCGCCGGCTACGGGAGCCTCCCGGCGCTCGGCGGCGTCGACGGCGAAGTCGACAGCTCGGTCGTCGGCATCACCGGCACCGCCGACGGCGGCGGCTACTGGCTCGTGACCTCGGACGGATCCGTCTACACGTTCGGCGACGCCAACAACTACGGCTTCCAGCACCCGTCGGCGCCGATCGCCGCCATCGAAGGCACGTCCGGCAGCGACGGCTACTGGGTCCTCACGAAGAGCGGGGGCGTCTTCGCCTTCGGCCGCGCCAAGTTCTACGGCTCGCTCGCCAGGCGTCCCCGGGCCGTGGCCGGCGGCGTCGTCGGCCTGGCCCCGGCCCCCGACGACGACGGCTACTGGCTCGTGAACGGTCACGGGCGCGTGTTCGCCTTCGGCGACACCAAGTCGTACGGCTCGCTGCCTGCCGCGTCGGCGCCCGCCGTCGGCATCGCCGCGACGCCCGACGGCAAGGGCTACTGGGTGCTCGACGCAGCCGGCGGCGTGTCCGCCTTCGGCGACGCCCACCGCTACGGGGAGCCGGGACACCTCGCCGGGCACGCCGTGTCGCTGACCGCCACGCCGGACGGGCACGGCTACTGGATCGCGACCTCGACCGGGGCGGTGTACGCCTTCGGCGACGCCCACTACGAGGGGGCGCGGCACCGGCGGCCGGCAACAACTACGTGGGTCTCGCCACAACCTGAGCGCCACTCGCTGTTGCGGCAACCGCCGCACGAGAACGCAACCCGCGCGTGACCGGAGCGCTGCTGCCGGTTGATTGCAACATGACGGTGATATTTCACCCCGCGGTCATCTTTCAGTCGCGGGCCGAGCGCGAGCCGTCCACCTTCACCTCCTACCGTCTGGCGCGACAACGCCCCGCTCCACGCCCGTGGAGCGGACCCGCGACCCGTCGACACGACGGTGAAGGAGGAACATGCGGATGCGCAAGACCACGGCAGTTCGCTGGTCGGCCGGCCTGGCCGGATCGGCGATGGCGCTCGTCGCCGCGCTGGCACCGGCGTCGGGGGCGAGCGCGAGGGAGGGCGCCGTGAAGGACGCGTCGTGCAACTGGGCGACCGCGACGTCGGTCGCCGCGTGCGGGGGGATGAGCGCGCTCATCGCGGCCGCCCAGAAGGAAGGCGTCCTCAACACGATCACCCTGCCGCCCACGTGGGCGAACTACGGGACGCTGCTGAAGGAGTTCTCGTCCAAGTACCACATCAAGTACACCGACGCCATCCCCGACGGCTCGAGCCAGCAGGAGCTCGACGCCATCGTCCACGAGAAGGGCACGAGCAAGGCCCCCGACGTCGTCGACGTGGGCACCGCGTTCGCCATCGACGGCGCCAGCGAGCACCTGTTCGCTCCGTACAAGGTGCAGGAGTGGAACCAGATCCCGGCCAACGAGAAGGACGCCAACGGCGACTGGTACTACGACTACGGCGGCTACGTCTCGATCGGCTACGACGCCTCGGCGTTCACGAGCCCCCCGACCTCGTTCAAGAGCCTGCTGGGCTCCCAGTTCAAGGGCGCGGTCGGCCTTGACGGCGACCCGACGCAGGCCAACGCCGCGTTCTCCGCGGTCTTCGCCGCATCGCTCGCCAACGGGGGCTCGTTCAACAACGTCGTGCCGGGGATCCAGTTCTTCAAGCAGCTCGCGAGCGCCGGAAACTTCGTGACGGCGCAGTCCGACGCCGCGACCATCGGCAGCGGGCAGATCAAGGTCGGCATCGACTGGGACTACCTGAACGCCGCCTACGCCGCGCAGCTGCAGGGCAAGGTCGACTGGAAGGTGATCATCCCCTCCGACGCCCACTACGCGAGCTACTACGTGCAAGCGGTGAGCAAGTACGCACCCGACCCGGCGGCTGCCCGGCTCTGGGAGGAGTTCCTCTACTCGAACGAGGGCCAGAACGGCTGGCTCGAGGGCTTCGCCCGCCCGGTCCTCCTGAACAACCTCATCAAGGACCACGCGGTGAACGAGTCGGCGCTCGCCAAGCTCCCGGTGGTGTCCGGAGCGGCGGCCTTCCCGAGCCAGGCGCAGCAGTCCGCGGCGAAGGCCATCGTCGTCCAGCAATGGCCGTCGGTCGGCTAGCGGACGAACGAGCGTCGGCGACGAAACAAGCACTGACGGAGGCAACCGGCTGATGGGGCTGACCGCTCCTGCGAGGCAGGTACGGCCTTCCCCCGAGGAGGCCACCGCGCCCGGCCCGCCGGCCGCGCGCGGTGGCCTCCGCCACCGGCTCAACCGGCTCCGGCGCTTAATCGGGATCGGGCCGTTCCTCGCCTACCTGACGCTCTTTCTGATCGTCCCTTCGATCTCGGTCGTCTCCTCGGCCTTCGAGGACGAGAAGGGCAACTTCACGTGGTCGAACATCACGGCCTCGTTGCACGGCGTCTACCTCACCTCGTACAAGACGAGCCTCGAGATCTCCGCCGTCTCGGCGCTCGTCTCCGCCGTCGCCGGGACGCTCGTCGCGATCGCCCTCGCCTCCTCGACCAGCAGGACGCTGAACCGGCTCGTCACCACCGGCTCGGGGGTGTTCGCCAACACCGGCGGCCTGCCGCTGGCGTTCGCGTTCATCGCCACGCTCGGCAACTTCGGCATCGTGACGAAGATCCTCTCCGCGATCGGCTGGGATCCGTACAATCACGGCTTCACGCTGTACTCGGCGACGGGGCTCGTGGTCGTGTACTGCTACTTCCTCGTGCCGTTGATGGTCCTCGTCATGCTGCCGGCGGTGCAGAACCTCCGCAGCGAGTGGTTCGAGGCCGCGTCGATCCTCGGCGCCAGCCGTCGTGAGTGCTGGCACCGCGTCGGGATCCCCCTGCTCGGCCCGGCGTTCTTCGCCGCGCTGATGGTGCTCTTCACGGACACGTTCGCCGCGTACGCGACCGCCGAGACCCTCACCCAGGGCACGGTGCCGCTCGTCCCGATCCAGATCGGGAGCCTGATCGAGGGCAACGTGCTCTCGAACCAGCAGAACCTCGGTGACGCCCTCGGCCTCGGGATGATCGTGGTGGTCGCGATCGCCGCCGTCCTCTACGCCACCGTCCAGCGAAGGGCGGCGCGATGGCAGCACTGACCCTCACCCCGGGTGCCGCGGTGAGGCGCCGTTCCCCGAGCGCCTCGGCCTTCCGCTTCGGGTTCGCGCCGCGCACGATCATCCTCGTCCTCACCGGGCTCTACTTCCTGATCCCGCTCGCGGCCTCGGCTCGCTACGCGCTCGAGGGGAGCGGCGGATCGATCTCGTTCTCCTCCATCGACCAGCTCTTCCACGACGGGACGCTCTGGTCGGGGCTCGTCACGTCGCTCGAGATCGCGGCCGGCGCCGCGGTGATCACGCTTCTGCTCCTCGTGCCGACCTCGATCTGGATCAACCTGCGGATGCCGGCCTTCCGAAGGACCATGGAGGGCCTGACCCTGCTGCCCCTCGTGGTGCCGACGGTCGTGTTGGTGCTCGGCATCTTCGGCGCCTTCCGGAGCTTCCCGAACCTCATCGTCGGCACCCCGGTGATCCTCGCCCTCGAGTACGTCGTGCTGGCGCTGCCGTTCTCCTACCGGGCGATCGACAGCGGGGTGCAGGCCCTCGACCTGCACACGCTCGTCGACGCCGGCAAGTCGCTCGGCTCCGGCTGGACGCAGCTGTTCTGGCGCGTGCTGCTGCCGAACCTGCGCACCGCCATCCTCTCGGCGGCCTTCCTCACCGTCGCCTACTCGATCGGCGAGTTCGCGGTCGCCAACCTGCTCACCTTCAACACGTTCCCGACGCGGCTGTACGAGGTCGGCACCGAGTACGCGGGCGAGGCGACGGCCGTCAGCGTGTTCGCGCTCGTGCTCACCTGGGGCCTGCTCCTCGTGATGTCCTTCGTCGGCGGCCGCAAGCGACGTCAGCACGCCGCGACCGCCGCGCTCCCCGCGACCACGGAGCTCGCGGGGAGCGTCTCCGAGGACCTCGCCGCAGAGGTGGACGAGCTCGCCGGTGCGGTCGGCCTCGGAGGAGCAGGCGCCGCAAGCGCTCCAGCGCCCCATGACGAGGAGCAGGGAATGACCGACGACCCGGCCCCCGATGACGAGGAGAACTGAGATGAGCGAGCTCGGCACGGTGTCGCCGCCCGCCGCGATCATGAGCCTCGCGGGAGGCGTCGCGGGGCTCGCTGCCGCCGGGCGCAGCGGCGTCAGGGTCGAGCTGGTCGACTGCGAACGTCGCTACGGCACGGTCGCGGCGCTCGACCGGCTGAGCCTCACCATGGAGCCCGGCGAGCTCATCGCGCTGCTCGGACCGTCGGGCTGCGGCAAGACGACGGCGCTGCGGGCCCTCGCCGGCCTGGAGCAGCTCGACGCCGGGTCGGTGCGGATCGACGACGTGGAGGTGACCAACCTCCCGACGAGCAAGCGCCAGCTCGGCATGGTCTTCCAGGCCTACAGCCTCTTCCCGAACATGACGGCGCTCGACAACGTCGCCTTCGGGCTGCGCATCCGCAAGGCGGCTTCGTCCCACCGCCGCAGCCGCGCCCGGGGAGCTGCTCGAGCTCGTGGGCCTCTCGCCCCAGGCGGACCGCTTCCCCCATCAGCTCTCCGGCGGCCAGCAGCAGCGCGTCGCCCTCGCACGGGCGCTGGCGGTCAGCCCCCGCGTCCTGCTTCTCGACGAGCCGCTCTCGGCCCTCGACGCGAAGGTGCGGGCCCAGCTGCGCGACGAGATCCGCCGCATCCAGCTCGAGGTCGGCATCACGACGCTGTTCGTGACCCACGACCAGGAGGAGGCGCTCTCGATCGCGGACCGGGTCGGCGTCATGAGCGCCGGCCGGCTCCAGCAGCTCGGCGTGCCCGCGGAGATCTACGAGCAGCCGGCCAACGTCTTCGTCGCGGAGTTCGTCGGGTCCGTGAACCGCCTGCCAGGCACGGCGGCCGCGGGACGCAGCGTCGACGTGCTCGGGACGCGCCTGCCCCTCCCGCCCGGACACGAGATCCTCGCTCCCGGCGCCGACGTCGACGTGCTGCTGCGTCCCGAGGCGGTGCGCCTGCGCCCCGACAGTGCCGGGCTCGGGCTCGTCACGAGCCGGTCCTTCCTCGGCTCGGTCATGCGGGTGAACGTCGCGCTCGGCGGCCAGCTCGCGGTCGTCGCAGCGGTCCCGGCGATCGAGGGAGCGATGCTCGGCGTCGGCACCACCGTCGCCGTCGAGCCCGTCGGCGCGCGCCCTCTTCGTCGCCGAGCGGAGCGCCGCCCGGTGAGCGCGACAGGGACTCGCATCGCCCGCCCGCGCACGATGCCCGGGTCGACGATCGCCACCGGACCCCCCGGGCGCGGCGGCTACCGCCGCCTCCTGACCGGCCCGCCCGAGCCGCTCGCCGTGCGGACCGACCTCGGGGGTGCCCGGCCCGGTGGCCGGCTCCGCCCGCTGGTCGCCTTCGCCCACCTCACGGACCTCCACGTCGCCGACGTCCAGAGCCCCGCTCGCGCCGAGTTCCTCGACCGGCTCGGCGACCCGGACTCGCCGCACGCCCCGGCCGTCGGCGCGCGTCGGCACCTACCGGGCCCAGGAGGCGCTCACCTACCAGGTCGTCGAGGCCATGGCTCGAGCGGTGCAGGCCCGGCCGGTCGGCCCGGCGACGGGCACGACGGTGGCCTTCGCCGTCTCGACGGGGGACGCCACCGACAACTGCCAGGCGAACGAGCTGGAGGCGTACCTCACGCTGCTCGACGGCGGGCGCGTCGTCGAGCCGGACTCGGGCGACCGCTCGCGCTTTGAGGGCGTGGGCTGTGCCGACGCCTACGACCGCCGCTACCACCACCCGGACGGCACCCCCGAGGGCGAGATCGACGACCTGCCCCGGGCGCGCCACGGCTTCCCCCTCGTCCCCGGGCTGCTCGACGCCTGCCGCGTGCCGTTCCGGGCGAGCGGCCTCGGGCTGCCGTGGTACGCCGTGTACGGCAACCACGACGCGCTGTTCGGCGGGACGCTCGCGCCCGACGGGACCCTGACGCGTCTCGCGCTCGGCGGTGAGAAGCCGGTCGACGTCGCCGAGACCGCCGGGGTCGTCGGACTCCTCCTCGACAACGAGACGAGTCCGTCCGCGGAGGCGTGGGGGCTGCTCGGCGGCCCGAGGCGCGCGGTGGCCCCGGACCCGGGCCGGCGGCCCGTCGGGGCGAAGGAGTGGATCGCCGCCCATCTGGCGTCACCCGGGGCCCCGCGGGGGCACGGCTTCGACGCCCTCGCCGTCGACGAGGGCCGCGCCTACTACGGCTTCGACGCCGGGCCGGTCCGCTTCCTCGTGCTCGACACCGTGAACCGGGCCGGCGGATGGCAGGGCTCGATCGACGCCGACCAGCTCGACTGGCTGGAGGAGGAGCTGATGGCGGGACACCGCAGCTTCCTCACCGCCTCGGGGCGGCGGCTGCTCCACGACGCCGGAGATCGGCTCTTCGTCCTGCTCAGCCACCACCCGCTCGAGACGCTCGTGAACGGGTGGTCGCCCGACGGCGGCCGCCGGCACCTGCGCGACGAGGTCGCCTCGCTGCTCGCCCGCTTTCCGAACGTCGTGTGCTGGGTGAACGGCCACACCCACGAGAACGCCGTCACGGCGATGCCGGCCACCGTGGCGCTCCCGGGCGCGCCGGGCGGCTTCTGGCAGGTGACGACGGCCTCGCACATCGACTGGCCCCAGCAGTCCCGTCTCGTCGAGCTCGCGCTCGACGAGACGACCGGCGACCTGGTCGTCGCCGCCACGATGCTCGACCACGCCGGCGCGCTGGCGCCGCGCGGCCTCGACCTGGACGGGCCGCTCGTGCTGGCGGGCTGGTCGCGCGAGCTGTCGGCGAACGCCTGGCAGGGCCGCGCCTCCGCCCGAGAGCCGCTCGGGCGGGGCGGCCTCCTCGACCGCAACGTGGCGCTCGTCGTGCCGGCACCGTTCCCCGTGACGCGCAGGTGAGCGGCGAGACGCCCCGCCTCGTCGTCGTCGGCGGCGGGATCATCGGGACCATGCACGCCGTCGAGGGCGCGCGCCGGGGCTTCAGCGTCGTGCAGCTCGAGCGGGACCTCGCCCCCCGCGGCGCGTCGGTGCGCAACTTCGGCCTCGTCTGGGTGGGGGGCGCGCGAGCGGCGCCGAGCTCGACCTGGCGCTGCGTGCCCGGGAGCGCTGGGAGGCGATCGCCGCGGCGTGCCCGGGGACGGGCTTTCGCGGCGAGCGGCTCGCTCACCGTGGCGCGCACGCCCGGTGAGCTCGAGGTCCTGGAGGAGGTCGCCGCCCGCCCCGACGCGGAGCTGCGCGGCTTCTCGCTGCTCTCCGGAGCCGAGGCGCGCCGCGAGAACCCGGCGCTCGGCGGCGGGTTCCTGGCGGCGCTGCGCTGCGCGCACGACGCCGCCGTCGAGCCGCGGCTCGTGCTCGGGGCGCTCCGCGAGCACCTGGTGAGCACGGGCGCCTACACCTGGCTCCCCGGTCGCCAGGCGATGGAGGTGGCCGCCCACGGCGTGGTCGACCACACGGGCGTGCGCCACGAGGGCGACCTCGTCGTCTGCTGCGTCGGGGCGCGCCCCGGCGGCTTCCTCGACGGACAGCTCGCCGGGGCGCCGCTGCGCCGGGTGCGGCTGCAGATGCTCGAGACCGCGCCCCACGACGGCCCCGTGCCGACGGCGCTCGCGGACGGCGACTCGCTCCGCTACTACCCCGCCTACGCCGGGGCGGCAGCCGAGGCGCTCGCCCCCCAGGACCCGGTCGCCGCCGCATGGCGGGCGCAGCTCCTGCTGGTGCAGCGGCTCACGGGCCACCTCACCGTCGGCGACACGCACAGCTACGACGAGCCCTTCGCCTTCGACGTGGACGACGCCCCCTACCGTCACCTGCTCCACGTCGCCGCCGAGCTCCTTGGCGGGCCGCTCCCGCCCGTCGAGCGCCGCTGGGCCGGCGTCTACAGCGAGGTGACCGATCCCGGGCTGCTCTACTACCGGGCCGAGGTCGCCCCCGGGGTCGTGGTCGTGACCGGGCCCGGGGGCAGGGGGATGACGATGTCGCCCGCGATCGCCGAGGAGAGCTTCACATGACCCGCTCCGGGCCCGACGCCCCCCGCATCGCCCTCGCCTGCCTCGACATGGCGGGGACCACGGTCGAAGACGCCGGCGCCGTCTCGTACGCGTTCGCCGCCGCGCTCGACGAGGTCGGGGTGGTCGAGGGATCGGCCGAGTGGGAGCGCATGGCCGAGTACGTCGCCGACACGATGGGGACCTCGAAGATCGTGGTGTTCCGGGCGCTGTTCGACGACGAGCAGGTGGCGGAGAAGGCCAACGCCGCCTTCGAGGCCGACTACGAGGAGCGCATCGCGTCCGGAGCCGTCGTGCCAATCGCGGGCGCCGAGGAGGCGATCGCCGAACTGCGCGGCGCGGGCGTGAAGGTCGCGCTGCACACCGGCTTCTCCGTCGTGACGCGCAACCGGCTCGTGGCGGCGCTCGGCTGGGAGGAGATCGCCGACCTCCTGCTCTGCCCCGCCGAGGCCGGTCGGGGCCGGCCGTACCCGGACATGGTGCTCACCTCGCTGCTCCGCCTGGGCGTCGACGACGTCGCGGCGGTCGCCATCTGCGGCGACACCGCGGCCGACGTCGAGGCGGGCCGCCACGCCGGCGCGTCGGTGGTCGCGGGCGTGCTCACCGGCGCGGACGGCGCCGATCGACTGCTCGGTGCCGGGGCGACGCACGTCCTCGGCTCGATCGCCGAGCTCCCCGGGATCCTCGGCATCCGGTGAGCGCGACGGGCGACACGGCGCGCCCCGCGCCCGACCCTGTGGCGCCCGACCTCGTGGCGCCCGACCTCGTGGCGCCCGACCTCGTGGCGCTCGTGGAGCGGCGCCGGCAGGGGTTCGGCCTGGAGCGCCGCTTCTACGCCGATCCCGACCTCTACGAGCTGGAGCTCGACGCCGTCTGGCGGGCAGGCTGGCTCTTCGCCGGCCACTCCTGCGAGCTCGCCCGCCCCGGCGACTTCCTCACCTACGACGCGATGGGCGATCCGGTCGTCGTCGTCCGCCAGCTCGACGGGTCCCTCCGGGCGGTGCACAACGTCTGCCGCCACCGGGGCTCGCTCGTCGTCGTCGAGGAGGCCGGTCACGCCTCCCGCCTCGTCTGCCCCTACCACCAGTGGGTGTACGACCTCGACGGCCGCCTGGCGCGCTGCCCCGGAGCTCCGGAGGGCTTCGACCCGTCGAGCTCGCCGTTGCTGCCCGTCGCCGTGCGCGAGCTCGCCGGGCTCGTGTTCGTCTGCCTCGCCGCCGCTCCGCCCGACTTCGACGGGGCGGCCGCCGAGCTCGGCCGGATGGCGGCCCCCCAGGGTCTCGGCGCGGCGAGCGTGGCACGCTCGATCGACTACCTCGTCCCGGCGAACTGGAAGCTCGTCTGGGAGAACAACCGGGAGTGCTTCCACTGCGCGGTCAACCATCCCCAGTACGTGCGGGCCAACTTCGACCGCTTCGCCCCCGGCGAGGACGCCCGCGTCGACGAGCTGGCCGCGGCGCTCGAGCGGACGCTCGCCGAGCTGGCCGGCTCCGAGGTGCTCGGCGAGCTCCACTCCGAGCTCGGCCTGGCCGCCTTCCCCGACGGGAGCGGCCGGCGCTGGTGGTCGGCGAACCGCACCGCCCTCCAGGAGGGCTTCGTCACCGAGTCGGTCGACGGCCGCCGGGTCGCCCCGCTCATGGGCAGCTACCGGCGGGAGGACGTCGGGACGCTCCGGCTGCGGACGCTGCCGAACTTCTGGTGCCACGCCAGCTGCGACCATGCGGTGACGACCCGCCTCACCCCGGCCGGACCGGAGGCGACGAGGGTGCGCGTCTCCTGGCTCGTGGCGGGCTCGGCCGTCGAGGGGCACGACTACACCACCGAGCGACTGCTCCCGTTCTGGCAGCTCACGTCGGAGCAGGACTGGACGATCTGCGAGCGCCAGCAGCGCGGGGTCATGTCGCGGGCCTTCGTGCCCGGGCCCCTCTCTCCGACGAAGGAGGCCAATGTCGAGCGTTTCCTCGCCTGGTACGTGGGCCGGCTCGCGACCGCGCTCGGCCTTCCCGGCCCCGGCGCGCCGGAGCCGGGTCCGCGAACGCGATCGCCGGCCGCGGCCCGGTCCTGACGGCCGGTCGGCTCAGGAAGCGGGGAGCGCCACCGCCGCCTCTGGCGAGGCGACCCGGAAGCTGAAGCTCTCCTCGAGGTAGAGCCTGACGGCGTCGGCGTCGTGGCCGGCGTAGCCGAGGGAGAGGTCCTCGCCCGACTCGAACGAGAAGTCGCCGCCGCGCATGCTGAGGACGACGGCCCCCCGGACGCCGGGCGCCCAGACGATGGGTCCGCCGAGGATGGAGCGCAGGTGCTCGAGGAGGAGCACGCCGCCGTGCTCGGCGGTCTCGACGACGCCGGTGTAGCCCTCGGGGCTGAGGGCGAGCCCGTAGGGGCCGTCGACGCCGGCGCTGCGGAGCACCGCCACCGCCTTGGCGACGCGGCTCGGGTACTGCACGACCCCGTTGCCGAGCGCGATCGCCTTGTGCGGCGAGGCCTGGGTGATGCCGGTGATCCCGCCCTCCGCGTAGCCGTGGAAGACGGCGACGTTCTCGGCGAGCGCGAGGCTGCGCGCCGCCTCGTCGAGGCCGGCGAGGTCGAGGTCGTCGGCGCCGCGGTCGGCGTCGCGCAGCTCGGCGAGCTCGAGGCTGAACTCGGCGCGCAGCTCGACCAGGGGGAGGACACGCCGCTGCGCGGCGGCCACGCCCTTCACCGGGCCGGCCTTGAGCGCCGTGATGCGGCCGAGGTTCGTCGCCGAGTGCTCCCAGCCGTGCGGGCCGGAGAAGTCGACCAGCTTGCGAGCGGCGAGCGCGGGCCGCAGGGCGTCGTGCGCCTCCTGGTCGAGGGCGTCCCAGCCGGCGGGGGTGATGGGTGCGTGGCCGCGGAGGAGGTGGCTCACAGCGTCGCCTCCTTGCTCGAGCCCTTCAGGCTGCCGATGCCGAGCGAGCCGGAGCCGTCCGGGGCGGAGGGCGCCGCGCCGCCGGAGCCGCCCGTCGACTCCTCGACCTCGAGCACGGGAAGCGTGGTGAACAGGTAGGTGCGCAGCTGCTGGTCGAGCACCGGGTCGCGCCGGCGCAGCCACTCGAGGGTCATGGCCGCGTGCTCCTTCTCCTCGTCCCGGTTGTGGGCGAGGATCCCGGCCAGCTCCGCATCGCTCGTGGCGGCGACGCGCTGGTCGTACCAGTCGATCGCCTCCAGCTCCTCCATGATCGAGACGATCGCCCGGTGCTGGTCGACCACCTCGGCAGAGAGCACCTCGGCCGACTCGTGCAAGCTCCCACTCGATGCCGCCATGCGGTCCCCTCCTCGTCTCGGGCGCGGCGCCGGCTCCCGGCGGGTGCCGGGCCCGCGGCTGCCAGCGGCTGGTACGTACGGCTCCGACCCCGCCGAGCGGCGCCGTTAGCACGGTAGCCGGAGGCGCCGGTGGACCGTCGCGAACCGGCCGTCCGATCGGGCGGCTGCAGCCGGCGCGGCGGACGGTCACGGTGTCGGCGCGGCCGCAACTCCTAGGGTGAGGGGATTGTCTCGCCGCACGGGCGCGGCCGGAACCGGGAGGAAAGCGACCTCGATGTCGGGTGGCGTGCCGGCGACGAACCTCGGTTTCCCGCGCCTCGGCAGCGCAGCGCGAGCTAGAGCCGCGCCCTCGAGGGCTACTGGTCGGGCGAGATGAGCGCCGCGCAGCTGCGCGGCGCCGCGTCGAGCCTGCGGCGCGAGCGCTGGCTCCTCCAGCGCGAGCACGGGATCGACCACGTCCCCTCGAACGACTTCTCCCTCTACGACCACGTCCTCGACACGGCGGTGATGGTGGGCGCGGTCCCGGACCGCTACGTCGGCGTCGGCGGCCCGAGCGGGATGGAGGCGTACTTCGCGATGGCCCGGGGCGGCGAGGTCGACGGCCGGCCGGTCGCGCCGCTCGAGATGCGGAAGTGGTTCGGCACGGACTACCACTACCTCGTCCCCGAGATCGAGCCGGGGAGGCGCTTCGAGCTGTCCTCGATGAAGCCGGTCGACGAGTTCCACGAGGCGGCGGTGCTCGGCGTCGCCACGCGGCCGGTCGTCCTCGGCCCGATCTCGTTCCTGCACCTCGCCCGCCAGCGGGGCGCGGACATGCTGCGCAGCCTGTTCGAGGACGGCCTGCTCGACGTCTACGAGCAGCTGGTCAACTCCCTCGCCTCGGCGGGCGCCACCTGGGTGCAGATCGACGAGCCGGCCTTCGCCACCGATCTCGACGCCGAGCTGCTCGACGTCTGCCGCTACGTGTACGGCCGCCTCGCGGCCTCCGCGCCGTCGTGCGCGCTCATCGTCGCGACGTACTTCTCCGACCTCAGGCAGAACCTGCCTGTCGCGCTGACGCTGCCGGTCGCGGCCCTCCACCTCGACCTGGTGGCCGGGGCCCGCCAGCTCGACGAGGCGCTCGCCCTCTCGCCCCGCTCGCTCACCTTGTCCCTCGGCGTCGTCGACGGCCGCAACGTCTGGCGGACCGACCTCGAGCAGACCCTCGCCCTCTTGCAGGCCGCCGAGTCGCACATCGGTCCCGACCGGCTCCTCGTCGCGCCGTCCTGCTCGCTCCTGCACCTGCCGGTCGACACCCGGACGGAGGACCAGCTCGCTCCGGAGCTGCGCGACCGGCTCGCCTTCGCCGTCCAGCGCCTCGACGAGGTGGCCCTCCTCGTCCGCGGGCTCCGCCACGGCCGCGAGGCGATCGCCGACGCCCTGGAGGCGAGCGCCCGGGCGGGGATGTCGCGCGCCGTCGCGGCGGCCCGCAGCGACCGGGCCGTGGCGGCCCGCCTGGCGGCGCTCGACGGCGGCGCCGAGCGTCGCGCCAGCCCCTACGAGGTGCGTCGGGAGGCCCAGACGGCGCGCTTCGGGCTGCCCCTGCTCCCGACGACGACGATCGGCGCCATGCCCCAGACGCGCGAGCTCCGCCGCCAGCGCTACCGGCGGCGCCGGGGCGACCTCGTCCAGGGCGCCTACGACGACGCGATCCGCATCGAGATCGCCTCCGCCATCGCCGTCCAGGAGATCGCCGGCCTCGACGTGCTCGTCCACGGGGAGTTCGAGCGCGGCGACATGGTGGAGTACTTCGCCGAGCACCTGGAGGGCTTCGCCCTCACCGCCAACGGCTGGGTCCAAAGCTACGGCCCGCGTTGTGTGAAGCCGCCGATCATCGTCGGTGACGTGGTGCGCCGCGCGCCGATCGCCGTCGAGTGGGCCTCCTACGCCCAGTCGCTCACCGACAAGCCGGTGAAGGGCATCATCACCGGACCGATGACGATGCTCGCCTGGTCGTTCGTGCGCGACGACTGCCCCCCCGAGACCGTGGCGAGGCAGCTAGCGCTGGCGGTGCGCGACGAGGCGGCCGACCTCGAGGCGGCCGGGATCGGGATCATCCAGATCGACGAGCCGGCGCTGCGCCAGGGCCTGCCGATGCACGAGGACGACCGCCCGGACTACCTACACTGGGCGGTCGACGCGTTCCGGCTCGCCTCCTCGGGCCTCGCGGACTCGACCCAGCTCCACACGCACATGTGCTACGACGACCTCGAGGATGTCGTCGACGCCGTCGTGGCGATGGACGTCGACGTCGTCTCGGTCGAGGCGGCGAGCTCGCACCAGCGGATCGTCGCCAGCTTCGCGTCGCACGGCTACCAGGGCGGGCTCGGGCCGGGCGTGTGGGACGTCCGCTCGCCGCGCCTCCCCTCGGTCGAGGAGATCGAGAAGGCGCTGCGCGCCGTGCTCGAGGTGCTCCCCGTCGAGCAGGTGTGGGTGAACCCGGACTGCGGCCTGAAGAGCGCGACTGGGACGAGGTGACGCTGGCGCTCGACAACATCGTCGAGGCGGCCGCCCGGGTGCGCGGGTCGTTCGTGACGACCGACGCCCTTCCCGCCGCCGCGGCCGGCGACGGCGGCGGGGAGACCGTCCTCGAGGCAGACGGTGCTCCGGCGACGCCCGGGCCGGCGGCCGAGGCCGCCGACGGCACGGCCGGCGAGGCCGTGCCGGCGGGCGCGCCCGGCGAGGTCTCCGGCGACGGTGCGGCCGGCGACGGCGCGCCGGACGGGACGGCGCTGCAGGCGGCCGGTCCCGCGAGCCCGGGAGCCCCGAGGAAGCGCCGCCGCCGACGTGGCTCGCACGGTCGTCGCCGCCCGGGTCCGCCGTCCCCGGAGACCTCGCCGAGCGCGTGATGCGGGCCCGGGCCCGCCGGCGCCCGTGGCGGTCCGGGGGCGCCGGCGACGCGAGCCCGGGCTAGGAGGCCGCCGCGCCGGCCCCGCTCAGGTGGTGCCCGCCCTCGATCTCGAGGAGGATGCGCTTTCGGTCGAGCCCTCCCGCGAAGCCGGTGAGCGTGCCGGACGCGCCGATGACCCGGTGGCAGGGGACGACGATCGCGATGGGGTTGCGGGCGTTCGCGTGCCCGACGGCGCGCGCCGCGCCGGGGCGGCCGATGGCGGCGGCGACCTCCCCGTAGCTGGCGGTCGTGCCGTAGGGGATGGCACGCAACGCCTCCCACACGGCGAGCTGGAAGGGCGTCCCGCTCGGCGCGAGCTCGAGGTCGAAGTCGCGGCGTCCTCCGGCGAAGTACTGGCGGAGCTGTGCTGCGGCGGCACCGAGCTCGCCCGTGTCGGCCACGGCGCCGGGGCCGGGCTCGGCCGGACCGGTCCCGTGGTCCATGTGGACACCGGTCAGCCGGCCGTCGGCGTCTCCGGTGAGGAGCAGCCGGCCGATCGGGCTGTCGAGGAAGCGGTAGCGCTCGGTCATCGTGTCGTCACCTTTCGTCGTGTGGGGAGCTCGCGCCGGCCCCGCGCCGGGGCGTGCGGCACGGACCAGAGATGGAGCACCGCATAGGAGCGCCAGGGACGCCAGCGCACGGCGAGCGCGGAGGCCTCGCGGGGGGTCGAGGCGCGCCCGAGTGCCGCGAGAGAGCGGCGGACGCCGAGGTCGTCGGCGAGCATCACGTCGGGATGCCCGAACGCCCGCATGGCGATGTAGTCGGCGGTCCACGGCCCGATCCCCGGAAGCGCCTCGAGGCCGGCGCGCGCCTCCTCGGCGTCGACGCCGGCGTCGAGCACCAGCGAGCCGCCGGCGAGCGCGCCGGCCAGCGCGACGAGCGAGGTGGCGCGCGCCCGGGGCATCGGCAGCGACGCCGGGTCGGCCGCCGCGAGCGTGGCGGCATCGGGGAAGAGGTGGGTCAGCCCCCCGCCGCCCGGCGGGCCGTCCGCCGTGAGGGGCTTGCCGTGCTCGGCGACGAGGCGGGCGAGGACGGTGCGTGCGCCCCCGACCGAGACCTGCTGGCCGACGACGGCCCGTACCGCGAGCTCGTGCGGGTCGACGCTGCCCGGGATCCGTCGCCCCGGCACGGCGCGCACGAGCGCGCCGAGCGTGGGGTCGTCGCCGAGGTGCGCGTCGACGGCGACCGGGTCCGCGTCGAGGTCGAGCAGGCGCCGGCAGCGCTGGACGGCGGCCTGGAGGTCGCGCAGGTCGTCGAGGTGCAGGCGAGCCCGCACGTACCCGTCGGCCGGCGAGAGCTCGGCGAGCCCGGCGCCGTGGGGGAGCGCGAGGGTCCGGGCGAAGCGGCCGGGGCCCGTCTCCTCGACGCCAGGGACGGCGCGCGCCGCGAGGAAGGCCAACGTGGCGGCGGCGTCGTGGGGGAGGCGCAGCGCCAGGCGGAGGTCGACGCTGTCGGCGAGGCCGGCGGGGCGGTGCCGGCTGCGTCTGCGCAGCTCGCTCGGCGTCGTGGCGAACACCATGCGGATGGTGTCGTTGAACTGGCGGACGCTGGCGAAGCCGGCCGCGAACGCCACCGAGGCGAGGTCGAGCGCGGTCGTCTCGATGAGGACGCGTGCCGTCTGGGCGCGCTGCGCCCGGGCGAGGGCGAGCGGGCCGGCGCCGAGCTCCGCGTTGAGCAGCCGGGCGAGCTGGCGAGGGCTGTAGCCGAGGCGCCGGCCGAGCCCGCCGACGCCGTCCCGGTCGACGACGCCTTCGGCGATGAGGCGCATCGCCCGGGCCACGACGTCCTGGCGGACGTTCCACGCCGGCGAACCCGGAGAGGCGTCGGGACGGCAGCGCTTGCAGGCGCGGAAGCCCGAGCGCTGGGCGGCGGCGGGCCCGGGGAAGAAGCGCATGTGCTCCGGCTTCGGCGAACGCGCGGGGCAGCTCGGCCGGCAGTAGATGCCGGTCGAGGTGACGGCGACGACGAACCACCCGTCGAAGCGGGCGTCACGCGCTGCGCACGGCGCCGTAGCAGCGTTCGAAGTCCTCGACCACGGGCCCATTCTGCGCCCTCGAGGCGCCTGGGGCTGGCGGGTTTCGGACATCGCAGTTGGCGGCCCCGGCCCTCGCAGCGGCAGGTCCGGCGACGCCATCCGGCCGTGAGCCGCTCCGCCAGGGGCGTGCTCGTCTTCGGCGGCGGGCCGGGCCGGTCGCTCCCCGGGGGACGGGCGGCCCTCGGCGATGCGAGACTGGACCCGATGGCGTGGGAGCTCGCGCAGGTCAACGTGGCACGCCTCGTCGCCCCGCTCGACGATCCGGTGCTCGCCGACTTCGTGGCGGCGCTCGAGCCGGTCAACGCCGCCGCGGACCGGGCGGCAGGCTTCGTCTGGCGGCTGCAGGGCGAGGGAGGCGACGCCACCGGGATCCGCGCCTTCACCTGGGACGCCGCCGAGAGCGCCGGGGTCATCGTGAACCTGTCGGTGTGGACCGACGTCGAGCACCTCGCCGCCTTCGTCTACGGCGAGCTTCACCGCCAGGTCCTCCGGCGGCGCCGGGAATGGTTCCAGCGGATGAGCGAGGCCTGGGTGGCGTGCTGGTGGGTGCCCGCCGGCCACCGGCCGACGACCGACGAGGCCGAGGCGCGCGTCCTGCGACTGCGCGCCGAGGGGCCGACCCCCTTCGCGTTCAGCCTCCGCCAGCACTGCCCGGCGCCCGGTACGGGTCGGGCCGCCCAGCCGGTGGCGAGCCCCGACGACTGGCTCTGCCGGGCCTGAGCGCACCGCCGGCGGATCCGCACGGCCACGCGCGACCCGTCACGGCGGAAGGTACCTTGTGGTCGGACAATTGTGACAGTAACCTCCAAATACAGGTGACCCTGATCTGGAGGTGACCGCTATGCAGCAGCCGGGAGCACGCAGGTGGTGGGCGCTCGGCGGCCTGACGCTCGCCGTGCTGGCGGTCGGCCTCGACGGGACGGTCCTCAGCGTGGCGCTGCCGAAGCTGTCGAGGGCCCTCCACGCCTCGGAGTCCGACCTGCAGTGGTTCTCCTCCGCCTACCTGCTGGTGCTCGCCGCGGTCATGCTCCCCGCGGGCCTGCTGGGCGACCGTTACGGCCGCAAGAAGGTGATGCTCGGCGCCCTGGCGCTGTTCGGCGCGGGTTCGGCGGCGTGCGCCTACTCGCCGTCGGTCGGGGCATTCATCGCCGCCCGGGTGGTGCTCGGCGTCGCCGGGGCCGGGGTGATCGTGATGGCGCTCTCGGCGCTGGCCGTCCTCTTCTCCGAGGAGGAGCGGCCGAAGGCCGTCGGCATCTGGGCCGCCGCCAACTTCCTGGCGCTGCCCATCGGCCCGATCCTCGGCGGCTGGCTGCTCACCCACTACTGGTGGGGCTGGGTCTTCCTCCTGAACGTCCCCGTCGCGGCGATCGGGCTCGTCGCGGCCGCCCTGCTCGTGCCGGAGTCTCGCGCCTCGCAGCGTCCGGGCCTCGATCCCTCCGGCGTGGCGATGTCGGTGGCCGGCCTGGTCGGGGTGACCTACGGCCTGATCGAGGCCGGCCAGCAGGGTTGGGGAGACCCGGTCGCCTGGACCCTGATCGCCGCCGGGGTGGCCGTGCTGATCGGCTTCTTCGCCTGGGAGCGCCGGCTCGGCCGCACGCCCGGTGGCCAGCCGCTCCTCGATCTGGCGCTGTTCCGCTCGGCCTCGTTCACGTGGGGCGTGGTCCTCGCCGCGGTGGCGATCCTCGCCATGATCGGGGTCCTGTTCACCATGCCCCAGTACTTCCAGGGCGTCCTCGGCACGAACGCCATGGGATCGGGCCTGCGGCTGCTGCCGCTCATCGGCGGGCTGACGGTGGGCGCGGTCCCGGCGAGCCAGGTCGCACGGCTGGTGGGCGCCAAGGTGGCCGTGGCGCTCGGCTTCGCCGTGCTCGCCACCGGCCTGATCCTCGGGAGCGCCACGAGCCCGAGCTCGGGCGGCGCATGGGTGGCCGCCTGGATGGCGGTCACCGGCCTCGGAATGGGCCTCGCGATGGCGACGTCGGCCTCCGCGGCGCTCTCCGAGCTGTCCGAGGAGCGCGCCGGGGTGGGATCGGCGGTCCTCCAGGCCCTCAACAAGGTCGGGGGGCCGCTCGGGACGGCGGTCCTCGGCAGCGTGCTGAGCTCCGCGTACCTCGCCCGGCTCGACCTGTCGGGGCTGGCGGCCCCGGCCGCCGCGGCCGTGCGCCAGAGCGTGTTCGGCGGCGTGGCCGTCGCCCGCCAGCTCGGCTCGGCGACGCTGCTGCAAGGGGTCCGGGCCGCGTTCGTCCACGGCATGGACGTGGCGCTGACGGTCTCCGCCGGCGTCGCGGTGGCTGGCGCCGTGCTCGCCCTGATCTTCTTGCCACGCTCCGCCGTCGCCGACGAACATCGCCACGAGCGTCGCGAGGAGGAGGCCACCGTTGTCGCCCGATGACCGACCCGCGACCGGGTTGCGGGAGCGGAAGAAGCAGAAGACCCGTACGGCGATCCAGGCGCACGCGCTGCGGCTCTTTCGCGAGCAGGGCTACGGCGCCACCACCGTGCAGCAGATCATCGAGGACGCCGAGGTCTCCGAGAGCACCTTCTTCCGCTACTTCCCGACGAAGGCCGACGTCGTGCTGCTGGACGAGTTCGACCCGCTGATCGTCGAGGCGTTCCGGGCGCAGCCGCCCGGGCTGACGGCCCTCCAGGCGCTGCGGGCGGCCTTCCGGGCGGCGTTCGTCCAGCTGTCGCCGGACGAGGAGGCCGAGCAGCGGGAGCGGATGACCCTCGTGCTCGCGGTCGGGGAGCTGCGAGCGGCGATGTGGGACCAGTTCGCCTCGGCGATGGGCCTGCTCGCCGAGCTCGTGGCGGAGCGCACGGGGCGCCCGGCGGACGAGCTGGCGGTCCGCACGCTGGCGGGGGCCGTGGTCGGCGCGGCCATGGCCGCGATGTTGGCGATCGCCGACGATCCGTCGGCGGATCTCGCGGAGCGCTTCGACGAGGCGATGGCCTGCCTGGGCGACGGGCTCGGGATGTGAGCCGTGCCCCCGGCGCGCCTCGCCGGCTACGCGTGCACCTTTCGGCTCACGCCGTGGGAGATGGCGGCCAGCGCCACGCTGGCCCTGGCATGGCGGCGGCGCGGCCCGAGCGGCTCAGGCGTCGCCGAGCGGCCGGCCGCCGAGCAGGACCTCGTCCAGCTCGAGGTCGTCGCCGAGCACGATGAGGTCCGCGCTCGCGCCGAGCCGGAGCCGGCCGAGGTCCGCCCGCCCGAGCAGCGCGGCGGGGCGCTCGGTCGCCGCGGCGAGGACGCCGCCGAGCTCCGCGCCGATGCCCGCCAGGTGGCGGATGCCGTCGAGCAGCCGGGCCGCCGAGCCGGCGATCGTGCCGTCCTCCCGCCGGACCACGCCCTGGGCGGCGACGGCGTGCACCTCGCCGAGGAGCACCTCGCCGTCGCCGAGGCCGGAGGCCGCCGTGGCGTCGCTTACCAGGTTCCAGCGGCCCGGGGCGGCGGCGAGCACGACCCGCAGCAGCTCGTCGGCGACGTGGACCCCGTCGGCGATCAGCTGGAGCGTGACCCGCGGGTCGGCGAGCGCCGCGCCCGCGAGCCCCGGAGCACGCGCGGAGAGGGGGGACATGGCGTTGAAGAGGTGGGTGACCGCCCGCCCGCCGGCGTCGAAGCCGCGCCGCGCCTCGGTCGCGTCGGCGCCGCTGTGGCCGAAGGCGACGACGATCCCGCGCCGTCGGCACTCGGCGACGAGGTCGAGCGCGCCCGGCAGCTCCGGCGCGACCGTGACCATGGTGACCGGGCCGGCCGCGAGGAGCGACCGCAACAGCTCGAGGTCCGGTCCGACGAGGCGCTCGACCGGGTGCGTGCCGGCCCGCGACGGCGAGAGGAACGGCCCTTCCAGGTGGATGCCGAGGAGGCGGGCACCGTCGGGCGGGCGGACGGCCAGCCCGGCGATGCGCTCGGCGGCCGCCCGCGTGCCGGCGGCCTCGTTGCTGATGAGGGTGGGCTGGTAGGCGAGGACGCCGTCGCGGGCGAGCGAGCGTCCCATCGCCGCCAGCTCCTCCACCGAGGCGCCGAGCGCGTCGACGCCGGCGTAGCCGTTCACCTGCAGGTCGACGAGGCCGGGGAGGGCGATGCCGCCAGAACCGGGCGCCAGCCCGAGCCCGACCACCCGGCCGTCGGCGACCGCGACGTCGCCGGGCAGGAGGCGGCCCCGGTACAGGAAGGCCGCGACGCCGAGCCGGCGCTCGTGGCGGGAGCGGGCGCCCGCGCGGGCGGCCGGTGCCGCCCCCTCCGCCCCGGCCGCTTCGAGCGCGGCGCGCAGCCGGCCGCCGGCCGCCTCGAGGAGCCCGGCCGCCTCTGCGGCACCGACGGCCGTCGCGGCCACGATGCAGGCGGGCTTGGTCCGCCACCCGCAGGCCTCGAGCGCCTCCCTGGCCCGCTCGGGGCCGGTCTTGGCGACCGCGGCCACGATCCGCACGGCGCGGTCCCGCAGCTTCTCGTTGGTCGGCCGGACGTCGACCATCAGGTTGCCGTAGGTCTTCCCGAGCTGGACCATGACGGCGCTCGAGAGGATGTTGAGCGTGATCTTCTGCGCGGTCCCGGCGTTCAGCCTCGTCGATCCGGCGATCACCTCGCTCCCGACGAGGAGCTCGATCGACAGCTCGGCCGCGCCGGCGAGCGCGCTCGCAGGGTTGCAGGCGACCCCGACGGTGAGCGCGCCGAGGGAGCGCGCGTAGGCGATCGCGCCGAGCACGAAGGGGGTCCGCCCGCTCGCCGAGATCCCGACCACCGCGTCTCCGGGCGCGCAACCGAGCGCCTCGAGCTCGGCGGCGCCGGCGCCGGCGTCGTCCTCGGCGCCCTCCGCGGGACGGACCATCGCGCCGCTGCCCCCGGCGAAGACGGCGAGGACCGACCCGTCGGGCACGTCGAAGGTCGGTCCGGCCTCCGCCGCGTCGAGCACGCCGAGGCGCCCCGCGGTCCCGGCGCCGACGTAGATCAGGCGGCCGCCCGCGGCCAGGCGCCGGGTGACCGCTTCGACGGCCGCGGCGATCCGGGGCGCGGCGGCGACGACGGCGTCCGAGGCACGGGAGGACTCCGAGGCCATCAGGGCGACGAGGTCGGCGACGGGCAGCACGTCGAGCTCGGCGAGCTCGGCCCGCACCGCCTCGGTGTCGAGCGCGCCGAGCGCGTCGCGGTCGCGGGCGTCGCTCACCTGAAGGCCTCGCGCACGAGGCGGTGGAGCTCGGCGCGCAGCTCGCGCTGTTCCTCCAGCCGGCGCGCCGGGTGGATGGCGTTCGTGAGCAGCACGACGGCGAGGCCGGCCGGCGGCGAGACGAGCAACGAGGTCCCGGTGAAGCCGGTGTGCCAGAGCGTCCCCTCGGGCCAGTTGCCCCAGCCCTCCGGGGCGAGCCGCCAACCGAGGCCCCGGACGTCGGCGCCGTGCCCGGCGCGCCGCGTGGCCATCGCCTCGAGGTCCGCGGCGGTGAGGACCCGGCCGTCGGGGGCGAGCAGGTGGCGGGCGAAGGCGACGAGGTCGTCGAGCGGCGCGAACAGCCCCGCGTGGCCGGCGACCCCCCCGAGCGCGTGGGCGTTGCCGTCGTGCACCTCGCCCCACACGAGTCCCGGGTCGAGGCGCTGGCCCCCGTCGAGCTCGGTGGCGGCGGTCTCCTCGTCGGGCGGGGGCCGGAAGCCGGTGCGGCCCATGGCGAGCGGCGCCGCCACCTCGGTCGTGAACAGCGCGACGAGCGTCGAGGCGCCGCAGGCTTCGAGGACCCAGCCGAGGAGCATGAAGTTGAGGTCCGAGTAGCGGACCTCGCCCGTCGGCGCCGAGCGCGCCGCCTCCTCGAGGACCGCCGCCTCGATGGCGGGCCGGCCTCGCAGGTGCTCGAAGAACGGGCGGTGGTCGACGAGCCCCGAGGTGTGGGTGAGGAGGTGGGCGAGCGTCGTGCCGGTCCGCGGGTAGGGCGGGAGCCAGCGCTCGACGGGGTCGTCGAGGGCGAGCTCGCCCCGCCGGGCGAGCACCATCGTGAGGGTGACGCTGCAGACGACCTTGGTGAGGGAGGCGAGGTCGTAGGAGGTGGTCGCGGTGATCGGCCGGACCGTCCCGACCCGGCAGGCGCGCCCGCCGAAGGCGGAGAAGAACGGTCCCTCGGCGTCGACGACGGCGAGGGAGAGCCCGGAGGGGAACGCGTCGGCGAGGTGCCGTTCGAGCGACGCCACGAGCGTCCCGACGTCGCCCGGCGCGCGCTCGGCGCGCACGTGCAGCAGCTCCGGCTCGGCCACGCCCCTCACGGGGCGCTCTTGCCGACCCGCCGGAGGCGGATCTCGTCGGCACCGTACTCGGGCTTGACGCGCCGGCCGCCGTCGGGGGCGAAGCCGAAGGAGGCGTAGAGTCGCAGGGCCGGCTCGTTCCGCTCGAAGACCCAGAGGGTGACCGGATCGAGACGGCGCTGCTGGAGGTCGTCGAGGGCGTGGGCGAGCAGCCGCCGCCCGAGCCCCCTCCCGCCCGCGCCGGGGGCGACGTAGAGCGAGTAGACGTGGCCCCGCCTCCCGTCGTCGGGGTCGCCGCCGTGGCGGCAGAAGCCGACCAGCTCGTGGCTGCCCGCCTCGGCCACCGTCATGGTCGACCCGTCCGCGGCGATGAGCGTCCGCAGCCAGTCGGCGATCTCGCGCTCGTCCAGGGCCTCCAGGATCGCGTCGGCGACGATGCCGGGGTACGAGTCGCGCCAGGCCGACACGAACACTGCGGCGAGCCCCGCCGCGTCCTCCGGCACGCCGGCGCGTAGGCGCACGTCGAGCGCGACCGGCGGGACGAGGACGGAGCGCTCGAGGTGGGTCCGGAAGCGGAAGCGGTCGCCGCGGTAGAGGGAGCGGACGTACTCGGTCGGGATGCCGTCGGCGTCGCGGCTCTGGCGCGAGAGGCGCAGCAGCGGGGCGCCCGGGAGCATCCCGAGCAGCTCGGCCTCGCCCTCGCTCGCCAGCACCGCCTCGATCGTCTCCTCGGTCGACGCGAGGTCGACCCCGTAGCGGGAGTGCAGCAGCTGGTAGAGCGACTGGGTCTCGTCGAGCTCGGTGGCGATCCCCTCGAAGCGCACGGCGTCGAGGAAGAGCGTCTCGAGCGCGAGCGGCTCGCCGTCGGCGAGACGGACGCGCTGGATCGTCAGCGCCTCGCCGCCGTCGGCGAGACCGAGCATCGTCGCCACCTCCGGGTCGGCCACCGCCCGGCTCACCTCGATCAGCTTGGAGGCCGGGTGCAGGCCACGCGCCCGCATGTACTCGGTGTGGCTGGTCAGCTCGAGGGGCTGCTCGATCTTCGGCTCGGCGACGTAGGTCCCGCTGCCCTGCCGGCGGTAGATGCGCTGCTCGGCCTCGAGGCGGTCGAGCGCCTGGCGCACGGTCGAGCGCGAGACCCCGAAGCGGTCGCAGAGCTCGCGCTCGGTCGGCACCGCGGCGCCGGGGGGGAGCTGCTGCACGATGTCCGCGAGCAGGTCGCGCAGCTGCAGGTACTTCGGCCGTCGAGATCCGCCAAAAGACACCGTTGCCTGCATCACGCCCCTCGGCCTCCCGTCTGACGACGGATGGACCGTACCAATCCGCCGGTAACCGGTCAACGGTCACCAAAATATTACGGTTACATCTCGATATCGCTGTCTATCAGTGACGATACCTGGCGGTAGAAATCACTTGACCGGACCATTATGTCCCCGTCGCCGGCGCGGACGCCCGGCGGCTCCGTCCTCGCGCGCGGCCTGCTCGTCCTCCTCGGCGCGGCGCTGCTGATGCTCCTCGCCTGCGCCACCGTCGAGCTCGCGGCGGTCGCCTTCGCCAGCGGCCAGCGGGCGAAGGCGGCCTCCGGCCTGCTGCTCGTGGCCTGGGGTGCGGGCTCGTTCCTCGGTGGCCTCCTCCTCGGCTCCCGGGCGCGCCGGCTGCCGCTCGGCCTCCTCTGCTGGATCTCGGCGGCCAGCTTCGCTCTGCTCTGCGTCGCGGCGAGCGCGGCCGAGCTCGCCGCGCTCCTCTTCTGCTCGGGGATGACGCTCGCGCCGATGCTCAGCCGCCTCTACGGGCTGGTGGGAGAGCGGGCGATCGGCGGGCGGTCGAGCGAGGTGTTCGGCTGGCTCACCGGCGCCCTCGCCGTCGGCGCCGCCGCCGGGACCGCCCTCGGCGGGGAGGTGGTGGACCGGCTCGGCGCGCCCCCGGCGTTCCTGCTCGCAGCGGTGCTCGCCGCGGCGGCCGGGGCGCTCGCGCTCACGCCCGGACCGAGCCCGGCGGGATGGCTGGACGGGGCCGGCGACGCTGCAGCGACGCGCGGGTGATCGCCCACACCCACCTCGTCGACGGCGTTTCGAGCGCGGGATCAGACATCCCGACGCCGCTCGTCGGTCGCGATATCCCGACATCCGCACTCCCCAGATCGGCGGTGCTTCCGTCATGCAGGCAGGCGCCGCGGCACCGTTGCGCCGGTCATGGTCAGGTCGTCGCGCCGGTGCCGGAAGCGTCGAGCCGTGGAGCGGACCGCCTATGCCGCGTGCTCCTGCTCCCCTGCGGGCTCGAAGGCCCGCAGGATGGTGGCGGCGCTCTTCTGGATGCGCTCACAGGATGCCTTGATCCCGGTGATCGCCCGCTCGCCGTCACCGGCCCAGGTTGCGACGTAGCCGAAGGAGTAGTCGCCGGAGTCGACCCCGAGCGCCTGGCAGACGACGTAGGCAGTGGACTCGGCCTCCAGCTCTGCGAGCGCCCGGTTCTCGTAATGCTCGTGGAGCAGCGCGTGGGCCAGCTCGTGTGCGAGCGTCTTCACCCGCTGTGCGGGTGAGTTGGTCGTCTCGACCCGGATGCGGTGCTCGGCGTGGCAGCAGTCGCCGTTCGTGCTCCCACCGAAATCGTGGTCCTCGACACGGAAGCCGATGGACGTGGCGACCGAGAGGAGCCGGGCGTAGTGCCCCGCAGGATCGTCACCGTCGAGCCGGTTGCAGATGGACGGCAGCTCGCCGCCATCGGTCTGGGCGACGTCGAACACCGGCACGAACTTGAAGCCTCGGATGACCCGATCATTCTCGCCCTCTACGGCGTCGGCCTTCTTGTAGACCATGGGGGCGAGAATCCAGATCGCCTTCTCTCCCCTGCGGACGAAGCGATCGAGCTTGCGCCAGGCGTTGAAGCCTGCGACCCGAGTTGCCTCATGGCGCTGGGCGGCGATGAGGAGCACGTTGGCGAAGCTGTAAGGGTGAAAGCGGCTCTGGACGTCGAGGTAGTGCCGCCACTCCTCGGACGACGTGAGCTTGCTGATCCCCTCCGTCAGCCGGGCGATGAGCTCCGGGTGGCTGATCTTGGCGGTCATTTCCGGGTTCCTCCATGTGGTGCTGACGCGATGCACCCGGAGAGCCAGACAGCGGCCGAGCGGGACAGCCCCGAGCGCAGCGAGTGCACCTCAGGGCTTGCGGCTCGTAGGCGAGGCTCCGGCGGGGTGACAGCAGCGGCGCGGAGGCCCCGTGGACGGGGCGAGGGACCGCACCAGCTCAACCCGGAACTGCCCGGAGCTGGCCGTCAAGAGGGATCACCGTCGTGACCCGATGGCAGAGACGCTAGCTGGACCTTGTGACGCCGCCGCTCCCCGGCGTCGTGCACGTCGCCGCCTCCCGAACCGATGGGAGCCGGGCGCCTCGCGGGTCGCTACCTCGCCGAGCAGGACGTCATGGATTCCCACTCGCTCAGCCTCGCGAGAGGCGTGGGCGCTACGTCCTCACGAGCGGCGTGATCCGTCTCGCCAGGGCCTCGAGACGCGCGAGGCTCACCGCCGCGTAGAGCTCGATCATCGACGTGCCGTCGAGCATGTAGAGGAAGGTCTCCGGCGAGACCGCATAGGAGTACGCGCCGTCGGCGATCCCCCCGAGCCGCACGACCCGGTGCGTCTTCCTCAGCCCGTCGACGATGGCGGTGAACTCGGCCGGCGTGGCCGTGAGGTAGACGATCGTGGCCTCGTTTCGGTAGCCGCCGCTCGATCCGAAGTACGAGCAGATGAGCGAGCTGCCGGACGAGCCGCGCCGGACCGAGTTGACGTGGGCCGCCGCGATGGCGAGCTCGTGGTCGAGCAACGTGATCGACACCGTCGAGCAGGTGGGCCGTGCGGCGCCCGTGGCGTGCGGCACCGAGGCCGCGCCCGGCATCGCGCCCGCCCCGAGCACCACTGCTGCTGCGACGGCCGCGGCCGCGGCACGGGACCAGCCACGGGCTCTCCTCACGTCGCTGCCGGCCGGTTGGCGCATCGACGCATCGTAAGTCGCGACGGGCGCAGCGCGTCGGCCGAGCGAGCGCCCGGCCGGCGCGGCTACCTGCGGCGCACCTCGAAGGTGAAGCAGCCGAACTCCACGGCACGCGCGTGCACGACGGCGACCTGAGGATCGGACACGAGCTCGTCCAGCACGTCCTCGAAGGGGCCGTTCGCCTCGACGAGGACGCCGCGCAGGATGCGACCGTCACCGGCGTAGGCGCGGAGGAGCCGGCGCTCAGCGCGCAGCTCCTCCGGATACCCGTCGCCGGCCGGGCCTTCGCACGGGTCGGCGTGGACGAAGACGGGACCGACCTCGTCGTAGGCGCCGGGGTCGGCGCCGAGGGTGCGCGCGAAGCGCCGTAGCGGTGCGTAGGAGAGCAGCGCGATCCGCTCGCCGGGCCGGCTGAGGCGCAGGCAGCAGCGGAGAGGTGAGCCGCCCTCCTCCTCGACGAGGAACCGCGGCGCGCGCCCGGCGTCGTCGACGTCGCGCAGCGCGGCCGCGGTGGCGGTGTCGATGGCCCCGACCGCGAAGGTCGTTCGTGCGCGTGTCATGCGCCGAGCGTCGCGGCCGGCAGCGCCGCGTGCTGGCGGGAATCGGACGTCGCGCCCCGCGCCGATCGAGTCCGCGCGTCATGAGCGCAGCCCCGCACCTCCCTGCCATGCGCCTGCGCTGCGGCCGGCGACAGGTGGACGACGATCACGCGGGACATCGTGGCGCGGCCCCGGCGCCTGGCGGGCTGAGCCCGGGGTCAGACTGGGACCAGCTCCTTCGGCTGGACGGTCCGGCCCCGATTGATGGGCGACCACATGACGATGCGCAACCGACCGCCTCTCGAAGCGGGCCGTTGGCGCGCTCCTCTGAGTTCCCGGCGGCCGCGTCGCGGCGCGCGCCAGGTGCCTCGGCGCGGGAGCGCGATCGCGCCGGTGGTCCTCGCCGCGCTCGCCGCGACGTGCGCCGGCGGTCCCGCGTTGGTCGGCCCGAGCCGGCACGTGCGAAGCGCGATCACCCGTCTCGCCGGACGCAAGACAGGAACGGCGCGCGCCGCCGGCGCGCTGCGCGCGACGACGCCTGGGCGGAGCGCGTGCACCGTCACGACCGTGCTCTCCTCGTGGCCGTTGACGCGCCTCGCCGCTCAGACGATCGTGGTTCCGGCCCACGAGGGCGACGTGACGGCGGTCGCGCCCGAGGCCCGTGAGGCGTTTGGCGGCGTCATCCTGTTCGGCTCCTCGGCGCCGGCTGATCTCGGCTCCGGGCTCGCAGCCCTCCGCCGGGTCGTCCCCTACCACCTCGGGCTCCTCGTCATGACCGACGAGGAGGGGGGTGGCATCCAGCGGATGGCCAAGCTCGTCGGCAACATGCCCTGGCCGAGCCAGATGGGCGCCACGATGACCCCTGGCCAGATCCGGGCGCTCACCCGCTCGATCGGCTCGAAGATGTCGCGTGCCGGGGTGAACGTCGACCTCGCCCCGGTGCTCGACGTCGACGGTCGGGCCGTCTTCCCCGGAAAGACCGATCCCGACGGGTTCCGCTCCTTCAGCGGCACGATGTCGGTCGTCTCCGCCGACGGCGTCGCTTACCTGCGCGGGCTCATGCAGGGACAGGTGCTGCCCGTCGCCAAGCACTTCCCCGGTCTCGGGGGGGCGAGCGGCAACACCGACGACGGCCCGGCGTCGACGCTGCCGTGGGCGACGCTCCAACGGGTGGCGCTGCCGCCCTTCGAGGCGGCGATCAAGGCGGGTGTCCCGGCGATCATGGTCTCGAACGCGCGGGTGCCCGGGCTCACGCGGGTGCCCGCCAGCCTCTCCTACGAGGTCGTCACCCGCCAGCTTCGTGACGGCCTCGGGTTCAAGGGCCTCATCGTCACGGACTCGCTGTCGGTGCCGTCGATCTCGGCGCTCGGTCTCTCGGTCCCCCAGGCGGCCGTCGAGGCGCTGGAGGCCGGCGACGACATGATCCTCTACAACCCCACCCGAACCGCCTCTCGGGACCTCGCCCTGGCGAACGGCATCGACCGGGCCATCGTGGCGGCGGTCGACGCGAAGAGGCTCTCGAAGGCGGCGCTCGTCGCGGCGGCGGCACAGGTGCTCGCGGCGAAGAAGCTCGACGCGTGCTCGCAAGCGGCCTCGTCAGATCGGGCGGCCAGCCGCTTCCGGCACAACCGGTGCGTCGAGCGAGCCGCGTCCGCCCGACAGGATCGAGGCCGCACTCGCGACGAGCCACGCGTCCCCGAGCGACAGCCCGAGCCGCTACAGGAGCCCGTGGGCCGGCCCGAGGACGGTGGCGGCCAGCACGAGCCCCGACGCCACCCCGATCGCGGCCGACGCGATCGCGGCTCGAGGATGCCCGGACGCGGCGAGCGGCCGCGCCGCGAGCAGCGGCGTCGCCGCCAGGGTGACGTAGCCGAGGGTCGCGAAGCCGCCGTGGACGAGATCGAGGGTGGGCGACACGTCGAGCGGGAAGCCTGCGACGCCGAGCGTGGCGAGGCCAGTCACGGCCGCCGTGATCCAGGCCGGCCCCGGCACCGCCGTCCGCAGGGCGGCGGCGTAGACGCCCACGCCCACGCCGAAGGCCACGAAGCCCGCGGTCATGAGGGGCCGCGTCGACGACCCCACGGCGGCGAGCTCGCTGATGGCGTCCTCGACCGGCGAGTAGCCCGGCCGCAGCGCGCCGCCGGCCAGCCACGCCGACACGAAGGCGACGGGCCCTGCCACACCGCCCCAGGCCGAGCGCACCCGGCTCATCTCGGGCTTCATCACGGCGTCGCCCTCTCGTGCCCGGGGGATCGGGCTCCGGTGCACGATACGCGCCGGCTCGACGCGCGAACGACGACACGAGACCGCACCACCGGCGCACGCGGCGGCCGGGCCCGGACGGGGGCGGAGAGGAGTCGTCGCGACCTGCCACACCTCGGAGCCCGTCAGCCCTCCCGACGAGCGGGGTGGCGCGGCGGGCGTCGGGGCTCGCCGGGTGGGTGTGTCAGGCCGGCCAGACGAGAACGTTGCGCCCCTTCACCTGGCGCGAGCGCAACCGGTCGAGCCCGACGGCCACCTCGTCGAGCGGGTAGCGGGTGTCGATGACCATCTGGATGCGCCCGTCGGCCGCCAGCTGGACGGCAGCCTCGAGGTCGCGTTTCGAGGCGGCGACCGACGAAACGATTCGGGCCTCCGACAGGATCAGCTCGACCGGGTGGATCGTGAGCTCGTCGGACGTGTAGCCGATCGACACGAACGTGCCGCGGCGCGCCAGTCCCCTGATGCCGGCGAGCATGCTCGCGCCCGTCCCGACGAGCTCGAAGAAGTGGTCCGAGCCGGCGCCGTCGGTGAGCTCGCGGACCCGGCCCGCGACGGCGTCGTAGCCGTCGCCGCCGAGGACGATGGTTGCGTACGCGCCGACCTGCTCCGCCAGCGCGGCCTTCTCCTCCGAGTCGGCGACCGCGAGGACCCGCGCCCCGGCGGCCCTCGCCACCTGGATCACCATCAGGCCGACGCCACCGACGCCGTTGACGACGACGGTCTCGCCGAGCGACACGCCCGCCAGTCGGACGGCGTGCACCGCCGTCATCCCCCCGCAGCTCAGCAGCGCCGCGTCCTCGAAGGACACCGCCTCGGGCAGCGGGACGAGGTTCTCGGCGGGGACCGCGATGAGCTCGGCGAAGGTGCCGTTCAGCGTGAAGCCGAGCTGGCCGGTCGGATCGGTGCACACCTGGTCGTTGCCGCTGCGGCACCACTTGCAACTGCCGCAGCCGATCATGTTGTAGACGGCCACCCGTTGGCCGGGGCTCACCCGGCTCCCGGCCGGCGCCCGGAGAACGACGCCTGCGGCCTCGTGGCCGATGACGAACGGATAGCTCGGCGGCTCGAACATGGCGTCGAGGATGTGCAGCTCCGTGCCGCAGATCCCCGCCGCACGGGTCTGGACGACCACCCACCCTTCCTGGGCGGGCTCGGGGAAGTCGCGCACGGCGAGCTCGCCCCGACGCTCCAGCACGGCTGCCTTCATCTGGGTCCTCCGTTCGTAGGTTCGTTCTCGTCGAGCCGGAGCACGCCGGCGAGGTTGTCGCCCATGATCGCCTCCAGCCGTGCCTGTGGGATCGGCTCGAGCCCGGAGCGTCCGGCCTCCTCGTTCACGCCGAGCAGCTTGTCGCGCAGCGCCACCGGGTCGTAGAGGAAGCCCGGGTAGTCGGTGCCGAAGAAGAGCTTCTCGAGCGGGACGAAGAAGGACTCGAGCGAGGACAGCCAGTGGAAGAGGTCGCTCCTGCTCACCGTGGCGAGGTGGTAGCTGAGATCCGCGTAGAAGTTCGGATGCTTCGTGAGGAGGAACATCGCCTCCCTGACCCACGGGATGCCGCAGTGGGCGATGATCAGCCGCAGGTCGCGGAACTCCCGTCCGATGTCGTCGAGGAGCGCGGGCCGGCCGAGCTCCATCTTGGCGTCGATGCGCGTGGATCCCGCCTGGTGCACCATCACCGTGATGCCGAGCTCGGCCGCCTTCTCGAAGATCGGGAAGCCGAGCTCCCGGTCGTTCGGCGCCCAGTGCTGGTACATCGGGTAGAGCTTCACGCCGGGCAACCCGAGCTCGACGACCGAGCGCTCGAGCTCCTCGAGCGCGTAGCGCACCCCCCGGTAGCAGGGGTTCACCGAGCCGAAGCCGATGAACCGGTCGGGAGCAGAACGCACGACGGCGGCGATGTAGTCGTTGCACTTCTCGGGATGCGGCGGCCCCGGCACGTCGGTGACACCGTCGGTGTCGACCGTTCCGATCAGCCGCCCCTCGAGGAACTGCGGCGACATCGCGAGGATGACCATGCGGTCGAAGCCGGGGTGGTCCCTGATGCTCTCCGCGGGCCCGGTCACCGGGAAGCCGTCGTGGTGGAAGCCGACCTCTTCCCATTCGGCGTCGGTCGGCAGCCGGTGGCTCGGCAGGAGCCCCCGGCTGCGGTAGATGCACAGCGACCCCTCCCTGCCGTAGGCGGTGGTGAAGGCGCGATCCGCCGAGAGGCTGAGGATGTGGGTGTGGGCGTCGATCTGCACGTCAGTGTGCCTGCGTCGTCTTCTCGGGGACGACCATCCGCCCGAGCACCGCGGCGAAGGCCTCGTTGGCCTTCGCGCAGACGAGCTCCTCGTCGACCGTCGTGAGCCTGCGCCCCGCCATCACGACCTTGCCGTCGATGATCGTCGTGTCGACGCAGCTGCCGTTGGCCGCGAACACCAGGTGCGAGTAGAGCTGCTCCTTGTGCTCGGGGAGCAGTGGCACGAACATCGGCCCCGACAGGTCGAGGAGGACGAGGTCGGCCTTCCATCCCGGCGCCAGCCGGCCGGTCTCGTGGCCGAGGGCGTGGCCGCCGTTCACCGTCGCCATGCGCAAGATGTCGGGGGGCTGGCCGAGGCTCGCGTCCTGGCGGACGGCACGGTGGGTGAGCGAGGCGAACTTCATGACCTGGAACAGGTCGCGCGTGTTGCTCGACTCGGCGGCGTCGTGGCCGAGGCCGACGTTGATCCCGGCCGCCAGCATCTCCGGCAGGCGCGCGACGCCGTTCGCCAGCTTCGCGTTGGAGATCGGGTTGTGCGAGATGTGCGTCCCGGTCTCGGCCATCAGGGCGATCTCGCGATCGGACAGCCAGACGCAGTGCGCGGCGATGCAGTCGGGCCCGAGCACGCCGCAGTCGTAGGCGACCTCGGTCGGGCGCCGGCCGAAGCGCGCGAGGGAGTTGTCGACCTCGGTGGTCGACTCGTTCAGGTGGATGTGGAACTTGATCCCGAGCTCGTCGGCGAGCGCCCGGGCGTCGCGGAGCAACCCTTCGCTCGCCATCGGGAGCCACTCGATGCCGACCGCGATCTCGATGCGCCCGTTCGCGGCGTTGTGCTTCGCCGCGTAGGCGGCACGGGTGTCGTCGAGCGAGTCGAGGTCGTGCTCGGGGTCGGCGACGTCGTTCGACAGCACGGCGCGGATGCCGATCTCCTCCGCCGCGCTCGGCGAGCGCCTCGAGGCGGCGGTACATGTCGTTCACCGTCGTCACGCCGCACTTGATCGACTCGCAGTAGCTGGCGAGCGCCGCCCAGTAGGCGGCCTCGTCGTCGAGGGCCCGGATCGCCGGGTACCAGAAGAACTCGAGCGACTCCCACAGCGGCAGGTGGTCGCTCCAGCCCTTGCCGATCGCCGTGTGGTAGTGGAGGTCGACGAGGCCGGGGAGCACGGCCATCCCCGCGGCGTCGATCACCCGGCCCGACGGTTCGGGCGCCCCGGCGGCGGGGCCGACGTAGGCGATCCGGTCGTCGTCGAGGACGACCGTGCCCCCGACGAGCACGTCGTCGGCCTCGTTCATCGTCACGACGATGCCGTTCGCGATCGTGGTGCGCTCGCCCATCGGCCCCCCGCTCTCGAGTGCTCGTGTGGTCGCGGTGCTCAGCGGGCGGCCTGCTCGGGGACGACCATCCGCCCGAGCACCGCGGCGAAGGCCTCGTTGGCCTTCGCGCAGACGAGCTCCTCGTCGACCGTCGTGAGCCTGCGCCCCGCCATCACGACCTTGCCGTCGATGATCGTCGTGTCGACGCAGCTGCCGTTGGCCGCGAACACCAGGTGCGAGTAGAGCTGCTCCTTGTGCTCGGGGAGCAGTGGCACGAACATCGGCCCCGACAGGTCGAGGAGGACGAGGTCGGCCTTCCGTTCCGGCGCCAGCCGTCCGGTCTCGTGGCCGAGGGCGCGGCCGCCGTTCACCGTCGCCATGCGCAAGATGTCGGCCGGCTGGCCGAGGCTCGCGTCCTGACGGACGGCACGGTGGATGATGGACGCCAGCTTGATCGCCTCGAACAGGTCCCGGCTGTTGTTGCACTCGGCGGCGTCGTGGCCGAGGCCGACGTTGATCCCGGCCGCCAGCATCTCCGGCAACCTCGCCACCCCGTTGCCGAGCTTGGCGTTCGAGCCCGGGTTGTGCGAGATGTGCGTCCCGGTCTCGGCCATCAGGGCGATCTCGCGATCGGACAGCCAGACGCAGTGCGCGGCGATGCAGTCGGGCCCGAGCACGCCGCAGTCGTAGGCGACCTCGGTCGGGCGCCGGCCGAAGCGCGCGAGGGAGTTGTCGACCTCGGTGGTCGACTCGTTCAGGTGGATGTGGAACTTGATCCCGAGCTCGTCGGCGAGCGCCCGGGCGTCGCGGAGCAACCCTTCGCTCGCCATCGGGAGCCACTCGATGCCGACCGCGATCTCGATGCGCCCGTTCGCGGCGTTGTGCTTCGCCGCGTAGGCGGCACGGGTGTCGTCGAGCGAGTCGAGGTCGTGCTCGGGGTCGGCGACGTCGTTCGACAGCACGGCGCGGATGCCGATCTCCTCCGCCGCGCTGGCGAGCGCCTCGAGGCGCCGGTACATGTCGTTCACCGTCGTCACGCCGCACTTGATCGACTCGCAGTAGCTGGCGAGCGCCGCCCAGTAGGCGGCCTCGTCGTCGAGGGCCCGGATCGCCGGGTACCACAGCGTGTCCAGGTACTCCCACAGCGGCAGGTGGTCGCTCCAGCCCTTGGCGATCGCCGTGTGGTAGTGGAGGTCGACGAGGCCGGGGAGCACGGCCATCCCCGCGGCGTCGATCACCCGGCCCGACGGTTCGGGCGCCCCGGCGGCGGGGCCGACGTAGGCGATCCGGTCGTCGTCGAGGACGACCGTGCCCCCGACGAGCACGTCGTCGGCCTCGTTCAGGGTGACCACGATGCCGTTCGCGATCGTGGTGCGCCCGCCCAGCGCCTCCCCGCTCACGATCGGCCGATCGACTGGCCGGACTGCGGCCTCGCCGGCTGGAGGTCGACCCAGATGGACTTCGAGACCAGATAGGGCTCGAGCGCCTCGGGGCCGAGCTCGCGCCCGAACCCGGACTGCTTGCGTCCCCCGAAGGGCACGGCGACGTCGAACATGCCGTAGGTGTTCACCCATACGGTGCCGACGTCGAGCCGCTCGGCGAGGCGCAGCGCCTTCGCCGTGTCGTTGGTCCAGATCCCTGCGGCGAGCCCGTAGGGCACGTCGTTGGCGAGCAGCTCGAGCTCCTCGGGATCGCTCCAGGCGATGACCGAGAGGACCGGGCCGAAGATCTCCTCCTGCGCCACGTGCATGGAGTTGCGGACGCCGGCGATCACGGTCGGCTGGAGGAAGAAGCCGCCGTCGAGGCCCTCGACGTCGGCGATCCCTCCGCCGGCGACGACCTCGGCGCCGTCGCCCTCGGCCCCTTCGATGAAGGTGAGCACGCGCTCGCGGTGGCGGGCCGAGATGAGCGGGCCCATGTCGGTCGAGGGGTCGAGGCCGTGGCCGAGCCGGATGCTCCGGGCCTTGGCGATCAGCTGCTCGACTAGCCGGTCGGCGACGGGCTCCTCGACGAACAGCCGGGAGCCGGCGACGCACGCCTGGCCCTGGTTGAAGAAGATCCCGCCGAACGCGCCGGCGAGCGCCTTGTCGAAGTCGGCGTCGGCGAAGACGATGTTGGGGCTCTTCCCGCCGAGCTCGAGGTTGACCGGCTTCAGGTCGTCGGCCGACGCGCGCAGGATCTGCTTGCCCGTCGCCGTCTGGCCGGTGAACGCGATCTTCCTGACGCCCGGATGGTGGACGAGCGCGGCGCCGACGTCCGGTCCGCCGATCACGACGTTCACCACCCCCGCCGGCAGCCCCGCCTCCTCGGCGAGCTCGGCGAGCCGGAGCGTCGAGAGCGGCGCGAGCTCGGAGGGCTTCACGACGACCGTGCATCCGACCGCCAGCGCCGGGCCGAGCTTGTAGGCGACCTCGAGCAGGGGGAAGTTCCACGGCGTGATGGCGGCGACGACGCCGACGGGCTCGCGCCGGCCGATGCTCAGCATGTCGCCGATGGAGTTCGGGTACAGCGACCCGGCGAGCTTCGTCGTCCACCCGGCGTAGTAGCGGAAGATCTCGGCGGTGAGCGCCATGTCGACGGCACGCGCCTCGCCGATCGGCTTGCCGTTGTCGAGCACCTCGATCGTGGCGAGCTCCTCGAGGTGGGCCTCGACGAGGTCGCCGAGCCTCCACAGCAGCGCGGCGCGCTGGGTCGGCGCCGTCTCGCGCCAGACGCGAAAGGCGCGGGCCGCGGCCTCGACGGCGGCGTCCACCTCGGACGGCCCGGCGAGCGGGACCTCGGCGAGCACCTCGCCGGTCGCCGGGTTGAGGGTCGAGATCGTCGAGCCGGTGCTGACCCACTCGCCGCCGATGTACAGGCGCGGAGGTTCCTGCAGGAACTCGATCTTCGGATCCGTCACCGTCGCCATCTCCACCCTTTCCTCGCCGAGGTGCACGGCACCTCGGCGACCACCCGGTCGCTAGGAGCGCGCCGCGGGCGGCTCGTAGGCCATGTCCCAGAACTCGACCTCGTAGCGGGTCGAGGCGTCGAAGATCACCTGCAGGCGGCTGAAGCTCTCCCCGCCGGGGTCGGCGAGCCGGTCGAGGAGGCTCGTCGTGACGTCGACGAGCTCGGCGTAGTCGGGATTGCCGAAGACCTCGACCCAGTCGGCGTAGATCGGGTCGTCCGGCTTCGCGCCCGCGAGGTCGGCGCCGATCTCGCCGTAGCTCCACTGGCAGGGCAGCACGGCCGTCAGGCCGGCGGCGCAGTCGCCGAGCGCGGCGGTCGCGAGCAGGTGGCGCGTGTAGGCGTAGGTCGTCGGCTCCATCGTGGCCACGCCCCGGACGTCGGCCGGGTCGCCACCGAGGCGCTCCAGGAACCGGCGGTTCGCCGGGAGCTCGACCGTGATGATCTGTCCGAGGATCCGCCCGAGCACCTCGAGCGCCTCGGTGTCGGGCGCCTTCGCGGCGATGGCGGCGATCGCTCGGGTGTAGTCCTCGAGGTAGGCGATGTTCTGCTCGAAGTAGTGGCGGAAGCGCTGGTGGGGGAGGGTGCCGGCGGCGATCTCCTTCACCATCCGGTGCCCGGTCGCTGCTTCCCAGGCGGCGCTGCCGTGCTCGTGGAGTCGAGCGGAGACCGAGCTCGAACCGTCCTTGAACATGAGATGCACTACATCAGATACCAAGTTGAGCGTCAAGTGCCTTCGCTGCGCTCGTCGAGCGTCTTGAGCTGGTCGTCCCGGACGCTCGCGATGTGCTTGCGGAGGGCCGCGGCGGCGGCGTCGGGGTCCCGGCGGCGGAGCGCATCGGCGATGAGCGCGTGCTCGTCGACCGAGGTCGCCAGGCGGCCGGGGATCTCCGCCGTCAGGCGCCCGATCCTCGTCAGGTGGGCGCGCAGGTTGTCGATCAGCGCGCTGATCCGGCGGTTGGTCACCTGCTCGAAGAGGAAGCCGTCGAACTCGTCGATCGACCCCTCGAGCGCGTCGGTCCTGCCCTCGGCGCGCAGCCGCTCGCCCGCCTCCATCAGGTCGTCGAGACGGGCGAGGGCGTCGCTGCCCATCGATGTCGCGGCCTCGCGCACCGCCCAGATCTCGAGCAGCTCCCGCAGCTCGTAGAGCTCGACGAGGTCGCGCCTCGTGTAGCTCGACACGACGGCGCCCTTGAACGAGGTCGACTCGACCAGGCCTTCCAGCTCCAGGCGGGTCAACGCCTCGCGGACCGGCGTCTTGCTCACCCCAAGCGAGTCGGCGAGCGTCGCCTCCCTGAGCGGCTCGCCGGGGGGCAGGCGGAGATCGATGATCGCGCCCTTCAGCTCCTCGAAGACCCAGTCGGTGATCTTTGCCCGGTCGTGGCGGGTGGAGAACGCCGACTCCACGGCGCTCGTCTTGTGCGCTCGCTCCGCACGGGGCTCGACGGCGTCTACCACGAAGGTGCCTCCCGGCTCGGCTCGACCAGCTCGACCAGCAGCCCCCCGCACGCCGAGGGGTGCAAGAACGCGATGCGCGTCCCGGCCCCGCCCGGGCGGGGGGTCTCGTCCACCATCCTCGTCCCGCGCCGCCTCAGCTCCTCCAGGGCGACGTCGAGGTCCTCCACCTCGAAGGCGACGTGGTGGAGCGCCGGTCCCCGCCGCTCCACGAAGCGGCCGACGACGCCCGGGCCGGTGGCCTCGAGCGTCTGCAGGTAGGCGTCGCCGACGGGGAACATGCGCTCGACGAAGCCGGGCGCCGGCTCGGGCTCGTGGCAGCGCAGACCGAACAGGGACCCGAGGCCGTCGAGCACCGCGGGCCCCTCATGGGCAAAGGCCACGTGGTGGATGCGCCGGACTCCCCATCCCCGCTCGCTCAGCTCGGTGTCGGCGCAGCTCACAGCACCCCCTGGAACAAATATCTTATCTTCCATACCGGCTGACCTCGGAGAGGTGCCGGGACCGGGCCCGCGCCGGCGTTGCGGTCATCGTCCGCCGGTCACCTCCTGCCAGCACTCGGCGAAGGCCCGGACGGTGTCCATCCGCCGTTCGCCGAGGGGGAAGACGTGGACGGAGTTGGCGCCCGCGGCGAGGACCGCATCGATCCGGGCCCGGGCGTCCGAGCGGTCCCCGGCGAGGGCCACCTTGCGGACGAACTCGTCGGGCAGCAGCTTGGCCGCGTTCGCCGCCTCCTGGAACTCGCCGCCGCCGTAGGTGCGGCGGACCTCCTCGGCGAGCTCGTCGCCGAGCCCGGCGAGCCGGCAGATCACCGGTGCGGTCTGGGGGAACCAGGCGGCGATCGAGCGCGCCCGCTCGAGCGCCCAGGCGCGGTCGTCGTCGATCGCGCCGTAGGCGAACACGGCGACGTGCGGCCGGTGGCGGTCGCCGCCGGCCTGGCGAGCGCCGCGCTCGAGGTGGTCGAGCGCCCAGGCGATCGCCTCGGGAAAGAGGCCGACGAGGAGGATCACGCCGTCGGCCAGGCGGCCGGCGAGCTCGAGCGTGCGGGGCCCGCTCGCCGACACGAAGATCGGGATGTCGGGTCGTGCCGGGAAGCGCAGGTGCGCCTCGTGCAGCGAGAACGAGCCGGCCTCGAGGTCCACCTCCTCCCCGCTCCACAACGCCCGCACCCCGGCGATCGTCGCCTCGAGGTCGGCGAGCGGGCTCGGCTTCAGGCCGAGGGCGAGCAGCGGACGGTCGCCGGCGCCGAGGCCGAGGATCGCGCGCCCGCCGGAGAGCTCGTCGACCGTGGCGACGGCGCTCGCGGTGATGGCGGGGTGGCGGGTGAGCGGGTTGGTCACCGCCGTGCCGAGCGCGAGGCGCGTCGAGTGCTGGGCGGCGAGCGACAAGTACACGTAGCAGTTGCGGGCGTGCAGCGAGGAGTCGGTGAGCCAGAGGTTGTCGAAGCCGAGCTCCTCGATCTCCCCGGTCATCGCCGAGAAGGTCGTCGGATCGTCCACCGGCTGGAGGGCGACCCCCGATCGCAGCTCACTCACGGGCGCGTACCTCCTCCTCTCGGGCCGCGTCGGCGGCCTGCTCGTAGCGCACGACGGTGTCCGCCAGCGCGGCGATGCCGTCGGCGACAGGCCCGATCTCGATCCACTCCTGCGGGGTGTGCTCGCCCGATCCTGTCGTGACCCCGAGCGCGAGCGCCGGGAGGCCGACCGCGTGCGCCGCGTTGGCGTCGGTGCTGCTCGCCACCTCGCGCCAGGCGATCGATCGCGCCTCGAGGGCGCCCTTCGCCGCGCCGACGAGGGGATGGTCCCCGGCGATGCGGCCGGCGGGACGGTGGCCGATGTCGACGAGGCTGATGCTGAGCCCGCCGGCGAGCGGTCCGTCGAGCGCCGCGCGGGCGGCCGCCTCGAGCTCGTCGAGGCAGCGCTCGTCGGCCCCGCGCACGTCCAGCTCGAAGGTGGCCTGGCGGGCCCGGGCGTTGATCGCCTCGCCGCCGCCGAGCTTGCCGACGTTCAAGGAGGTGGTGCCGGCCACCGTCGGGATCGCCGACAGGGCGTGCACGATCCGGGCGGCCTCGTGCACCGCGCTCGGGGCGGCGGCCTGCTCCCAGGCATGGCCTCCCGGCCCGGTGACCTCGACCCGCCACCGGCGCGACCCGACGCCCGTCGTCCCGATCCTGCCGAGGTAGTTGCCCTCGATCGCGACGAAGGCGGCGAGCTCGACCGGCGGGTGGGCGACGGCGTGGCGGGCGCCGGCGAGGTTCCCGAGACCCTCCTCGCCCACGGTGGCGACGAGGAAGACCGGCCTCGACCCCTCCGACGACGCGAGGAGGCGGCCGACGGCCGCGAGCGCGGCGAGGGCCACGGCGTCGTCGCCGACGCCCGGGCCGACGAGCCGGCCGCCGGAGCGGCTCACCGAGTGCTCGGTCTCGGGACCGAACACCGTGTCCAGGTGGGCGGCGAGCACGATCGCCGGCCCGCTCCCGTCGCGGACCCGCGCCCAGCAGTTGCCGGCCTGATCGGTCGACACCGGGTCGAAGCCGTCGTGGCGCCACCACTCGCCGACCATCGCCGCGCGCTGGTGCTCGCCGCCCGTCGGCGCCGGCACGCTCGCGACCTCGACGGTCCGCTCGAGCACCTCGGTCGCCAGGGCGACGAGGTCGACGGGGCCCGCTCCGCCGGCGGTCATGTCGTCACCGCCGTGCCGTCGCCGACGAGGCGGGCGATCTCCTCCTCGGAGAGGCCGAGCTCGCCGAGCACCGCGGCGGTGTCGGCGCCGAGCACCGGCGCTGCCGACCCGTAACCGAGCGGCGCCCGGTCGATGCGAAGCGGCGGGGCGACGACGACGGACTCGCCGGCGCGCGCGTGCGCCAGCCGCTCGAGGGAGCCGAGGGCGGCGACCTGGCCGCTCGCGAGCACCTCGTCGAGGCCGCGCACCTCGGCGGCGGGGACGCCCGCCTCGCCGAGCACCCCGAGCCAGTGCTTCGAGGGCTCGAGGACGAGGAGCGCCTCGAGCGCCGCGGTGAGCTCGTCACGGTGCGCCACGCGCCGGGCGTTGTCCGAGAAGCGCTCGTCGCCGAGCAGCGCCGAGGCCCCGAGCGCCTCGCAGGCGCGCCGCCACAGCTCCTCGGTCCCCGCGCCCGCCATGACGATCCAGCCGTCGGCGGTGTGGAAGCCCCCGTAGGGGGCGAAGTTCGGCGAGTGCGTCCCGAGCAGTCCCGGCACCTCGCCCGAGACCAGGTACCCCGCGGCGATCGTCCCGAGGCCGGAGAGGGCGAACTCGAGCAGCGAGGTCGACACGAGCCGCCCGCGCCCGGTGGAGAGCCGCTCGACGTGCGCCGCGAGCAGCCCGAGCGCGCACGCCAGGCCCGCGCCGACATCGAGCAGGGGCGCTCCCACCTTCACCGGTCCCGCCTCGGGTGAGCCGGTGACGCTCATCAGCCCCGATTCCGCCTGCAAGATGAGGTCGAACCCGCCCTTCTCCGCGTCGGGCCCGACGTCGCCGTAGCCGGAGATCGAGCCGACGACGAGCGCGGGGTGGCGCTCGTGCAGCGAGTCCCAGTCGAGGCCGTGGCGGGCGAGGCTCCCCGGGCGGCGCGTTCTCGACGAAGAAGTCGGCGCGCGCGACGAGGCGCTCGAGCACCTCGCGCCCCGGCGGCGTGCGGAAGTCGAGCGCCACGCTGCGCTTGCCGGCGTTGAGCGACATGAACAGCACCGACTCGCCGTTCACCCACTCGGTGCCCTGCCGGCGGTACGGGTCCCCGTCCGGCGGCTCGACCTTGACGACGTCTGCCCCGAGGGCGGCGAGCACGCTCGTCGCGTACGAGCCGGCGACGAAGCGCGTCAGGTCGACGACGGTGAGACCCGCGAGCGCGCCGCTCACCAGGGGTTCGGCTCTTTGAACTCGCCGAACGCCCGGCGCAGCACGTCCGACATCTCGCCGAGCGTCGCGCCCGAGCGCGAGGCCTCGACGAGCGCCGGCATGACGTTGCGCCCCTCCTCGACGTCTCCGGCCAGCCCCCGCAGGGCCGCGATCACCCGGCCCCCGTCGCGCCCGGCGCGGCGCTCCCGGAGGCGCCGGATCTGGCGCTCGCCGATGCGCGGGTCGAGGTGGAACAGCCGGAGCTCCTCGTGGGCGCCCTCGTCCTCGTACAGGTTCACCCCCACCTTCGGGCGCGCCCCCGAGCCGAGCTCCCGCTCGATCCGGTAGGCGGAGGCGGCGATCCAGCGCTGGGGGATCCCCGCCTCGAGGGCGGCCACGGCGCCGCCCGACTGCTCGACGGCGTCCACCACCTCCCGGGCGCGCCGCTCCACCTCGTCGGTCAGCCACTCGACGTAGTACGAGCCGGCGAGGGGATCGGCCGTGCGGGTCACGCCGCTCTCGAAGGCGATGATCTGCTGGGTCCTGAGCGAAAGCGTCACCGCCTCCTCGCTCGGCAGCTCGTACGCCTCGTCGTAGCCCATGACGTGGACCGACTGGGCGCCGCCGAGGACGGCCCCGAGGCACTGGATCGTCGAGCGGACGATGTTGTTGTAGGGCTGCTGCGCCGTCAGCGTCGCGCCCGAGTTGCCGGAGAAGAAGCGGAGCCGGCCAGACGCCGGGTCCTTCGCCCCGAACTGCTCGGTGGCGATCGAGTACCACAGCCGCCTAGCGGCGCGGAGCTTGGCGACCTCCTCGAACAGGTCGAGCGTCGTGGCGAAGTGGAACGACAGCCGCGGCGCGAAGGCGTCGAAGTCGAGCCCCCGGCGGACGAGCTCCCTGCCGTAGGCGATGGCGTCGGCCATCGTCAGGCCGAGCTCCTGGATGGCGTCGCAGCCGGCCTCGCGGGCGTGGTAGCCGGTGATCGAGATCGGGTTGAAGCGCGGCAGGTGGGCGGCGGCGAACTCGACGACGTCCGCGGCGAGCCGCATCGACGGTGCGGGCGGGTAGACGAACAGCTTGCGGGCGAGGAACTCCTTCAAGATGTCGTTCTGCAGCGTCCCCGAGAGGCGCTCGTAGGGGACGTGCTGGCGCTCGGCGGCGACGAGGTACATGGCGAGGATGATCGGGGCGGTGGCGTTGATCGTGAAGTTCACCGAGACCTGGTCGAGCGGCAGGCCTCCGAACAGCTCGTCCACGTCCTCCGCGCTGTCGATGGCGACGCCGACGCGGCCGACCTCGGGCCGGGCGAGCTCGTGGTCCGAGTCGTAGCCGAGCTGGGTCGGCAGGTCGAACGCGACCGACAGCGCCGTCTGGCCCTGGCGCAGGAGGAACTTGAACCGCTCGTTCGTCTCCTCCGACGAGCCGTAGCCGGCGAACTGGCGCATCGTCCAGAGCTGGCCGCGGTACATCGACGGGTACGGTCCGCGCGTGAACGGCGGCTGGCCGGGGAGGCCGAGGCGCTCGTCGAGCGCGGCGGGACCGCCGGCGAGATCGTCCGAGGTGTAGAGGGGGCGGACCTCGATCGAGGAGTCGGTCGTCGTCCCGGGCAGCTCGGCCGTCGCCTTGTCGTAGGCGAGGCGGTCGCTCATCGGAGCGCGGCCGGCTCCGATGCGATCCGCACGATCCGCGACACGACCTCGTCGAGCGCGGTCCCGACGGGCAGCACGTCGGCGACGCCCATCGCCTTCAGCAGCTGGGCGTCGCCCTCGGGCACCGTGCCGCCGACCACGATCGGCGCGCGCGATCCGGCAGCCTCCATCGCCGCGAGCAGCTGCTCGGCGAGCACCACGTGGGCGCCGGAGAGCACCGAGATGCCGACGACGTCCGCGTCCCGCTCGACCGCCGCCGCGGCGATCTCGGCCGGGGTGCACCGCAGCCCGAGGTAGGCGACATCGGCGCCGGCGTCACGAAGCGCCATCGCGATGACCTTGATGCCGCGGTCGTGCCCGTCGAGGCCGGGCTTCGCCAAGACGATACGCAGGCCTTCCCTCATCGTCCCTCCTCCCTCGCGCCGAGCGCGAGCGCCGAGAACGCGGCGTACGCCTTCGTCGCCTCGTGGATGTCCTCGACCGAGAGGTGCTCGTCGGCACAGTAGACGGGGGGTCCCCCCGGACCGAAGATCACCGTCGGCACCTTGGCCCCGAAGCTCGCAGTGTCGCCGAGCCAGTTCTCGGTGACAAGGGCCGGCTCGCCGCCGCGCACGAGGCGCACGGCGTCGACCATCAACGAGACGATCTCGGAGTCCGGGCTGGCCAGGTAGCCGGGCTTCACGTCGGCGAGCTCGACGTCGGCCTCGAAGCGGTCGTCGTGCCGCCGGGCGTCGGCGAGGCAGCGGTCGATCTCGACCCGCATCTCCTCGGCGCTCACCCCGGGCTGGGGACGGCAGTCGACCCTGATGACGCACTCGTCGGGGATCATCGACGGTCCGCCGGGCGCGAGGCCCCCGTAGATCCGGCCGGGCACCACGAAGGTCTCCGGCCCGAACAGCCGCAGCACCTCGGGGTCGAGCTCCGGTGTGTAGCACGAGGCGTCGAGCGAGAGCACCGCCTGGGCGGCGAGCACGTTGGCGTTCACGGCCTCGTGCTTGTGGCAGGTGTGGGCCGAGCGCCCCCGCGTCGTGACGTCGAAGTAGTAGCGGCCGCGGTGGCCGAGGCAGACCTCGTTGTCCGTCAGCTCGCCGAGCACGCACAGGTCGGCGTCGTGCTCGGCGAAGTACGCGATCGATCCCGACTGGTCGCCCATGTGGTCGCAGACGGCGGCCATCGCGAGCGTCCCGAGGAGCGGGACGCTCGCGGCGCGCACCGCCTCCATGGCCACGATCTGGCAGGCGAGCGCGGCCTTCATGTCCATGACGCCGTGGCCGTAGACCGCGCCGTCGATGAGGTCGCCCGAGAAACGGCGTGCTCTTCTGCCAACCGTGGGAGACCGGCTTGGTGTCGAGATGGCCGGTGAGCACGACGCGCCGCCCGGGGCCGAAGCTGAGCTCGCCCGTGGCGTTCGGGCGGTCGGGGAGCACGGACTCGAGCTTCACGGATTCGAAGCCCGAGTCCTCCATCACCGACGCGAGGAAGCCCGCCAGCTCGCCCTCCTCGCCGAGCACGCTCGGGATCCGGCAGACCTGCCGGACGAGCTCGACGGCGCGCCCGAGGTCGACCGACGCCAGCACGGCATCGGCGCGATCTCGCTGGTCAGGCTGAAGACTCATGGGTTCGCCCCCTAGATCTGAAACATCGTACATCAAATAATCTTGCCACCGCCCGGGTCATACCGCACCCCCGCGGTCCCGGCGGAGAGAGCGCGTCGCCCGCTCCGCCGGGACCAGGGCTCAGCAGCTGTAGGGCAGGTAGGCGTCCGTCGTGAGAGGGGCCGCGTTCGGCGTCTCGGTGATCAGCTTCTGCTGCTTCATCCACGTGCCGAAGCTCTGCCACGACGCCTCGTTCATGCAGCCGACCTTCTGTCCGGCGGCCGGCTTGATCAGCGAGAGGGTGTAGGGGACGCTGACCTTGAGGAACTTGGTCGTGTACTGGCTGACCTTCTCCATGATCGCCGTCGTGCCGCTCGGGTCGGCGATCGCCGCGGTCGTCGCGGCGCTGAGCGCCCCGACAAAGCTCTTCACCTCGGCGGCGTAGGCGGGGTCGCTCTTCAGGCGGTTGCGGTTGGCGACGAGCACGAGCTCGGCGTAGTTCGGCACGCCGAGCGAGGAGGCCGGGAACACCGTGGGCTTCGTGCCCATCTCCTGGGCGATCTGGATCGCCTCGACGTTACGGTACCCGCCGACGATCGCGTCGACCCGACCGGACAAGATCGACGGCACGAGGTTCTCACCGACGGTCACCGACGGGATCTGCTTGCTGGTCATATGTGTCGTGCGCAGCAGCATCTGGTAGATGGCGCCGTCGCTCGGGATGCCGGTGATTCCGACCTTCTTGCCCTTCATCTGCGAGAGCTTCGTCACGTGGTCCTTCGGCGTGACGATGAGCGAGTTGAGGGGCACCGGCACGATCGTCGAGACGGCGACCACGGGCAGCCCCTCCTGCTGGCCGTAGAACATCTCCGACTCGTAGGAGATCGCGAGGTCGACCTTGTTCAGGCCGACGAGCTTGATCGGGTCGGCCGCGTTCGACGGGGCCTGCAGGCTGACCGACAGGCCGGCCTTGGAGAAGTAGTTCTTCTTCAAGCCGTAGTAGAGCGAGACGTGGTCCGGGTTCGGGACCCAGTCGAGCTCGACCACCACCGACTTCGCCGTGCTGTGCGAGACGTGCGCCGTGCTCGCCGTGGAGCCGGTGGCTGCGACCACCGAACCCGCGAGCGCGACGGCCATCGCGCCGAGTGCCATCTTCAGTCGTAACGACATAACGATCCTTTCGTCGAGTGTTTGGTCCTCTTGCTCATGGCCTGCCGAGCGGCGACCGGGCGGAGCCGTCCCGAGGCGCCTGTGTCCCCCCGTTCGCGCACCCTCTATCGCGACGTCCGCTGCTGGCTCCAGGGTGCGATGAGTCGTTCGGCGATCGACACGGCGCCGAACAGCGTGATCGAGATCACCGTCAGCACGACGATGGCGGCGAAGATGCGCGCCGTCTGCAGGTTCGGCGTGGCCTCGAGCATCACGTAGCCGAGCCCGGCGTTCGAGCCGGCCCACTCCCCGAAGACCGCACCGATCGACGCGAACGTCGCGGCGATGCGCATCCCCGAGAAGATGAGCGGCAGCGCGGCGGGGAACTCGACGCGCTTGAAGATCGCCCAGCGCCCAGCGTCGAGCGTGCGCATCATCCGGATGAAGTCGTCGTCCACGGAGCGCAGCCCGTCGAGCCCGTTCACGACGATCGGGAAGAAGCAGATCAGCGCGACGATGACCAGCTTCGGCACGATGCCGTAGCCGAAGAGGACGACGAGGATTGGCGCCAGCACGATGACCGGGACCGTCTGGGAGGCGATGAGCAGCGGGTAGACGGCCCGCCGCATCGGCCCGAACAGGTGCAGCACGACGGCGATCCCGATGCCGACCGCCGTCGCGATGGCGAAGCCAATGAGCACCTCTCTGAGCGTCGTGAGCGTCGCCGGCCCGAGGATGGAGCTCCAGTCGTCGCCGAGCGAGCGTGCCACCTCCGTCGGCACCGGCATCAGGTACTCGGGGAGCCCGGCGAGGTGCACGATGACCTGCCAGGCGACGACCATGAGCACGACGAGCACCGCGGCGGCGCCGTAAGTCGAGACGAGGCGGCGAAGCCCCGACTTGCGGCGCTCGACGACGACGTCCTCGAACGCCGCCTCCGCAGGCTCGCCGCCGCCCTCGCCGGGCGAAGCGCCCGGGACGTCGAGGTCCGTGGCGCTCATTCGAGTGCCTCCAGTGCCTGCTCCCTCAGCTTCACGAACTCGGGGTCCGTCACGATCTCGCGCCGTGACCCGCTCGCTGTGACCCGGGAGTCGAGCACCCGCACCACCCGGCCGGGGTGTGCCGAGAGCACGACCACCCGATCCGCGAGCAGGAGCGCCTCCTCGACGTCGTGGGTGACGAGGAGCACGGTCCGGGGCACGTCCTCCATCGCGTGGAGCAGCCATTCCTGCATCTGGCCACGCGTGATCGAGTCGAGGGCGCCGAAGGGCTCGTCGAGGAGGAGGATGTCCTTCTCGGCCATCAGAGTCCGCACGAAGCTCACCCGCTGGCGCATGCCACCGGAGAGCTGGGACGGCCGCAGCTCCTCGAACTTGCCGAGGCCGAACCGCTCGAAGAGCGGCCGGGTCCGCTCGCGGGCTTCGCGACGCCTCATCCCGCGGTTCTCTAGCGCGATCGACGCGTTGTCGAGCGCGCTGCGCCAGGGCAGGAGCAGATCGCGCTGCGGCATCATGGCGCAGCGCGCCAGGCGGTCCTTCGCCGACGTCGCCCCGGCGACGTCGAGCGAGCCGGCGTCGGGGTCGAGCAGGCCGGCGAGGATCTGGAGCAGCGTGGACTTCCCGCAGCCGCTCGGGCCGAGGATGGCGACCTTCTCGTGCTGCTCGATGGTCACGTCGACGCCGCGCAGCGCCACGACCCCGCCGAACCGCTTCGACACGCCGCGGACCGTGATCTGCGGCACCGCCCCTCCGCCGGCGGCCGGAGGCGGGCCGGATAATGGTGCAGCCTGCGCGTCGGGACTCGTCACGCTCCTCGCCACCACCACCTCCGGTTGCGGGTCCCCGGCATCGCGTCGCTCGGCACCCAGGCTCACAGCACCGGCCAGCTCGGGCCGGGCTCGATACCGATGGTCGCGAGCACCTCGCGGTCGATGCGCTCGACGGCCTCGCGCACCTGCTCCTCGTCGACACGGGTCAGGCGCTTCGCGTCGAGGACCACCTTGCCCGCGACGAGCACCGTGTGGACCGAATGTCCCGTCGAGCCGTAGACGAGGTTGGCGACGGGGTTGTGGAGGGGGCGCCAGTCGAAGTCTTCCGTGTCGAAGCAGGTGATGTCCGCTTCCTTCCCGGCCTCGATCGAGCCGGTCACGTCGTCCCAGCGCAGGGCCTTCGCACCGCTGATCGTCGCCATCTCGACCGCCTGCTCGGCGGTGACGGCGTTCGGGTCGCGCCGGGCGTCGCGGGGCAGGAGCGCTGCGAGCTGCATCGAGCGGCAGATGTCCTGGTGGTTCGAGACGTTCTCGGCGTCGGTGCCGAGGGCGATCGGCACGCCCGCCGCGAGCAGCTCGGGCCACTTGCCGGTTTGCGTCGTGCCCTTCGCGAACTTCAGGGCCGAACTCGGATTCTGCGAGATGCGGGCGCCCGTCTCGGCGACGAGGTCGACCTCGAACTCGGCGAGGGAGGTCATGTGGTTGAGCAGCACCCACGGGTTCAGCGCGCCGATCGAGTGCATGTGCTGGAGCGGTCGCTCGCCGAAGACCTCGAGCTCGAGCGCCACCTCGCGCTCGCTCGTCGCCTTGTGGAGCACGGCGAGGGAGTCCGCCTCCTCGGCGAGCTTGGCGGCGCCGAGCGTCAAGGTGTCCGAGCACGTGCCGACGCCCTCGATCGTCACCGCGTCACGGATCAGCGGGTGGTTGAACGCCCGGACCGTCTCGATGCCTTTCCGGAGGCGGTCGAGCGCCGCGTCGGGCTCCATCACGAGCCACTCGGGGAGGTCGGCGCCACCCGACGGCCCGCGCTGGTCCCAGGTCCACGGCCCGACCCTGCAGCGGATGCCCGAGGTCGCGAGCGCCTCCAGCACCGCCTCGAGGTGGTTGCAGCCGGGCTCCTCGAAGGTCGTCGTGCCGAAGCGGATCATCTCGGCGGTCGCGTGGAGGGCGTAGGCGTGCATCTGGCCTTCGGTCAGCGCCGCGAAGCACGGGTAGGTGAAGGTGCGGAGGGCCTCGAGGGTCTGGCGGCCCTCGGGCAGGGCGCCCTTCGGGCAGCACAGGAGGTGTCGGTGGCCGTTGACGAGTCCGGGCGTGACCACCATGCGGGAAGTGTCGATCACCCGGCGAGCGCGGTAGCGCTCGACGAGGTTGGCGCGCTGGCCGACGTCGACGATGGTCGTGCCCCGCACCGCGACCGCGCCGTCCCGGTACACCTCGCGGCGCTCGTTCATGGTCAGCAGCCAGCCTCCGGCGAGAAGAAGGTCGACCTCGACCAGCCCACGGTCGGCATCCTCAACCACGCGTCGCCCCCCTCGCGGAAGACATCAGATACCAGATACCAGAGTGAACCCGAGCCGAGCGAGGCTGTCAAGAGCGGCCCGGTCGGTCGCATGGACGCCACGTTTCCGCGTTTCGCGTCGTCCGACGTGGCGGTCGGAGTGCCGGAGCTGACCAGAGCGATGCCGCCGCCTGGTACCGCCTGATGCGACCAACGACGCCGCCGCCGGAGGTGACGCCGCCCGTTGGCCCCGCTATGCAGTACCAGCAGCTCGTCCATCCGTGAGCGCCGGATCGAGCTCGCCCGTCGGCAGTGGGCAGCCCGGTCCAGCTCGGGTGCCCGATCCAGAAGGGAGCCCCCGATGGCCCGAGTACTGATCACCGGCTCGACCGACGGTCTCGGCCTGATCGCCGCCCGGCTGCTCGTCGCCAACGGGCACGAGGTCACGCTCCATGCCCGAAACGACGGGCGCGCCGACGAGGCCCGGGTCGCGCTGCCCGGAGCGGCGCACGTGGTCGTCGGAGACCTGTCGAGCATCGCCGGCATGCGGCGGGTCGCCGAGCAGGCGAACGCGCTCGGCAGGTATGACGCCGTCATCCACAACGCCGGCGTCGGCTACCGGGAGCCGCGACGCATCGAGACGGTCGACGGCCTCTCGCACGTCTTCGCCGTCAACGTGCTCGCGCCGTATCTGCTGACCGCGTTGATCACACCGCCCGAGCGGCTCGTCTACCTGAGCTCCGGCATGCACCGCGGCGGCGATCCGGACCTGTCGGACCTGCAGTGGATCCGGAGGCGCTGGAACGGCGCCCAGGCCTACTCGGACTCGAAGCTCTTCGACGTGGTCCTCGCCTTCGCGCTGGCGCGGCGATGGCCGAACGTGCTCTCGAACGCCTTGGAGCCGGGATGGGTGCCGACGAAGATGGGCGGCCCCGGAGCGCCCGACGACATGGAACTGGCCCCGGTCACCCAGGTCTGGCTGGCGACGAACGACGACCCCGCAGCCACGGTCACCGGGCGCTACTTCTACCACCAGCGCCAGCGCGAGACGCACCTGGCGGCGAGCAGCCACGAGGTGCAGGAGGGACTCCTCGTGGCGTGCGAAGAGATCACCGGCGTCGAGCTCCCCTGACCGGCCATCTGCGGGCTGATCCGCAACGTGTGGGAGCGCCGGGTGAGCACGACGGTGGCCGGCGAATGCCGACCTCGGGGCTGCGTAGGCACGCGGTGCATGACGGTTGGCAGATTCAGATCTCGAGAACCCGCAGAAGGCCCCACGCCGTGCTCGCCGGATCTTGAGCTGAAGAGGATCTGTCTGGGATCGGCGCTCGGCGTGTTCGCTATCCTGCCCTCCGCCGGTGATGCACGGTCCGTCCCGGCCCGGCACGATCTTGCTGGAGGTGCCTCGATGAAGGCGCGAAGTGCTTCGGTCTCGCTGTACCACATGGTGCCGGGCCACCACCGCGAGACGTGCATCTGGCACGACGCGGACCACAAGGCAGAGGTGCTGGGATCGGTACCGAACGTGTTCGTCTCGCAGCGTTGGGTCTCACCGCCCGAGTGGATCGCCGTGCGACCGCCGACTGATCTGCCCGGGGGCGGCGGCGAGTACGTCAACATCTACTGGAGCAGCGGTACCCCCGACGAGCTGTCTGCCGACTTCGAGAAGCTCGGGGACGACCTCACCCTGGTGGGTCGCATGGACGCCGTGAAGTACATGGAGAAGGTCTGGCCCCCGCTGCCTCACGGAGCCTTGCGGCCCGTCCTTGTGCAGGCTCGTCCTAGCCTCGGGATCTCAGGCGAAGCGGTGACGGCCTCGACGGCGAACACGGGACTCGTGACGGTCATCGGAGAGCTGCTCGACGAGACCAAGCTCGGCGACTTCGCACGATGGCATGAGTCGGAGTACATCCCGACGGTCCTCGGGACGAACCTGTTCACCGGCGCGGCGAAGCTCGTGTGCGATGAGCCGGGCCTACGGGGCGTCTACGCAATGCTGCTCTACACCGACAGTGCGTCCCCCAAGGACGCCTACTGCGAGTTCGCTCGGAGCGCCGCCGACTGGCTGCAGAAGGGCAACGACTTTCCCGGCGGCGATCAGGTGCACCGGACGACCTTCGCATCCGTCGCCCGGCCCAGCATCGGCAACTACGACTTCTACGAATGATCCAGTAGCCGTAGCCGCTTCACGCGGTCTACCAAGACGTATTGGCGGATGCCGAACGGGCCGTCAGGCCCAGGGCGGTGCTGGGGCAGCAGGGAACGACCGAGGATTGGACGCATCCGGAAGCTCTCGAACCTACGACCCGCGGTTTGGAACCTGGCTCAGCACGGTTTCGTGCTCAGCTAAGACCTGGGAAATCAGTCCCTGAGCTGGGATTCTATATCCACCAGTATCCGCTCGTATCCGCCAGAATCCGCCTTGTTCGCGCACGGATCGCGCACGAGATCTTCGTCTGGCGCTCCAGCAAGCGCCCAGGAACGGTCAAGGGACGGCGCAGCCGAGGGCAACAACGAGGGGTTGCCCGACCCTTGACGGCTCCGGATCTCGGTCGTGCGGCCACCCTGGGATAGATCAGCCGCCGGCTGGGCGAGCGCGATGAAGATGCCGAGCGTGTCCTGTCCGTCCGCAACCCGCACCGCGTTCTCCGCGCTTTGCGACGGGACGCCGTTCGCGTTGCTCACCGGATAGAACGCGCCGAGGCACCCGGACGTGGGCGCGAAAATCGACGAGGTGGCTTCCCGGATCGATGCCGACAGCCGGGAGCCGCGGATTGGCGCAAACGCGGCGAGACGACCTCCCCGCCAGCAGGCGGCTGCAGCGACGTCCCACCACCCGTGCCGCAGTGCGCGCTCCTCGTGGCCGGCGACACCCGAGCCAGGCGGTCAGCGAAGCAGACCGGCGCAGACCGCGAACTCGTGCAACGCCGCCGCTGTCGCGGTCTGCCGCGAGAAGGCGACGAGATCTCCACGTTCGAGCGAGATCCAACAGATCGTGTCGGCGGCGGCGATCGCCTCCGAAACCAGCGGAGGCAGCGAGGCCACCGCCGTGTGCTCCACCCGGCTGCGGAGGTCACGAAGGGCGCCGACGAGCAACCCGCCACCCACCTGCTGCAGCTCCCCGATCAGCGAGGAGAACTCTCCCGCGATGTACTGCTGGGTCATGACGACCACCGACGAACGAACCGCCGCCCGTCGCCAACATACGCCCTCCGCCCCGAGCCGCGAATGGCGCGCGCCTATGCAGAAGGTCCGCGACCGGGCAGACTGTGTGACGAGGAGGCGCCGGGGTGGAGGTCGGTCCGCACGTGTTGTCGGTCGGAGCGGGGCCGACCAGCCTGGTGACTGACGACGCCAGGCGTGCCGCCCGGGCGCGTCCCGTCGGCTCGGAGCGCCGGTCAGCGCCGTGTCGAGTCCCTCTTCGATCCGCTCAACTGGGCAGCGCGTCTGCACGACCGACGCCCGCGACCCGTCCGTCGCACGAGCTGCACGCCTCAACATCGTCTTTCAGACGGGAGGTCGAGAGATGACAGCAGAGCAGGAGGGACGGCTTTCCGAGGCACAGATCGCCGTCCACTGGCGCGAGGAGGAGCACGTCGCTCCTCCCACAACGTTCATCGGGCAGGCCAACGCCGCCGACCCGAGCATCTTCGAGCGCTTCAGCGAGGAGCACTTTCCCGAGTGCTTCAGGGAGTACGCCGACCTCCTCAGCTGGGACACCTACTGGCACACGACGCTCGACACGAGCAACCCGCCGTTTTGGAAGTGGTTCGTCGGCGGGCGCCTGAACGCCAGCTACAACTGCGTCGACCGCCACCTGGCGAAGGATCGCAACAAAGCGGCGCTCATCTGCGTCCCCGAGCTCGAGCGCCACGAGACCCAGGTGATCACCTACCAGGAGCTCTACCGGCGGGTCAACGAGTTCGCCGCGCTCCTCCGCGGGTTCTGCGGGGTGCAGACCGGGGACCGGGTCACCTTCCACCTGCCGATGCTCCCCGAGCTGCCGGTCTCGATGCTCGCCTGCGCCCGCCTCGGGGTCATCCACTCCGAGGTGTTCGGGGGGTTCAGCGGGACGGCCTGCGGAGGCCGGATCGCCGATTCGGGAAGCCGCATCCTGGTGACGATCGACGGCTACTACCGCAACGGCGAGCTCATCGACCACAAGGCGAAGGCCGACGAGGCAATCGCCGCCGCCCGCAGCCTCGGCACCGAGATCGACAAGGTGCTCGTCTGGCGACGGCATCCGGGCGAGTACGCCTCGAAGAGCCCGATGGTCGCCGGCCGGGACTTCTTCGTCGACGAGCTCTTGGAGGACTACCGCGACCAGCTCGTCGACCCCGTCTCGATGCCGGCCGAGGCGCCGCTGTTCCTCATGTACAGCAGCGGCACGACCGGCCGCCCGAAGGGCTGCCAGCACAGCACCGGCGGCTATCTCGCCTACGTCGCGGGGACGTCCAAGTACTACCAGGACATCCACCCGGAGGACACGTACTGGTGCCTTGCCGACATCGGGTGGATCACCGGGCACTCCTACATCGTCTACGGGCCCCTGGCGCTCGGGGCGACGAGCGTGATGTACGAAGGCGTGCCCACCTACCCGGACGCGGGGCGTCCGTGGCGGATCGCGGAGCGCCTCGGGGTGAACATCTTCCACACGGCGCCCACGACGATCCGCATGCTGCGCAAGCTCGGCCCCGAGGAGCCGCGCGAAGTACGACCACCACTTCAAGCACATGACCACGGTCGGCGAGCCGATCGAGCCCGACGTCTGGCGCTGGTACTACGACGTGGTCGGCAAGGGCGAGGCGGTCATCGTCGACACGTGGTGGCAGACCGAGAACGGCGGGTTCCTCGGCAGCACGCTGCCCGCGCTCCAGCCGATGAAGCCGGGCAGCTGCGGCCCGGGCGTGCTCGGGATCTACCCCGTCATCTACGACGAGGAGAACAACGTGGTCGAGGCCGGCAGCGGGCGGGCGGGCAACCTCTGCATCCGCAACCCCTGGCCCGGCATCTTCGAGACGATCTGGGGCCAACCCGAGCGGTTCGTCCAGGTGTACTACGAGAAGTACTGCCGGAACAAGGAGAGCAAGGACTGGCACGACTGGCCGTACCTGTCCGGTGACGGAGCCGTCCAGGCGGGCGACGGCTACTTCCGGATCCTCGGGCGGATCGATGACGTGATCAACGTCGCCGGCCACCGCCTCGGGACGAAGGAGCTGGAGTCGGCGTCGATCACCGTCGAGGAGGTGGCGGAAGCCGCGGCGGTGCCGGTGCTCGACGAGCTTCGGGGCCATGCGGTCGAGATCTACGTCGCGCTGAAGCCCGGGTTCACGCCGAGCAAGGAGCTGGAGGACAAGGTCTCCCGGGCGATCGAGCGGGAGATCGGCCCCATCGCACGGCCGAAGAACGTCTGGATCGTCTCGGACATGCCGAAGACACGCTCGGGCAAGATCATGCGACGGGTCATCGCGGGCATCTCGAACTTCAGAGAGGTCGGGGACACGACCACGCTTGCGAATCCCGAGATCGTGGACGACATCCGCCACCACGTCCAAGCCCAAAAGCTTGCCCGCGGCGAGGTTCCGCGCGAGCTGTCCCCTGAGGAGGTCGAAACTATCGAGCGGTTCGGCGTTGCCGAATGATCCGGCGCTCCCCGCATGCGTGTGGGTGAGGCGCAGCAATCTCTCGCAACGGATCCCGTTCGAGCGAACGAGGGAGGGCTCCGGGGAGTTCCGTCACAACCTGCTCGAAGCCCGCCTCGAGAGCCTCCGCTCCGCTCCTCACCAGCCGGCGGTCGGCGTGTCCGCGTCACCGCCGAGGTCGTTCCGCGGCCAGTTGCACGGCGTGGCTGCGAACGTTCGCACGCCATCAAGCTGACCACGCGTCCCTGCTCCAGCTCGACCCGAAGGTGCGTTTCCACGACCTCCGGCACACCTTCGCCAGCCCGCTGACCGCCGAGGGGGCGCACGCCAAGGTCATCATGGACCGGCTCGGGCACTCCTCGATCACGGTGACGCTGAATACCTTCGGCCACCTCCTGCCGAGCCTCGACGGGGAGCTGACCGATCGCCTCGACGCCACGTGGCGCCGGGCCCGGGCGGGTCGCGTGGTCCCCGCACCGGACCCGGAGCCGACTCACATGCTTTCACGTGATCCCATGTCATCGCCTTCGCGCACTTGCGCGCGCGGCGTCCGAGACCGATATATCGCCGAGTGCACGCAACCCCGCTGAACAGGGGGAATGAGGCGCCCCCGGCAGGACTCGAACCTGCGACACGCGGTTTAGGAAACCGCTGCTCTATCCTCTGAGCTACGGGGGCGGGGACCACGAGAGGGAGCAGGAAAACCCCGCTGAGCAGGTGGTTCCGCTTCCCGATTAGATCCTAGGTGACGAGAGCGCCGCGCCAGAGTACCCAGCAGGGAGCCGCCACCGGGGTTGACACCGTCGCGGAAGGCCGATCAGCTTCCGGTTGAGCTTGCCGGGATCGAGCGGTGACCTGATTCGTCCATTCCGAAAGCTGGGCCTATGAAGGACGCAGCCGAGCACTGGGACACCGTCTACGCGACGAAGGCCAGTGACGAAGTCAGTTGGTTCCAGGCCACTCCAACCACATCCCTGCGTCTGTTGGAGCAGTGGGCGCCGCCGTCCGGTTCGGTGCTTGACGTAGGGTCCGGCGCGTCGACGTTGGTTGAGTCGCTGCTCGACGCTGGTTGGGTAGACGTCACCATTCTCGACATCTCCGAAGAGGCGCTGAACGAGGTCCGCGGCCGACTCGGCGGGCGCGTCGCAGAGGTGTCCTTCATCACCGCCGATGTGTGCTCCTGGCAGCCCCACCGCACCTATGACGCGTGGCACGATCGAGCCGTCTTCCATTTTCTTGTCGAGCGAACGGATCGCGACCGCTATGTGGCCGTGACCACCCAAGCGGTCGCACCCGGTGGCGTGGTGGTACTCGGGACTTTCGCCGCCGATGGGCCAACCCAGTGCTCAGGGCTGCCAACAGCTCGGTACGACACCGACAGCCTCGCCCGGGCGTTTGGCTCGGCATTTGTCCTGGAACACGCCGAGCGCGAGGAGCACACCACGCCTGCCGGCGCGGTCCAGCCCTTCTCGTGGGTGGTGCTCCGAAAAACGTAGAAGCTCGCTCGTTTCCGAGGCCTCCTGCTCGGCATCGGCTGCCGCGTGCCGCGCCGCTCCGCGCTTCGTCCGCGTCGCCACCGAGCGCCTCTACCCGGCGCGGCAACGGAGCCAACCGGAGCGTGCCGCGGTGCACGGCGCGAGGTCAGGCGACCGGCACGCGCCCCCGCGCTGCGGCGATGACGTCTGCGATCTCGTCCCCGGAGAGCTCGTCGCGTTCGAGGAGGCCGTCGCGCAGCGCCTCGATGACGTAGAGGTGCTCGTCGAGCATGGAGACGGCCCGCCTCTTCGCGGCGGAGAGGATCTTGTCGACCTCCTCACGCCCGGCGTCGGTCCCGAGCACCTTCGCCACGAGGCTGGCGTGGCCGGGCGTCTCGATCGCCATCGACGAGACGAGCGAGCTGCCCATCCCGTAGGCGCCGACCATGTGGCAGACGATGTTGGTTGCCGCCTGGAGGTCCGAAGACGCCCCGGTGCTGGTCTCGCCGAAGAAGATCTGCTCCGCGGCCATCCCGCCGAGCGCGATGTCGACGAGCGCCTCGACCTCGGTGCGGGTCCGCGTGAAGCGCTCCTCCTCGTCGGTGTGCAGGAGCAGTCCCAAGGCGTTCTTGCGCTTGACGATCGAGAGCACCTCGAGCTTGCGTCCCTTGCCCACCAACCAGGCCACCGTTGCATGCCCGGCCTCGTGCGTGGCGATCAGCCGGCGCTCGGCCTCGGCGTACTCGACGTCCTGTGCGAGCCCGATCTCCTCGGTGAGCTTGGCCTTCTGCAGGTCGGCCCACGCAAGGCGGTCGGAGCCACGGCGGAGGGCCCAGATCAGCGCCTCGTCGAGGAGGTGCTCGATCATCACGGGCGTGTGGCCGAAGGTCAGCGCGGCGAGCGCGTCGCGGCGCGCCGGGTCGTCGAGCTCCTCCTCGTGCGCCTTGCGGTCCAGGTAGAAGTCGATGATGTCCCGACGGCCAGCCCGGCTCGGCACGTCGAAGGTGATGGTCCGGTCGAAGCGTCCGGGCCGCACGAGCGCCGGGTCGAGGTCCGCCGCGCGGTTGGTCGCCCCGATGATGAGCACGTTGGCGGCCCGCGTCCTCGGCTTGCGGAGGTGGCGCGCCGGGGGGAGCCATCCGTTCACGGCATCGACGAACCGGCCTGCCAGTCGTACGCCGAACGTCGGCTGGTCGAACGACTGGAGTTGGACGAGGAGCTCGTTGACGACGCCGGCGACGCCTTCACCGCGGCCGGAGCTCATCCCGCCGCGCGACGTGCCTATGGCGTCGATCTCCTCGATGAAGCCGATCGCGCCGCCCTCGCGGCGGGCATAGGCGCGAAGCGCCCTGAAGTACGAGCGGATCTTCCGGTTCGTCTGGCCGTAGAACATCGACTGGAAGGCCGACGACGAGACGAAGAGGAACGGGACGCCTGCCTCCGCCGCCATGGCCTTTGCCATGTAGGTCTTGCCGGTTCCCGGTGGGCCCTCGAACAGCACGGCTCGCCGGGGAGAGCCTCCCATGCGCTCGGAGAAGGTGCGGTGGGCGAGGAAGAGGTTGAGCGTCTTCACCACCTCTTCGACCATGGTGCCCGCGCCGCGGACGTCCTCCAGGCGCACGTCGATCTCGGAGGGGCGGTAGAGGACGTGAGGCGAGCGGCCGGCGCCAACGAGCGGGCCGATGAGCATCAGCCCGAGCAGGAGGCTGAGCGCGATTGCGGGGATGAACGGCACGAGGGTCGAGGGCACGTGCGGCATCCCGGGCAGGTGCGCATCGCCGAGGATGATCCGCACCCAGAGCCAAACCGCGATCGGGACGAGCACGACCGCCACCCGGCGAAGGCGACGCTGCCGGACGCGCTCGCGGGTGGCGCCGACGTCGGTCCCGCTCGTGTCCATCACCGCCGGGTGGGCGAGCGCCTGTAGGCGGTGAACGCCGTGCTCCGCAGAGGCTTCCATGCCGGGCTCCTCCCAATCACGTGCCTCGCCAGAGACGCGTTCGCCGGTGCTTCGGTAACGATAGATTATGCTCTCCCGTGCCACTTCCGCAGGTGAACGTAGATCGTCTACGGCTCTTTGCAAGTCGCTCACTCTCAGAAACCGGCTCGCCGCACGGCGTGGTGGATCCCTCCGTGAAAGCACGCGAGCCGCCGGAGCAACGCCGTGAGCAGGACCGGTGCTCTGGCCGCGGACCTACCGATGCGTCGTCGGCGGATCTCGATGCGCCACGGGTCCCGAGGGCCCGCCGTCGGCTGAGCGTCGCCCGTGCGGGCGGGCGCCGCTCGGACCCCGGGGTGAGGGCGTCGGGCACCCCGACCGCGAGGGATACGTCGGCCGCCCAGGGCGCGTCGATCGTCGAGATTGAAGCTATTAGCCTTGTCGTCATGGGTTCTGACAGGCGCGGAGGCGGCTTCGGTCCGGCCTGTCGCGCGACGGCTTCAGACGACCGCGATGACACCGCGAGCGCCCCGCGCTCGCCGAGCTCCTCGAACCCGGCCGCCGCCACGGTCGAGACGCGGGACCAGGCCGTCGCGCTCGGCCGTCGATGCCGCGGCGGGGGGGGTGACGTGACGCTTCTCGAGCCTCGGCCACCGAACGCACCCGCCCGGCGCGCCGGCGACCCGGAGGCGCTCTTCCGCGAGGCGAGGCGTCGGGAGCGGCGTCGGCGATTCGCCCTCGTCGTCGCGGCGCTCCTCCTCGCGGGCGGCGCCGGGACGCTCGCCGGCGTCGCGGGCGGGGGCACCCGGGGCAGCTCCTTGACGGCGGTCCCGGCTCTCCCAAACGCCGGTCCAGCCGTGAACGTCCACGCGTTCGCGCACGAAGGGCTGCTCGTGTTCGCGTCGGACGGCGCGCTCTACGTCCTCGACGGTGCCACCGGGTCCTTGCGCCAGGTGGGTCGGTCGAGCTCGGGTGCCGAGGAGCCGTCGTTCTCCCACGACGGCCGCTGGCTCGCCTACGTCGCGGCCGGGGCCGAGGCGCCGGTCGCCGATCTCGGCGAGCAGGCGCCGTTCGCTCCCGTGTCGGGACCGCTCGTGCTCGCCGATGCGAACGGCAGCTCGGCGCACCGGGTCGGCACCGTCGGCCAGGTGTCCGAGGCGGTCTGGAGCCCGACCGCAGACCTCCTCCTCGTCGTCTCCGGCGCTCCGTACTACGGAGGCGCGGTGTGGGTCGTCTCCCCAGACGGCAGCGCCTGGAAGCTGCTGTCGAGCCACCCCATCTACGGGGCCGTCTGGTCGCCGGACGGCAGGCAGATCGCCTTCGCGGTCGGGAACGGCCACGCCTCGGCGACGACGCTCGAGACGGTGCCGGTCGCAGGTGGCCGGGCCGCGCTCTGGCTGCGGTCCTCGGGTGCGGACGCCCAGTGGCTCGTGCCGCTCGGCTGGTGGAAGGACCAGGGGATCGGGGTCTGGGCGGGCGGGCTCGGGTCGGTACCCGACGGCGAGGGCACGATCGACGGCGCCGCGCTCGATCTCGCCACGGCACCCGGTGCACCGCTGCGCCCCCTCGGGCGGACGCCGCCGGTCGCGCTCGTCCCTGCGGCGTCCTCCCGGACGGGCTGGCTCGCGATCGACGAACCATGGTTGACGACCGGCTTCGGCCGGACGCCGTGGAGCGCGAAAGCGATCGAGACGTGCGGACCCGGAGCCGTCCGTTGCTCGACGGTGAGCGAGGCGGCGAACGTCGCCGCGTACGACCCGGTCTGGTCGCCGGACGGTCGGACCCTCGCGTTCGTCGAGGCGCCCGCCTCGAACACGCCGTCGTTCTTCAAGAGCTTCGTCCGCTCGTGGTACGCGTCGGGGCGGCTCTTCCTGCTCGAGGTGGGATCGACGCGTCCCGTTCCGGTGCCGCACACCCTCGGCGCGACCGCTCCCGCGTGGTCGGCGAGCGGCGCCGGCCTTCTCTACGTCGCCAACGACGCGCTCTACCTCGTGCGAAGGCTCGGGGCGACCCCGGTGCGGATCGCCGCCCCGCTCCTGCCCGCGAAGCAGTGGACCTCGACCTACTACGGCGGCATCGATTGGCGTTTCCAGTTCTCCTGGGCGTTGTGACACCGCTGAGACAGATACGCGACGCCGCCGCCGCGAAGAGCCGTTCGACGCGCCCGTCCCTGCCGGCGCGCCCAACGCCTGCACGGCGGCCCGCGCCGGCGGCACGCGAGGCTGCGCAGCGCGGCTATGGGGCGGGCGGGCGCTCGGGGAGCGCCCAGAACTCCCGGGCGAGGTGGAGCAGGGCCCGGCCGGCGGGGTTCGGCGGTTCGGGCTCGAGCGTCGTGACGGACACGATCCAGCGATCCGCGCGGCCGAAGAGCCCGATGTTCGCCAGCGCCGGCCGGGAGCCGGCGATGGCCTCGGGCACGACGGCGATCCCGAGTCCCGCCTGCACCAGGTCGAGCAGCGTCGTGACGTCGTTCACCTCGAACGGCACCCGCCGCTCCACCCGTGCGGTACGGAAGATCTCGTCGACCACGATGCGGGATCCCCACGCGACGGGGAAATCGACGAACTCCTCTCCCGCGAGGTCGCCGAGCCCGACTGATCGGCTGGCCGCGAGCCGGTGGCGAGGGCCGCACACGAGCACCATCGGCGAGCTGAACACCGGCATGAGCGCCACGCCCTCGCGGGCCGGGCTCGACGTGAAGGCCAGGTCAAGCCGGCTCTCGGCGACCTGCCCCATTAGCTCGGACGAGCTCGCCTGGGTGAGGCGCAGCTCGATGCCGGGGAAGCGCCCGTGGAACCGTGCGAGGAAGCCGCTCAGGTCGATCGCGGCGAGCGCCTGCATCACCCCGACGGTCAGCGAGCCGCGCTGCAGCCCCTCGACGGCGGCGACCGCACCGGCGGCGGCGCGCGCCGCGGCGAGGGTGCGACGCGCCTCGACCAGGAGGGCCTCGCCGGCCCGGGTCAGCTCGACGCGCCGGGTCGTGCGGAGGAGGAGCTGGCCGCCGAGTTCGGACTCGAGCGACTTGACGGTCGAGGAGAGACCCGACTGCGACACGTGGAGGCGCCGGGCGGCCCGCGTGAAGTGCTGCTCCTCCGCCACGGCGACGAAGTACTCGAGCTGTCGCAGCTCCACGGCGATTATCCGCTCTCGATAATGAATATCTTCAGAACTAGCTATTGGAAAGGCGCTGTGTGCGCTGACACACCCATCATCGTCAACTCCCTGCGCAAAGCGCCTTTCGTATAGGTATCGTGCTCCCGTCCCACCCAACAGGGAGGTACCACGATGGGGGCGTATTACTACACGACGAGCGAGGAAAAGAAGAACGTCTACCACGACCACGAAGATTGTGACGAAGGCCAGGACATTGACCCTCAGAACAGGGTCGACACTGACACCATCCCCGCCAATCGCACGCTCTGTGAGATTTGCGAGGGGATTGACTGACGCTTCCCTTGGCGCCCACCGCTTCCATTCGCCCCTTGGGCTGAGGTAGCACGCATACCACTGCCCGACCAGGTCAAGAGGCTTGCCAGTGAACCGATGAGATGTGGAGGTCACGCGCCCGAGGTTGTCCCGTCCGTCGTGGATTTTGAGGTGGCGGTCCCCCGCCTGAGCCCTGCCAACTGGTAGGTATCGGGCGTTCCGCCAAGAACTACCGATCAAGACAGGGGACCACCACCGTGAAGAAGGACTACCAGACGACGAGCACGCCCGCAGCGATGGCGGTGCCCGACGCCGTGTCGATCGCGATGACGAACCTGGCGGACGAGCTCCGTGAGGGCCTGCTCGCCCTCGCGGTGGGCACCGGGCTGCAGGTGATGGACGCGATCTTGGAGGAGAGCGTCACCGCGCTGTGCGGGCCGAGAGGCCGCCACGACCCGGCGCGGACAGCCGTGCGCCACGGCCACGAGGACGGCTCGGTGAGCCTCGGCGGCCGGCGGGTGCCGGTCCGCCGGCCCCGCGTGCGTTCCGCCGATCGCTCTCGCGAGCTCGAGGTCCCCGCGTACGAGCACTTCGCCTCCACCGAGGTGCTCGGGCGGCTCGCGATGGAGAAGATGCTCGCGAAGCTCTCGACCCGCCGCTACCGGGTCGGCCTCGAGCCGGTCGGGAGCAAGGTCGAGGCGCGTGCGACCTCGACGTCGCGCTCGGCGGTGTCGCGGCGCTTCGTCGAGGCCACCGAGCACGCGCTCGGCGAGTTGCTCGCCTCGGACCTGTCCACGCTCGACCTCGTCGCGCTGATGGTCGACGGCGTGCACTTCGCCGACCACGTCTGTGTCGTCGCGATGGGGATCGACGTCACCGGGCGCCAAGCACCCGCTCGCCGTCGTCGAGGGCGACACCGAGAACGCGACGGTCGTGCGCGACCTGCTCGTCGGGCTTCGCGACCGCGGGCTCGACATGACCCGTCCGATCCTCGTCGTGATCGACGGCTCAAAGGCCCTTGCCTCGGCAGTGACGGCCGTGTTCGACCAGCCGGTGATCCATCGCTGCCAACTCCACAAGATCAGGAACGTCGAGTCGAAATTGCCGAAGTCCCTCGCACGGACGGTGAGCACGAAGATGCGCGCGATCTACCACCTCGACGACGCGCTCCGAGCCGAGGCCGAGCTCGAGGACATCGCCCGCCAGCTCACCCGTTCGCATCCTGGCGCCGCGGCAAGCCTGCGAGAAGGCCTCACCGAGACGCTCACCGTCATGCGCCTGAAGGTGCCACCGACGCTTGCCCGCACGCTTCGCTCGACGAACGCGATCGAGTCGATGATCGAGATCTGCCGCGATCACTCCGCGAACGTGAAGCGCTGGCGCGACGGCCAGATGGCGCTGCGCTGGTGCGCAGCCGGCATGGCCGAGGCCGCGAAGCAGTTCCGCAAGGTCAACGGCTTCATGCACCTGCCGGCGCTGCGAGCTGCACTCGACACCTACGCCGAGCGCGGTGTCACACCGGTCGACTACAACGAGGAGGACGCCGCCTGAGCATCACCGGGCCGCCACCGAAGTTCCACGGAACTCGGGACATCCTCACACGCCCCTCCAGCGGCATTTTCGTATCAAATCCGGCGGGCACAGGAGCGACCAACCAAGCGAGGCCGTTGCCGAGGCCCAGCCCCTTGGCGTGCGCACGTACCACGAAGCACGTAGCGCAGACGACGCCACCCGACCCGGGCTCGCATTCCATGACGGATTCCCAGAGTTCATGGGGGGCCTTCCAGGGCCAATTCCGACCGCCGCAGTCCTTACAGGGTCCGTTGCCTTCCCAGGGTTCCGCGGGCGCCCCGTCGAACCGAAGGTTGGCCGTCATGGCGATTCACGGTGGGACGCACATTTGACCTGCTCAAATGCACTGACACACCCACCTGACACAATGGCGGCATGGACAAGATCACGGTTACGTCTCTCGCCAATCGGATTCCCGACGAGGACGCCGCTTATCGGTTCATGGAGTCGATGCGCTGGGCGAATGGCGTCGTTTGCCCGCACTGCGGTTCCATCGCCTCGCACTACTTCCTGACGCCCAAAGCGCCCGAGGGTCGCAGAGAGCGGGACCGGATCTGTCACGCAACGCCGGGTGTGGAAGTGCCGTGACTGCCGTAAGCAATTCAGCGTCACGACCGGGACCGTCATGCACGGGACCAAGGCGTCGCTCCGCATTTGGCTGTTCGTCATCCTGGAGATGTGCGCCAACAAGAACGGAATCGCTGCCCGTGAGATCGAGCGGAAGTACGGCGTGGCGTCTCGCACGGCATGGTTCATGACACACCGGCTGCGCGCGGCGATGGCCCGCAACGGCCGTCAATCGCTCATGGTTGGCACCGTCGTAGCCGACGAGACGTACATCGGTGGCGATCCCAAGAACCGGCACGCCAACGACCCCCGAAAGGCCGTCAGGGGCCGCGGGACAGAGAAGGTCCCCGTTCTTTCGCTCATCGACGCGACGACGGGCGAGGTCCGATCCCACGTGGTCGGCGGACGTGTCCGGCAAGACGCTTCGCAAAGTCATTGGTGAGAACGTCGCCATGACCGACACGACGCTGCACACCGACACCTACCGCGGTTACGCAGGTGCCGGGCGAGAGATGGCCGGTCACTTCACGGTCGACCACTCGGCAGGCCAGTACGTAAGCAAGAGCAGCCTTGGCACCAACCTCGCGGAGAACTACTTCTCCCAGCTCAAGCGGTCGCTTGACGGCACCCACCACCACGTCAGCCGCGAGCACCTGCACCGGTACCTCGCCGAATTCGACTACCGGCACTCCACGCACGAGATGAGCGACACGGCTCGCGTGAACCACCTGATGGGCCGGATCGGCAACCGGAGGCTCACCTACCGGTAGAATCGGCTGCATGACCGACGTGGGGCCAGAAGAAGACGAATTAGAGGGTCGCGTCAACACGGACATGGAGTTTGAGGACGCTGTAAAGCTCATGCTTTCGACTGATCTTCGGGAAGAGACGGAGGGGAAGGCGACTGACGCTTAGCGGGCGGTTCGCGGACCTCGTACCTAAACTGTCCCCCGTAGCGAAGTAGTCGCCCGATAGCAGCCGTCGTCTTAACAATCTTGAGATGCACATCATTGACAACGGACTCTTCGGAAATCGAAGCGGTAGCGTCGGGAGCGGTCACGCTCGCTGTGGCCGGAATAGGGTGAGCCACCGCGTCGTCAATTCGCGTCACACCTGACAGCAGGTCGTCAAGCCGGCTGTGGGCGTTCTCAACCACGCCGTGAGCACTGCGAACGAAGATCCAGTCGTCCCCGGTGATGCCTTCTCCCTGCCTCCACTTTCTGCGGACTCGGTAGAAAGCACGAAAGGCGCTGTCTGCGGCATCGTGCATCTCGCTGTTCACAGCCAGCGCGTCGCGGTATGACTCGAACCTGTCGGTGTTCGGTATGAACTCCAGCCATGACGCCGCGATTAACCGCGTCCTCTAAGCTTTCAATTAAACCTTCGACGCCTCTCAGGCGGCCTTCTTGACCGCCGGATAGCGGGTTCTCGGGGGTTTTCGGGTCCCTCTCGGCCGCCCCGGTCCGGGAGTGGTGGATTTCGGTGGAAGGGCGGGAGTGCCGACCGTCGCACGCAGTCGCCGAAACCCCCTCCGCACCCGGCAGGGGGTGAGCCGGGTCGGTTCACATGGCCGTTCCCACGGGAGCCGGAGGTCGGCGACGAGGCCACGGGCCAATCGGAGCTGGGTGTAGGCAGCGACGACGAGCCAGGTCCAGCGGTCGGCCTGCTCGGGAGTGCAGAGCGCCGGTGTCGTCCAGCCGAGGGTTCCTTTCACGAACCGAAATGCATGCTCGATGTCAAATCGCCGCAGGTAGGCGCGGAAGCATCGTTCGAGATCAGGCTCGCCCGGCCCGGACCACCACAACCACAGCGTCTTGTCCGCTCGCGCCGTGGGTTTGGGGAGGTGCTCCACTTCCACCCGGATGACGGTGCCGCGCACGATCGGCGGCTCGCTCTCTGCCTTCCAACGTCCTCGGCCGTGGAGCTTTGGATGCAGGCCGCGCCAGGCCTGTACGCGCACTTCTCCATAACTCGGATCGTGCGCGACGAGCTCCTCATCGGGCGCGATCCAGGTCGCTCGGTCTGCGAGTACGAATCGCTCGCCGTGTCGGCGTGGCCTTCCGATGGCACCGTCTGGTCGCGGAGCGGGCTCGGGGTGGAAGACCCGCGACGAGGAGATGCGGACAAGGACTTCGCAGCGGACCCCGGCCAGCGCGTCGGCGAGGGCGACGCCGTCATAGCCCGCGTCGAAGACGAACAGCGGCACCTCCTCTGTTGAGGGGAGCAACCCGACGAGGCGCGTCACCTGGTCGATGGTGGCCGACGTCGCGTCCATCGCCGGCGTGATGCGCATCGCATCGAGCGGGGCGGTCCAGGAGTCCTTCGCCCAGTTCAGCTGGCTGATCCACTGATAGCTCCATCCCGCCACGATCGGCTGGCCGGCCGAGTGCTTGGACGCGGAGTAGTGAAAGCCCCGCTCGGGACTCGTCTCGGCGTCACAGCGTGCCCAGGTGGACGCGTCGACGGCGAAGACCAACGGCCACTCGCCTGGACGGCTCTCGACGAGGAGCTTGTGCAGACGGCCCTCGTCGATCCGGCCCTTCGCGAGTGCCTTGTAGAGGCTGCCGTGGCTGCGGGAGAACTCCGGCTCCAAGCTGAGGGAGGGGACTGATGCGACGGCGCCGGCCGCGCACAACACGGCATCGCAGAGCTCGAAGAGCGCGTCGCCCCAGCGGGTGAAGCAACCGTACAGCGCGGCGCGGTAGCCGAGGAGCTGATCGGGCGGGAAGGTCATGGCCATATCGAGAGTCTTACTACTCTCGATATGGAGGTGGTGGACCATGCCCGGCGACGCGGCGGACAAGGATGGTGGCGTGACAGGCGAGAGTCCGACGAGCCGACTGGCAGCAAGCACAGCGCGCTACGAGGCGCTCGCGGCCGAGCTCGCCAGGGTCGGCGTCATCTCCTCGGGCAGCCTCGCTCTACGCGCCCACCGCTGCGGCAAGGCGAACTCCGCGTGCGTCGCCGACCCGCCGCGCCCTCACGGGCCCTACTGGCACCTCACGACCAAGGTCGCCGGCAAGACGGTGAACCGCCGCCTCACCGAGGTCGAGGCGGCGGCCTACCAGGAGTGGATCGCCAACGACCGGCGTCTACGGGCCCTGATCGAGGAGCTGCGCATCGTCGCTCAGGATGTGATCGAACTCACCCTCGCCGATGCAAGGGCGGCGTCGAAGGTTTAATTGAAAGCTAAGTAGTCGCGCCATACCGCTATTTCACCAAGCACAATGCGCCCAGCAGCCATAACGGTCGGATCTTGAAAGGGCGCAACGGCCGAAGATGGTGCTGGCGCGGCCTGCTTGACTGTCCCCTTCCTAAATGATCGAAGCTGGATCGGCGTCTGGTACCGACCTGCCACGCTAATTACGAGCTTCCTTCCCAGCGGTGCCAGCAGTAGAAACAGTCCGACAACGGCCATAGCGACGCCCACGGCCATCACGGGTGACCGCCAACCGGGCTCAGGGGGAAACCGAACAGCCGCTGTTGCCTTCGGCGAGTACGCATAGGCCCACAGGAAGGTTCCTACACCCACGGGGAAGAACCCCCAGCCATGTGTGACCCGGTGCTCCCCGTCAAGCACGCGCAGGATCGCCCGCCCAACTCGGTGCATTCGGTGTCCCTGTTCGCGATCTGCCACGGCCGACCCCCAGCGTCGAACCGTGAGCCTAGGCGCGCTCCCTGGTCAGCGTGGGTTTGTCTCCGCACACATTGCCAATATTAATCATTCGCGGCGATGTTGGTCGGGACGTCCCTCGTCAGGAGGTCCCGATGTCCACCCAGCAGCTCCGCCTGCCGATCCCCGAGTCCACCGCGCCCGAGCGCTCCGTCGTGGCGCGGTTCGGCGGCCGCGTCTCACATCGCACCGGCTTTTGGATGGTCGCTTACGCCTTCGCGGTGCTGATGGCCTTCTCGGCCGTGCCGACCCCGCTCTACGTGCTCTACGCCCGGCGCGACCACTTCTCGAGCCTCACGAGCACGCTGATCTACGCCGCCTACGCGCTCGGCGTCATCGGGAGCCTCTTCCTGCTCGGCCACGTCTCGGACTGGGTCGGCCGCCGCCGGGTGCTCCTCCCCGCGATCGTCGCCTCGATGGCCTCGGGCGTGATCTTCATCGTCTGGCAGAGCGTGCCCTCGCTCGTCATCGCCCGCATCCTGTCCGGGGTCGCCGTCGGCATGGTCACCGGCACGGCGACCGCGCACCTCGGCGAGCTCCACGCGCGTCACCGCCCCGACCGCTCGCCGCGCCGCGCCCAGCTGGTAGCCGTGGCGGCGAACCTCGGGGGCATCGGGCTCGGCCCGCTCGTCTCCGGCCTCCTCGCGCAGTACGCGGGGCATCCGCTCCTCGTGCCGTACCTGGTCTTCGAAGGACTCCTCCTCGCGGGGGTGGCGGCCGTGGCGCTCGCGCCGGAGACGGCGGCCCTCCCGCCCGAGCCCGTTGCGTACCGGCCCCAGCGCATCGCGGTGCCGCGCGAGGTGCGCGGGCAGTTCGCCGCGGCGGCGATCGGCGGTCTCGTGACCTTCGCCGTGCTCGGCCTGTTCACCTCGCTCGCGCCGGCCTTCCTCGCCGGCACCTTGCACGACTCCTCCCACGCCGTGGCGGGCGCCGTCGCCTTCGGCGTCTTCGCCGCCGCCGCCACGGCGCAGATCGCGCTGCTGCGCCTCGGCGTGCGGTCGACCCTCGCGGTCGGCATCGCCCTGCTCCCGATCGGCCTCGGCGTCCTGTCGGCGGCGACGTGGTTCGCCGACCTGCCGGCCTTCGTCGTCGGCGGCATCGTGACCGGCGCCGGCGCCGGGCTCGTGTTCAAGGGCGTGCTGGCCACCTCGATGGGCCTCGCCCCCCACCACGCCCGGGCGGAGGTGCTCGCCGGGCTCTTCCTCGCCAGCTACATCGGCCTGTCCGTGCCGATCGTCATCCTCGGCATCGCCGGCCAGTACGTGAGCACCCGGGCGGAGACGGCCGTCTTCGCCGCGGCCGTGACGCTGGCCGTGCTCGCGACCGCCACGAAGCTGCTCGCGCGCCGACCGGGCGCGCCGGCGGTGCGCGCCGAGGGCTGATCCCGGGCCCACCGGCGGCCGGTCAGCGGCCGGTCGAACCGGTCGCCCGGGGCGCATGGGCGAGCCCGGGGGCGGCGTGGCCGTCCCGCTCGGGCGCCTCGTGCACGGCCAGGCCCGCCGGGCGGACGAGGACGGCGGCGACAAGGGCGCCGAGCAGCGCCACCGCTCCCGCGAACAGGAAGACGTCGCCGACCGAGCTCACCGAGCGCGACCCTCCCGGCGACGGCGAGCGCTCGGCGCCCGGCCGCCGGCGCTCCCGCCACCGCGCTGTCGACCCCGTCGGCGACGAGGGCGCGTGCCAGGCGCCCGGCCGCGCCCTCCCCGAGGCTGCCGGCGAGCGAGCCGCTCAGCCGGTCCCCGACGCGCCCGACGAGGAGCGTGCCGAACAGGGCGATCCCGGTCGTGACCCCCACCTGGCGGAAGGTGTTGTTCGTGCCCGAGGCCATGCCGCTCCGCCACCTCGGTGCCACCGCGATCGAGGCCGTCGAGAGCGACGGGTTGAGCAGGCCGAGCCCGACCCCGGCGACGACCAGGCCGGGAACGATCGACTCCCAGCCCGACGCGGGCGCCACGCGGGCCATGAGGAGGAAGCCGGCGCCGATGAGAGCGGCGCCGAGCGCGAGCGGCACGTGCGGGGAGAGCGAGCGGAGCGCCCGGCCGGTGACGGGGGAGAGGACGGTCGCCGGGACGACGACCGGGAGGAAGCGCAGCCCGGTGGCGAGCGGGCCGTAGCCGAGCCCCTGTTGCAGGTAGATCGCGATGTAGAGCAGCGTGCCGAACATGCACATCGCCGAGAGGAACGCGACGAGCGAGACGCCGGCGCACGCGGGGTTGGCGAAGAGGCGCAGGTCGAGGAGCGGCGCCCGCGTGCGCAGCTCCCACGCCGTGAGCGCCAGGGCGAGCGCCGCACCGCCGACGAGGAGCCCGACGACGACGCCGCTCGCCCAGCCGTCGTCGTCGGCCCGCACGAGCGCCAGCACGACGCAGAAGAGGGAGCCGCCGATCAGCAGGGCACCGACCCAGTCGACGGGGTGGTCGTGGCCACGCGTCTCGGGCATGAGAATCGCGAGCACGAGGCAGACCGCGGCCAGCGGCAGGTCGACGTAGAAGACCCACCGCCACCCGCCGAGATCGGTGAGGACCCCCCCGAGCAGGCTGCTCGCGACCGACACCCCTGACGTTCGCGCCGAGCAGGCCGAAGGCGACGGGCCGGCGGGGGCCGGAGACGTTGGTCACGAGCAGCGAGTAGGAGTTGGCAGAGAGGATCGCGCCGCCGGCGCCCTGTACGGCTCGCGCGAGCTCGAGCACCGCCACCGACCTCGCGAGCGCGCACACCAGCGAGGCCGCGGCGAGGACGACCAGGCCGTAGAGGAAGACGCGCCGCCGGCCGAGCCGGTCGGAGAGCGAGCCGGCGACCAGCAGGCAGGCGGACATCGCGAGGGCGTACGCGTCGACGACCCACTGCAGGTCGCCGAAGGAGGCGTGCAGCGCGGTCCCGATCGACGGCAGCGCCACGTTGACGACCGAGACGTTCGTCACCGCCAGGAACGTGCCGAGGCAGACGGCCACGACCGTCGCCCGCTCGCCGCGCCGTGCCGGCGCGGCCGATGCCGCTCCCCTCACCGCCACCCCCTCGCGCCGGCCCGCCCGTCGTCCCCCGAGGCCCCGCGCCGGGCCGCGTGCCGCGGGACGGTCCACCGTAGATGGCGGGCGCGCTCGGCCGGTCGACCAGGACCGGGCGTCGCCCGGCGCGATCCCGGTCGGCCCCGGGCCCTGGCGCGAGGCGCGAGGGTGGAGGACGATGGGGACGGGACGCGTCGTCTCTTGGAGAGCGGAGGGAGCGCCGTGACGAAGACGCCAGTCGACGAGGGGGCCGCGGGCGGGATCGCGCAGGCACGCCGCATGGTGACCGAGGTGCCCGGTCCGCGCTCGCGCGAGCTGCAGGCCCGGCGGACCGGGGCGGTCGCGCCGGGGGTGAGCAGCACCCTCCCCGTCTATATCGCGGAGGCCTCGGGGGCGATCCTGCGCGACGTCGACGGCAACTCGCTGATCGACCTCGGGTCGGGCATCGCGGTGACGGGCATCGGCCACGCCGTGCCCGCGGTGGTCGCGGCGGTGAGTGAGCAGGTCGCCCACTTCACCCACACGTGCTTCATGGTCGCTCCCTACGAGGGCTACGTCGAGGTCTGCGAGCAGCTGAACGCCCTCACACCCGGCGGCCACGCCAAGAGCTCGGCGCTGTTCAACTCGGGCGCCGAGGCGGTCGAGAACGCCGTCAAGGTGGCGCGCCACGCGACCGGCCGCCAGGCCGTCGTCGTCTTCGACCACGCCTACCACGGGCGGACGAACCTCACGATGGCGCTGACGGCGAAGAACATGCCGTACAAGCACCGCTTCGGCCCGTTCGCGCCCGAGGTCTACCGCGTGCCGATGTCCTACCCGTTCCGGGACCCGGAGGGCATGAGCGGCGAGCAGGCCGCGGAGCGGGCGATCGACCAGCTCGCCGTGCAGGTCGGCGCCGCCAACCTGGCGTGCGTGCTCATCGAGCCGATCCAGGGCGAGGGCGGCTTCGTCGTGCCCGCTCCCGGGTTCCTCCCCGCCCTCGCCGCGTGGTGCCGGGACAACGGGGTGCGTCTTCGTGGCCGACGAGATCCAGACCGGCTTCTGCCGCACCGGCGACTGGTTCGCCTGCGAGCACGAGGGGGTGGTGCCGGACCTGGTCTCCACGGCGAAGGGGATCGCCGGCGGGATGCCGCTCGCCGGGTTGACCGGCCGGGCCGAGCTGATGGCGGCCGTCCACGCAGGTGGCCTCGGCGGCACCTACGGGGGCAACCCCGTGGCGTGCGCCGCCGCGCTGGCCTCGATCGAGACGATGCGCCGCCTCGAGCTGCCGGGCGCGGCCCGTCGCATCGGTGCCGCCGTCGTGCCGCGCCTCGAGGCCCTGCAGCGGTCGTACCGGGGGATCGGGGACGTCCGCGGCCGGGGGGCGATGCTCGCCGTCGAGTTCGTCGAGCCGGGCACGACCCTGCCCGACCCGGCGGCGACGCAGGCGGTGGCGAAGACCTGCCACGGCGAGGGCGTGGTCGTCCTCACCTGCGGCACCTACGGCAACGTCATCCGGCTCCTGCCACCCCTCGTCATCGACGACGCGCTGCTCGACGAGGGCCTCGGCGTGCTGGAGCAGGCCGTCGCCAAGGTCCTCGGCTGACCGCCGGGCCCCACGTGGGCCGGCGGTCTCGGGGAGGTGAGCCGATCGCCGTCGTGCGGCTCGGGTGCGTCGTGACGACGACGCGGCGCTCGCCCGGCTGGTGCCAGGGGTAGACGTCCTGGTCCATGTGCATCCTCGCCGACGACGGCGTCGTCCGTGTCGTCGTCGAGCGCCGCGCCCGCGAGCCCCGGACCTCGAGGTGGCGGTCCGGGCGCATGGCCGGCACCCCGGCGCTCGGGCAGGTCCGTGGCCTGTCCCCTAGCAGTTGACGTGCGGGGCGGCGGGCCGCTAGGAACCTTCCGATGATGGGCGGGGAGGCCGGGGCAGGTCGTGTCGGAAACGCGCGCTGAGGCGGGCGGCGCGCTCGGCGTCGTCGACGCCCCGGACACCGGCGGCGCGGCGCTCGACCCGGCGGCTCGCCTGGCCCTCTACCGGGCGATGCTCAGGGTCCGGTACTTCGAGAACGAGGCGTACGTCCTGTTCCTCCAGAACCTGGTGAAGGGGACCAGCCACCTCGCCATCGGCGAGGAGGCGGTCGCGGCCGGGGTCGCTGCGGCGCTGCGGCCCGACGACTACGTCTTCGCCACCTACCGCGGCCACGCGCACGCCATCTTGCGCGGCGCCTCGATGACGGCCGTCCTCGGCGAGCTGCTCGGGCGCCAGAACGGCCTGATGGCGGGCAAGGGCGGCTCCATGCACCTGACGAGCGCCGAGCACAACTTCATGGGCTCCTACGCCATCGTCGGCGCCCACCTGCCGATCGCCAACGGCGCCGCCTGGTCGGCGAGGTACCGCGGGACGGACCAGGTCGCGGTGGCCTTCTTCGGCGACGGCGCGACGAACATCGGGGCGTTCCACGAGGCGCTCAACCTCGCCGCCGTGTGGAAGCTCCCGGTGCTGTTCGTCTGCGAGAACAACCTCTACATGGAGTACACCCCGATCGCCGAGGTGACCGCCGTCGCCCACCCGGCGGCCGACCGCGCCAGCGCGTACGGCCTGGCGCCGGTCCTCGTCGACGGCAACGACGCCGACGCCGTCTACGCCGCCGCGGCGGGCGCCGTCGCCCGGGCCCGCGCCGGTGAGGCGCCGACGCTCGTCGAGGCCCTGACCTACCGCCACGGCGGTCACTCGCGTGCCGATCCCGGCAAGTACCGTCCGGAGGAGGAGGTGCAGACCTGGCTGGCGCGCGATCCGATCCCCCGCTACCGGGCGCGCCTCGAAGAGCTCGGTGTCGACCCGGGCACGCTCGACGCCATCGAGGCCGGCGCGCGTGCCGAGGTCGACGAGGCCCGCGAGGCCGCCAAGGCCTCGCCGCTCGCAGATCCCGCCTCGGTCGAGCGGGACGTGTTCGCTGACGGAGGTGCGAGATGGCGGAGCTGACCTATCGGGAGGCCGTCGCGGCCGGCCTGGCCCAGGAGATGGCGCGCGACGAGTCCGTCGTGATGATCGGCGAGGACATCGGCGCCGCGGGCGGCGTCTTCAAGGCCACGGTCGGGCTGCTCGACCAGTTCGGTCCCCGGCGCGTCCGGGACACGCCGATCTCCGAGCAGGCGATCATCGGCGCGGCCATGGGCGCGGCGATGACCGGGCTCCGGCCGGTCGCCGAGCTGATGTTCGCCGACTTCCTCTCGGTCTGCCACGACCTCGTCGTGAACCAGATCGCGAAGGCCCGCTACATGACGAACGGCCAGGTCACCCTCCCTCTCGTCATCCGATTCGGCAACGGCGGGGGGCTGCGCTTCGGGGCGCAGCACTCCCAGTCGGTGGAGAACTGGCTGATGGCCGTGCCGGGGCTGAAGGTCGTCGTCCCCTCCACGCCCGCCGACGTCGTCGGGCTGCTGGCGGCCGCGATCCGCGACGACGACCCGGTGATGTTCCTCGAGGAGAAGGCGCTCTACCCGACGAAGGGCGAGGTGCCCGACACCGAGCACGTCGACCGGCTCGGCTCGGCCGTGGTCCGCCGGGAGGGCCGCCACGTGACCCTGATTGCGCTCGGGACGATGGTCCACCGCGCGCTCGACGCCGCGGAGCAGCTCGCCGCCGAGGGGATCGAGGCCGAGGTCATCGACGTGCGCTCGCTCGTCCCGCTCGACGTCACGACGATCGCGAGGTCCGTCGCCAAGACGGCGCGGCTGTTCACGGTGGAGGAGAACCCCCGCCTGTGCGGCTGGGGCGCCGAGGTGGCCTCGATCATCGGTGAGGAGTGCTTCTACGACCTCGACGCGCCGATCCGGCGCATCACGACGCCGCACGTCCCCCTACCGGCCGCCGACTCGCTCGAGGACGCGACGATCCCGTCGGCGGAGACCGTCGTCACGGCGGTGCGCAGGGGTCTCGATTAGTCGTCCGGACGCGGAGGGCCGATCGCCCGGTGCAAGCGAGGGGGAGGATGGGTTTCGACTCCGCAGGGCGGATGACGTGGCACAGCGCATCGGGATGGCGTCCTGCGCCGAGACCGGCCGCCTCGTCACCGGCACGACTCCGGTCGCCGACGGCGGCCGGGTGGCCCGGGGCTAGGCGAGAGCGATGATCCTCCACCTGGCGGTCTTCCGCTGGAACGACGACGTGACGCCGGACGACGTTGCAGCGGTCGAGGAGGAGCTCGCCGCCTTCCGGCCGAAGGTGCCGGAGATCCTCGACTACCACTTCGGCGCCGACCTCGGCCTGAGGGAGGGCAACGGCGACTTCGCGGTCCTCGCGCTCGTGGCGACGCCCGACGACCTCAACGCCTACCTCGACCACCCGGCCCACAAGGAGCTGGCGGCTCGGGTCCTCGCGCCGAGGATCGCGAGCCGCCTCGCCCTGCAGTTCACCCTCGACGCTCCGATCGGCGCCGGGCTCCTTCCCGCCTCCTACTAGGCGACCCGCGCGTGTCACGGGCGCGCGTCCCGCCCGGCTCTGACCGGGGGCGCGGCCGGCGACCGACGCCCCGAAGTGCTCGGGGCCCCCTTGTTCTCGTCGGCAGCCGGCCGCCACAGGCCCGGGTCGGACACGCCGGCCCGGCCATCAGCTGCTCGTGGGACTCCTCGGCGAGCGAGCGGACGCGGGCGACGTCGTGGTGGATCAGGCGACCGTCGCGCGTCACGACCTGGCCGTCGGGCATCACGGCGTCGAGGCCGCCCGTGGTGGGGAACCACTGCTCGGCGACGCGCACGACGTGGCGCGACTGCGGGATCTCGCTGATCGGCAGCCGCTCGTCGCTGGCGTCGCCGTGGCCCGAGACGCCACGCATGCCGCAGTCGGACACTCCCGGGAGCGCGGCGTCGACCCGGGAGACGGGAGATTGGTGATGCCACACACCTGGTCACCGACGCTTCACCTCGCTGCACAGCCGACGGTGCCGCGGCCCGCTGGTGGGGCCGGGACGCAGGCCGGTAGCGTCGGCCGGGAGGGCCCGGCTCGTGGCCGGCGCGGGAGGACCGGTGCACGACTTCGAGCGCTACGGCAGGGCGGAGCTCTCCCGGCGGCGGGGTGAGAAGTGGTCCCGCGACGGGGGCACGGTGCTCGCGGCGTGGGTCGCCGACATGGACTTCCCCGTCGCGCCGGCGGTGCACGAGGCGCTCGGGTGGGCCGTCGCGACCGACGACCTCGGCTACCCGGCCGAGCGACTGCGGGCCGAGGTGCGTGCCGCCTTCGCCGACCGGCTGCGCTGCCGCTACGCGATGCCGGCATCGGCCGAGGACGTGCTGCTCACCTTCGACGTCGTCCAGGGGATCTGCGCCGCGCTGATGACGCTCACCGAGCCGGCGGACGCGGTGCTGTTCCTCAGCCCTGCCTACCCGCCGTTCTTCTCCTCGGTGCGCGAGACGGGCCGGCGCCTCGTCACCTTCGACCTGGAGCCGTCAGCGGGCGGCTACCGCTTCGACGCCGCGGCGCTCGACCGGCTGGTGGTCACGGAGGGCGTGCGCTGCCTCCTGCTCTGCAACCCCCACAACCCGACCGGTCGCGTCCTTCGGCCCGACGAGCTGGAGGCGCTGGCGCTGATCGCCTGCGAGCACGACCTCGTCGTCATCTCGGACGAGATCCACGCCGACCTGACCCTGCCGGGGGCCGCGCACTCGGCGCTCGCCGCGCTCGGCACGGAGATCGCGCGGCGGACGGTCACCCTCACCTCCGCGTCGAAGGCCTTCAACCTCGCCGGGCTCGGTTGCGCGGCCGCCGTCTTCGGCTCACCGGCGCTGCGGCAGCGCTTCGCCGCCTTCCCCCCGCACCTGCGCGGCGGCCCGAGCGCGCTCGGCCTGCTCGCGACCCTCGCCGCCTACCAGTCGGGCGGGAGCTGGCTGGAGGAGCTGATCGGCTACCTCGCGCGTCAGCGGGCGTTGGTGGCCGAGCGTGTGGCCGGCTGGCCGGGGGTGGCCCACGTCCCGCCGGAGGGGACCTATCTCGCCTGGCTCGACCTGCGCGGCGCCGGGCTCGGCGACGACCCGGCAGCGGTGCTGCAACGCGAGGCCGGCGTCGCACTGCAGCCCGGCGCGTCGTTCGGGCCGGCGGGGCGGGGCCACGCACGGCTCAACTTCGCCACGCCCCGACCCCTGCTGGCCGAGGCGCTGGACCGACTGGAGAAGGCTCTCGCCCGCCTGGTCGCTCAGGCGCCGTAGCGCACGAGCCACGCCGCCTCGTCGAGCGGGGCGAGCACGGGGTTCTCCGCGCGTAGCACCCCCAGGGGGGCGCTCGGCTCAGGGGCGTAGGCGTGGCCCGGGAAGACGACCGTCTCGCCCGGCAGCGGCGCCAGGCGGTGGATGAGGCTGTCGTACAGGGCGGCCGGGTCGCCGCCGGGGAGGTCCGTCCGCCCGCAGCCGTGGAGGAACAGCGTGTCGCCGGTGACGAGGGTGCCGTCGACGAGGAGGCACTGGCTGCCGGGCGTATGGCCCGGCGTGTGCACGAGCGTGATCGTCACGCCCCCGACGGCGACGGTGTCGCCGGGCCCGTGGGCGAGGAGCGAGTCCGCGCCGACCCCGGTGGTCGCCGTGACCCACGCAAGCTCGTCGCGCTGCACGTGGACGGGGACGTCGGCGTGCTCGAGCAACGCGGCGATGCCGGCGATCTCCCACGACCCGAGGTGCCCGCCGGCGTGGTCGGCGTGGTAGTGGGTGAGCAGGACCCCGGCGAGCGAGAGGCCGTCGGCCCGGAGCAGGCCGACGAGCTCGCCAGGGGCGTAGGCGGGGTCGACCAGGACGGCCTCGCCGGTGTCGCGGTCGCCGATCGCGTAGACGTAGTTGGCCATCTCCCGGGCGAAGCCGTCGTCGAGGGCGAAGTCCCTGCCCGCGAGGAGCTGGCGGAAGTACCGCCGGCCGCTCAGGAGGACGCTCCCTGCGCTGCCGCCTCGGCGGGGTTCCACGCCGCCAGCTCGGCGAGGCGCGGGTCGTTCGAGAACACCTCGACGAGCGGGACGTTCAGCCCGAGCCTGCGCTGGAGGCGTTCGACGGCCAGCTCCTGGTCCCACAGCACCAGGGTCACGACGATCCCGCTCTCACCGGCCCTCGCCGTCCGGCCCGAGCGGTGGAGGTAGGCCTTGTGGTCCTCCGGCGGGTCGTAGTGCACGACCACGTCGACGCCGTCGATGTGGAGGCCGCGCGCCGCGACGTCCGTGGCGACGAGCGCAGGGAGCTTGCCGGCGGTGAACTCGTCGAGGGCCTTCTCGCGCATGCCCTGGCGCAGGTCGCCGTGGATCGCGCCCGCCCGGACGCCGTTCGCCTTCAGCTCGTCGACGAGGCGGTCGGCGCCGCGCTTGGTCCGGACGAACACCAGCGCCTTCTCCGAGCCGCGGACGATCGCGGCGGCGACCTTGGCCTTGTCCATCTGGTGCACCTTCAAAAAGCGGTGCTCCATCGCTTCGACCGTCTGGTGCGCCGAGGCGACCTCGTGGAAGACCGGGTCGCGCAGGTAGCGCTTGACGAGCTGGTCGACGGCCGAGTCGAGCGTCGCCGAGAAGAGCAGGGTCTGGCGCGGGGCCGTCATGTGCCGGAGCAGCCACTCGACCTGGGGCATGAAGCCCATGTCGGCCATGCGGTCGGCCTCGTCGAGCACGAGGGTCGACACGTCGGCGAGCGAGACGGCCTTGCGGTCCTGCAGGTCGATCAGCCGGCCGGGCGTCGCGACCACGACGTCGATGCCCTTCGCCAGCTGCTTCGCCTGGCGTTCCAGGTCGGCGCCGCCGTAGATGGCGGCGACGCGACGACCGATCGCCTTGCCGAGCGGCTCGAGCACCTCGGTGACCTGGACGGCCAGCTCACGTGTCGGCACCAGCACGAGCGAGGTCGGGCGCTTCGGCTCGGCCTCGGGCGTGCGCATCAGTATCGGCAGGCCGAAGGCGAGGGTCTTGCCGGAGCCGGTCTTCGCCTTGCCGCAGACGTCGCGGCCGGCGAGGGCGTCGGCGATCGTCAGGCCCTGGATCGCGAAGGGGGTCTCGATGCCCGACGAGGCCAGCTCGGAGACGAGCGCCGGGGCCACGCCGAGGGACGCGAAGGTGGGTTTAGAGGTCATCTTTTCTGGCTCACTCTCTCGAGTCTGCCACCTGCGGCCCGGTCATCCGGCACCTTGCGGTGTGTACCCTGGGTCTTCGCGACCTCATCGGGAGGAGAGCACGCCATGGTCAAGCTCGCGGCGGGTGACGAGGCCCCGGCCTTCAGCCTCCCCGACCAGGACGGCGAGCAGGTTGCGCTTGCCGACCTCGCCGGCAGGCGAGTCGTCGTCTACTTCTACCCGGCCGACGACACGCCGGGCTGCACCAAGGAGGCGTGCCAGTTCAACGAGCTGCTGGACGACTTCTCACGCCTCGACGTCGAGGTCGTCGGCATCTCGCCCGACGGCGGCGAGTCGCACCGGCGCTTCCGCGACCGCTACGGCCTGAGCGTGCGCCTGCTGTCCGACGCCGACCACTCGGTCATGGCCCGCTACGGCGCGTGGGGCGAGAAGACCCTGTACGGCCGCACGGCCGTCGGGGTCATCCGCTCGACGTTCCTCGTCGGGCCCGACGGCAGGCTCGAGCAGGCCTGGTACCACGTGCGCGCCGACGGCCACGCGGCCAAGGTGCTCGCCACGCTCGAGGCGTAAGGTCGCCCGCATGCCTCCCGAGAAGCCCCAGTGGGCCGAGCTGTACACCGAGGTCGTCACGTCCGGGCTCTGCACCGGCTGCGCCGGCTGCATCGTCGCCTGCCCCTACGACGTGCTCCGCTACGACGACACCAACGGCCGCTACCGGCCCTTCCACGTCGAGGACGCCGGCGGTCCGACGGACTGCACCCACGGCCAGCGGGGCTGCACGCTCTGCACCCGGGCGTGCCCGCGCTTTCGCTCCTGGGAGCCGGAGATCGACAGCTTCCTCTTCGGCCGACCGCGTGGCGAGGACGAGGTCTACGGCGTCGCCGAGGACGTGCTGCTGGCGCGGGCGACCGACCCGGAGCTCCACGGCGCCGGCCAGGACGGCGGGCTGGTGTCGGCGCTCCTCGTCTGGGCCCTCGAGCACGACGTCGTCGACGCGGCGCTCGTCTCCTACCTCGAGGGCGGCGCGGCGAGCTGGAAGGCGGTGCCGGGCGTGGCCCGCACCCGCGACGAGGTGCTCGCCTCGGCGGGCTCCCGCTACACCTACTCGGCCAACCCGCTCGCCTACGCCGAGGCGATCGAGGGCGGGGCCGAGCGGATCGCGCTCGTCGGGATGAGCTGCCAGGCGTCCGCGCCGGCGGTGATGTCGGCGCGAAAGGCCGGCAAGGTCGCCCGGCGCTTCGCGCTCACGATCGGCCTGCTCTGCTCGAAGACCTTCGACGACGCCATCTTCCCGGAGCTGTTCGAGGCGCGCTACGGCCTCGCCCGCGAGGAGATGGTCAAGATGAACATCAAGGGCGTCTTCCAGATCTGGACGCGCGACGGCGGCTATCACGAGGTGCCGTTGAAGGAGGCGCACGCCTGGACGCGCGAGGGCTGCAAGGCGTGCCCGGACTTCGCGGCCGAGCACGCCGACATCTCGACGGGGGGCATCGGGGCCTTCGCCGACTGGACGCTCACCATCGTGCGCACCGCACGGGGACGTGACCTCCTCGCCGAGATGGCGGCCGCCGGCGCGATCGAGACGAGGCCGATCGCCGACGACCCCGGCGCGGTGCTGCTGCTCGAGAAGCTGTCGCGTGTCAGCCGCCGCCGCTGGCCCGAGGCGCTGGACGCCTCGCCCCGGCGGATCCCCGTCGTCGCGAGCTGAGCCGGGCGCGCGGCGGGCCGGCGCTCAGGCGCCGAGCTCGCGGGCCCGGGCCAGCACCGCGTCGAACATCGCCGGGGTCAACAGCCCCGTGAAGACGTTCCGCTGGCTCGGGTGGTACGAGCAGAGCAGCGTCCGGGCGGGCCCACCTCCGGGCGCGGGGCCGAGCGCGAGCTCCAGTCCGTGGGCGAACTTCGGCCGACGTCCCCGCCGTCGCGCGGCGCCGGCCACGGAAGGCTGGCGGGCCAGCGCGTCGAGCGCGAAGGCGCCGAGCAGCGAGCAGCACGCGCGCCCGCTTGAGGGCGTCCAGCTCCACGGCGAGGTAGGGCGCGCAGTTGTCCCGCTCGCCCGGCGCCGGCCGGTTGTCGGGGGGCGCGCAGCGGACCGCGGCGGTCACGTAGGCACCGGTCAGCTCGAGGCCGTCCTCGGCGGACACGCTCTCGGGCTGGTTGGCGAAGCCGGCCCTGAAGAGCGCGGCGAAGAGGAAGTCGCCGGTCCGGTCGCCGGTGAACATGCGCCCCGTCCGGTTGCCGCCGTGCGCCGCGGGCGCGAGCCCGACGACGACGAGGCGGGCCGCCGGGTCGCCCCAGCCCGGGAGCGGCCGCTCCCAGTAGCGCTCGCCGGCGTACGCGGCCCTGCCCGTCGCCGCCACGCCCTCCCGCCAGGCGACGAGCCGCTCGCAGCGGTGGCACCCCACGATCTCGGCGCGAAGCGCAGCGAGACGCCGGGCCGAGTTCCCAGGCGCGGCGGGGCCATCGCGGTCCGCCGACCGGCTGTCCCGTCTGGTGGGGGGCACGGCTTGCCACGCTACGTTGGGTCACGTGCCGAGATCGCGAGAGGTGAAGACGCGGCCGACGGTCGTCTGCTTCGTCCGCCACGGGACGACGCCGACCACCGGCAAGGTCCTGCCGGGCCGGGCGCGCGGCCTGCACCTGTCCGAGCGCGGCCGCGAGGAGGCCGACGGGGCCGGCAGGCGCCTCGCTGGGCTCGGCGTCGTGCGAGCCGTCTACGCCTCTCCGCTCGAGCGCGCCCGCGAGACCGCCAAGGCGGTCGCCGCCCATCTCGGGCTGGCCGTCGTCGTCGAGCGGGGCCTGTTCGAGTGCGACTTCGGCGAGTGGACCGGCGAGGAGCTCGCTTCGTTGCGCAAGCGCCCGGAGTGGGAGACGGTCCAGCGTCACCCGAGCGGCTTCCGCTTCCCCGGCGGCGAGTCCTTCACCGAGGTCCAGGCGCGCATGGCCGCCACCGTCGAGCGGCTCGTGCGGGACCACCCCGGCGAGACCGTGGTCGCGGTGAGCCACGCCGACCCGATCAAGATCGCCGTCGGCGACGCCCTCGGCCAGCCGCTCAACCTCGTCCAGCGCACGGTGATCTCGCCGTGCTCGGTGAGCGTCGTCGCCTACGGCGCGGGATCGCCGGTCGTGCTCGCGGTGAACTCGACGGGCGACCTCATGGCGCTCGGCTTCGGGGCGGGCGCCGACGGGCAGTCGGCGCCGCGGACGCCGGCGCCGGACCGGAGCCGCCTCAGCCGATGGGGGAGCCGGCACGGCGGCGCGGAGCGGCGCCGCGTGAGCACCGACTACGAGCTGAGCTCGCCCGAGCGCGTGACGGTCGGCACGGTGGGCCCCGTCGGGCAGCGCGCGTTCTTCCTGCAGGCGCGCGAGGGCACGACGCTCGTGACGCTGAAGCTCGAGAAGCAGCACGTCGGCGCGCTCTCCCAGCGCCTCGGCCAGCTGCTCCAGGACCTGCCGCGGCCGGGTCACCTCCCCGAGGAGGAGGCGCTCGAGCTCGAGGCGTTCGAGGAGCCCACGTTCGTCATCGGGACCCTCGCCGTCGCCTACGACGTCCCGCTCGACCGCGTCGTGCTGCTCGCCGAGGAGCTCGTCGGCGAGGACGAGACGGGCGACGAGGCCCGCATGGCGCTGCGGCGCGAGCAGGCGGCGGCGCTCGCGATCCGCGGCGCCCGGCTCGTCGACGCCGGCCGACCGCCCTGCCCGCTCTGCGGCTTTCCGCTCGACCCGAGGGGGCACGCGTGCCCGAGGACGAACGGTCACCGGCCACCCCTGACCTGACGGCCGAGGCGTGGCTCGCCCTCCTCTCCGAGGGCGAGGTGGAGCTCGAGGGCAGGATGCCGTGGAGCTCGAACGCGACCTTCCTTGTCACGGTCAGCTCGTGCGAGCTGCGGGCCCGCGCGATCTACAAGCCGGCGAAGGGCGAGCGGAAGCTGTGGGACTTCCCCGGGGGCCTGTGCCGGCGGGAGGTCGCGGCGTACGTGGCGTCGGTCTCGCTCGGCCTCAACGTCGTCCCCGAGACCGTGCTGCGCTCCGAGGCCCCCTACGGCGAGGGCTCCCTCCAGCGCTTCGTCGACGCCGACTACTCCCAGCACTACTTCAGCCTGATGGAGGATCCGGCCCGCCACCACGTGCTGCGCCGCATCGCCGGCTTCGACCTGCTCGTCAACAACGCGGACCGCAAGGGCGGCCACCTGCTGCTCGATGCCGACGGGAAGATCTGGGGGATCGACAACGGGCTGTGCTTCCATCCCCGGCCGAAGCTGAGGACGGTGATGTGGGACTTCGCTGGCGAACAGCTGCCGGCCGACGTCGTCGCCGCGTGCGAGGCGGCGATCGCCGGGGCCGCCGACGAGCTCGCCGAGCTGCTCGTGCCCGAGGAGTGCGCGGCGGTGTGGCGCCGGGCGGAGCTGCTCCTCGCGGAGCCGGTCTTCCCCGAGCCCGACCTGGAGGACCGCCCGTACCCCTGGCCGCTCGTGTGAGGGCCACGGGGCGGTAGCCGGCACGGTACGCGCCGCGACGAGCGTCGCGACGTGCCCGACGTTCCCCGAAGCGACGCCGGCGGCCTCTTCGTCCATGCGCCCCGGCTCGGCGCCGACGAGGTGGCACGGCTGCTCGGGGCGCTGGACGCGCTGGCCCGGCTCGACCGCGACGGGCGCCCCGACCGGGGGCGTGGCGCGCCGTGTCGCTGCACCTCGGCGCGCCCCGGTCGGTCCCGGCCCAACCGGGGGCGTCCCGGCGCCTCTCGTGCCGCGCCGCGACCCGGCGAGCTCGCCATGCCCGGGCGGGCAGTCCCGCCGGCGCAGCGGTCCGGCGGCGCCGAGGTGGGCCTCGCGTCGGTCCGGGTGCGCCTCGCCGGCGCCGTCCGGCCGTCGTCCGGCGGCGCCGTCGAGCTCGAACGCAGCTGCTGCCTCGATCTCGCCGCGGAGCTCTCGGAGCTCGCCGAGACGCTGCACCGTCGAGGTCGCGTCGTCGAGGCGCTGGCGCTCGAAGGGGTCGAGGGTCGGCTGCTCGAGGCGCTGGTCGGCGCAGGGCCGTTCGAGCCGGACGCGCTCGACGCGACCGGGCGCCGGTAGGGTCGCGGCCGTGACCACGAACGACCCCACCTCAGGTGGCCCGACCGGTCCCGACCAGGTCGAGGTGAGCGAGCAGGAGTGGCGCCAGCGCCTCACCTCCGAGCAGTACCGCGTGCTGCGCGAGAAGGGGACCGACCCGGCCTTCACCGGGCGCTTCACCCACCCGGAGTTCTCGGGGGTCTTCCGCTGCGCGGCCTGCGGCGCCGAGCTGTTCGACGCCGACGTCCAGTTCGACTCGGGCTCCGGCTGGCCGAGCTTCACCGAGCCGGTCGACCCCGCTAAGGTGGCGCTCCACGAGGACCGCTCGTACGGCATGCGACGCGTCGAGGTGACCTGCAAGCGCTGCGGCGGTCATCTCGGCCACGTGTTCGACGACGGCCCGGCCCCGACCGGACAGCGCTGGTGCATCAACTCGACGAGCCTGCAGCTCGGCCAGGACACCGAGGGAACCGACCGGCCAGGGTCGTGAGCTGGCCGGTCGTCACCGGCGCGGACGACCACGCGACCCGCCCGACGCAGCCCGCACGGGCGTGCGCAGAGTGCCCGGAGGCCCAGGGTGATGCCCGGAAAACTGGCACGGAATATCGTCACGCGACTGCAATGCAGCCGCGTAGGACTCGTCGCACCCCGGGGGCATGATCATGTTGTGGAAGCAGAGTTGGTAGGCGCAGCGGCTGGCGGGAGGACCTCCGGAGCAGCCGATGCCTCGGTGCTCGATCTGTTCGGGCCGAACACCGATCCGTCGGGCCGGGAGTTCCTCGTCTTGGAGTCGTGCCACAGCACGTGGCTCTTCGACACGAAGGACAAGCGGTTCTGCCGTGTGCTCAAAGGGCCTCGGATGGAGTCCTCCGTCGCGACGGAGTGGCGCTCCTACGACCGGCTCGTGCTCCACCCGGACTCGGACACGTTCGTCGTGTTCCTCGATGCCTCGGGCACACGGTTACTCCGTTCGTGGCGACACACCGCACGCTGCGACCAGTGCGGTGGTGACGCCACTGCGGAGATGTCCCTCGAGGACCTCCGCCGCGTCGCGCGCGCGCCTGAGCGGCGCTCCCCCCTAGCCGCCGCGCGCCTCCCTCGGCGCCCTTCGGGGCGCCGAGGGAGTCCCGTTCTTTGCGACCGGTCCGCCCGGGAGCACCCGCCGGGAGCACCCCGCGTGGTTCCGTCCCGGGCGCCTCCGGGGTAGGTCCTGTCCTGGGTGGCTCCGCGGATCCAGCGTCCGGCTGACGTGGGCGGGTCCCGGGCCGCCGCCGGCAGGTGCGCCACGTCCTTCCGCGAGAGAATGAGACCATGACCGATCAGCAGCCCGAGATTGGCACACCCTTTGTCATCGTCACGTCCAGCGACGAGTCCGCGGCGATGTTCCCCCCGGCCGGCGCCCCCGACGGCGACGCCGCCTCGGCCACCTCGGGCGAGGCCGTCGAGCGGCCGGCGAAGGTGATGCGGATCGGCTCGATGATCAAGCAGCTGCTCGACGAGGTCCGCCAGGCGCCGCTCGACCGACGCGAGCCGCCTCCGGCTGAAGGAGATCTACGAGAGCTCGGTCGCGCGAGCTGGCCGAGGGCCTCTCGCCCGACCTCGCCAACGAGCTGGACCGGTTGGCGCTGCCGTTCGAGTCCGAGGAGCCGTCCGACGCCGAGCTGCGCATCGCCCAGGCGCAGCTCGTCGGCTGGCTGGAGGGGCTGTTCCACGGGATCCAGGCGACGCTGTTCGCGCAGCAGATGGCGGCGCGCGCCCAGCTGGAGGAGATGCGCAGGAGCAGCCTCCCCGCCGGCAGCCCCCCCGACGCCGCGGCGGCGAGGCCGGGGCCCTACCTCTGATCCTCGCCTGATCGCCGAGCCGGCCCGCGCTATCCTCGCCTCAGGCCGAATCACACGCCTGTAAGTCGTCCACAGCCGGTGGACAAGTCGTGTGGACGAGCTGTGGAGGCAGGCCGATGACGGCACCCGGGGCGGGGTCGCCCGGTGCTGGCGGGACAGGGTCGGGACGGTCCTTCGCCCACCTGCACCAGCACACCGAGTACTCCATGCTCGACGGCGCCGCCCGGATCAAGGACGTCGTCGCTGCCGCGGCGGCGGACGGCCAGCCGGCTCTGGCGATCACCGACCACGGCAACATGTACGGCGTCCTCGACTTCTACAAGGAGTGCCGCGCCCGGGGCATCACGCCGATCATCGGCACCGAGGCGTACATGGCGGCGAACTCGCGCACCGAGCGCCCGGTGCGCCGCGGGCGCCTCGACGACACCGGCGGGGAGGGAGAGCGCGGCGAGAAGCTCTACTACCACCTGACCCTGCTCGCCGAGACGACCCAGGGCTACCGCAACCTCATGAAGCTCTCCTCCATGGCGTACCTGGAGGGCTACTTCTACAAGCCACGCTGCGACTGGGAGCTGCTCGAGCACTACCACGAGGGACTGATCGCCACGACCGGCTGCCTCGGCGGCGTGGTGCTCCAGGCGCTGCTCGGGGGGCAGTTCGAGGAGGCGAAGAAGCTCGCCGGGCGCCTGCAGGACATCTTCGGGCCCGAGCACCTGTTCGTCGAGCTGCAGGACCACGGCATCGCGGACCAGCACCGGACCAACCCCCAGCTCGTCGAGATCGCCCGCGCCATCGGCGCGCCGCTCGTGGCGACGAACGACAGCCACTACTGCCGGCGGGAGGACGCGGTGGCGCACGACGCGCTGCTCTGCGTCCAGACCGGCGCCACGATCGACGACCCGAAGCGCTTCAAGTTCCAGGGCGAGGAGCACTACCTGAAGAGCGCGCTCGAGATGCGCCAGCTCTTCGCCGAGCTCCCGGAGGCCTGCGACAACACGCTGTGGATCGCCGAGCGGGCCAACGTCGAGATCGAGCTCGGCAAGCCGACCCTCCCGCAGTACCCCGTCCCGGAGGAGTTCCGCCGGGAGACCTACGAGGAGGCGGCGACCGCGTACCTGCGCCACCTCACCCTGGAAGGCGCCGCCGAGCGCTACGGCTCCCCGCTCCCGGAGGAGGTGGCCGAGCGGATCGACTACGAGCTCGGCGTTATCGCCTCGATGGGCTTCTCGGCGTACTTCCTCGTCGTGTGGGACCTCATCCACTACGCGCGCAGCTCCGGCATCCGGGTCGGGCCGGGGCGCGGCTCCGCCGCGGGGTGCTGCGTCGCCTACTGCCTGCGGATCGTCGACCTCGACCCGATCCGCTACGACCTGCTGTTCGAGCGCTTCTTGAACCCGGGCCGCAAGCAGATGCCCGACATCGACATGGACTTCGACGAGCGCTTCCGGGGCGAGATGATCCGCTACGCCACGGAGCGCTACGGGTGGGACCGGGTCGCCCAGATCGTCACCTTCTCGACGATCAAGGCGCGTGCCGCCGTGCGCGACGCCGCGCGCGTCCTCGGCTACCCCTACGCGCTCGGCGACAAGATCGCGAAGGCCATGCCGCCGCTGGTCATGGGGCGCGACACGCCCCTGTCGGCCTGCCTGGAGCGCGTGGACGGCCACGACGACGGCTTCGTCGCCGCAGCCGACCTGCGGGCGATGTACGAGTCGGAGCCCGACGCGAAGAAGGTGATCGACGTCGCGAAGGGGCTGGAGGGCCTGCGCCGCCAGGACGGCATCCACGCCGCCGCGGTCGTCATCACCCACGAGCCGCTCACGGAGTACCTGCCGATCCAGCGCAAGCCCGAGCCGGGCGCCGCCGCCACCGACGCGCCGATCGTCACGCAGTACGAGATGCACGGGGTCGAAGAGCTCGGCCTTTTGAAGATGGACTTCCTCGGGTTGAGGAACCTCTCGGTGATCGAGATGGCGCTCGATCTCATCGAGGAGCAGAGCGGCTCGCGCATCGACATCGACAACATCGCGCTCGACGACGAGAAGACGTTCGAGATGCTGCGCCGCGCCGAGTCGATCGGCGTCTTCCAGCTGGAGGGCGGCGCGATGCGGGCCACGCTGCGCTCCCTCGCGCCGACGTCCTTCGACGACGTCGCGGCCCTCGTCGCCCTCTACCGGCCGGGCCCGATGGCCGCGAACATGCACCGGGACTACCCGGAGCTGAAGAACAAGCGCAAGGAGCTCACCTACCTCCACCCGGACCTGGAGGGCATCCTCGGCGACACCTACGGGCTGATGCTCTACCAGGAGTCGGTGATGCGCGTCGCGCAGCGCTTCGCCGGCTACTCCCTGGAGGAGGCGGACAACCTCCGGAAGGCCTGTTCGAAGAAGGTCCGCTCGCTCATCGCCGCAGAACGGGAGAAGTTCGTCGCCGGCTGCGTCGCCCAGGGCTACGAGGAGCGCCTCGGCACCGAGCTGTTCGACATCATCGAGCCCTTCGCCGACTACGCCTTCAACAAGTCCCACTCCTACGGCTACGGCCTCGTCGCCTACCAGACCGCCTGGCTGAAGGCGAACTACCCGGTCGAGTACCTGGCCGCGCTGTTGTCCTCGGTGAAGGACGACAAGGACAGGACGGCGGTCTACCTCGCCGAGTGCCGCAACCTCGGCATCGAGGTGCACGTCCCCGACGTGAACCTCTCGTCGTCGAACTTCACCGCCCGGCACAGCGCGGAGCCGGGCGCCGGCGACTCGATCGTCTTCGGCCTGTCCGCCATCCGCAACGTCGGCGAGGGCCTCGTCGCCCACATCGTCGCCGAGCGGGAGAAGAACGGCCCGTTCGTCGACTTCCACGACTTCTGCTGCCGCGTCGACCCGAGCGTGCTCAACAAGCGCACGGTCGAGTCGCTCGCCAAGGCCGGGGCGTTCGACTCGCTCGGCCATCCCCGCAAGGGCCTCTGCCTCGTCTTCGAGGACGTCATCGACGGGGTGCTCACCCGCCGTCGGGAGGAGGAGCTCGGGATCTCGACCCTGTTCTCGCTGCTCGGCGACCCTGCCGCCGAGCAGGACGGGACCGGCTCCGCCTACGACGAGGCCCGCCGGGAGATCCCCGACGTCGAGTTCGACAAGGCCGAGCTGCTCGCCTGCGAGAAGGAGATGCTCGGCCTCTACGTGAGCGACCATCCGTTGCTCGGCATGGAGTCGGCGCTCCGGCGCCACACCGACGGCTCCATCCGCGACCTCATCGACCAGGCCGCCGCGGCCGCCGCCGGGGCCCCCGCCGGCTACGGCGAGGGGGGCGGCGTGCGGGTCGTCGGCGGCGTCGTCACGTCCCTGTCGCGCCGCTACACGCGGCGCGGGGAGCTGATGGCCCAGTTCGTCCTGGAGGACCTGGAGGCCGCGATCGAGGTCATGGTCTTCCCGAAGGCGATGGCCGAGTACGGCATCCGCCTCGAGGAGGACGCCATCGTCTGCGTGCGGGGCCGGCTCGACAGCCGTGACGACCAGCCGAAGCTGCTCGTCCACGAGATCACCCGGCCGGTGCTGGTCGCCGACGACGCCAACACGCCGATCGAGGTGAGCGTGCCGGTCAACTCGCTCACCGAGTCGGTGGTGCTGCGCCTGCGGGAGCTCGTCGTGGAGCATCCCGGCTCCGTCCCGGTGCATCTCCGGCTCGGCTCGAAGGTCCTCCGCCTGCCCTCGGAGTTCAACGTCGACCCCCGCGGGGGGTTCGTCGGGGCGCTGAAGGAGCTGCTCGGGGCCAACGCGCTCGCCCCCTGACACCTCGTCCGCCGGCGCTTCGAGCAGGGCCCGGGGCGCTCCGAGCGGCCCTGGACGCCCTCGCGGCAGGGGCGCTTGGCAGGGGTGTTGCGCGTTCCCGTAGAATCGTGTGTCCCCCGTCGTCGGAGCGGCGTGCTTTGTGCTCCCGCTGCTGCGCGAGCCGTGGCGTCCGACCTGGCGAGCGGTGGGGCGACGGGCGGCCCGGCGCGAGGATTCCGGACCGTTCGGCGGCAGGTAACCGAGCACCGAAGGGGCCGAGGGCAACGTGATCGACGTCGCGACGAAGGACTGCACGGCGCTCAGCGACGCGGAGCTCGCTGAGATGGCCGACCTGTGCACGGACGGCGAGTCCGGCTACGAGGTGGGCTTCCTCTCCAAGCAGCGCGAGGAGTGGGTCCTGGTCACCCACGCTCGCGAGGCCGACAAGCTCCGCGGCTTCGCCTTCAGCACCCTGGAGCGCATCGGCGGAACGCCGAGCCTGCTCATCGGGGTCGCGTCCTTCGTCCGTTCCGGGTCGGCCGAGCAGGCGCTGAAGGCCGTGATGCGCGATCTCTACCGCCGCGCGGTGCTCGCCTTCCCCGACGAGGACGTCCTGGTCGGCACGAGGATGGAGGACCCGGCGGCGCTGCGCGCCTACGCCGGCCTCGACGACGTCGTCCCGCGGCCCGGGCACAAGCCGACGGGCGAGGAGCGTGCGTGGGGCCGGCGGCTCGCCAAGCGCTTCGCCGTCGAGGGCCAGCTCGACGACCGCGTCTTCACCGTGCAGGGCGACGGCGGGGCGTTCGGGATGCTGGACTACGCGCCGCGCAAGGTGAGCGAGGCCCCCCCCGAGCTTGTCGAGCTGTTCGGGCCCCTCGAGCGGGGCCGGCGCGACTGCCTCGTCGTCTTCGGCTGGGCCATGGCCGAGGACCTCGCGGCGGCGACGCTTCCCCGCTAGCCGCCGACCCGCCGGGCCGCGCCAAGGCGTCCCACCTCGGCTGCGCCCTGCTTCGGCCGCGCCCTACTTCGGCAGCACTGCCAGGACGAGCTTTGGCGCGTGCCCGTCCCGGACGCGGCCGAGGCCGGCGAGGAGGAACCCGGGCTTGAAGCCGAGCGCGGCCGACAGCGCCGCGCCGCGAAGCGGACCTGGCGCGCCGAGCGCCGCGGCGCGTGCCCCCGGATCGGCCACGGGGATCGTCCAGTCCACCCCCGCCCAGCTGATCGCGAAGACGGCCTCGCCGTCGGCGCGCGTGCGGAGCTCGATCGTGCGCGCGGTGACGCCGACGACCATGACCGAGGGCGCCATGCCGTCGAGGTCGGCGAACGCGATCGACGGGCCCCGGGTGCCGAGGACCGGCAGGCCGCGGCGCTCGGGGGCGGCGAGGCGCTTCAGCAGTCGGCGCCCCTTGCGGCGGCCCAGCCGGCCGACCTGCTCGGGGGGGCCGGCCGGCACGACGGCCTCCGGCCTCGAGGGGTCGAGGGGGTCCGCGTCCTCGCCGAGGACGAGCGTGACGACGTCGAGCGCCTGGTGCCCGCCGGCCAGCGCGACCGTGTCGTCGGGGCGGACGCGGACGAAGGCCCCGGTGGCGAGGTCGACGGCCACCCACTCCTCGGGCCCGGGCGCCAGCACCGCGCAGGTGAGCCGCCGGCCCGGCTCGAGGGCGGGCCGGGTGCCCGGACGGATCTTGCGGGGCGTGCGGACTCGCGTCGAGCCGCTCATCTGCTCGCCGGGCCGCCCGGCGCCGGGACATCGGGCGCTGTCGGGCCGGCCGTCGTGGAGCCGGCCCGCCGGCGCCCGTCGCCGCGCGCCTCGTCGATCGCGGCGAGCAGCGCGGCCGGCTCGCCCACGGGGGCGAGGCACGTCCCCGCGCGGCACACGTAGGCGCGGTCGTCGTTGCGGCCCTCCCACAGCGGCGAAGGCGTCGGCTCGCCCCAGGCGAGGACGGCGTTGGGGAGGAAGCGGCTGCGGGCCGAGGCGACCAGGTCGGGCCGGTCGCCCGCGACGACGATCTCGAGGGGGCCCTCGTCGAGCAGCACGGCCGCGCCGAGGAGGTGGGGGAACGCGATCGGTGACGACGAGAGCGCGGCGCCGGCCGCGGCGACGCTCTGGCGCGCCCGCTCGACCAGCGCCTCGTCGCCGGCGAGCGCTCCGAGCCGGGCGAGGGCGCTCGCCGCGACCGAGCCGGCGGCGGGGGTGACCCCGTCGTAGGTGTCCCGTGGGCGCACGACGAGGCGCTCCGCGTCCGAGCCCGTCGAGTACCAGCCACCGTCCTCGGCGGAGAACAGCTCGATGAGGCCGTTCGCGGCGGCGATCGCCTCCGCGGTCCAGCGTCGCTCGCCCGTGGACTCCCCGAGGCGCGTGAAGCAGTCGACGAGCCACGCGTAGTCGGCCGCCACCGCCAGGTGCGCCGCCCTGCCCGCCTGCCAGGAGCGGAGCCAGCGGCCGTCGGGGCGCCGCAGCGAGGCGAGCAGGAACTCGCCGATCCGCACGGCGGCGTCGCGCCAGTCCGCCCGCCCGGTCGCGGCGCCCGCCTCGGCGAGGACCGAGCACGTCATCGCGTTCCACTCGGTGAGCACCTTGTCGTCGATGCCCGGGCGCACCCGCGACGAGCGCGCCTCGAAGAGCGCCTCGCGGCAGGCCTCGATCTCCGGCGGCCGCAGCAGGTCGGCGCGGACGTGCCGGTGCAGGATCGAGCGGCCCTCGAAGTTGCCCTCGGCGGTCACGCCGTACCAGTCGGCGGCGAGGCGGGCGCGCTCGGGACCGAGCACCGCCTCGAGCTCGGCGGGGGTCCAGGTGTAGAAGCGGCCCTCCTCGCCCTCTGAGTCGGCGTCCTCGGAGGAGCGGATCCCCCCGCCGGGGTCGGCCAGGTCGCGAAGCACGTAGCCGAGCGTCTCGTCGAGCACCTGCGCCCAGCGCTCGTCGCCGGTGAGCTGCCAGGCGTGGAGGTAGACGCCGGCGAGCGCGGCCTGGTCGTAGAGCATCTTCTCGAAGTGCGGCACCAGCCAGACGCGGTCGACGGAGTACCGGGCGAAGCCGCCGCCGAGGTGGTCGTAGATGCCGCCGGACGCCATGGCGGCGAGCGTCGTCGTGACCATGTCGAGCACGCGCCACCCGCCGGCCGGGGCGCCGTCGCCGCCCGGCACGCCGACGCCGCCCGGCACGCCGACGCCGGCGAGGTCCGCCCGCAGCATCAGCTCGAGCATCGGGGCCTGGGGGAACTTCGGCGCCCGTCCGATGCCGCCGTGCTCGGGGTCGTACATCTCGGCGAAGCGGGCGACGGCCTGGCGCAGGAGCAGGGACGCCGGCGGCGGACCGGCGGCGGCGGAGCCGTCGGCGTCATCCGCCTTCGGCGGCGCGAGGCGCGAGGCGACGGCACCGGTCAGCTCCTCCGCCTGGGCGACCAGCTCCTCGCGCCTCGTCGTCCAGGCGTCGGCGACCGCGGCGAGCACAGCGGTGAAGGCCGGCATGCCGTGGCTGCGCGCGCTTGGGGAAGTACGTGCCGCCGAAGAAGGGCCGGCCGTCGGGCATGGTGAACACCGTGAGCGGCCAGCCGCCGTGGCCCGAGAGCGCCTGCACGGCCTCCATGTAGACGGCGTCGACGTCGGGGCGCTCCTCGCGGTCGACCTTCACGGGCACGAAGCGCGCGTTGACCACCTCGGCGGTGGCCTCGTCCTCGAAGGACTCGTGCGCCATGACGTGGCACCAGTGGCAGGCCGAGTAGCCGATCGAGACGAGCAGCGGACGGTCGAGCTCGCGGGCGCGGGCGAACGCCTCTTCGCCCCACGGGTACCAGTCGACCGGGTTGTCCGGGTGCTGGCGCAGGTAGGGGCTGGTCTCGTCGGCGAGGCGGTTCACCGCGCCGCCTCGCGGCTCGGCCCGGTCCCGGTGAGCTCGGCCCGGCGGACCTTGCCGATCGCGGTTCGCGGGAGCGCCTCGACGAGGACGAGCTCCTTCGGCGCCGCCCACGGCCCGAGCTCGTCGCGCACGAGGGCGCGCAGCTCGCCGAGGGCGGGCGCCGGCACGCCGGGGGCGGGGACGACGTAGGCGACGAGGCGCTCGCCCCACTCCGGGTCGGCGACGCCCGCCACGGCGACCTCGGCGACACCGGGGTGGCGGCCGAGCAGCGTCTCGACCTCCACCGGCCAGACGTTCTCGCCCCCCGAGATGACCAGGTCGGTCAGCCTGCCGTGCACCACGAGTCGACCGTCGTCGCCGAGCTCGCCGGCGTCGCCGGTGGGCAGCCAGCCGTCGGCGTCGCGGGGGTCGGTGCCGTCGCGGTAGGCGCGCAGCAGCATCGGACAGCGCAGCATGACCTCGCCGCCCTCGCCGATGCGGACCTCCACGCCCTCGAGCGGCAGGCCGTCGTAGACGACGCCGCTGCCGGTCTCGGTCATGCCGTAGGTGGCGACGCAGTTCGGCGCCACCTCCTCCGGCGTTGCCGATCCGCCGAGGACGACCCGCCGGAACGCCGCGGCGCCGTCGCCGAGCCGGCGGAGCGCCGTCGGCACGAGCGAGACCAGGGTGGCGCCGCGCCGCGCGCCGCGCCGAGCACCGCGTCGGCGTCGAAGCCCGCCAGGACCTCGAGCGGCGTGCCGGTGTGCAGCGCCCTGGTGACGACCGAGAGCCCGCCCACGTGGGCGAGCGGCAGGCAGCACAGCCAGCGGTCGGCCGAGGGGTCGACGCCGAGGTACGCGCTCGTCGCCTCCGCCGAGGCCGCGACGGCGGCGTGGGTGAGCACGACGCCCTTCGGCGCACCCGTCGTGCCCGACGTCGCGATGACGAGGGCGTCGCCCTTCTCGACCGGCACGGCTGCCGCGAGGGGCGCGCTCCTCGCCGTCGGCGCCGAGGACGGCCGCAGGCCGCAGCGCCTCGACGAGGCGCCGGCGCGCCGCGAGGGGCAGCCGTTGGTCGAGCGGCAAGACGGCGTCGCCGGCGTCGAAGCAGCTGCGCATCGAGTCGACGAAGGCCTCGCCTGCCACGAGGTCGAAGGCGACGAGGCGGCGCACGGCGGGTAGCCTAACGGCCGCCATGAGCCACGAAGAGCCGGCACTGCCCGCCTGGAAGGCGGCCGGCAGCTACCGCGACATCCGCTACGAGACCGCCGAAGGCATCGCGAAGATCACGATCTGCCGGCCGGAGGTCCGCAACGCCTTCCGCCCCCAGACGGTCGTCGAGCTGTCGGCGGCCTTCGAGAAGGCCCGCGACGACCCGGAGGTGGGGGTCGTCGTCCTCACCGGCCAGGGCACGAAGGCCTTCTGCTCGGGCGGCGACCAGAGGATCCGCGGCGACGACGGCTACCTGGGCGACGACGACGTCGCCCGGCGGGGCATCGGGCGCCTCAACGTCCTCGACCTGCAGATCCAGATCCGGCGGCTGCCGAAGCCGGTCGTGGCGATGGTCGCGGGCTACGCCATCGGCGGCGGCCACGTCCTCCACCTCGTCTGCGACCTCACCATCTGCGCCGACAACGCCCGCTTCGGCCAGACGGGCCCGCGCGTCGGCAGCTTCGACGGCGGCTTCGGGGCCGGGCTGCTGGCGCGGACGATCGGCCTGAAGCGGGCGAAGGAGATCTGGTTCCTCTGCCGCCAGTACGACGCGGAGCGCGCCTTCGCGCTGGGTCTCGTCAACGCCGTCGTGCCGCTCGAGCGCCTCGAGGCCGAGACCGTCCAGTGGTGCCGGGAGATGCTCGCCCTCTCCCCGATCGCGCTGCGGCTGCTGAAGGCCGGCTTCAACGCCGCCGACGACGGCCTGGCCGGCATCCAGCAGCTCGCCGGCGACGCCACGATGCTCTTCTACATGAGCGAGGAGGGCCAGGAGGGGCGGAACGCCTTCGTCGAGAAACGGCCCCCCGACTTCTCCCGCTTCCCCCGGAGACCGTGACCGGTGCGCCCGCCGCTCCGGCGCCCCCGTCCGGCCGCGCACCCGGCCAGCGCGTGACGAGCGCGCGGAGCTGGGTCCTCGGGGCACGCCCCCGCACGCTCCCGGCCGCGCTCGTGCCGGTCGCCGTCGGCGTCGCCGTCGCCGCGGCGACGGGCCGCGTCGTGTGGTGGCGCGCCGCGCTCGCGCTCGTCGTCGCGCTCTCCATGCAGATCGGCACGAACTACGCCAACGACTACTCCGACGGCAAGCGCGGCACCGACGAGCACCGGGTCGGCCCGACACGCCTCGTCGCCGGCGGCCTCGCCCCGGCCCGGGCGGTGCGCCGCGCCGCCGTCACCGCCTTCGGGATCGGCGCGATCGCCGGGCTGGCGCTCGCCGTCGCCACGTCGCCGTGGCTCGTCCTGGTCGGCGCCGCCTCGATCGCGGCGGGCTGGCTCTACACCGGCGGCCCCCGCCCCTACGGCTACCTGGGCCTCGGCGAGCTGTTCGTCTTCGTCTTCTTCGGCCTCGTCGCGGTGGTCGGAACGGCCTACGTGAGCTCGGGGCGGGTCACCGCGCTGGCCTTCGTGGCCGCGGTGCCCGTCGGGCTGCTGGCGGTGGCCCTGCTCGTGGTCAACAACCTGCGCGACATCCCCACGGACGCGCTCGCCGGCAAGCGCACGCTCGCCGTCCTGATCGGCCCGGGCCCGACTCGCGCCCTCTACGTCTCCTGCGTGGTCGTCGCCGTGCTCTGCTCGGCGGCGGTCGCGTCCTGGCGGCACTTCGCGCTCCTCGGGCTGCTCGCGGCGCTGCTGGCCGTCTCGCCGGTCCGCCGGGTGCTCGGCGGCGCCGAGGGCCGCTCCCTGGTCGAGGTGCTCGGCAAGACCGGCCTGCTCCAGCTCGGCTTCGGCGCGCTGCTCGCGATCGGCATCGCCCTGTGACCGGGGAGGGCGCCGCCACCGGGGGCGGGAGCGACGGCGGCGCCCGCTCAGGGCTCGGCGAGGAAGCGCCGGAGCTCGTCGGCGAAGGCGACCGGCCGCTCGAAGGCGACGGCGTGCCCGGCGCCCGCCACGACGGCGGCCCGTGCGTTCGGGCCGATCGCTCGGGTCATGCGCTCGGCCAGGGCGACGAACTTGGCGTCGTTCTCGCCGGCGACGGCGAGCACCGGCATCGCGAGCTCGCCGAGACGCTCCCAGCACGGCGCCTGCCGGCCCGTCCCGAGCGCCCGAAGCGCCGCGGCGAGTCCCGCCGTCGTGTTCACGCGGCGAGCTTGGCGGTCCGCCTGTTCCGGGGTGAGGTGGGCGAAGAGCGGTCCGGAGAGCCACTCGTCGAGGAACCCCTCCAGGCCGAGCCCCTCGAGGCGGTCCGCCAGGACCTCGTCGGAGGCGCGGCGGGCGTCGCGCTCCGCCTCCTCGGCGATGCCCGGGGTCGCGCCCACGAGGACGAGGCGCTCCACGAGCTCCGGCGCCGCGAGCGCGAGGACGAGGCAGATCCGCCCGCCCATCGAGTAGCCGACGTAGGTCGCCCTGCCGCCGGCCTCGCCGAGGAGGCGGGCCGCCTCGGGAAGGTCGCGCGCCGCGCAGCCGGCCGAGCCGCCGTGGCCGGGCAGGTCCACGGTGACCACCTCGTGGGCCGCCTCGAGCTCGCCGGCGATCGCCCGCCAGGAGCGAGCGCTCTGGGTGAAGCCGTGCACCAGCACGACGCGCGGCCCGGACCCGGCGCGCCGAACCGCCAGGCCGCCGCCCGGCGGCGTCGCTCCCTCGCCCATCGCCGATGACCGTACAGGCCGACTTCGCCGCCACGCTCGTCGACGAGTGGGCCCGCGCCGGGCGCGCGACGCCGTCGTCGCTCCGGGCTCGCGCTCGGCGCCGCTCGCCACGGCCCTCCTCGCCGACCGGCGGGTGCGGGTCCACGTCCGCCTCGACGAGCGCTCTGCAGCCTTCTACGCGCTCGGCATCGCCCTCGAGTCGGGCCGGCCGGCCGTGGTCGTGACGACCAGCGGCACCGCCTCGGTCGAGGTCCACGCCGCGGTGGTCGAGGCCGACCTGGCGGGCGTGCCGCTGCTCGTCTGCACGGCGGACCGGCCGCCCGAGCTGCACGGCGTCGGGGCGCCCCAGACCGTCGACCAGGTCGGCGCGTTCGGCGGCGCCGTCCGCTTCGCCTGGAGCTCCGGCGTGCCCGACGAGGCGGGACGCCCCGCGTGGCGCTCCATCGCCGCCCGCCTCGTCGCCGAGGCGGTGCACGGGCCGCGCGGCCCGGGCCCGGTCCACGCCAACCTGGCGTTTCGCGAGCCGCTCGTCGGCGGGGTCGACTCGCCCCCGCCGGGACGCCCGGACGGCCGGCCCTGGCACGACGCCGTGAACGGGCCCGCCGCGCCCGAGGCGACGGTCGAGCGGCTGCTGGAAGAGGTCGCCGGCGTCGAGCGGGGCCTCGTCATCGCCGGACGGGGCGCCGCCGGCGCCGAGCCGGGGGGCGGGCGGGAGGCCGTGCTCGGGCTGGCCCGGGCGCTCGGCTGGCCCGTGCTCGCCGACCCGCTGGCCTGGCCCCGCCAGGCGTTCGGGCGGCCCCACGTCGTCGTCGCCGCGGCCGACCAGATCCTGCGGAGCGAGCGCGCCCGGGCGCGACTCGCGCCCGACGTCGTGGTCCACCTGGGCGCCCCGCACGCCTCCAAGGTGCTCGGCTCGTGGTCGGCCGCGCTCGCCGACGGCGGCACGAGGCACGTCCTCGTCGACCCCTACGGCCGCTACCAGGACCCGGACCGGGTGGCCGCGCTCGTGGTGCGCGCCGACCCGGGGCGCCTCGCCACCCTCGCCGCCGAGCGCCTCGATCCGCGCGACCCGTCCGCCGGCCCGTCGGCGTGGCTCGCGCGCTGGGACGGCGCCGAGTCGGTCGCCCAGGGCGTGATCGACGCCGTGCTCGAGGCGCACGAGGGGCTGACCGAGCCGGGCATCGCGCGGGAGCTGTTCGCGCTGGTGCCGGACGGCGCCACCCTCGTCGCCTCCTCGTCGATGCCCGTGCGCGACGTGGAGTGGTTTGCCGGGCCAAGGGAGGGGGCCCCGCGGGTGCTGGCGAACCGGGGCGCCAACGGGATCGACGGCGTGGTCTCGACGGTGCTCGGCGTGGCGGCCTCCCGCCACGAGCGCCGGCACCGCCCCCCGGACACGGCCGTGCCGGCCATGGCCACGGTCGGCCTGCTCGGCGACCTCGCCTTCTTCCACGACCTCTCGGGCTTCGTGCGCGGCGACCTCGAGGACGTGCCCGTGGCCACCCTCGTCGTGGTCGACAACGGCGGCGGCGGCATCTTCTCGTTCCTCCCCTACGCCGGGGACCTGCCCGAGGAGACCTTCGAGCGTGCCTTCGCCACGCCGCAGGCCCAGGAGGTCGGGGCGGTCGCCCGCGGGCTCGGGCTGCCGGTCAGCGAGGTCACGACCTCCGGCGAGCTCGCCGGCGCCCTCGAGGAGCGGCTCGGCGGGCACGGCGTCGGCATCGTCGTGGCGCGCACCGACCGGCACGCCAACGTCCTCGTCCACCACGAGCTCGAGCGCGCGGTGGCCGACGGCGTCGACCGGCTGTTCGACGCCTGAGCCGCGGCGGCCACCAGGGCGCGCGGCACGCGCTGGCACCACGTGTTCGGCTCCCGGCCCCGGCGTGGAAGAACCGTCGCGTGCGCCGTGTTGGACTGCGCGAGAGGCAGCGGGCGGAGGTGACCGTGTGATGGCGCGGCCGCCCTTCGGCGAGGGAGAGGTGGCGCCATGTCGGTGAAGGTCGCGTACACGGCGGAGGGCACGGCCTGGGGCGGGCGCGAGGGCCGCGCGGCGTCCTCCGACGGCAAGGTCGACGTCCAGCTGTCGATCCCGAAGGAGATGGGCGGCCCGGGAGGCGAGGGCACCAACCCAGAGGAGCTGTTCGCCGTCGGCTACGCCGCCTGCTTCCACTCGGCCTTGAAGCTTGTCGCCGCCCGTGAGCACGTCGACGTCGCCGAGTCCGCGGTCTCCGTGCGCGTCGGCATCGGTCCCGGCGACGCCGACGGCGGCTACGGGCTGGCCGTGGAGATCGCGGCCGAGCTGCCCGGCCTGCCGGAGGACGTCGCCACCGCGCTCGTCGAGCAGGCGCACCAGGTGTGCCCGTACTCGAAGGCAACCCGGGGGAACATCCCCGTCCACCTGAGCGTCACCGAGAGCTGAGCAACGATCCGCCGCCGCCGGATCCCGCCGCCGCCGGATCCCGCCGCCGCCGGATCCCGCCGTCGCCGGATCGCAGCGCGCCCGCCCGATCGGAGCGGCCGGTCAGGCGAAGCGTCGCGCATCGGCGGCCGCGTACTTGGCGACGGTGGTGTCGATCTCGGCCGTCCGCTCGATCGCGTCGACGAGGTCGCCGAGGCCCTCGGCGGGGAGCGCGCAGGTCATCTCGTCCGCCGTCATGCCGGTGCGCGCCCGGGAGAGGGCGCAGCCCACGCTCGCCGCGGGCGTCTTGCGCTCGGCGGCCAGCGCCACGATGTGGCACTGCGGCTTGCCTTCGATCGACAGGCCCGGCAGGGCGTCGGAGAGGACCATCATCTGGCGGCCGTTCACCCGGAGCAGCACGACGTCGGGGTCGACCGCGCCGGGGGTGTCGCCGAGCGGGCCGTAGGTGATGGCGCCGGGGCGGCGGGTGATCGCCGGGATGCCGGCGACCGCCTCGGGCGTGACCCAGCCCGAGCCGAGCAGCGCGGCGACGTCGCCGTTGCCGGCGACGTCCTCCAAGGTCGCGAGGCCGTGCGTCACCCGGCCGACGCTGCAGTTCCCGTGGTCCTCCGGGACGGTGGAGAACGTCGCCGCGGCGCCGCGCACCCAGAACACGCAGCCGGCGGGGACGCGCCCGCTCCTGCCGTCCTCCGACGGCGGGCTCATGGGGGCGTCGAACGCGGCGACGCCCCGGGGCGGCTCGTCCGAGAAGCTGATGGCGACCGGCGCCGCGGCGAGGTGCAGCGCGGCGGTGAGCCGATCGGCGAGCTCGTGCCAGTCGGTCGTCGTCGCAGCCATGTCGATCCTCCCGTCGTGCGCGGACCGTCCCTGACCCGCTGCCGTCGTGGTCGAAGGCTGTCACGCCTCCCGCGGCCCGTCCAGTCCGATCCTGGGCACTCCGGGCGCCGGACCGGGGCTCGCCGGCGAGGGGCACGATGCCTCGCCGCGCCGCCCGTGCGCCCGTGCCGTCCCTGCCGTCGTCGGGCCGGCGGCGGCCTCCGCCGGGGGCGCCGGCCGCCTATGGCAGGCTGGATGCATGGTGTCGCTCACCGAGGATCTGGCGCTGCGCGGACTCATCTACCAGCACAGCGACGACGCGCTCCTCGGTGAGCTCGACCACGGCCACCTGACGGCGTACATCGGCTTCGACCCGTCCTCGGACAGCCTCCACGTCGGCAACCTCCTCCAGCTCACGATGCTCCGCCGGATGCAGCTCGCCGGCCACCGTCCGATCGCGCTCCTCGGCGGGGGCACCGGCTTCATCGGGGACCCCGGCGGCAAGACCGAGGAGCGGGCCCTGCTCACCCCCGACCAGCACGCCAAGAACATCGCCGGGATCGCCCCGCAGCTGGAGCGCTTCCTCGACTTCTCCCCGTCGGCGGGCGGGGCCCAGGCGGTGCTGCTCGACAACGCCGACTGGCTGCTGTCGCTCAGCCTCGTCGACTTCCTGCGCGACACCGGCAAGCACTTCACCGTCAGCCAGATGGTCGCCAAGGAGTCGGTGCGGGCGCGGATCGAGCGCCCCGAGCACGGGATCTCCTACACCGAGTTCAGCTACATGCTCCTCCAGGCCTACGACTTCCTCCACCTGTTCGACGGCTACGGCTGCACCCTGCAGATGGGTGGCAGCGACCAGTGGGGGAACATCACGATGGGCGTGGAGCTGATCCGAAGGGCGCGGGGCGCGACCGCCTACGCGCTCACCTCCCCGCTCGTGACCAAGCCCGACGGCACGAAGTTCGGCAAGTCCGAGTCCGGGGCGATCTACCTCGATCCGGGGAAGACGAGCCCCTACGAGCTCTACCAGTACTTCGTGCGCGCCGAGGACAGCGTCGTCGGCCGGTACCTGCGCTACTTCACCTTCCTCGACCACGAGAGGATCCTCGAGCTCGACCGGGCGACGGCGGAGCACCCCGAGCGCCGCGAGGCGCAGCGGGTGCTGGCGCGCGAGATGTGCACGCTCGTCCACGGGGAGCGCGAGACGGCCCGCGTCGAGCGGGCGGTGGCCGCCCTCTACTCCGAGGACGTGGCGTCGCTCGACGAGGAGACGCTGCTCATGGTGGTGGCCGACGCCCCCTCGACGACGCTCGCGCGAAGCGCCCTCGACGGCGATGGCCTCGAGCTCGTCGACGTGCTGGTCTCCTCGGGCCTCGTCTCCTCGAGGACCCAGGCGCGCACGACGATCTCCCAGGGCGGCGTCTACGTGGACAACCGGCGCGAGCAGGACCCCGCGGCACGCCTCACCGGGAAGGACCTGCTGGCAGGGCGCTACGTGCTGCTGCGGCGGGGCCGGCGAGACCTGCACCTGCTGTGCTTCGCGTGACGCCGCCGTGAGGCGGGGGACCGTCGCCGCGGCCCTCGTGGCGCTCGCGCTCTCCGTCGCGGCCTGCTCGAACATGAGCGGCGATCTCGCCCAGCGCGTCGCCGAGTGGTCGAGCGGGGCGAGCCTGAGCGCCAACGACGCGCAGATCGTCGCCGACATCAAAGCGGTCGCGGTGGGCATCAAACAGGGCGAGCTCGCACCGACGCGCACGGCCTGCGCGGCGTTCGTGATCGACGCCGGGACGGCCCAGGGCGAGCTCCCGACGCCCGACACCCAGCTCACGAACGCGCTCAACGACGCGTACACCGACTTCGCCGAGGGCGCGCAGGACTGCTCCCTCGCGACGTCGTTCTCCTCGGCGGACTTCGCCCGCTACCGCTCGAAGCTCGCCGCCGGCGAGGCGCGCCTCGCCACGGCGGAGCGGCTCCTGAAGTCGCTCGGCGACGGCTGACGGCCCCGGGCGCCCGACCGACGGGGCGCGGCCGGGGCTCCGCGACGCGCGCCCGGGCGCCAGAAGCAGCCGTTCCCGGGCGCGAGGTTGTAGGTTCGCCCCCCATGGCCCCGCACGCGCACCTCGTCGGGCCCGTCCCCGAGGGCGCCGACCCCGACGAGTACGACCGTGTGCGGCGCCGGGTGCTGTGGAAGCTCCCGTCCGGCCTCTACCTCCTCGGCAGCCGGGCGGGCGATCGGCGCAACCTGATGACGTGCAACTGGGTGACCCAGCTCGCGATGGAGCCGAAGCTCCTCGGCGTCGGCGTGGAGGCCGGGGTGCACACCTACGCCCTCGTGCGCGAGGGCGGCGCCTTCACCCTCTCCTTGCTGGCGCGCGAGGACCGGGCGCTCGTCCGCAAGTTCGTCAAGCCCGCGGAGCACGACCCCGGGGCGCGCACGTTGAACGGCGTCGCCTACCGCGACGCCGCCGTCACGGGCGCGCCGATCCCCGCACCGGCCGTCGCCTTCCTCGACTGCCGCCTCGAGCACGAGCTCCCGTTCGGCTCCCACAGCCTGTTCGTCGGCGAGATCGTCGACGCCGGCTTCGCCGAGGACGGCGAGGGGGCCGAGGTGCTGCGCATGGAGGACACCCGCATGAGCTACGGCGGCTGAGGTGGCGACGGGCCGGCAGGGGTCGGGCGGCGCCCGGCGCCGCACGGAGACACAGGAGGTCGAGCACCAGCTCGTCACGACCGGTGCCGAGCTGGAGCGCCTCGTCGACGAGCTCGTCGACGCGCCCGAGTACGGGATCGACTCCGAGTTCCACCGCGAGCGGAGCTACTACCCGCATCTCGCCCTGCTCCAGATCGCCTGGGACGACTCGATCGCGCTGGTCGACCCGCTGGCCGTCGACGTCGCCCCGCTCGCCCGCGTGCTCGCCGGCGACGGCGTCGCCGTGCTCCACGCTGCCGACCAGGACCTGGAGGTGCTGGAGCGGGCGTGCGGCCTGGCGCCCCGCACCATCTTCGACACCCAGCTCGCCGCGGGCTTCGTCGGCTTCAGCTCGCCGTCGCTGCTCTCGCTCGTCGAGCGTCTGTTCGGGATCCGCCTCGAGAAGGGCGACCAGCTGACCGACTGGACGCGCCGCCCGCTCACCGACGCGCAGCGCCGCTACGCGGCGAGCGACGTGGCCCACCTCCTCGAGCTGCGGCAGCTGCTCACGGAGCGGTTGGAGGCGGCGGGGCGCCTCGAGTGGGCGGAGGAGGAGTTCGCCATCCTGCTCGGTCGCTCGCGCGCGTCCGTCGTGCCCGAGGAGGCGTGGTGGCGGTTGAAGCATTCTCGCCAGCTGCGGGGGCGCCAGCGCGGCGTGGCGCAGAGCGTCGCGGCATGGCGGGAGCGGCGTGCGCAGGAGCTCGACCAGCCGACCCGGTTCGTGCTGTCCGACCTCGCCGTGATCTCGATCGCGCACCGCCCCCCGACGACGCGCAGCGAGCTCGAGGCGGTGCGGAACATCGACGGGCGCCATCTCGCGGGAGGCGGCGCGGCGGAGCTGCTGGCCGCCGTCGCCGAGGGGATGGAGCTGCCGAACAGCGCGCTGACGGCTGCCCGCCGGCCCGCCGACGGAATCCGTGGCGCGCCCGGCGGCGGCGCTCGCGGCGGCCTGGGTCGCCGAGCGGGCACGCCAGCTGGAGATCGACCCGGCGATCCTCGCGACCCGGGCGGATCTTGTGGCCTTCTTCAAGGAGACGCCCGAGGGCCGGCTGGTCACCTCCTGGCGCCACGACCTCGTCGGCGAGCCGCTGCGCAGGCTCGCCGCGGGCGAGCTCGCCCTCGCGCTCGACGGCAACGGCGTGCTCGTCCTCGAGGAGCGCTCGCACCGGCTCGTCGCCAACGACGGGGTCGGCCCGCTGCACTGATCCCGGGCGCACTGATCCCGGGCGCACTGATCCCGGGCGCACTGATCCCGGGCGCACTGATGCCGGGCGCACTGATGCCGGGCGCAGGGGCCGCGCCGCCCAGGCGTCAGCGCCCGGCCGGTGCGCCCGGGGCGTCCCCCTCGGGCCGGGGGCGGAGGTCGACCTGCAGGGTCAAGATGCCGTCCTCGAGCGACGCCGTGGCGTCGCCGAGCATCGCGAAGTCCATGAAGTCGAGCTGCATCATCTCGATGATCCGCTGGCGCTCGGCGCCCTCGACCGGGGGCAGCCCGCGCCGCCGGACGGCGGCCGCGCGCTCGCGGAACCTGGCGATCATCGCGTCGGGATCGAAGGGCTCAGCCACGGCCCCACGGTAGCCCGACCAGGACGATCCCGGTCCGGCCGCCCGTCGGGCGGAGGGCCGGCGGCGGTATGATGCTGCGGGTCACCAAGGACTCGAGGTGAGGTCGACCTCTGGTCGCGATGGACGGCGGTCACCGATGGGGTCGCTGCGTTCGCCCGGTCAGGATTGCCCGTCGGCACATCGCCCGTCGACATGCGGGGAGCGGCTCGTGAAGAAGGGACGTCATCGACGCTTCGAGGAGGCGCGCAGCCTGAAGCGCGCGCTGTCGAGGTCGTCGCCGAGCCCTGCCCGGAGTGCGGCGCCGATCCCGAGGACGAGCACGCCAGCTGGTGCCTCTACGAGGCGGAGGAGATCGACGAGGACTCGGAGGGCGACGAGGCGCTCAGCTGAGCGCCGGCGCCCGGGCGAAGGCCCGCCGGTGCCCGCGTGCTACCTCGGCGCGCTGCGCGCCGACGCGGCGCGCGTCCGCAGCACCGGGTGCGGGAGCGGCACGATCGTGCCCTTCGCACCGAGGAGCGCCGCGATCCGGGCGTAGACGGCCTTGCCGACGAGGCCGACGAGCTCGTCGGCCATGGAGACGTAGACGGGCTCCGCGCCGGTGAAGGCCTCGGGCGCCTCGGTGCACCACCAGTGGAACTCCTCGCCGGCCGGGCCCCAGTGGCGCCGGTCCCACTGGGTGAGCATCGACGTGACGTGACCGAGCGAGTCCGTCGACTCCTCGAGGCGCAGCGGCAGCTGCCAGCAGACGTCGGGCTTCAGCGTGACCGGGGACACCCCGCGCTCGAGCGCCACCTGGTGCAGCGCGCAGCCGGGTCCGGCCGGGAAGCCCGGCCGGTTCAAGAAGATGCACGCCGTCGTCGACGAGGCGCGTCGTGATCTCCTGCTTGCCCCGGCGGATCACTCCCTTGCGCAGCCCCGCGGCGCGGTGCTGCCACTGCCCCGCCGTGAGCTGCGCCGCGGCCTCCTCGACCCGGCGGACGTCGTCCTCACCGGTGAAGTGGGCGCCGTAGGAGCAGCATCCGAGGACGAGCTCGGGCGCGGGGCCGGTGAGCACGCCCTGGCAGCCGGCGCCGTAGATGCAGCGCCACGGGCTCGCCAGGAAGCTCACGTCCACGAGCCAGGTCCGGTCCTCGTCCGGATCCTCGAAGCTGACCCACTCCCGAGCGTCGTCCGGCGCCTTCATGCCGGCAACCGTAGCGGTGGGGCGCAGCCGCTCACGAGCCGGCCGGGTCACGCCCGGTGCCGGCGGCCGCCGGCGCGCCGGCGCGGCGCGGCGCGGCGAGGGCGACGGGCGCCCCCCGCCCGCCGGGCACCGCAGGCCCGGCGAACGCTGCGATCTGGCCCAGCTGGACCGAGGTCGGCTCCGCGCAGCAGAACCAGGCCTCGGTGAGGCGCGGCCGCGCCGGGCCCGGCACCGCGCCGGCGGAGCGCAGCGGGGGCGGGCCCGGGTCGGGGCGCCCGATGGCGGCGAAGACGAGGGCCCGCACCGCGAGGTAGGTCTCCTCGATCGGCTCGCCGGACGCCGCGGCCGCCTCCGTCCGCTCGGCGAGCGCCTGCTGGAGCTCGTCGACACGCGGGTCGGGCGAGCGCCAGCCGTAGCCGAGCTGCGCGGGGTCGTAGACGCCGAGGCAGCCGGCGAGCACCTCGTCGGGCTCCTCGTCGGGCTCCTCCAGCAGGAGCGAGCCCGGCGGCAGCAGCAGCCGGATCCCGTACTGCACCGGCTCGACGTTCCAGACGAGGTCGTAGGAGGCGACGAGGTCGAGGAGTTCGGCGAGGTCCTCGAGCGAGGTCCATGGGGTGAAGGGCAGGAACGACGGTCGCGGCTCGATCCCCGACGCCCGCAGGATCTCGACCGCCTCGGCGGCCTCCGCGGCGGTGTGGCCCTTGTCGAGCCGGGCGAGCACGTCGTCGCTCGCCGACTCGAACGCCGAGACGACGAAGAGGCAGCCCGCCGCGGCCAGCTCGGGGACGAGCGCGCGGTGCCGCAGCAGGTGGGTCACCTTGATCGTGGCGTCGAAGGTGAGGTCGGGGTGGCGCTCGTCGAGCGCCCGGACGACCTCGAGGGCGTGGCGCGGCCGGTTGAGGAAGTCCGGGTCGGCGAAGTGGACGTGCCGGGCCCCGGCGGCGACGAGCTGTTCCACGTCGTCGAGCACGGACGCCGCCACCACCACCCGGGTCCGGCCGCGGTAGACGACGGGGACGGGGCAGTGCCGGCAGGTGTGGTTGCAGCCCCGCGTCGTCTCCACCGTCGCGACGAGGCGCTCCTCGTCGCCGAGCGCGAGCCTGGCGTAGCGCTCCAGCCCCGGCAGCCCCTCACGCCTCGGCAGCGGCGCCGGCCGGTCGCCCGCCCGCGACGCCGGACCGAGCTCGACGTGCACCCCCGGGCCGGCGGGGGCCGGAGCCCCGGGTCCGGCCGTCGCGGCGAGACCGTCGACCCACGAGACGAGCAGCCCGTCGCTCTCGCCGGCCGCGGCGAGGTCTCGCGGGCCGAGCAGCCCGGTCGTGGCGGCGATCGGCGCGTACAGGCCGTGGAGGGCGACCGGCAGCCCCGGCCGCTCGGCGTGCAGCCGGGACACGGCCGCCAGGCCGAGGCGCAGCGCCGTGTGCATCGGCACCGAGCAGGCCGCCGCGTCCGCCCAGGCGACGTCGTCGGCCGGCCACTCCTCGACCGCCAGGTCGCAGCTGCGCACCTCGTGACCGGCGGCGCCGAGCGCCGCGGCCGGGACCGCGCAGCCGAGGGGCTGCGCGCCGAGCTCGTAGGTGGACAGCAGCAGGACCCGCATCAGGCCCTCATGCGGCGATCCGGACGTCGAGCTCGGCGTGGGCCGCCCGCAGCGCCGCCTCGACGAGCTCGGGCGTCCCGGCGCGGGCGAAGAGGAAGCCGAGGTAGCGGTCGCCCTCGGGGAGGGCGCGCACGGGCCGGCCCGGGGCGATCGAGATCTCGAGCCCCGTGACGTGGGGGACCGCGAGGGCGCGCTCGGCGCCGCCGACCCCTTCGAGGCGCCCGGAGGCCGGGATCGGGAGCATCATGACCCCCGCGGCGGCGCGCTCGCGTGCCGGCGCCCTGCCCGGGCTCCGGCCGAGCGCCTGGGCCAGCACCAGCTCCTCCAGCGTCTCGCCGGTGGCGAAGCGGAGGACCTTCGCGCACCGCCCCCCGATCGTCCGTGCCGCGACCTCCAGCACGGTCACCTCGGGACGGCCGCCGTGGCCGTCGCGCCCGATCCGCGCCTCGCCGTGGACGGGGCCGTCACGGAGCCCGAGCGCCGCCACCGCCGCCCCGACCGCCCCGACGACGGCATCCAGCGCCTCCGGCGGGTGGCGAGAGGGCGTGACGTAGATTGTCTCCTCGAAGTACGGGCCGTCGAGGGGGTCCGGCTTGTCGAAGACGGCGAGCACGTGCAGGCACCCGGCGTCGACGATCCCCTCGAGGGCGACCTCGTCGCCCGGGAAGAAGCGCTCGACGAGCAGCGGCGAGCGCTCGGGCTCGCCGGCGTCGTGCAGGATCGCGAGCACCCGCTCCGCCGCAGCTTTGGCGCCGTCCTCGTCGTCGACCCGGATCACGCCACGGCTGCCGGAGAGCGAGCAGGGCTTCACCACGGCGGGATACCCGATCTTCCCCGCCAATCCGGCGACGGCGGCCGCGACGTCCGCGCCTGCTTCCGGCCTGAGCACGGCGAAGTCCGGCTGGGGCACACCGTGGCGGGCGAACAGCGTCCGCATCGTCGCCTTGTCGCGCGTCGCCGCGACGGCCGCCGGCGGGTTGTGACGCAGGCCGAGGCGCTCGGCGGCGAGCGCCGCGGTGAGGCCGGCCTGGTCGTCGACGGAGACGACGGCGTCGAGCGGCACGCGCTTTGCGAAGCGGGCGATCTCCTCGGCCGCCGAACCCGGGTCGTGGAGCGCCAGCTCGACGAAGGTGTCCCCCATCACGTCGGCCAGCGCCTGGCGCTGCTCCGAGCCCGTCACGACGTCCACGCCGAGGCTCGCCGCCGCGGCGAGGAACTCGGTCGCGCGGTAGGTCGCCGTCGGGAGCAGCAGGAGGACGCGTTGCACGGGACCATCATGCCGGTCCGGGGACCGTGCCCCGGCCCGCCGCGACGCGGCGGTCGCGAGGCGGCGGGTGGCTCAGCGGTGCTCGACGCGGTGGGGAGCGTGGCGACCTGCGAGAAGAGGCGCACGACGTCGCGCACCACCTCGGCGAAGCGGTCGAAGCCGACGGGCTTGGTGACGTAGGCGTTCGCCTGCAGGTCGTAGCTGCTGACGATGTCGTCCACGGAGTCGGACGTCGTCAGGATCACGACCGGGATGCGCCGCAGCACCGGATCGCCCTTGATCTGCGCGAGCACCTCGCGCCCGCCGATGCGGGGCAGGTTCAGGTCGAGCAGCACGAGATCGGGGGAGGGGGCGGCCGCGTAGCGCCCTTCGCGGTGGAGGAACTCGAGCGCGTCGACGCCGTCGCTCACGACGTGGAGGACGCAGGGCGGCAACGAACTGTCGGCTCCTTCGTCGAGCGCCTCCTTCGTCATCAAGACGTCGCCTGGGTCGTCCTCGACGAGCAAGAGCTGCAGCGCCCTGCTTCGCCCGGTGTCAGCCATCGTTTCCACCCGTCCCTACGGCAATGGCGCTCGGCCACGACCACTCGATGGTCGTCCCTCGGGCGGCGCTCGTCCCCAACCAGATCCGCCCGCCGTGGAACTCGACGATTCTCCTGCAGAGCGCAAGGCCGATGCCAGTACCGGTGTACTCGTCCCTTCCGTGGAGACGTTGGAAGATGATGAAGACCCGGTCGCCGTACTGGGGCTCGATGCCGATCCCGTTGTCCTGGACGGAGAAGCGCCAGTGGTCCTCCTCGCGCGTCGCCCAGACCTTGATCACCGGCGGGTCCTCGCTGCGGAACTTCACCGAGTTGGCGACGAGGTTCTGGAAGAGCGCGGTGACGAGCGTGGGGTCGCCGATGATCGTCGGCAGATTCTCGTGGGTGACCGTCGCGCCGGTGGCCTCGATCTGCTCCGAGAGGTTCTCCATCGCCTGACGCAGCGCGTCGACGGTGTCGATCTGCACCATCTTGTGCTGGGCACGCCCGATGCGGGCGAGGGCGAGGACGTCGCGGATCAGGTGCTGCATCCGCTTCGCGCCGTCCGCGGCGAGGTCCACGTACTGCTTGCCCCGGTCGTCGAGCTGGTCGCGGTAGCGGCGCTCGAGCAGCTCGCAAAAGCTCGCCACCTTCCGCAGCGGCTCCTGGAGGTCGTGCGAGGCGACGTAGGCGAACTGCTCGAGGTCGGCGTTCGAGCGCTGGAGCTCCTCGGCCTGGCGGGCGATCTCGTCCTGGGCGGCGCGCAGGCGGTCGAGCTCCTCGACGATGCGCCGCCGCATCTCCTCGACGTCGCTCGCGACCCGCGAGATCTCCGGGGGCCCCTGGGTGGCGATCTCGTGGTCGAGCGCGCCGCCGACGACCACCCGCACGTCGTCGCGTAGCGCCAGGATCGGCCGGGTCACCCAGCGCCTGAGCGAGGCTACCGACGCCGCCACCGCGCCGGCGATCAGCGCGCCGGCGACGATCAGCAAGATGATGAGGGTGCGGGTCGCGTTGTGAACCTGGGCCGTGGCGTTGGCGTAGGCGGCCGTCAGTTGCGCGCTCGAAGGTCCGGAACGCGCTCGGTGACCACGCCGAAGCGTCTGTCGTCGGTGCTGATCGTCGCGGCGGCCGAGCGCTGCGGGGCGGTCTTCGCGAGGATGCCGCTTGCCGTGGCGCTCTGCCAGGTCCCGGCGTCGGCGAGCGCGGCGTCGAGCGAGCGCACCAGCTGGGGGTGGCCGGAGAGCAGCGCGTGCAGCTGCGCCTCGGCTGTGCGCTCGGCGGCGCCGTGGTGCACGTAGGAGGACTTGAGCAGCGGGCTGGCCGTCGCGACGTAGCCGTCGGCGTTGGCCTGCTGGGCGGAGAGCGACTCGACGAGGTCCTCGGCCGCCACCCGTGCCGGGTCGATCCTCGCCGACTGGTAGTTGAGCGCCGAGTCGAGCGAGGAGACCGCCACGGCGGCGAGCGTGCCGGCGCCTGCGAGCGCCAGGGCGAGCCCGGCGGCGAGGACAACGACGCGGCGACCGAGCGACCAGCGCAGCCCCGTCCAGCCGTGGGTCACCCGGCCCGGCCAGCGCGGGCCCCCTCCGTGGCGACCCGCGCCGTCGGGCCGCCCGGCGCCGTCGGTGATCGGGACCGCCTCGGTGCGCGACGCCGACTCGGCCGCTCCTGCGGTCACGAGCTCGGTCATGTCGCCGCCAGGTTCGGGGAGAGCGCCACGATCGCGACGTCGTCGGAGAGGGCCGAGCGCTGCCCGTCGTGGAGGGTGGCGAGCGTGTGGTCGACGATGTCCGCGATGTCGTCGCCGCGTGCCACGCACGCGCCGACGATGGCGGCCAGCCCCTCCTCGCCGATGCGCTCGCGCTGACCGTCGCGCTCGACGACGTTCTCGACTAGGCCGTCGGTGTAGAGCACGACCGCCCAGCGCTCCCCGAGCTCGATCCGGCTCGCCTCCCAGTGCCCGGGCTCGAGCACCCCGAGCGGGGGGCCGCCGGGGGTCTCGGCGCGCACCACGCCCTCGCTGTTGACGAGCAGCGGCGGGAGGTGCCCGGCGCGGGCGACGGTCATCGACCGGTGGTCGGCGGCGATCTGCACGTCGCAGATCGTCGCGAACAGCGAGGCCTCGGGGCGCTCGGTGATGAACAGGTCCTCCAGTGCGACGAGGGTCGCCGCGGTCTCGATGCCGGCGATGACGAGCGTCCGCCAGGCGACCCGGAGCCGCACGCCGAGCGCCGCCTCGTCGGGGCCGTGGCCGGCGACGTCGCCGATCATCGCCCGGATCGTGCCGTTCTGCAGCTCGACGACGTCGAAGAAGTCGCCGCCGAGGGTGGACTCCTCGCCGCCCGGCTCGTAGAGGGTCATGCAGCGGATCGAGTTCGAGCGCAGGAGCGGGCGCGGCAGGAGGCCCCGCTCCAGCCGGTCGTTCTCCTCGGCGCGAAGCTCGGCCTCGCGCAGCTGTGCGGCGGTGTTGGCGGCGCGCTTTCGTTCGATCGCATAGCGGACCGAGCGTATGAGCAGATGGCCGTCGACGGTGCCCTTCACGAGGTAGTCCTGCGCGCCGGCGGCCATCGCCCCGATGCCGCGCTCCTCGTCGTCGAGCCCGGTCAGCACGACGACGGCGGCGTCGGGCGCGAGCGCCACCACCCGGCGCACGGCGGCGTTGCCGTCCGAGTCCGGCAGCCCGAGGTCGAGCAGGACGCACTGCGGCCCGGCCCGCAGCGGCTCCTCCGCCTGCGCGAGCGAGCGCGCCCAGGCGAGGCTGCGCGTGTCGCCGACCTCCTCCAGGAGGGCCTGGACGAGCAGGGCGTCGCCTTCGTCGTCCTCGACGAGCAGCAGCTCTGGTGCCTCGCTCGTCTCAGCGGTCATCGTCTCGGGACCTCCGGCGTCCCGCCCGGGCAGGTCACGGTCGTGTTCCGCCGCGGGCGGGCTGGTCTGCGCAGTCGCCGGTCTACCACGACCCATCCGCGTGGCGTCGAGGAAACGCCGGGCTGTCACGACGCCATCCTGCCAGCGCTGACGTTCACGACGACCATGACGAACTCTGCACGCGGCCTACCCATCGTCGCCATCGTCCGACCCCGCCCTCTCGGCGCAGCCGTCTCCGTCGCGAGCTCGGAGCGATGGCGCAGGAGTGTATTACGTCCCCGGACCGCGGCGGCGGGGGCCACTGCCACCTACGATGGACCCATGACGATGGACCCCCCGGCGGCCGACACCCCCCAGCCCGTGCTGCAGGTGACCGATGCGGCCAGGGAGCTCGTGCTGCAGGCGCGCAGCGCCGAGGCGGACGCGGAGCGCCTCGCGCTCTACCTCGAGGTGAACGGCGCCGACGGCAACACGTACACCTACGACATGTGGTTCGAGGCGGTCGCCGACGCCGGGCCACGCGACGCCGTCCAGCACCACGACGACCTGGCGGTCGTCGTGGTGCTGGAGAGCATCGACCGGATCCGCGGCGCCACCCTCGACGTCGGTGACCACGGCGGCCAGGCGGGGCTCGTCATGGTGAACCCGAACACGCCCCCGCGCAGCTCGCTCGGGCTCGGCGCGGAGCCCAAGGGAGACCTGGACAACCCGCTGGCGTATGCCGTGATCGAGGTGCTCGACCAGCAGGTCAACCCGCAGATCGCCATGCACGGCGGCCGTGCCGACCTGGTGGCCGTCGACGACGAGGGCGTCGCCTACCTGCGCCTGTCGGGCGGCTGCCAGGGCTGCGGTCTCGCGCAGGTCACCCTCAGCCAGGGGATCTCGGTCGCCATCCGCGACGGCGTGCCCGGCATCACCGACATCGTCGACGTCACCGCCCACGCCGAGGGCGCGAACCCGTACTTCGAGGGTGCCAAGAAGTAGCCCGGAGGCGCCGGCAGTAGATTTCGTCGCATGCTGCGCTTCCTGACCGCCGGCGAGTCCCACGGGCGGGCGCTCGTCGTCATCCTCGAGGGCATGCCCGCCGGGCTGCCGATCACCGCCGGCGACGTCACGGCCGAGCTCGCCCGCCGGCGCCTCGGCTTCGGCCGCGGCCCGCGCATGCGCTTCGAGGCGGACGAGGTGACCCTCATCGCTGGAGTGCGCCACGGCCGCACCCTCGGCTCGCCGATCGCCATCGAGATCGCCAACACCGAGTGGCCGAAGTGGGACGAGGAGATGTCGCCCGAGCCGGGCACGCCCTCCAAGGCCCTCACGACGCCCCGCCCGGGCCACGCCGACCTGGCGGGGATGCAGAAGTACGGCTTCGCCGACGCCCGTGACGTGCTCGAGCGGGCCTCCGCCCGCGAGACCGCCGCGCGCGTCGCCGCCGGGGACGCTCGCGAAGGCGCTGCTCGCCCAGCTCGGCATCTCGGTCGTGAGCCACGTCGTCCAGCTCGGGCGGGCCGTCGCGCCAGACCGGCGCGCGGCCCGGTCCCGAGGACCTCGCGACGGTCGACGAGTCGCCGGTCCGCTGCTTCGACCCGGCGGCGGCCGAGGCAGATGATCGACGCAGGTCAAGGCGGCGGCGAAGGACGGCGACTCGCTCGGCGGCGTGGTCGAGGTGCTCGCCTACGGCGTGCCCGTCGGGCTCGGCAGCCACGTCCACTGGGACCGCAAGCTCGACGGCCTGCTCGCCCAGGCGCTGATGAGCATCCAGGCGGTGAAGGGCGTCGAGATCGGCGACGGCGTTCGAGCTCGCCCGGCGCCGCGGTTCGGAGGCCCACGACGCGATCTTCTGGGACGCCGGCGCGCGACGCCTACGTGCGGGAGACCACCCGTGCCGGCGGCGTCGAGGGCGGCATCTCCACGGGGGAGCTCGCTCGTCGCCCGGTCGCTATGAAGCCGCTCGCCACGCTGAACCGGCCGGTGCTGCAGACGGTCGACGTGGTGACCAAGGAGGAGACGGTCTCGTTCAAGGAGCGCACCGACGTCACCGCGGTGCCCGCCATGGGCGTCGTCGCCGAGACGATGATCGCCCTGGTGCTCGCCGGCGAGGCGCTGCGCAAGTTCGGCGGCGACTCGATCGCCGAGCTCGTCCGCAACCGCGACGCCTACGAGGGCGCGCTCGACGAGACGCCGTCCGCCGCCGTGGCGCCCCCGGCGCCGGCGCCCCCCGGCGGCGCCGACCCGACGGCAGACTCCAGGTGAGCGGCGCGCGCACGCCGGGCAACCACGTCCTGCTCGTCGGGATGATGGGCAGCGGCAAGACGACGACGGGCCGGGCGCTCGCCGAGCGACTCGGGCGCCCGTACGTCGACAGCGACGAGCAGGTCGAGCGGCGCACCTCCCGGGGCGTCGCCGAGATCTTCGCCACCGACGGCGAGAAGGCCTTCCGCGACGAGGAGCGTCGTGCGCTCGCGGAGGCCGTCGCGTCCGGCCGCCCCGCGGTGATCGCCGTCGCCGGCGGCGCCGTGCTCGACGAGGCGAACCGGGCGCTGATCCGCCGCGCCGGCGAGGTCGTCTGGCTGCGGGCGACGCCGGCGACGCTCGCGGGGCGCGTCGGCGACGGGCACGGCCGCCCGCTGCTCGAGGGCGACGCCGCGGCGACCGTCGCCAGGCTCGACGAGGTCCGCCGGCCCATCTACGAGGCCCTGGCCTCCGCCGTGGTCGACGTGGACGGCCTCTCGCCCGCCGGCGTCGTGGACCACGTCCTCGCCGCGGTGCTCCGCCACGTGCCGATCCCGCTCGGCGAGCGTTCCTACGAGGTGCTGGTCGGGCCCGGTGCCCGCCACCGGTTGGCCGACGTGCTCCCGCCCGGCGCGCGCCGCGCCGCGGTGGTGTCGCCAGGCGGGGATCGACCTGGAGGTCGACCCCGGGGTCGAGACGTCCCGCTTCACCATCGGCGACGGCGAGCGGGCGAAGACGCTCTCGACGGTCGAGGAGCTCTGCCGCGGCTTCGTGGGCGCCGGGCTGACGCGCGGCCGACGTGGTCGTCGCCGTCGGCGGCGGCGTGGTGACCGACGTCGCCGGCTTCGCCGCCGCGTCCTACCACCGCGGGGTCGCGGTGGTGCACGTGCCGACGACGCTGCTCGGCCAGGTGGACGCAGCGATCGGCGGCAAGACGGGCGTGAACCTCCCCGAGGGGAAGAACCTCGTCGGGGCCTTCTGGCAGCCCCGAGCGGTCCTCTGCGACACCGACGCCCTGACGACCCTCCCGGAGCGGGAGTGGCGCTCCGGCCTCGGCGAGATGGCGAAGTACGCCTTCCTCGGCGTGGACGACCTCCCCGAGCCTTCCCCTCGTCGAGCAGATCGCCGCGCTGCGTCGCGGCGAAGGCGGCGGTCGTCGGGGCCGACGAGCGCGAGGGGGACCGGCGGATGTCGCTCAACTACGGCCACACGCTCGCCCACGCACTCGAGGCCTCGGCCTTTTCCGGCGGGGGAGGCCGGCCGGCGCTCGACCTGCGTCACGGGGAGGCGGTCGCGATCGGCCTCATCTTCGCGGCCCGCCTGGCGCACCTGCTCGGCCGTATCGATGAGGCCCGCGTCGACCGGCACCTGGAGGTGGTCGAGGCCTACGGCCTGCCGGCGGCGATCCCGGCGGGGCTCGACCTCGACGCGCTCGTCGCGCTGATGGGCCGCGACAAGAAGGCCGTCGCCGGGCCGGTGTTCGTGCTCGACGGCCCCGACGGGGTCGAGCCGGTCCGCGACGTGCCGCGCGAGCTCGTCGTCCAGGCGCTCGCCGCGAGCGCCGCCGGCGGCCCCGCGCCGGAGGCGACCGCGTCGGCGGCCGGGCCCCGGGCGCCGAAGGCGAGAGGGGCGGTGTCGCCGTGAGCGGGCCCCTCGTCCTGTTGCTGTCGGGGCCCAACCTCGCCCTGCTCGGCGAGCGCCAGCCCGAGACGTACGGGACCGAGACGCTCGCCGACCACGTGGGCCGCGCCCGCGCCGCGGCCGAGCGCCACGGGCTCGAGCTGGAGCACCGCCAGAGCGACGCCGAGTCCGAGCTCGTCGCCGCCGTCCACGCCGCCCGCGGGCGCGCCGCCGCGATCGTCGTCAACGCCGGGGCGCTCAGCCACTACGGTTGGTCGCTGCACGACGCGCTCGGCGACCTTCGAGGGCCCCGTCGTCGAACTCCACCTGTCGAACCCCGACGCTCGCGAGCCGTGGCGGCACCGCTCGGTCCTCTCGCCGGTCGTCGACGGCTCGATCGCCGGGTTCCGCGCGCTCGGCTACGAGCTCGCCGTGGACGCCGTCGCGGGACTGCTCGCGCTGCCGGAGCGCTGAGGCGGTCGGCCTACATTCGCCTCATGAGCCCGACGATCGATATCCACAGCCTGCCAGCCATGGACGTCGCCGGCCGCCTCGGCCGGTTGCGCGAGATGCTCGAGCCGGCCGGTTGCGACGCTTTGCTCGTCACCAAGCACGAGAACCTGCGCTACCTGACCGCGTTCTCGGGCTCGGCCGGGATGCTCCTCGTCGCCCCTAGCGGCGCGCTGCTCGTCACCGACGGCCGCTACCGCGACCAGGCGGCCGAGCAGGTGGCGGCCGCCGGCGTGGCGGTCGAGGTGGAGATCGCCAACTCGGGCGGCCAGCTCGGCGCGCTCGGCCGCGCGGCCCGCGGCCTCGGGCGCATCGGGCTCGAGGCCGCGTCGGTGACGTGGTCGTTCCAGCTCCGCCTGGCGGAGCTGTTCGAAGGGTCCGCGCTCGTCCCGACCAAGGCCGTGGTGGAGCGGCTGCGGGTCGTGAAGGACGAAGGGGAGCTCGCCCGCGTCGAGCTGGCGTGCCAGGTGGCCGACGTCGCGCTCGCCCAGGTCAAGAGCCGGATCACGGAGGGGTGCACCGAGTCGGAGGTCGCCGCGGAGCTCGAGTACGAGATGCGGCGCCGCGGCGCCTCGGCGCCGGCGTTCGAGACCATCGTGGCGAGTGGGCCGAACGGCGCGATGCCGCACGCCCGCCCGACCGAGCGCCAGATCGGCGGCGGCGAGCTGGTGGTCGTCGACTTCGGTGCCACCGTCGACGGCTACCGCTCGGACATGACCCGGACCCTCTCCTTCGGCGAGCCCTCCGGCGAGCTGCGCGAGCTCGTCGACGCGGTCTTCGCCGCCCAGCGGGCGGGACTTCGCGCCGTGACCGAGGGCGCGAGCGGCGCCGCGGTCGACGCAGCCTGCCGGGAGTCGCTCACCGAGGCGGGCTACGGCGATGCGTTCCTGCACTCCACGGGCCATGGCGTGGGCTTGGAGATCCACGAGGCCCCGGCGGTGGCCGCCGGATCGGCTGATATCCTCCCGGCGGGCGCCGTGGTGACCGTCGAGCCGGGCGCGTACCTGCAAGGACGGGGCGGCGCCCGCATCGAGGACACCGTCGTCGTCACCCCCACCGGTGCGCGGGTCCTCACGAAGTCGACGAAGGACTACACCCTCTGATGGCCCTCTCCACCAACGACCTGAAGAACGGCATGACGCTCGAGCTGCCCGACGGCCTCTTCTCGATCGTCGAGTTCCAGCACGTCAAGCCCGGCAAGGGTGGCGCGTTCGTGCGGACCAAGCTCCGCAACGTCCGGACGAAGGCGGTCGTCGAGCGGACGTTCCGGGCGGACGAGAAGGTCGAGCAGGCGCTCGTCGAGAAGCGGGAGATGCAGTTCCTCTACCGGGACGGCGACGAGTACGTTTTCATGGACAACGTCTCCTACGACCAGATGAACGTCGAGTCCTCGTCGCTCGCCGGCTCGGCGAGCTACCTGAAGGAGGGCGACTCGGCCGTCCTGCAGCTCTACGGCGGGGAGATCGTCGACGTCGAGCTGCCCGCCGCGGTCGAGCTCGCCGTCGCCGAGACCGAGCCCGGCCTGCAGGGGGACCGGGTGTCGGGCGCCCGCAAGCCGGCGACCCTCGAGACGGGCCTCGTCGTGCAGGTTCCGCTGTTCGTCAACCCGGGCGACCGGATCAAGGTCGACACCCGGTCCGGTGAGTACCTCACGAGGGCGTAGCCGGGACGAGGAGCCGCCCGCGGGCGAGCGTCGACGTGCCCGGGAGCGAGCACTCGGCCTGCTCTACGAGGCCGAGGTGAAGGGGCTCGCACCGGCGGACGTCCTGGCGGCGCTGCCGTTCGCGCCCGAGCCCTACGCCGAGGAGCTGTTCCGAGGCGTCGGGAGCCGGTCGGCAGAGGTCGACGAGCTCGTCGCCTCGCACGCGACGGACTGGTCCCTCGGCCGGCTGCCCGCCGTCGACCGCCAGCTGCTGCGCCTCGGCACCTACGAGCTGCTCGAGCACCGGGAGATCCCCGTGGCCGTCGTCATCGACGAGGCGGTGGAGCTCGCGAAGCAGTACTCGACCGAGGAGTCCGGGCGCTACGTGAACGGCGTCCTCGCCGCCATCGCCCGCCAGCTACGGCCGGCCGAGACGAGGCCGGCGTGAGCGGGGACGGCGGACCGGACGCCTACCGCCAGGCGGGGGTCGACTACGCGACCCTCGACGCGGCCAAGCGCGCCGCGCTCGCCGGGGCGCTCGCCACCTCGCCGTACCCGGAGCCGCGCGGGGCGCACCTGGTGGACGCCTCGCGGGGCGAGCCCGCCTCGGTCCTCGAGCTCGGCGGGCTCAACCTCGGTTTCGTGCTCGAGTGCCTCGGGACGAAGTCGATGATCGCCCGGGCCTACGAGGAGGCGACCGGCGTCGACCGCTTCGACGCCATCGGCTACGACACCGTCGCCGCCGTCGTGAACGACTGCTGCTGCGTCGGCGCGCTGCCCGTGCTGGTCAACGCCTACTTCGCCACCGGCTCGGCCGGCTGGTACGCGGGCAGCCGCCACGCCTCGCTCGTGGCCGGCTGGCGCCGGGCCTGCGAGGACGCCGGGGCGGCATGGGGCGGCGGCGAGTCGCCCACCCTCGCCGGCCTCGTCGCGCCGGCCGAGATCGACCTCGCCGGCAGCGCCGTCGGGGTCGTCCCCGGCGGCGTCGAGCCGCTGCTCGGTGCGGCGCTCGCGCCGGGCGACGAGATCGTGCTGGTCGCCTCGAGCGGCCTGCACGCGAACGGTGCCTCGCTCGCCCGGGAGGTCGCCGACGGCCTTCCCGAGGGGCTCCGCCACCGCCTCGTCGGCGGTCGGGAGTTCGGCGACGCCCTGCTCGACGAGAGCGTCATCTACGTCCGCCTCGTCGAGCGCCTCCTCGCGGCGGGCGTCGGGGTCCACTACTTGAGCCACGTGACCGGGCACGGCCTGCGCAAGCTCATGCGCGCCGATCGCGACCTCACCTACCGCGTCGACCGGCTCCCGGAGGTGCCGGAGGTCCTGTCGTTCCTGGCCGGCGCCGCCCGCCTCTCGCCGCGCGAGGCCTACGGCACCTTGAACATGGGCGTCGGCTTCGCGATCTTCTGCGCGCCCGGCGCGGGCGCGGCCGCCGTCTCGCTCGCCGGCGAGCTCGGCCACCCGGCGCTCGTCGCCGGCCGGGTGGAGGCGGGCCCGCGCCGGGTCGTCCTCGGCCCGATCGGCGCCGAGTACGAGAGCGAGGAGCTCGAGCTGAGGTGAGGCCCGCCGCGCCGACGCCGGGTCACCTGGCGATGTTCGACCTCGACAACACGCTGATCGACCGCCAGGGCGCCTACGCGCGCTGGGCCGAGCGGTTCGCCGCCGCCGAGGGGCTGGAGCGCGGCGCGGTGGAGTTCCTGCTGGAGGTCGATCGCGACGGCTTCGCCTCGCGCGAGGAGGTGTTCGCACCGGCGAAGGAGCGGTTCGGGCTCGCCGAGAGCGTCGAAGAGCTGATCGCGGCGTACCGTGCCGACTACCCGCGCTGCATCAAGCCCGAGCCCGAGGTCGCCGCGGCCCTCGAGCGGCTCCGGGCGCGGGGCTGGAGGCTCGCCATCGTGACGAACGGCCCGCCGAGCCAGCACGAGAAGGTGGCGCGTGCGGGCCTGGCCGGGCTGTTCGACGCCGCCTGCGTGTCGGAGGAGATCGGCGCCGCCAAGCCGGACCGGGCCATCTTCGAGGAGGCGGCCCGGCGCTGCGGCGTGCAGCTGGACGGCTCCGACAAGCTGGCGGGCTGGATGGTCGGCGACGCCCCCGGCCCCGACGTCGGTGGTGGGCGCGGGGCCGGGCTGCGGACGATCTGGCTGCACCGGGGCCGTCGGTGGCCGCTCGAGGAGTACCGGCCCGACGCCTCGGCCGGCTCGCTCCACGAGGCCGTCGAGATCCTGCTCGGCGCGTAGCGCCGCCGCGCCTCACCGCCCGGGCGGGCGCCGACGGCGCGCACCGCCGCGGCAACGGGGCCGTCGGGCGCGAAGCGCGTTACCATGGTTGCTCGGACGTGAAACGGGTCCAGAGAGGCCCGTACGGACGACAGGGGAGTGCGGTGGCAGAACGAGAGCAGCGGTTGACGCGCCCGGAAGGGCGCGTTTTCGTTGCCCGGGCGTCGGTGATGTCCGTCGATGACGTCCGCCGGGCGCTCGTGCGGATCGCCCACGAGATCATCGAGCGCAACCACGGCACCGAGGAGCTCGTCGTCGTCGGCCTCCAGACCGGCGGGGTGCCGCTCGCCGCCCGGCTGGTCGAGCTGCTGCGCGAGATCGACGGGACGGACGTGCCGTTCGGCAGCCTCGACGTCGCCTTCTACCGCGACGACATCGGGCTCCGGCCCGTCCGCCCGGAGAAGGCCACGAGCATGCCGTGCGACCTCGCCGGGCGCGTCGTGGTGCTCGTCGACGACGTGCTCTTCACCGGCAGGACCGTGCGAGCCGCCCTCGACGCGTTGCGCGACCTCGGGCGTGCCCGGGCCGTGCAGCTCGCGGTGATGGTCGACCGGGGCCACCGGGAGCTGCCGATCCGGCCCGACTACGTGGGGAAGAACCTGCCGACCCGCCGGGACGAGGCGGTCGAGGTGAGCGAGGACGGCGTCCTCATCGGCGATCTGGGCCCGGTATGACGTCGCCCGGGACGACAGATGCGGCGCGCGCCGCCGTCGCGACGGCGCGTGCGCGGCCCGGCACGGTCGCTCCCGCCTCGACGCCCACGGCGCGCGACGATTCCGCGTCCGGCGCCCGGCTCGCGACCTCGGCTCGCAGGCACCTGCTCTCCGTCGCCGACCTCGGCCGGGACGGGATCTTGGAGGTGCTCCACCTGGCCGACTCGTTCGCCGAGGTCACCGAGCGCGACATCCCGAAGGTCCCGGCGCTTCGCGGCCGCACCGTCGCCACGCTGTTCTTCGAGAGCTCGACGCGCACCCGGCTCTCCTTCGAGACCGCGGCGAAGCGCCTGTCGGCCGACACCATGACCTTCACCGCCTCGACGTCCTCGCTCTCGAAGGGCGAGTCCCTCCGCGACACCGTCGAGACGATCGACGCGATGGGCGTCGACGCGATGGTCGTCCGGCACGCCTCGGCGGGAGCGCCGCACCGGGTCGCCGGCTGGGTCCGGGCCTCGGTCGTCAACGCCGGCGACGGCCAGCACGAGCACCCCACCCAGGCGCTGCTCGACTGCTACACGATCAGGGAGGCGCTGGCGCGGCGCCGGAGCGGCGACGCCCCCGACGACTTCGCCGGCCTGCGGGTCGCCGTCGTCGGCGACATCCGGCACAGCAGGGTCGCCCGCTCGAACGTGCTCGCCCTCTCGGCGCTCGGCGCCGAGGTCACCCTCGTCGCCCCGGCGACGCTGCTGCCGCCCTCGCTCGAGGGCTGGCCCGCGAACGTGTGCGAACGAGCTCGACCCCGTCCTTGCCGAGACCGACGTCGTCTACCTCCTCAGGATGCAGTCCGAGCGCATGCAGGGCACGTTCGTCCCGTCGCTTCGCGAGTACGCCGCTCGGTTCGGCCTGAGCCGCGAGCGTGCCGCCCGGCTCGCCCCCGACGCCCTCGTCATGCATCCCGGCCCGATGAACCGGGGCGTGGAGATCGACGCCGAGGTCCTCGAGGGGTCGAGCGCGCTCGTCACCCGCCAGGTCCACAACGGCGTGCCGGTGCGCATGGCCGTCCTCTTCCTGCTGCTCGGTGCGGCGCCGGGCGGCCTCGCCGCGCCGGAGGCGCCGCGATGAGCCGCAAGATCTGCGTGCGGGGCGGGACCCTCGTCGACGAGACGGGCGAGCGCCGCGCCGACGTGCTGGTCGAGGAGGGCAGGATCGTCGAGGTCGCCCCGGCGATCGAGCCGCCGCGGGGGGCCACCGTCCTCGACGCCGGCGGCTGCCTCGTCGCCCCGGGCCTCGTGGATCTCCACACGCACCTGCGGGAGCCCGGCGGCGAGGCCGCCGAGACCGTCGAGAGCGGGGCGCGCGCCGCCGCCCTCGGCGGCTACACGGCCGTCGTCGCGATGCCGAACACCGAGCCGGCGATCGACAACGCCGCGATCGTCCGCGACGTCCTCGCGCTCGGCGCGGGCGTGTGCGCCGACGTCGCGGTCGCCGGGGCGATCACCGTCGGGCGGTCGGGCGAGCGGCTGGCGCCGATGGCAGAGATGGCCGCCCTCGGCGTGCGGCTCTTCACCGACGACGGCCGGGGGGTGCAAGACGCCCGGCTGATGCGGCGGGCGCTCGAGTACGCCGGGGGCCTCGGCGTCGTCCTCGCCCAGCACTGCGAGGACGAGGAGCTCGCCTCGGGCGGCCACATGCACGAGGGGGCGTGGTCGAGCCGCCTCGGGATCCCCGGCCAGCCCGCGCTCGCCGAGGAGGCGATGCTCGCGCGAGACCTCGGGCTCGTGCGGCTCACCGGCTCGCCGATGCACTTCCTCCACCTGTCCACGGCGGGGTCCGTCGCGCTGCTCCGCGCCGCCAGGTCGGAGGGGCTGGCGGTCACCGCCGAGGCGACGCCGCACCACCTGAGCCTCACCGACGAGACCGTGGCGTCGTACGACCCGGTCTTCAAGGTGAACCCTCCCCTGCGCACCGCCGACGACGTGCTGGCGGTCCGCGACGCGCTCGTCGGGGGGGTCATCGACGCGATCGCCACCGACCACGCGCCGCACCCGATCGAGGCGAAGGAGGAGCCGTTCGAGAGCGCCCCCCGGGCATGCTCGGGCTGGAGACGGCGCTCGCCGTGGCCTACGACGTGCTCTGCACGCCCGGCGGCGCCGGCGCGAACGGCGACACGGGCCCGCGTTGCACGCCCGTCGAGCTCTTCGCCCTGATGTCGTGGCGGCCGGCGCGCATCGCGGGCCTCGACGCCGCCGGGGGCCACGGCGGCCCGATCGCGGCCGGTGCCCGCGCCCACCTGTGCGTGTTCGACCCCGCCGCGCGCTGGGTCGTCGACCCCTCCGCCGGGGCCAGCCGGAGCAGGAACTCCCCCTACGCGGGGCGCGAGCTCACCGGCCGTGTCCGGCACACGCTGCTCGGGGGCGAGCCCGTCGTCGTCGGGGCGGAGGCGCAGCGATGACCCGGTCGCCGGCGCTCCTGGTACTGGCGGACGGCGCCGTCTTCGAGGGCGAGGCGATCGGCGCGCTCGCCGACGGCACGGCGCGGGTCGCGACGGGCGAGCTCGTCTTCAACACCGTCATGGCGGGCTACCAGGAGGTGATCACCGACCCGTCCTACGCCGGGCAGGTGATCGCCTTCACCTATCCCCACATCGGCAACTACGGCGTGACGCCCGAGGACGACGAGAGCCGGCGGCCCTTTTGCCGCGGCGTCGTCGTGCGCGACCTCGCCGAGCGACCGAGCAGCTGGCGCTCGACCGGAGACCTGGAGGCCTTCCTCACGCATCACGGCATCGGCGGGCTGACCGGCGTCGACACCCGCCGGCTGACGCGCCACCTGCGCGAGGCGGGCGCGATGCCGTGCGCCTTCGGGACGGCGAGCGAGCACGAGCTCCTCGCCGCGGCGCGGGCCGAGCCGGGCACCGTGGGCGTCGACCTCGTCGGCGAGGTCACCGTCGATCGCCCCTACACCGTGCCGGGCGGCCCGCTCCGGGTCGTCGCCTACGACTTCGGGATCAAGCGCACGATCCTGCGCAACCTCACGAAGGTGGCGACCGTCGAGGTGGTCCCGGCGTCGACGCCGGCCGGCGAGGCGCTGGCGCTCCGGCCGGACGGCGTCTTCCTCTCGAACGGGCCCGGTGACCCGGCCGCGCTCCCCCACCTCGTCGGCACCGTCGGCGAGCTGCTCGGTCGCGTGCCGGTCTTCGGGATCTGCCTCGGCCACCAGCTCCTCGGCGCCGCCCTCGGGGCGAAGACCTTCAAGCTGCGCTTCGGCCACCACGGGGGCAACCACCCGGTGCGGCGGATCGCCACCGGCACGGTGGAGATCACGAGCCAGAACCACAACTACGCGGTCGCCGAGGGGACCCTCGAGGACGCCGACGTCACCCACGTCAACCTGAACGACGGGGTCATCGAGGGCCTCGCCAGCCGCTCGGTGCCGGCCTTCGGCGTGCAGTACCACCCGGAGGCCGGTCCCGGCCCCCACGACGCGCGCTACCTGTTCGAGGAGTTCGCCGCCTGATGGAGGCCCATCGTTGACGGAGGCCCGGAGTTGACGGGGACCGGGGTCTGATGGGCCGGCGCGAGGACATCTCCTCGATCCTGGTGATCGGCTCGGGCCCGATCGTCATCGGTCAGGCGTGCGAGTTCGACTACTCGGGGACCCAGGCGTGCCGGGTGCTGCGCGAGGAGGGCTACCGGGTGGTCCTCGTCAACTCGAACCCGGCGACGATCATGACCGACCCCGACCTCGCGGACGCGACCTACGTCGAGCCGCTCGACGCCGACGTGCTGGCCGCGATCATCGCCCGCGAGCGCCCCGACGCGCTCCTGCCCGACGCTGGGCGGCCAGACCGCGCTCAACCTGGCGATGGAGCTCTCGGCGCGCGGCGTGCTCGACGAGCATCGGCGTGGAGCTCATCGGGGCGAACACGGAGGCGATCGCGCACCGCCGAGGACCGCGAACTGTTCAAGGAGGCGATGATCGAGATCGGCCTCGAGTGCCCGGACTCGGGCTTCGCCCACGACCTCGACGAGGCCCTCGCCATCGGCGAGCAGATCGGCTTCCCGATCATGGTCCGGCCCGTCGTTCATCCTCGGCGGCGCCGGCACCGGCATCGCCGCCGACCGGGACGAGCTGCGGCACCTCGCCGCCGCGGGCCTCGCCGCCAGCCCCGTCTGGCGAGATCCTCATCGAGCGCTCGATCGCGGGGTGGAAGGAGTTCGAGCTCGAGGTGATGCGCGACCGCGCCGACAACTGCGTGGTCGTCTGCTCGATCGAGAACTTCGACCCGATGGGCGTGCACACCGGCGACTCGATCACCGTCGCCCCGGCCCAGACCCTGTCCGACGTCGAGTACCAGGAGATGCGCGACGCCGCCTTCGCCTGCATCCGCCGCGTCGGCGTCGAGACCGGCGGCTCCAACATCCAGTTCGCCGTCGACCCCGCTGACCGGCGAGCAGGCTCGTCATCGAGATGAACCCGCGCGTGTCGCGCTCCTCCGCGCTGGCCTCGAAGGCGACCGGCTTCCCGATCGCCAAGATCGCGGCACGCCTCGCGGTCGGCTACACGCTCGACGAGATCCCGAACGACATCACCCGCGCGACGCCGGCGAGCTTCGAGCCGACGATCGACTACGTCGTGACCAAGGTGCCCCGCTGGGCCTTCGAGAAGCTGCCCGGAGCGCCGGACCGCCTCGGCACCCGGATGCAGTCGGTCGGCGAGGTGATGGCGATCGGCCGGACCTTCCCCGAGTCGCTGCAGAAGGCGCTGCGCTCGCTCGAGCAGGGCCGACTCGGGCTCAACTGCGACCCCGGCGAGGCGGCCTACGACGCCGTGCCCACCGACGAGCTGGTGCGCCAGGCGGCGCTGCGCCACGCCGCGAGCGGCTCTTCCAGCGTCGAGGCAGCTGCTGCGCCGCGGCATCTCCGTCGGACAGGTCGCCGCCTCGACCGGCATCGACCCGTGGTTCCTCGACCAGGTGCAGGAGATCGTCGAGGCGCGTCGCTGGCTCGACGAGCTGGCCGACGCGGAGGGCCCGCCGGCCGGACGCCTCGGCCGCCTCGCCCGACGGACTGGCGGCGGGCTGAAGCGGCTCGGCTTCTCCGACGCGCAGCTGGCCTGGCGGCTGCGGCCTGCCGGAGGCGGACGTGCGGGCGGCCCGGCTCGGCGCGGGGGTCGCCGTCGACCTACAAGACGGTCGACACCTGCGCCGCCGAGTTCGCGGCCGAGACGCCGTACCACTACTCCACCTACGAGGACGAGGACGAGGTGCGGCCCGTCGGCGCCGGCCGCGGGTCGTCATCCTCGGGTCGGGGCCGAACCGCATCGGCCAGGGCATCGAGTTCGACTACTGCTGCGTGCACGCGAGCTTCGCGCTGCGCGACGCGGGCTTCGAGACGGTGATGGTCAACTGCAACCCCGAGACCGTCTCGACCGACTACGACACCTCCGACCGCCTCTACTTCGAGCCGCTCACCGACCGAGGACGTGCTGGAGGTCGTCGACGCCGAGCGCCGCGCCGGCGGGGGCGGGGTGGCGGGCGTGATCGTCGGCCTCGGGGGCCAGACGCCGCTGAAGCTCGCCGGCCGCGCTCCCGGCCGAGCTCGTCCTCGGCACCGAGCCCGGCGGCGATCGACCTGGCCGAGGACCGCGAGCAGTGGAGCGCCCTGTGCGCCCGGCTCGAGATCCCCCAGCCGGCCGGCGGCACGGCTCGCAGCCTCGCCGAGGCGCGCGCCGTCGTCGACCGGATCGGCTACCCGGTGCTCGTGCGCCCGACCTACGTGCTCGGCGGGCGGGCGATGGAGATCGTCTACGACGACGAGGGGCTCGAGCACGCCATGGCGGCGCTCGCCGGCTCGACGCTCCGGCCGGCGGCGAGCGGCGGCGCGCTCGGGCCGGGAGGGCGGGCTCTCGGCGGAGCGGCCGGTGCTGGTCGACCGCTTCCTCGAGGACGCCATCGAGGTCGACGTCGACGCGATCCGCGACAGCGCCGGCGAGGTCGCTGATCGGCGGGGTCATGGAGCACGTCGAGGAGGCCGGGGTGCACTCGGGCGACTCGGCCTGCGTCATCCCGCCGCCGACGCTCGACGCCGCGACGGTCGCCGTCATCGAGGGCTACACGCGGGCGATCGCCGACGCCCTCGAGGTGCGCGGCCTGATCAACGTGCAGTACGCGGTGAAGGCAGCGGCCAGGTGTTCGTGATCGAGGCCAACCCCCGGGCCAGCCGCACCGTGCCGTTCGTGGCCAAGGCCACCGGCGTGCCCCTCGCCAAGGTCGCGGCGCGGGTGATGGTCGGGCGCGACCCTGGCCGAGCTGCGGGACGAGGGGCTCCTGCGTGCTCCCGGTCCGGACCGCCGCGGCCACGTCGCGTCAAGGAGGCGGTGCTGCCGTTCGACCGCTTTCCCGACGTCGACGCGCTGCTCGGCCCGGAGATGCGCTCCACCGGCGAGGTGATGGGGATCGACGACCACCTTCGGCCTGGCCTTCGCCAAGAGCCAGATCGCGGCGGGCAACCGGCTGCCCCAGGGCGGGCACGGTCTTCTTCTCCCTGGCCGACCGCGACAAGGCCGCGGGCATGCTCGCCGCGCCGCGCCTTCGCGGATCTCGGCTTCACGATCGCCGCCACGGCGGGGACGGCGGCCCACCTGGAGCAGCACGGCGTCCCCGTCGCCGTGCGGTCGCCAAGCTGAGCGAGGTGCAAGGTGGCGGCGCGGCGCCCGCCTCGGGTCGAGCCGACGCCGTCGACGCTCATCGCGAGCGGCAAGGTGCAGTTCGTGGTGAACACGCCGAGGGGCCGCGGGCCGCGCGCCGACGGCGCCTACATCCGGCGGGCCGCGTCGGCGAACGGCGTGACGATCGCCACCACGGTGGCGGCGGCGCGCGCCGCCGCGGCGGGGATCGCCGACTGGGCCCGGCTCGGGCTGAGCGTGAAGAGCCTCCAGGAGCACCACGAGGGCGCGTGGCCGCGGTCGACCTGACCGCCCCGGTCGGCTCGCTCCGGCTGGTCAGCCCCGTGATGACCGCGTCGGGCACGAGCGGCCACGGCGCCGAGCTGGCCTCGTACTTCGACCTGCGCCGGCTCGGCGCCGTCGTCGTGAAGTCTCTAGCGGCCGAGCCGTGGCCGGGCAACCCGCCGCCCCGGGTGCGGCCGGTGGCGTGCGGGATGCTGAACGGCGTCGGGCTGCAGGGCCCGGGCGTCGCCGCGTGGCTCGAGCACGACGCCCCGCGGCTCGAGGCGACCGGCGCCGCGGTGGTCGCGAGCATCTGGGGCCGGACCGTCGAGGACTTCGCCCGCGCGGCCGCGCTCCTCGCCGACGCCCCGGCCTGCGTCGTCGCCGTCGAGGTCAACGTCTGCTGTCCGAACCTGGAGGACCGCAGCAAGATGTTCGCCCACTCGCCGAGCGCGACGGCCGAGGCGGTCGACGCGGCGGCGGCGTGCCGGCGGCCACGGTGGGCGAAGCTCTCGCCGAACGTCTCCGACATCGCCGAGATCGCCGGAGCGGCGCTCGGCGCGGGAGCCGAGGCGCGTCACGCTCGTGAACACGCTGCTCGGCATGGCGATCGACCTGGAGGGCCGCCGCCCGGCACTCGGCGCGGGTGGCGGGGCTCTCCGGCCCGGCACTCCACCCCGTGGCCGTCCGGGCCGTGTACGACGTGCCGCCGGGCCTTCCCGGACGCCTCGATCATCGGCGTCGGCGGGGTGAGCCGGGGCGACGACGCGGTCGAGCTGCTCCTCGCCGGCGCCGACGCGGTCCAGGTGGGAACGGCGACCTTCGCCGACCCGCGGGCGCCGCTCAGGATCCTCGACGAGTTGGAGCAGTGGTGCGCCCGCCACGGCGTCGGCACCGTCCGCGAGCTCGTCGCCGCGGCGCACGGGCGCGAAGGCCGAGCGGATGGCGATCCCGGTGGGCCCGACGACGGGCCAGCCCAGATGACGGGCCAGCCCAGATGACGGGCCAGCCCAGATGACGGGCCAGCCCAGATGACGGGCCAGCCCCGCATACCTGGCCACCCGGCGCGGCGACATGCTCGCCCTCGCCCTCGACCTCGACGACCTCGACGAGGCCCGCGCCCTCGCCCAGCGGCTGGCGCCGTACTTCCGCGTCGCCAAGGTCGGGCTCGAGCTCTATGCGGCCGCCGGCCCCCGGGCGGTCGAGCTGCTCGTGGCCGACGGGTTCGACGTCTTCCTCGACGTCAAGCTCCACGACATCCCGACGACCGTCGGTCGCAGCGCCCGGGTGCTCGGGCGCCTGGCGCCGGCCTACGTGACGGTGCACACCGCCGGTGGCGGCGCCATGGTGCGTGCCGCTGTCGAGGGGCTCGCGCAAGGCGGCGCCGACGCCGGGGCGGGACGCCTGCCGATGGCACTCGGCGTGACCGTGCTGACGAGCGAGCCCCGTGCGGTGCCGGCCCTGCTCGAGGAGCGGGCTCGGCTCGCCGAAGCGGCCGGCTGCGGCGGGGTGGTGTGCGCCGCGACGGACCTCGCCCTCGTGCGCCGGGTCACGCCGGGCCTCCTCCGCGTCGTCCCCGGCACGCGCCCGCGGGGCGCGCCCCTCGACGACCAGGCCCGGGTCGCGACGCCGGCCGAGGCGCTCGCGGCGGGCGCCGGCCTGCTGGTCGTGGGCCGGGCGGTGACGGGCGCGCCGGATCCGTCCGCCGCCGCGGCCGCGCTCGCCGAGACGCTCGCCCCGAGCTGACCGGGGTGCCCCCGGAGGAGGCTGCTGGGCCGGCTCGAAGTTACGAACGCGCTACGGTTTCGAACACTGGCGCGTCGGGGGGCCGCCGTGTCGACCGCTCCCGCCAGCGCATTTCCGTTGACCCGGTGGGCCGTTGACCTCACAACCCGACATCAGAGCAGCCCGGCGGCACCGGCCCCGGCGCCGCGCGCCGGTGGCCGCCTGCGCGGCCGTGCTCCTCGCGACGCTCGCCGCCGGCACCGGCTGGGCGGGAGCGGCCCAGTCGCGTCCCGCGGCGGGCGACCCGCCGACGGTCAAGCTGCCCGGCGGCACGGCGACCTTCGCCGAGGCGGTCCAGACGCCGCCCGACTACATCTTCCCGTTCGAGGGCTCGGCGTTCTACAGCCAGAACAACACGGCCCAGTTCCAGTACCTGATGTTCCGTCCGCTCTACTGGTTCGGCGCCGGCGGCCAGCCGGTGCTCGACCCCGCCCTCTCGCTGGCGAGCTCGCCCGTGTACGCCGACGGGGACACCCGGGTGACGATCAACCTCCGCCGCGCAGCGTGGTCGGACGGCGAGGCGGTCCAGGCCGCCGACGTCATGTTCTGGCTGAACATGCTGAAGGTCGAGAAGCAGAACTGGGGGGGCTACGTCCCTGGCGCGATCCCCGACGACATCCAGTCGGTCCGGGCCCCCGACGCCTCCTCGGTCGTGATCATCTTGACCAAGCGCGTCAACCCCGAGTGGTTCACCTCCGACGAGCTGTCCCAGATCACGCCGATGCCCCTCGCCTGGGACGTCTCGGGGAACGGGCAGGCGAAGGGCGCGACGTCGTGCGCCTCGGCCCCGTACGCGTCGGTGAGGCTCAGCTCGAAGGGCTCGCCGGCGTCCGCGGCGGCGAAGTCGTGCGCCGACGTGTTCACCTACCTGTCCGAGCAGGCGGGCTACGACCCGGTCGCGGCGAAGGAGTCGAGCGCCGCCCTCGCCACCTACGCGACCAACCCGCTCTGGCAGGTCGTCGACGGGCCGTGGCACCTCGTCAAGTTCACGGTGGCCGGCCTCGCCGTGTTCCGGCCCAACCCCCGCTACACCGGCCCCGTCAAGCCGACCCTGGCGAAGTTCGTCGAGCAGCCCTTCACCTCGGCGAAGGCGGAGTTCCAGGCGCTCGTGGCGGGCAAGGTCACCGTCGGCTACCTCCCGGCCGAGGACGCCACCTCGCCGGCGAGGAGCGCCGAGGTGGCCGGCCCGAACAACCCGCGGCTCGCCGGGCGCTACGACCTCGTCCCCCTCTACAGCTGGGGCATCAACTACTTCCCCTACAACTTCAACTCGAAGGCCGACGGCGGCTACGCCGGGACGATCTTCAGCCAGCTCTACTTCCGCCAGGCCTTCCAGTCGCTCGTCGACCAGTCCGGCATCATCAAGAGCGTCGATGACGGCTACGGCGTGCCGACGTACGGCCCGGTGCCGGTCGAGCCGGCGAACCAGCTGGCGACGGGCACCGAGAAGAAGAACCCCTATCCCTACGACCCGGCCAAGGCGATACGGCTCCTCCGGGCGCACGGCTGGAACGTGGTGCCCGGGGGCATCACGACGTGCGTGAACGCCAAGGAGTGCCACGTGCCGGCGGGTACGCCGCTCGCGTTCGCGATGGAGTACGTCGACTCCGGCCCCGGCGCCGCCAAGGAGGTCCAGGCCGAGCAGCGCGCCTGGTCGCTGGCGGGCATCCGGGTCAACCTCACGGCGGCGAGCTTCGACACCGTCCTCGGCAACGCCACGGCGTGCTCGGGCGCCTCGTGCACCTGGGAGCTGGAGGACTGGGGCGAGGGCTGGACCTACGCACCGGACTACTACCCGACCGGCGAGGAGACGTTCCAGTCGACGGCCACCTCGAACGTCGGCAGCTACCTGAGCGCGCGGAACGACCAGCTCATCCGCTCGACGGTCTTCGCCCCCGACCCCAATCACGTCACCCTCGACGACTGGCAGGACTACCTCGCCGTGCAGCTCCCGGTGGTGTGGCAGCCGAGCGCGGCGTACTCGCTGACCGAGATCCAGCAGAACCTCGAGGGCGCCGTGCCACAGAGCCCGTTGCTGACTATCACGCCCGAGAGCTGGTACTTCTCCGGCTGAGCCCGGTCCGAGATGCCCGCCGGCCCGCAGCTCCACCCCGACCGCCACGCTGCCGGGCGAGAGCAGCACACTATGTACAGCACATTACGAACGCGCTACATTTATTGGCACCACCCAGGCTCCTCACAGCGCGGTGAGGGGGGTGACGGCCTCGAGAGGGGGGCGAACCCCTGTTCGGGCGGGACGCCAGGAGGCAAGCGATGGGTCGTGTCCAGAGCCGCCGCAGGATGCTCAGTGTCGTCGGAACGATCACAGCGGCCGTCGCGCTAGTGGTCGGTATCGGGGCGAGCGGGATCGCCGCGAGTGGCGCGTCGACGAGGTCGTCCTCGACCAAGGCGCACGCCGTCTCGGGCTCCATCAGCTTCGCGGAGCTGCCCGGGAGCGGGCCGAACTACATCTTCCCGTTCCAGAGCCTGTCGTTCTTCAGCGTGCCCAACATCTCGTACTTCCAGAACCTCATGTACCGGCCGCTCTACTGGTTCGGCACGGGAGCAGCACCGACCCTCAACCTCAAGTACTCGATCGGTAAGAAGCCCGTCTACTCGAACGGCAACAAGACCGTCACGATCGATCTGAACAGCTACAAGTGGTCGAATGGCGAGGCGGTCACCGCTCAGGATGTGGCGTTCTGGCTGAACATCTACCGCACGAACCCGGGCGGCTACGCCGGGTACGTGCCCGGTACTATCCCCGACGACATCAAGTCGGTCGTCGTGAACAGCCCGACACAGCTCGTGCTGAACCTGACGGGCGCGGTGAACAGCTACTGGTACACGTACAACGAGCTGTCCCAGATCACCCCGCTGCCGATGGCGTGGGACGTGACCTCGCTCACCGAGAAGCCCGGCAACGAGCTCTGCGCGAAGGCGGCGTTCACCTCGGTCACCGTTGCCAAGGCGACGGTGAAGGGTGCGACGACCTGGACACCGGTCTCCGCGGCTGCGAAGTCCTGCGCGGCGGTCTACGACTTCCTCTCCATCCAGTCGGGCTACAACCCGACCTCCTCGGCCAAGTCAACGGGTGCATTCGCGACCTACACCACGAGCAAGATCTGGACGGTCATCGACGGGCCGTGGAAGCTGCAGACGTTCAACGCGACCGGTGACGACGTCTTCGTGCCGAACCCCAAGTACACGGGGCCGGTGAAGCCCACGTACGCGAAGTTCGTGGAGCAGTACTTCACCTCGGACAGCGCGGAGGTCGACTCGCTCTTCGGGGGGAGCACCGACATCGGCTACCTCAACCCGCAGAACATCACCGAGCCGGCTAAGAGCGAGACGCAGCCGGGCCCGAACAACCCCCGGCTGTCGTCCAAGTACAACATCGCGCTCGGTCCGACGTGGGCCATCGCGTATGGCCTCTATAACTTCACGTCCACAGGAGACAACGGCCAGGCCGGGAAGATCATCAGCCAGCTGTACTTCCGCCAGGCGATGCAGGACCTCGTCGACCAGCCGCTCTACGTGAAGAAGCTGGACAAGGGGTACGGGACAGCGACCTATGGCCCCGTGCCCGTCCTGCCGAAGAACCCTTTCGTGACGTCGTACGAGGAGACGAACCCGTACGCCTACGCCCCGGCGACGGCGAAGAAGCTGCTCCAGGAGCACGGCTGGAGCATCGTGCCTGGCGGCGTCGACGTCTGCAAGGACGCGAGCAAGTGCGGCGTGCCCGCCGGCACCAAGCTCAACCTCACGATGTCCTACGCCACCGGCCAGCTGTTCTTCACCCAGCAGGTGCAGGCGGAGGATGAGTCCTGGTCGACCCTGGGCATCCACGTGACGCTGTTGCCGGGCTCCTTCACCGAGGTGGCCGGCGAGGCGGTTCCCGCGAACCACGCCTGGGAGATCGCCAACTACGGCCTGTGGATCTTCGCACCCGACTACTACCCGACCGGCGAGGAGTTGTTCGAGACGGGCGCCGGGTCGAACGCCGGCTCCTACAGCGACCCGACGGCCGACCGGTTGATCAAGGCGACCGACTTCAGCTCGAACAACACCTACTTCGCCCAGTATGAGAACTACCTCGCCAAGCAGCTGCCCTACCTCTGGCAGCCGAACGCGATCGGCGTGGACGAGGTTGCGAAGACCGTCACCGGGGTCATCCCGTTCAACTGCCTCGACGCGATCCTGCCGGAGACCTGGCACATCAAGAGCTAGCCGAACCGAGCACGGACCCGGCCCGGTGGGCCGGCGGATGCGAGCAGTCCCCGGTGCGATCGTCACTCGACCGCGCCGGGGACTGTGCTCGTCCAGGCGTCGCGCGAAAGGCGCGGCTTCACGCGAGAATGCCCGGGTTCACCTAGCCTCGGAGCACTAGAGAGGGGATATCGCTGATCTACTATCTCGTGCGCCGGCTGCTGCAAGCGGCCGTGGTGCTCGTGGGCGTCACGCTGGTCATGTTCCTCCTCGCCCACATCATCCCCGGCGGCGCCCGCGAGCCGCTCTCGGCGCCCGTGCGACTCCAGGCCAGGTCGCATCGTTCAACGCGCTGAACGGCTACGACCTGCCGATCTGGGACCAGCTCTATCGCTATCTCGAGAACCTGGTCTTGCACTTCAACCTCGGCTACTCCTACCGGTCGAACGAGACAGTCAAGGACCTGATCTTCTCCCGGCTGCCGAAGACGCTCGTGTTGCTCGGCATCTCGACGGTCTTCGCCGTGCTGGTCGCGGTGCCGCTCGGCGTCCTGCAGGTCGTGCGGAGGAACAGGCTCCTCGACTACGTGCTGACCGGCGTGTCCTTCATCTTCTACGCCATGCCGGCGTTCCTCCTCGGGACCCTCCTCATCTTGTACTTCGCCATCGATTTCAAGTGGTTCCCGATCCAGGCGCCTTCGGCCAGCACGGTTGGCGGGATTCTCGCCGAGCCTCGCGGCCTCGTCCTGCCGGTGCTGACGCTGTCGGCGATCACGATCGCCTCCTTCAGCCGCTACATGCGCTCGTCGATGATGGAGGCGATGGCCGAGGACTACATCCGCACCGCCCGGGCCAAGGGCGCCGGTCCCAGGCGGGTGCTCTTCCGCCATGCCCTGCGCAACGCGCTGATCCCGCTCATCACCCTGCTCGGGCTGTCGCTGCCGACGATTGTCGGCGGTGCACTCATTACCGAGACGGTGTTCAACTACCCAGGGATGGGCCTGCTGACGACGAACGCCGCGTTGGGCGACGACGTGCCGCTGCTTCTCGGCACGACCCTCGTCGCCGCAATCGCTACCGTGATCGGCTCGCTCATCGCCGACGTCCTCTATGCGATAGTCGACCCTCGTGTCCGATACACGTGACGTGATGAGACTGCGTGACTTGACGGGTCGCGGCGGCTCCGGGCGAGGTGCCTGGCTCGCCGTGGGAGGAGACGTCTAGTGGCCCTCGGTCCCGATCCCATGATCCTCGAGGAGCTGGTCGAGGAAGAGGTGGGCCCGGTTGAGGTCGCGGGTGCCCCGGCCGGCGGGGAGGCAACGTCGGGCGGCGGGCTCACCGTGCAGCTGCTGCGGGTCTTCGTGGAGAACAAGCTGGCGGTGGTGGGCGCAGTGATCATCCTGCTGATGATCTTGCTCTGCTTCCTCGGGCCCGTCTTCTACCACACCAACCAGACGAACTCCCAGCTCGCCCTCATGAACTCGAGCCAGAACTCGCCGCCGAGCGCCGCCTACCCGCTGGGTACCGACGGGACCGGCTTCGACATGCTCGGCCGCATCATGTACGGAGGACAGACCTCGCTGGAGGTCGGCTTCGCAGCGGCCGGAATCGCCACGGTCGTCGGCGTGCTCTGGGGCGCCATTTCCGGCTACTTCGGCGGGTGGGTCGACGCGGTGATGATGCGCATCGTCGACGTGCTGCTCTCCATTCCGCTCCTGTTCCTGCTGATCGTCCTGGCGGTGATCTTCCAGGCCTCGCTGACGCTGCTGATATTGATCATCGGGATGACGGCCTGGCTCGTGCCGGCGCGTCTCGTCCGCGGCGAGACGCTGGTGCTGCGCGTCCGCGATTTCGTCCAGGCCGTGCGCGTCATGGGAGGCGGCGGCCGGCGGATCGTGCTGCGCCACATCGTGCCGAACACGATCGGCACGATCATCGTGAACGCGACCTTCCAGGTCGCCGACGCGATCCTGCTCCTCGCGGCCCTCGGCTTCATCGGGCTCGGCGTCCCGGCACCCCAGACCGACTGGGGCTCCATGCTGTCCAACGGCGTGAGCTACGCCGTTGCCGGCTACTGGTGGGAGATCTACCCGGTCGGTGTCGCGATCGTTCTCGTCGTGGTGGCGCTGAACTTCGTGGGGGACGCCCTGCGAGACGCGTTCGAGGTGCGGCTCCAGCGCCGCTGAGGGCCGGTCGCGCGCCGTCTACGGGGGCGTCCGGCGGACCGTTCAGTTGTGCGACGCGGCGACCTCGGCGTCCACGTCGGGCACCGGGTTCTGGAGCGGGAAGTGGCACGCCGCGACGTGCCCCGGGCCGAAGCGGCGCATCGTGGGCTCCTCCTCGGCGCAGCGGTCCTGTGCGAAGGGACACCTGGTGCGGAAGCGGCAGCCGCTCGGCGGGTTGATGGCGCTCGGGAGCTCGCCATGGATCGCGGCGTGCTTGCGCTGGCGGGCGGCGACGGGGTCCGGCGCCGGGATCGTGTCGATCAGACCACGCGTGTTAGGGGTGCGCGGCCCGCGCGTAGAGCTCCTCGGCGGGCCCCTGCTCCACGAGCTTGCCGAGGTACATCACGCCGATCACGTCGGCCAGGTACTTCACCACCGCAAGGTCGTGCGAGATGACGATGTACGTCAGCCCGTGGCGCTCCTGCAGGGTGCGCATCAGGTTCATGATCTGTGCCTGGATCGACACGTCGAGCGCCGAGACGGGCTCGTCGGCGACGATGAGCTTCGGGTTCAAGGTGAGGGCGCGCGCCAGCCCGATCCGCTGGCGCTGGCCGCCGGAGAACTCGTGGGGGTAGAGCTGGGCGGCCTTCGGCGACAGGCCCACCTCGCGGAGCAGCTGGGCGACGCGCGCGGTGCTGCTCGTCGCGCGTGCCGATCCCCTGGACGACGAGCGGCTCGCCCACGATCGAGCCCACCCGCATCCGGGGATCGAGCGACGAGTACGGATCCTGGAACATCAGCTGGAGGTCGCGCCGACGCCGGCGCATCTGCGCTCCCCGGAGCGAGGCGAGGTCGCCGCCTTCGAAGCGGACGCTCCCGGCCGTCGGGTGCTCCAGGGCCACCACCAAGCGGCCGATCGTCGTCTTGCCGCAGCCGGACTCGCCGACGAGGCCGTAGGTCTCGCCACGGTGGACCTCGAAGGAGACGTCCGACACCGCCTTCACCGTGCCGATCTTGCGCTGCACGATGGCACCGGCGGTCACCTGGTACTCCTTCACCAGGTGGTCGACGTGCAGCACCACCTCGCGCGCCAGCTCGTCCAGCCTCGCCGCAGGCTTGGCAACCTCGGCGGGCAGCGCGAGGCCGAGCTCGACCGGCGCCGCGCCGGGCAGCTCCGGTGCCTTCGGCTCAGCCTGAAGCCCGGACACGGGGTGGAAGCAGGCGTAAACGTGCTCGGCGGTCCCCGGGTGGGCGAGCGTCCAGGCGTCGCCCGCGCCGTCCTCGGCACCCGGCCGGCGCCCGGTCCCGTCCGGGGCGAGGAGCGGCTCCTTGGTCCGGCAACGGTCCGAGGCGTAGCGGCAGCGCGGCGCGAACCGGCATGCTTTGACGTCGATCGACAGGTCCGGCGGCAGTCCGGGGATGCTGAAGAGCGGCTTCGTCCGGTCCTGGTCGAGGCGGGGGATCGAGTCGAGGAGCGCCTCGGCGTAGGGGTGGCGCATCGACGTGAAGAGCTCGTCGGTGGAGGCCGCCTCGACGATCTTGCCCGCGTACATCACCATCACGCGGCTGGTGCGCGCCGCGATCACGCCCATGTCGTGCGTGATGAGGAGCACGGCCATGTGCAGGCGCTCGCGCAGCTGGTCGATCAGGTCGAGGATCTGCGCCTGGATCGTCACGTCGAGCGCCGTCGTCGGCTCGTCGGCGATGAGGAGCTTCGGCTCGCACGCGAGCGCTATGGCGATCATCACGCGCTGGCGGAGCCCGCCGGAAAGCTGGTGGGGGTAGTAGTCGAGGCGCTCGGCCGGATGGGGCATCCCGACGAGCTCCAGGACCTCGAGCGCGCGATCGCGGGCGTCCTCCTTCGAGACCTTGCGGTGGAGCCGAACCCCTCGGCGATCTGGCGGCCGATCGTCCACGTCGGGTTGAGCGACGTCATCGGGTCCTGGAAGATCATCGCGACGTCATTGCCGCGAACCTGTTGCATCTCGCGCTCGGACAACGGCGCGAGGTCCCGCCCGAGGAGGCGGACCTCGCCCGCGGTGACGTGCCCGACGTTCGGGAGAAGCTCATCACCGACAGGCCGGTGGTCGATTTGCCGCACCCGGACTCGCCCACGAGCCCGACGCACTCGCCCGCCGCCACGCTGAACGACACGCCGGTGACGGCGCGCACGGTCGAGTGCCGGAGGTGGAACTCGGTGCGAAGACCGACTACCTCCAGCACCGCGCCAGGTGCCGCTCCGCCCTCAACTTCGGTCATCTACAGGCCCCTCCCCGGCGGCCGACTCGTCCGGCGCCCCGCGCCGATCGCGCATGGAGACGGCTCCCGGCCAAGGAGGTCGCGACGGACGTCGCCGGGGAAGCGTGGTGCACCGTGAGCTGCCGCGCTATCGTACCGGCTCATGCCCCAACCTCCCAGCCTCACCCCAGAACAGCGCAGGGCTGCGCTCGAGAAGGCCGCCAAGGCGCGCAAGGCCCGCGCCGAGCTGAAGGATCACCTCAAGACCGGGCGCGTCAGTCTGAAGGACCTCCTCGAAAAGGCGGACAAGGACGAGACCGTCGGCAAGATGAAGGTCCTCGCGGTGCTCGAGTCCCTCCCCGGTACCGGGAAGGTCAAGGCCCGCCGCCTCATGGAGCACGTCGGCATCAGCGAGACGCGCCGCCTCCAGGGACTTGGCGCGAAGCGAGCGCGACTCCCTGCTCGAGGCCGTCGAGCGGCCCTGATCCTCGTCGTCTTCGGCCCCGGCGGGGCCGGCAAGGGGACGGTGATCCGCCGTCTCGTGGAGCGCGATCCGCGGCTGTGGCTGTCGCGGTCGTGGACCACCCGGCCGCGAAGGCCCGGCGAGCGCGAGGACGCGTACACCTTCGTCGACCGGGAGGAGTTCATCCTCCACGCCAAGGCGGGCGGCTTCCTCGAGTGGGCGACGGTGCTCGGCGAGTACTACGGGACACCGATCCCCGAGGCCCCGCCGGGCCACGACGTCGTGCTCGAGATCGACGTCCAGGGCGCCGAGCAGGTCCTCGCCCGCGGCGTCGACGACGTCGTGTGCGTGCTGCTCGTCCCGCCCTCCCGCGACGAACAGGAAGCCCGCCTACGGGGCAGGGGCGACTCCGAGGAGCACGTGCTCCGGCGGCTCGAGCTCGGCCAGCGCGAGCTCGAGCTCGGCCGGGAGATCGCCGACGCGGTGGTCGTGAACGACGACATCGACCGGGCTGCCGACGAGCTCGCCGCTATAGTTGAGTCAGGCCGCCGAGCGCGGCTCGCAGTAAGCCGCGAGCAGCGGCTGGCTGAGCGGGCCGCGCTGTCGTGCCGAGCGTCCCCGCAGCGGGCCGTTGTACGCCGACAGGAGAATCCGATGGCAGAGCCGCGTAGCACGATGATCTACCCGCCCATCGAGGACCTCCTCGACAAGGTGGACTCGAAGTTCACCCTCGTCACCTTGGCCTCCAAGCGCGGCCGCCAGATCAACTCCTACTTCAACCAGCTCGGCGAGGGTCTCGGTGCGATCGTGCCGCCCCAGGTGACCTCGGTGGCACGCAAGCCGCTGTCCATCGCCCTCGAGGAGATCGCGGCGGGCAAGGTGCGCGCCGGCGTTCCCGCCGAGCCGGTGGACGAGGAGGCCGAGGGCATCGTCGGCCTCGAGGTCGTGGACGGCTCCGACGACGCCGCGGGTGCTCCCGAGGCCGCCGGGGACGCCCCGGCCGAGTAGCGGGACCGGGCGCCGTCAGGCACGGCCCGGCGGGCGACGGCGGCGCGGCGTGACGTGCTCGGCCCGCGAGCGGCGATGAGCGGCGCGGACGGCGCCGGGCTCGGCGAGCTGAGGGCGCTGGACGGCGCGTTCGTCGTCCTCGGCGTGACCGGCGGCATCGCCGCCTACAAGGCCGTGGAGATCTGCCGCCGGCTGGTCGACGCAGGCGCCCACGTGGCCCCCGTCATGACCGAGGCGGCGACCCGCTTCGTCGGCGCGGCGACGTTCTCGGCGCTCGCCTCCGAAGCCGCCCGGACCGAGCTGTTCGGCGGCGACGACCCGATCCCGCACACCCGGCTCGGCCGCCGGGCCGATCTGGTGGTCGTCGCGCCGGCGACGGCCCGGGCGATCGGCGAGTACGCCGGTGGCATCGCACGCGACCTCCTCGGGGCGACGCTGCTCGCCACGGCGGCCCCCGTCGTGCTCTGCCCGGCGATGCACACCGAGATGTGGCAGCACCCCGCCGTCCAGGAGAACCTCGCCACGCTGGTGCGCCGCGGCGTCTTCGTGGTGCCGCCGGAGGCCGGGCGCCTCGCCGGCGGCGACGTCGGCGAGGGTCGCCTCGCCGAGCCGGCGACCGTCGTCGCGGCGGCGGCGAGGGTCCTCGCCGCCGCCAGGTCACGCCGGGGCGATCTCGCCGGCGTGCGTGTCCTCGTGAGCGCCGGTGGGACCCGCGAGCCGATCAACCCCGTCCGCTATCTCGCCAACCGCTCCACCGGCACCCAGGGCCACGCCCTGGCGGCTGCGGCAGCCGGGCGGGGTGCCGAGGTCGAGCTGGTCACAGCGTCCGAGCTGGCACCGCCACCGGGCGTCGAGGCCGTCGCGGTCGAGACGGCGGCGGAGATGGCTGCCGAGGTCCTCGGGCGCGCGGGAACGGCCGACGTCGTCGTGATGGCGGCCGCCGTCGCGGACTTCCGTCCGAAGGCACCCGCGGCCCGAAAGCTGAAGAAGCGAGACGGGGTCCCCGAGCTCGTGCTCGAGCCGACCGAGGACATCCTCGCCGAGCTCGGCCGCCGCCGGCGGCCGGGCCAGGTGCTGGTCGGCTTCGCCGCCGAGACCGGCGAGGCGCTCGAGCGGGGCCGGGAAAAGCTCACCGCCAAGGGGCTCGACCTGGTCGTGGTGAACGACGTCAGCGAGCCGGGGGCGGGCTTCGGGCGCGAGACGAACGCCGTGACGGTCCTCGACCGCTCCGGCGGGCGCACCGACGTGCCGCTCGGGCCGAAGCCGGCGATCGCCGAGGCGATCCTCGACGCCGTCGTGCGCTGGCACGCTCGCGACCGCTGACCGGCGGGTGGCGGCGACGGGCGCGGGCCCGGCGGCCGGTCGGGCGGAGGATGCGCCGACCGGCACCGAGGCCACCGGGAGCCGGCGGTCTCGCACCGTCTCGGTGCTCCCCGACGTGAGCGGCGTCGACCGCACCTTCGACTACGAGCTCCCCGACGGACTGGCCCCGCGTGTCACGGTCGGCACCGTGGTGCGCGTCCCGCTCCACGGCCGGCGCGTCCGGGGCTGGGTCGTCGGCCTCGACGCGCCGCCACCTGCCGGCGTCGCGCTGCGCGCCGTCCTCGAGGTCGTCTCGGTCGGTCCCGCGCCGGACATGTCGTCGCGCTCGCACGCTTCGGCGCGTGGCGCTACGCCGGGCGCCTGCGCCCCTTCCTGCTCACGGCCTCGGCCCCCCGGCTCGTGAAGGAGCTGCCTGCGGCCCCGGCACGGCGGCAGGTCCAGGCGGCCCCCCCCGGCGTCGCGGGGGCGGCGCACCCGGGCGCGGCCCCGGCGGCGGCCGCCGTGGCGGAGGCGACGCGGACTGCCCTCGGCCGCCAGCGGGCGGTCCTCCGGCTCCCCCCTGCGGGCTCGCGTCTCGCCCTCGTCGAGTCGGCCCTCGCCGAGCTGTCGGGGCACGGCGCGGTGCTGGTCCTCGTCCCCGAGCGGCGCGACGCCGAGACCCTGGCGCGGCGGCTCGCGGCGAACGGGCACGGTGTCGCCCTGCAGCCCGACGGATGGGCGCAGGCGGCCGCCGGCGCCCCGGTCGTCGTCGGCACCCGGGCCGCCGCCCTCGCGCCGGTGCGGGGGCTCGGCGGGGTCGTGGTGCTCGACGCGCATGCCGAAGCGCTCGTGGAGACGCGCTCCCCGACCTGGAACGCCTGGGTGCTCGTCGCCGAGCGGGCGGCACACGCCGGGGCGCCGTGCCTGCTCGCGAGCGCCTGTCCGACGCTGGAGCAGCTCGACTGGGGCGAGCTCGTGGTGCTGCCCGCGCGGGCTGCAGCGCGCCGGCTGGGCGCCGCTCGAGGTGCTTGACCGCAGGCGGGACGACCCCCGCTCCGGGCTCTACTCCGAGCGGCTGGCCCCGCTCGTGCGCGCCGCCAGGGCCGAGGAGCCGGGGCGCCAGGTGCTGTGCGTGCTCAACCGGACCGGCAGGGCCCGCCTGCTCGCCTGCGGGGCCTGCGGCGAGCTCGCCCGCTGCGAGTCCTGCGGCGCCGCGGTGGTGCAGCGTGAGCGTCCCGCGCCGGGGGAGGCCGGACGCCTGGAGTGCCCGCGCTGTGGCGCCGGCCGGCCGCTCGTCTGCGCGGCGTGCGGGTCGTCGCGCCTGAAGCTGCTCCGGGTCGGGGTGCAGCGGGCGGCCGAGGAGCTCGCCGCGCTCACCGGCGAGGAGGTGGCCGAGGTGAGCGGCCCGGCGTCGCCGGGGGAGGCGCTGCCCGGGGCGCCGGTGCTCGTCGGCACCGAGGCGGTCCTGCACCGGGCGCGCCACGCCTCGGCGGTCGTCTTCCTCGACTTCGACCAGGAGCTGCTGGCGCCGCGCCTGCACGCCGGGGAGCAGGCGCTCGCGCTCCTGGCCCAGGCCTCGCGCCTCGTCGGCGGCCGCCGCGCCGAGGGCCGGCGGACGGCCCTCGTGGCCGTCCAGACGCGCCTCGCCGACCACGAGGTCGTCCTCGCCGCGCTCCGCGGCGACCCGGACCTGTTGGCGCGCCCCGAGCGGGAGCGACGCGAGGCGCTGCGGCTGCCGCCGGCACACGCCCCTCGCGCTGGTGTCGGGCGAGGGGTCGGCCGGGCTCCTGGCCTCGCTCGCGACGCAGCGTGCGGGTGCGGGCGGGGGGGCCGGCGCGGCCGTGGAGAGCGCCGCCCTCGGCCCGGACCGGTTCCTCGTGCGCGCCCGTGACGCCGCGGCGCTCGCCGACGCGCTGGAGGCGGCCGGGCGGCCGACCACTCCGGTGCGCATCGAGGTCGACCCCTGGCGCTACTGAACGGCCGCGTCGCCTCGGCGCGAGCACCGGGGAGGGCCCGAAACGGCGGCGGGCTGCTACGATGTCTGTGTCGGCCCCTGGCTGACCCGGCGCGGGCAGCCGCTCCGTCGGACCCGCCCTCCGGCTGTTCGGGCAATGACGTCCGACCGGCTGGCGCACGAGATCAGCGAAGGTCTGCGTTCTGCATGCCCGACAAGACGGCGACGATCACCCAGTACCGGCTCCACGAGACGGACACCGGCTCGCCCGAGGTCCAGGTTGCCATCCTCACGGAGCGGATCAACCACCTCACCGAGCACCTGAAGCTCCACCGCGGCGATCACCACACCCGCCGCGGGCTCATGAAGCTGATCGGCCGCCGCCGTCGCCTGCTCGACTACGTGCGGGCGAACGACGTCGAGCGCTACCGCGACCTCATCGCGAGGCTCGGAATCCGCCGCTAGTCGGACGGGCGCCCGTCGACCGGCCGGGAGGCCGCTGCGGGCGGAGGGTGCCGGGCACGCAGCGCGTCGCCCGGCGCACATAGGACGGCGCGGTGCGTACTCCGAAGGCCGGGGAAGGGTATCGCCCGTCGACAACCACCGGCGCTCGCCAGCGTCAGCTGCCAGTCGCCGGGTCCTCGGCCCGACCGGGTGCCCGACGACTGGGAACTGACCGGTGCGGGTGCCATGAGCACCGAGGAGTGACATGGCGGACGCCATCACCGTGTCGGCCCCCATCAGTGGGACCGACCGCACCCTGTCGTTCGAGACCGGCAAGCTCGCCGGCCAGGCGGACGGGGCCGTCGTCGCCCGGATCGAGCGACACGATCGTCCTCGTCACGGCGACGGCGAACCGAAAGGTCCGGGAGGGCCAGGACTTCTTCCCGCTGACCGTCGACATCGAGGAGCGGATGTACGCCGCGGGCAAGATCCCCGGCTCGTTCTTCCGGCGTGAGGGCCGCGCCACCGACCAGGCGACCTGACCTGCCCGCCTGATCGACCGCCCGCTGCGCCCCTCCTTCCCCGAGGGCTTCCGCAACGAGGTCCACGTCGTCGGCACGATCTTCGGCGCCGACCAGGAGAACCCCCACGACATCGTCGCCATCAACGGCGCCTCGGCGGCGCTGATGCTGTCGGGCATCCCCTTCGAGGGCCCGATCGGCGCCGTGCGCGTCGCCTACTCGACCGACGGCGAGTGGATCCCGCACCCCACCTACCAGGAGGGCGACGCCTCGACGTTCGAGCTCGTCGTCGCCGGCCGGGCGCTTCGGACGAGCCCGACGCCGAGATCGCGATCATGATGGTCGAGGCCGGCGGCACCGAGAACGCCTGGCAGTACTACGAGGAGGGCGCCCCGAAGGTCACCGAGGAGGTCATCGCCGGGGGCCTCGAGGCGGCCAAGACGTGGATCCGCGAGTCGATCGCCCTCCAGCGCCAGCTCGTCGCCGAGGCCGGCCGCAAGCCGACCATCCCCTACGAGATCTTCGTCGACTACGCCGACGAGGTCCACGACGCGCGTCGTCGCCGTCGGCGCCGACCTGATCACCAAGGCCAACGCCATCACGACAAGGCCGAGCGCCGCGGCCGCGCTCGACGCCGCGACCGAGGAGATCCTCGCTCACGCTCGGCGCGGAGTTCGAAGGGCCGCGACGCAGCGAGGTCAAGCGCCGCGTTCCGCTCGTTCACCAAGCAGATCGTGCGCAAGCGCATCGTCGAGGAGGGCATCCGGATCGACGGTCGTGGCGCCGTCAGACATCCGCCCGCTCTCGGCCGAGGTCGGCCTGATCCCGACGGCGCACGGCTCCGGCCTGTTCCAGCGGGGCGAGACCCAGGTGCTCAACTTCACGACGCTCGGCATGCCGCGGATGAACCAGCTGCTCGACACGATCGGCATCGACGAGACCAAGCGCTACATGCACCACTACAACTTCCCGCCGTACTCGACCGGTGAGACCGGCTTCATCGCGCGGGCCGAAGCGGCGTGAGATCGGCCACGGCCTGCTCGCCGAGCGGGCGCTGCTCCCGGTCATCCCGCAGGAGGACGAGTTCCCCTACACGTTGCGCCTCGTCTCCGAGGTGCTCTCCTCGAACGGCTCGACCTCCATGGCCTCGGTCTGCGGCTCGACGCTGTCGCTGATGGACGCCGGCGTGCCGATCAAGGCGCCGGTCGGTGGGCATCGCGATGGGCCTCGTCTACGCCGAGGGCAAGTACACGACGCTGACCGACATCCTCGGGGCCGAGGACGCCTTCGGCGACATGGACTTCAAGGTCGCCGGCACCGCGCGACTTCGTCACCGCCCTCCAGCTCGACACGAAGATCGACGGCCTGCCGGCCGACGTGCTCGCCCAGGCGCTGCGCCAGGCGTACGAGGCCGCGCATCGTCATCCTCGACGTCATCGCGGCGACCATCGCCGAGCCGGCGCCCGAGGTGAAGCCCAACGCGCCGAAGATCGTCAGCATGGAGATCCCCATCGACAAGATCGGCGAGGTGATCGGGCCGAAGGGCAAGGTCATCAACGCCCTCCAGCAGGAGACCGGCGCCGACATCACCGTCGACGACGACGGGATGGTCGGGCACGTCACGATCGGCGCCAAGCTGTCGAGCGCCGTCGACGAGGCCGCCGCCGGATCCAGCTGATCCTCGACCCGCCGACCGCCGAGGTCGGCAAGGTCTACCCCGGCAAGGTCGTGAACATCACGAAGTTCGGGGCGTTCGTCAACATCCTCCCCGGGCGTGACGGCCTGCTGCACATCTCCAAGCCTGGGGGCCGGGCGAGCGCATCGAGCGCGTCGAGGACGTCCTCGAGCTCGGCCAGTCGGTCGACGTCATCGTCGACGACATCGACCCCCAGGGCAAGGTCTCGCTCTCGCTCGTCGACGAGAACGGGCAGCGCATCGGTGGCGGCAAGGAGTCCTCAGCGTCGCCCTCGCCGTCGCCCGAGGCGCAGCGACCGGCGCGTGCCGACGCGGGGCAGGCGCCCGCCGAAGCGCCTTCGGGAGCGCGGCGCGTCTCGTTCGAGGACGAGTTCGCCGCCGAGCTCGAGCGCGACTTCGGGGACCTCGGACCCGGCGAGCCGGCCCGCAGCGTCGGGCCGAGCCCACGGGGCGACCGCGGCCCGCGTCGCCGCGGCGGCCCCCGCCGCTGACCCCGCACCGGTGAGCACGCCGGCGCCCGGGGACGGGGCGCGATGATCACGACGTCACAGCTCGACTGCGGCATCCGGCTCGTCACCGAGACGATGCCGGGCGTTCGCTCGGCGTGTCTCGGCTTCTGGGTCGGGACGGGCTCGCGCGACGAGTCGGACCGGCAGGCGGGTGTCTCGCACTTCCTGGAGCACCTGCTCTTCAAGGGGACGCCGACACGCTCGGCGCGTGCCATCGCGGAGGACATCGACGCCGTCGGCGGGGACATGAACGCCTTCACGACGAAGGAGTACACGACCTTCTACGTGCGGACGCTCTCCGACGACCTGCAGCTCGGGCTCGACATCCTCTCGGACATCATGCGGGACCCGGCGTTCCGCCCCGACGAGGTGGACGCCGAGCGCCAGGTGATCCTGGAAGAGGTGCTGATGCACCTCGACGAGCCGGCCGACGTCGTCCAGGAGCGCTTCTGCGAGGCGATCTTCCCGGGCCACCCGCTCGGGCGCGAGGTGCTCGGCCTCCCCGAGGTGATCACCTCGGTGACGGTGCCCGAGATCCGGGCGTTCTTCGACCAGCACTACCGGCCGGGGAACATCGTCGTCGCCGCGGCGGGCGACGTCGATCACGCCCGCCTCGCCGATGCGCTCGAGGGCCGCTTCGCCGGCGCCGAGCGGGGCGGCCCGCCGGTGCGCACGGCCCCCGGCCCCGAGCTCCAGCCGGTCGACGTCTCGACCCGGGACACCGAGCAGGCGCACCTCGTCGTCGGCGTGCGGGCGCCCGATCGGCGCTCGCCGGAGCGCTTCGCGCTGATGCTGTTGAACCACAGCCTCGGGGGCGGCATCTCGAGCCGGCTGTTCCAGAAGATCCGGGAGGAGCGCGGCCTCGCCTACTCGGTCATCTCGGACCGGACCGCCTACGCCGACGCTGGGGCGCTCTCGGTGTCGGTCGGGACGTCGCCCGACCGGACGCACGAGGTGCTCGGCCTCGTGCTCGCCGAGCTCGACGAGATGGCCGCGGCCGGCGTGACCGAGCGGGAGCTCGCGCTCGCCAGGGGACACGTGAAGGCGGACACCCTGCTCAGCCTGGAGGACTCGGGCGCCAGGATGTCCCGCATCGGGGCGAGCCTGCTGCTGCACGGCGAGGTGCTGAGCGTCGAGGAGATCACCGAGCGGATCGACGCCGTGACGGTGGAGGAGATCGCCGAGATCGCGAAGCGGGTCCTCTCGGGCCCCCGCACGCTCGCCGCCGTCGGTCCTTTCAGCAGCGGAGGAGCTCGCCCCGGCGCTGCCGTGAGGCGGCACCGGTCGGCGGGCGCGCCGGCGGGCGCGACACGCCGGCGCCGGTGGCCGCCGTGGCGCGCCCGCCGTGGCGTCACATGACCGGGACGATCTCGTACACCTCGACGTTGCCGCCGCCCTGGAGGACCGGGCAGCGCTTCGCCACGTCGCTCGCCGACGCGAGGCTGTCCGCCGAGATGATCGAGTAGCCGCTCAGCTTCGAGGGCACGCCGTCGCGCACGGTGCCGTCGGCCGAGATCGACGTCGAAGCCCCGAACGGGTTGCCGGCGTCGACGACGCCGTCGCCGATGCTCCCGAACCAGGTGCCCCAGGCGTCCATGACGGCCTTGCGCTCCGCCTCGTCTTCGGACGTCGATCCGCCCGTGTATGCCAGTGCGTAGTTCGCCATCGTGGTCGCTCCTTTGGTTGGTGGGTCGCGGACAGCCCGGCCGGCCGCGGTCGGGCCGGGTTCGGTCGGAGATCGGGATCCGCCGGGCGCGCCGGGCAGCAGCAACGGCCGGGGTCGCGGGGCGCTCGGGGCGCTCAGCCCGCCCGCTCGTCGGGCCCGGGATCGTTCCCCGAAACGACGGCGGCGAGCCGCGAGAGGTAGTGCCCCCAGCCCTCGTCGTGGGGGGCCACGGTCGGACCGGGCAGGTCCCGGTGGACGAGGCGCACGATCGTCGCGTCGCCGTCGGGGGTCAACGTCACCTCGACGGTGCTGGACCCAGGCGGGACCGGGGCGCCACCTTGCTCCCAGCCCCAGCTGAAGACGACCCGGCTCGGGTGGACGACCTCGACGAACCGGCCGCTCGCGATGTCCCGCCCGTTCATGTCGACGCGCAAGCGCCCGCCCGGCGTCGCCTCCAGCTCGACCTTCGCTCCGATCCAGCTGACCATCCGCACCGGGTCGACGAAGTAGTCGAACACGACCTCGGGTGGCGCCTCGATCCGGATCTGCCGGTCGATGACGTCGTCAGTTCCTGGCATGTCGCGTCCCTCCGCGTTCGCGTTCGACGACGACCCTCAGGTCGTCGAGGCGGGAGCCCCAGAAGTCGTCGAGGTAGGCGCGGACCTCCCCGAGGCCCTCGGGGCGGGCCCGGTAGATGCGGCGCGTCCCGTCGCGCCGCTCGTTCAGGAGACCGGCGTCGACCAGCACGCGCAGGTGTTGGGAGACGCCCGGCCGGGAGATCGCGAAGTGCGAGGCGATCTCCCCGGCGGTCAGCTCGCTGTCGCGGACGAGCAGGAGGATCTCCCGCCGGCGGGCCGGCGCGATCGCCCGGAGCACTGCTTCCATGGCGACAGTGTAAACAAGGACTTACGTAAGCTACAAGCGACAATGCTGCGACCACGGTGACGGCCGCCCGACCGACGGGCGCCGGCGGCCGCGACCCGGATCGCCCGGGCCCGGCCGCCGCGGCACCTCAGGGCCAGGAGAGCTCGGTGACCTCGCCGCCGGTCACGACGACGCTGCGCCCCAGGCGGTCGATCCGGTAGGTGCCGGCCGCGAGCGCCGGGGGTAGACGGCCGCGTAGGCGCTCGTGCGGCCGACCCGACGCTCCCGCACCGCGGTGTGGGTGCGGGGGCCGGACGGGTCGAGACGACGGATCTCCAGCTCCTCGTCGGCGAACGCCGCCGGGACGTGGAGGACGATGGCGCCGACGTCGCCGCCGATGTCGAGCACGACGCTGCCGTCGCGACTCGGGGGGGAGCGGGTGCTCCGTCACGGCGCGGCTCACCGCGGGCGCCCCTCGGCGGGTCGCGCCGCCGGAGCGCCCTCCTTCACGGTCGTCGTGAGCTCCTTCGAGGCGTGCTTGAGCTCGTGGGAGGCGACGCCGAGGGAGCGGGCCAGCTTCGGGAGCTGGGCGCCGCCGAGGACCAGGACGATCGCGACGACGGCGACGACGACCATGCCGTCGGGGCCGAGGATCTGGGCGAAGAGTGCCGCATGCATGGTTGGGCTCCTTTGTCGGCGGGGCTCGGGGAGCGTGCGGTTCGGCACGCCGGCGTGCGCGGCGGCGAGCCCGGCACCGCCGCGCACGCCGCCCGCGTTCCGTCGCGCCCGGGGGGTCCTTAGGCAGGCGTGGGGACCGCGTAGCCGCTGTAGGGGTGCCGAGGTAGGGGAAGCTCGGCAGGTAGGTGATGTCGCTGCCGTCCAGCCCGTCGCTCACGTCCGCGATCGCAGCGTCGGCGGTGTAGCTCGTGTCCACGAGCGGGAGCGTGGCGCCGGCGACCGCCTGGAGCTCGATGGTGACGACGTCGTCGAACACCCTGCGGCCGTTCGGGTAGCCGGCGAGGTCCATCCCGAGGACGCCGAGCCGGCTCGGTCCGGACGTCGTCGGCGGGATGGCCACGTTGAGGCGCAGCATGTCCGCCTGGGTCGCGCCGGTGAGGGTCTGGAAGGTCGGCGAGACGACGCCGGCGGGGATGCCGGTCAACAGGATCGCCGCCAGGTCCTGGCGCGACGAGCCCGAGGCGTTGAACGCCGCCAGGTTCGGGAACGCACCCGGGTAGAGCACCGGCAGGAGCTGGGCGAGCTCGGGGTGCAGAACGCCGTTCGCGAACTGCGCATCGTCGTCGGGGTCCTGGCGGTTCCAGTAGTCCTTCTGGCCGAGCGGGACCAGCACCTCGTTGAACAGCGGGTTGCCAAGGCGCGAGCGTTGCACGAACGGGCCGCTCGAGACGTCGTCGTCGCCGTCCCCACCGCCCCAGATCCGGGCGCGCTGGCGGCTCGCCGTGGTCCACACGCCGATGACGGCCCTCGGGTCGAGGGTGTCGCTGCCGTCGAAGCCCTGGCGCGTCAGACGGCGGCGACGATCCAGCCCGTCGAGATGCAGCACGCCGCGATCTTGAACTTCGTCCTCGGGCGTTACCCGGTGCCCTTCGGCTTCGCCCGGACGACGGGCGCGGCGACGCTCTCAGACGTGCCGGCGCTGACCAAGAAGAGCTGACGACCCCGGGGTCTCGAGCGGTGGGCCGCACGCCGATCAGCGGCGTGCGGCCCACGCGCTACGGCTGTTCGGGAGGAGCGAAGACGACGACCGTGGCGAAGTCCGCGGAGACGTCAGCGAAGCGGTGCTCCTCCTCGGCCGGGACGAAGACGACGGATCCTGGCCCCACCGCCGCTGTCGCCGCGAGGCGCTCGTGAATCGGGCGGTGCCGGCGGTCACGAGGTAGATCTCGTCCTCCCGGTGCGGAACCTGGGCGTCGTCGCTCCCCGCGGCGATCGAGTACGTGCCGACGCTCAAGTGCTCGCTGCGGAGGTGCTCGACCCAGTGGGTGCCCTCGGGCCCGGGGTCGGCAAAGCGCCCCGCGCCGTCGATGATCTCGGCCATCGCCGTACGCTACCGGCGCCGCCCACGAGCAGCAGCGTGCCGCGCTCAGCGCGGGTTCGGCCGGTCGAGGTTCCAGTGACGGGTCACGCCGATGAGCCACTCGGTGCCCTCCTCGCGGGGAGACCGAGAAGCGGCTGATCGTGCGCTGGCCGCCGTCGTGGTCGCTGTAGAGGAGATCGACGGTGAACATCTCCCGGTGCTCGACGACGTCCGTCATCGGGCCGAGCGCCGGGTCGCCGGGATCCCGCATCGCCGCCTGCCAGAAGCTCACGTCGCTCGGCGGCACGTACTGGTCGCGCGTGAGCATCCGGAGCTCCTCTGCCGGTACGTGCGTCCCGGCCGAGCTGCGCCAGTCCGGGAAGATGTGCCATCCCTGCAGCACCGCGATGCCCGAGCCGACGTTGCGGAGCGACATCGCGAGGTACACGATCCCCTCGACGGCCTCCACGCTCGTCCGTCCGCCGACGACCTTCGCCCAGTGGCGGTCCGCCCACATGATCTTCTCGGGCGGGTCTCGAGGCGCGACGGCATCAGGAGCGGCCGGAGCCCGATCTCGAGGGCGCGCTCCGCCGTGCGTGCCGCCTTGTTGGCCGAGCGCGCGGAGTGGAAGGTGGCCACGGCGAGGACGAGCGTGCCTCCCGCGGTGGTGAACGAGGCGATGGATGCCAGGTCGGCCATCGCCGGGCAGGCTAAGCGATCCCGCCGAGCTGGGGGACCTCGATGGTGCGGGTCGTCTCGACCGATTCGAGCAGCCGCCGGTCGTGCGAGACGAGCAGGAGGGTACCGGTGTAGCTCGCCAGCGCCTCCTCGAGCTGCTCGATGGCGGGCAGGTCGAGGTGGTTCGTCGGCTCGTCGAGCACGAGCAGGTTCACGCCGCGCGCCTGGAAGCCGGCCAGCTCGGCCCGGGTCCGCTCGCCCGGCGAGAGCGAGGTGACCGGCCGTTCCACGTGATCGGCGCCGAGCCCGAACTTCGCCAGCAGCGAGCGCGCCCCGGCCGTCGTCATGCCGTTGCGGTCCGTGAACGCCTGGATCAGGCTGGCCTCCCCGGCGAAGGCCCGGCGGCCCTGCGCGAGCTCGCCCACGACCACGCTCGGGCCGATGAAGCGTCGTCCGGCGGCGAGCGGGAGCTGGCCGAGCATCGCCCGCAGCAGCGTCGTCTTGCCCGAGCCGTTCGGGCCCGTGAGCATGACCCGCTCCGCCCAGTCCAGCTGGAGGTCGACCGGCCCGATGCGGAAGTCGCCTCGTTCGACCACCGCGCCGTCGAGGCGGAGGACGACCTGACCCGAGCGCCCGGCGTCCTCGATGGCGAAGCGGAGCTCCCAGCCCTCCCAGGGCTTGTCGACCCGCTCGACCCGCTCGAGCGCGCGCTCGGTCGAGCGGGCGCGCGCAGCGAGCTTCTCGGTGCGGTTCAGCCGGAAGTCGCGTTGTGCCTTGTCGGCGTCGCGCGGGGCGCGCTTTTCGCGGGCCACCCCCGACGTCGCCCACTGGCGCTCGCGCCGGGCGCTGTGCGAGCAGCGCGCCGCGCCTGGCTTCGTAGGTGGCGTACGCCTCCTCGGCGTGGCGGCGAGCGGTGTCGCGCTCGTCGAGGTACGCCGACCAGCCGCCCTCGAACAGCCGCCCCCGGCGGTCGTGCTCGTCGATCTCGAGCACCGAGGTGATGGTGCGGTCGAGGAACGAGCGGTCGTGGGAGACGATGACGATCCCGCCGGCACGCCCGGCGACGAAGCGCTCGAGGCGGGCGAGCCCGTCGAAGTCGAGGTCGTTCGTCGGCTCGTCGAGCAGCGTCAGGTCGAAGCGGCTGAGGAGGATCGCCGCCAGCGCGACCCGGGCCGCCTGGCCGCCCGACAGCTCATCGGTCGTCGGCGCGAGGAGCCCGGCGGGCAGCCCCAGCTCGTCGAGGACGGACCCGATCCGCGCGTCCAGCGTGTCCACGCCGAGCGAGCTCCAGCGCTCGAGCGCCGAGGTGTAGCGCTCGGCCGCGTCGTCGCCGCCCGAGCCCAAGAGCTCGGCCGCGCGGACGAGCTCTTGATCGGCGGCGTCGGCACCGGTGCGGCGGTAGAGGTGGTCCCGCACCGTCTCGGCGCCGTGGCGTTCGAGCTCCTGCGCGAGGAGGCCGACGGTCGCCTGGGGCGGCAGGAGCTCCACGCTGCCGGCGTCTGGTCGCACCGTGCCGGCGAGGACACCGAGCAGGGTCGACTTGCCGACCCCGTTCGGGCCGATCACGCCGATGCGCGAGCTCGGGCCGACGCTGAGCGAGACGTCGTCGAGCACCAGACGCGCGCCGCGCTCGACGTGGACATGGCTGGCGACGAGTGTTGCGGCGAGCGTGCCGTGAGCGGACATGAGCAGAAGACCCCCGGTGGAGAGCGGACAGCGAGGCGGGAATCAGGCGCTCATCGCACCTTTCCACGATACCGCCGTCCCCGGGCGCGGCGATCCGTCGCGGACCGTCGTCGCACGGGCCGTGCACGGGTAGCGTTGCCGTCCGTGGTGCGCGTGGGTGTCCTCGGTGCGGGCGGGCGGATGGGCTCGACGGTCTGTCGCGCGGTGGCCGGCTCGCCGGCCTGCGAGCTCGTCGTGGCCGTCGACCCGAACGCCGCCGGGCGATCCCTCGCCGAGGTCGCCGGCCTGGAGGAGAGCCCGCTCGAGGTCCAGCCGGCGATCGAGGCGCTGGCCGACGCCGGGGCGGAGGTGGCGGTCGACTTCACCCACGCCTCGGCGGCCGTCGCCAACATGGCCTGGTGCGCCGGCGCCGGCGTCCACGCCGTCTGCGGCACGACCGGGATCGGCCCCGACGACCTCGGCCGGCTGCGCGACCTCTTCGCGCCCGCCGACGCGCCGAACTGCGTGCTCGTCCCGAACTTCGCGGTCACCGCGGTGCTCATGATGCGATTCGCCGAGCTCGCCGCCCCCTTCCTCGACGGTGTGGAGATCGTCGAGCTGCACCACGACGCCAAGCGCGACGCGCCGTCCGGCACGGCGCTCGAGACCGCGCGGCGGATCGCCGAGGCGCGCCAGGCCTCCGGGGCCGGCCCGTTCGCCGCGGACCCGACCGCCGAGGAGGTCGCGCCGGGCGCCGCGGGGCCCTCGGCCCGGGCGGGGTCCGTATCCACGCGGTGCGGCTCCCGGGGCTCGTGGCGCACCAGGAGGTGCTGTTCGGCGCGCTCGGCCAGTCGCTCACGATCCGCCAGGACTCCTACGAGCGCAGCTCGTTCATGCCGGGCGTGCTCCTGGCCGTGACGAAGGTGGCGTCGATCCCCGGTCTCACGGTCGGCCTGGAGGCGCTGCTCGGCCTGTGAGCCGCTGACGTGCCCGCAAGCGCCGCTCGGCGGGCGGCCCGCTCGGCGCGTCGGGCCGGGGACCCGGGCGTCGGCGAGCACGCTGCTGGTAGCCTCCGCTCAGTGGAGCACAACCTGCGCACCCCCCGCTTCGGGAGGGTCCTGACGGCGATGGCGACGCCGTTCGACGAGTCGGGGCGTCTCGACCTCGACGGTGCGGTCACGCTCGCCCGCTACCTCGTCGAGCACGGGAACGACGGTTTCGTCGTCACCGGCACGACCGGGGAGGCCCCGACGCTCACCGACGACGAGCGGGTCGCGATGTGGCGGCGGGTCGTGGAGACGGTGGACGTCCCCGTGATCGCCGGATCGACGTCGAACGACACCGCGCACTCCGTCGCGCTCACCCGCCGGGCGACGGAGGCCGGCGTCGCCGGGATCCTCGCCGTCACCCCGTACTACAGCCGCCCCTCGCAGGCCGGCCTGGAGGCGCACTTCCGGGCCGTCGCCGCGGCGACGCCGCTGCCGGTGATCCTCTACGACATCCCGGTGCGCACGGGACGCAAGATCGCCGCCGACACGATGCTGCGCCTCGCCCACGAGGTGCCGAACATCGTCGGCGTGAAGGACGCCGCGGGCGACCCGGCGGCGACGGCTCGCCTCCTCGCCCACGCGCCGCCCGGCTTCGAGTGCTACTCGGGCGACGACGGCCTGACCCTGCCGCTGCTCGCCGTCGGCGCCGTCGGCCTGATCGGCGTGGCCACCCACTGGTGCGGGGCGGAGTGCGCCGAGATGATCCGGCGCTTCCTCGGAGGTGACGTCGCCGGGGCGATCGAGGTCCAGGCGGCGCTGCTCGACAGCTTCGCCTACGAGACGGGTGACGACGCGCCGAACCCGGTGCCCACGAAGGCGATGCTGCGGGTGCTCGGCCTGCCCGCCGGCGAGTGCCGCCTGCCGCTCGGCGCGGCGCCGTCGGGCCTCGAGGACCGGGCGAAGTCGGTGCTCGCCGAGCTCGAATCGTGGCGTCGATCGCGAGCGCTCGATGGCTGAGGCCGTCCGCGTCGCCTTCCTCGGCGGCCTCGGCGAGATCGGGCGCAACTGCGCGGTGATCGAGCACGGAGGGCGCCTCCTCATCCTCGACTGCGGCGTGATGTTCCCCGACCCGGAGATGCCCGGCGTCGACCTCGTGCTGCCGGACTTCACCTACCTGCGCGAGAACGCCGAGCGCATCGAGGGCGTCGTCCTCACCCACGGCCACGAGGACCACACGGGCGGTCTCGGCTTCCTCTTGCGGGAGGTGTCGGCCCCGGTGTTCGGCTCGGCGCTCACGCTCGGCCTGGCGCGGCTCGCGCATCGACGACGCGGGGCTCAGCAATGTCGACCTCATCCCGGTCGCCGACGGGGAGCGGCGGACGATCGGGCCGTTCGACGTCGAGTTCATTCCGGTCACCCACTCGGTGCCGCACGGCTTCGCCACGGCGTTCCACACGCCCCAGGGGGTGATCCTGCACTCCGGCGACTTCAAGCTCGACCTGACGCCCGTCGACGGGCGCAGGACCGACCTCGCGAGGATCGGCGCCATCGCCGCGGGGGAGGGCATCCGCCTGCTCCTCTCGGACTCGACGAACGCGGAGGAGCCGGGCTACACGAGGAGCGAGCGCAGCGTCGGCGAGACCTTCCGCCAGATCTTCACCGAGCACCCGGGCCGGAGGATCCTCGTCGCCTGCTTCGCGAGCCACGTGCACCGCGTCCAGCAGCTGTGCGACGCCGCCGTCTCGAGCGGGCGGAAGATCGCGCTGCTCGGCCGCTCGATGCTGCGCAACGTCGCGCTCGCCCGGGAGCTCGGGCTGCTCACGATCGCGGAGTCGGCGCTCGTCGACGTCGAGGACGTCGACAGCCTCGACCCCGGCGAGATCTGCGTCATCTCGACCGGCTCCCAGGGCGAGCCGATGTCGGCGCTCGCGCTCCTGGCCTCGGGCGAGAACCGGCGGCTCGAGGTGCGCGACGGCGACGTCGTGGTGCTCTCCAGCCACGCGATCCCCGGCAACGAGTGGGCGGTGGCCAAGGTGATGGACGGGCTGGCCCGCCGCGGGGCCGAGGTCGTCCACTCCGGGATCGCCCACGTCCACGAGAGCGGCCATGCCAAGCAGGGCGAGCTCGCGACGCTGCTCGCCGTGGCGCGCCCCACGTGCTTCATCCCGGTCCACGGCGAGTACCGGCACCTCCTCCGCCACGCCCGCCTGGCGATCGAGATGGGGGTGGCGGAGCAGAACGTGCTCCTGTGCGAGGACGGCGACACGGTGCGGCTGACCGACGACGCCATCGACTTCTCAGACGTCATCCCCGCCGGTTACCTCTTCGTCGACGGCGTCGTCGGCGATGTCGGCAGCGGCGTGCTGCGGGACCGCCGGGTGCTCGCCGAGGAGGGCGTCGTCGTGGTGGTCCTCGCCGTCGACCTCCGTTCGGGAGACATCATCACCGGGCCGGAGATCATCACCCGGGGCTGGGTGCACGCCCCGGAGGCGGAGGAGCTGATCGAAGACGCCCGCGCCTCGGTGGTGAAGGCGGTGGCGGAGGCGGTGGGGAGCGGCTCGTGGGACGCCGACACCCTGAAGCGAGTGACGAGGCGTGCGGTCGGCAGGATCGTCAGCGAGCGGACCAGACGCCGCCCGATGATCGTGCCCGTCGTCATGGAGGCCTGACTCTCGACGCGAGACGGTGACGTCGAGCGCTGCGCGTGACGCGCGTCGCCCGGGCGTGTGGAGCCTCGACCGGGGAAGGTCGCCTCGCCAACGGTCCCCGAGGACGTGAGGGGCCTCCCCCTTGTCGCGCTGCGGCGCGCCTCGCTCGGGTCTCCGGACGAACGCTCGGCCACTCCCGCTCCTCGCGGCCGCCGGCCACCTGCTGCTGCGCTTCCTCCCGGGTCGCCTCGCCGCCGTGAGACCCGGTTCCGCCGCGTGGCTGGTGTTAGCGTTGTGCTCATTGTGGCTGTTGCGAAAGGTGTGCCCTCCACACGGGCCCGCAGCTCGAGATCGGCGTCCGGCACCTCGCCCCGGCCGCCGGCGAAGCGCGCGCCGGCGAAGCGCACGGCGGCGGGCGCCGGACGGTCCACCCGGCCCCCGGCGCGCCGCGCACCGACCCGCCCTTCGGCCCTCCAGCGCGGCGGGGCGTTCGTCGCCCGCCAGCCGGACGACGTGTGGGGCTGGCTGCTCCTTGTCCTCGGGCTGCTCCTCGTCCTCGGGGTCCACCTCGACGTGCTCGGGCTCGCCGGCCACTACGTCCGCCGCTACGGCGCCGACGGCCTCGGCTGGGGGATGGACGTCGTGCCCGGGGGGCTGCTCGTCGCCGGCGTCACCCTGATCGCCGGCCGGGCCCGGCGCGGGGTCGCTGGAGCGCTCGTCGCCGTCTGTGCGCTGGCGCTCGCGTCGGCGGGGCTCGCCGACCTCGCCGGCGGCCTGCCGTCGGTGCACGCGAGCGCCGTGGTGCTGGACGGGGCCGGCGGCGTCATCGGGGCCGCGATCGGCAGCGCCCTGCACTCGTTTCTCGGCGTCGCCGGCGCCGGTGTCGTCCTCGGCGCCCTCGCCTTCGTGGCGATCTGCGGCTGCCTCGCCCTCTCGGTGCGCTCCGCGCTCGCCGGGATCGGCCGGGGCGTCGCCGGCGCGGGGCGCACCGCGGTCGCCCTGCTCGAGCTGCGACCCCTCCCCGAGGGCGGCGACGGCGCGCCCGCCGGCGGCGCGGCGGCCCCGGCACAGTTCGTCGACTGGCCCGTGGACGGCCCGGCCCTGCCGGCCGACACCGGCCTCGTCGGCACGGCCGACATCGCCGCGCTCGTCACCTCCACGCGTGTCGGTGCTCAGTCGATAACGGGCCTCCCCGGCGACGGGCCCGGCTCCGGCGATCCGCCCGCAGGCGAGACGGGGGCCGCGGAGCCGGGCCGGGCCGGGAGCGCCGACGTCCCCGACGGCGACGGTTCCGATCCCGGCCAGGGCGTGCGGGACGCCGCGGCTAGCCGTCGCCGGGCTCACCGGGACGGCCCGTCAGCCGCTCCGCCACGAGGGCATCGGATCCGGCGAGGCCGACCAGGGCCGCCGGGACGCGCCGGCCGAGGCGAGCGTGGAGCAGCTCGGCCTCGGGATCGTCCCCCCGCCGAGCCCGTGGCGGCTGCCGGCCCAAAAGCTGCTGAAGCGGAGCAAGGAGCAGGGCCTCGACCGCCGCGAGATCGAGGAGCGTGGGGCGGTGCTCGAGCGGGCGCTCGGCGCTCACGGCGTCGACACGCACCTCGTCGGCTTCACCGTCGGGCCGACGGTGACCCGCTTCGAGCTCGAGCTCGGCCCGGGCGTGAAGGTGGCCCGCGTGACGAGCCTCGCGAAGGACATCGCCTACGCGATGGCCTCGCCGGACGTGCGCATCCTCGCGCCGATCCCCGGCCGCTCGGCGATCGGCGTCGAGGTGCCGAACCACAGCCGCCAGCTCGTGACGCTCGGCGACGTCCTCGCCTCGCCCGAGGCCCGGCGGGCCACCCACCCGCTCGAGGTCGGCCTCGGCCGCGACATCGCCGGGCGCTCGGTGATGGTCAACCTCGCCGAGATGCCGCACCTGCTGATCGCCGGGGCGACGGGCGCCGGCAAGTCGTCCTGCATCAACTCGCTGATCACCTCGGTGCTGATGCGTTCCACGCCCGAGCAGGTGCGAATGATCCTCGTCGACCCGAAGCGCGTCGAGCTCGGGCAGTACAACGGGCTGCCGCACCTGCTGACGCCCGTCGTCGTGAACCCGAAGAGGGCCGCCAACGCGCTCGCCTGGGCCGTGGCCGAGATGGAGCGCCGCTACGACCTGCTGGCCGAGGCCGGCATGCGCGACATCACCGGCTACAACGCGGCCATCGACCGCGGCGACTTCGCCGCGAGCCCCTTCGACGGCGGCCCCGCGGTCGCCGAGCTCGCCCTGGATCTCGGCGAGGAGCCCCCGGCGGAGGAGGCCGATTCGGCGGCCACCGGCGAGGTGCCGGCCACCGGCGAGGTGCCGGCCACCGGCGAGGTGCCGGCCACCGGCGAGGTGCCGGCCACCGGCGGGCTCACGGCCGCCGGCGAGGGGGAGGCGCCGGCGGGTGAGGGTGGCGGCGTCGAGTCCGCGCCAAGCGCCGAGCAGCCCTCGCGCTACCAGCGCCTGCCGTTCATGATGGTCGTCGTCGACGAGCTGAACGACCTGATGATGGTCGCCGCCCGCGACGTCGAGGAGTCGATCTGCCGGATCGCCCAGATGGCGCGGGCGGTCGGCATCCACCTCGTCATCGCGACCCAGCGCCCGTCGGTCGACGTCATCACGGGCGTGATCAAGGCGAACATCCCTTCCCGGCTGGCCTTCTCGGTCTCCTCGCTCGCCGACTCCCGGGTCATCCTCGACCAGCCCGGCGCCGAGCGCCTCGTCGGCCGGGGCGACCTGCTCCTGCTCGAGCGCGTCGTCGAGCGTGCCCCGCCGCATCCAGGGGCCGTGGGTGACCGAGGAGGAGGTCCGCACGATCGTGGGCCACTGGCGCCGCCAGAGCGGTCCCCGCTACGTCGAAGGCGTCGTCGGCGAGCACGAGTCCGAAGGCGGCGCCTTCGGCGCCGCCGACGACGACGACGACGAGCTGCTCCGCCAGGCTATGGAGCTGGTCGTGCGCTCGCAGCTAGGCTCGACCTCCATGCTCCAGCGCAAGCTCCGCGTCGGGTTCGCGAGGGCCGGGCGCCTGATGGACCTCCTCGAGCAGCGCGGCGTGGTCGGCCCCTCCGAGGGGTCGAAGGCGAGGGTCGTCCTCATGACGCCGGACGAGCTGGACCGAGGCTGAACGCGCGGGCCTCGAGCGGACGTGTCACCGTCCCCCGACGGCCCTCGCCGCCCGTCCCCGCAGCCGGCCGGGGCAACCGCTGAGTGGTGCGCGGCCGTGCCGATGCAGGCGTTTCCCGCCGCCCCGCAGCTGGCGCCCGCCGCTTCGCGCCCGCCCTCGCACCACCGGCGCCGGCACCGGCGCCCGGCGACCCGTGCGCGCATGCGGCGGAACCGGCTGATCGCCGGCTCGACGCTCTCGCTCGCCGCCGGACTCGCCCTCTACGGGGCGTTCGGCGCCGCCGGGCCGCCGGCGCGCGCCGCCGAGCAGGACCAGCCCGTCCCGACCCTCACCTCGCTCGTCGCCCGCCACGTCACCGTGCCCGGCCGTCGCCCCGTCTTCGCCTGGCCGACCAAGGGCCAAGGTGCCGTCTCCGTGCTCGGCATCGGCCTCATGGGCGCCTCGCCGCGCGAGCGTGTCGTGCCGATCGCCAGCCTCACGAAGATGATGACCGCCTACCTGATCCTGCGCGACCACCCGCTCGTGCCGGGCGAGGCGGGCCCGAGCCTGCGGATGACGGCCGCCGACGCGAGCGCATGGGTGGCGGCCTCGCAGGCCGGCGACTCGAGCGTGCCCGTGCGCGCCGGCGAGGTCCTCACCGAGTACCAGCTCCTCGAGGCGCTCCTCATCCCCTCGGCCGACAACATCGCCGACCTGCTCGGTGCCTGGGACGCCGGGAGCGACGCCGCGTTCGTCGCCAAGATGAACGCCACGGCGCGCCGGCTCGGGCTGCGCTCGACGCACTACGCCGACGCGAGCGGCGTGAACCCCGGCTCGCGGAGCACCGCGGCCGACCAGTCGCTGCTCGCCGCCGACCTGATGACCGAGCCCGTCGTCCGCGCGATCGTCAGCCAGGCGCGCGTCGCCTTCCCCGTCGCCGGGACGATCTGGAACTACAACCCGGCGCTCGGCGTGGACGGGATCGTCGGCGTGAAGTCCGGGTTCACCCAGCACGCCCAGGGCTGCCTCGCCACCGCCGCGTTCCGCACCGTCGGCGGGCGCCAGGTCCTCGTGGTCTCCGTCTCGCTCGGCCAGCCCGACGGCCTCTACGGCGCGGCGCGCGCCGACGAGGCCCTGCTCGACCGGGCGACGCGCGCCCTCGTCCCCTACAGCGTCGTGGCGCCGGGCGCCCGCGTCGCCGAGGTCAAGGAGCCCGGCAGCGCGGTCGCGATGCGGGCGGTCGCGCCGGCGAGCGTGCCGCTCGTCGTCGCGTGGCCGGGGCTGAGCCTGGACGAGGTGGTCGTCGCGGCGGCGCCCGGCTCGGCGACGGCCCGGGCGGGCGCGCTCGGCATGCTGGAGGTGCACGCGCCCCTCGGCCTCCTGGCGGCGGTGCCGCTCACCGAGGCGCCGCCGTCTGGGACGCCGGCGCCCGGCACGGGCCCGCCGGCGACCTCGTCGACCGGGGCGGCCACCTCGTCGTCGACCGCCTCGACGGGCACCGGCTCCTCGACGGAGCCGACCTCGTCGACGGACACGCAGGGCAGCGGTTAAACATGCGCTCCTGATGCGAGCACGCGCCCCCGCCTCCTCCGCGAACCTCGGCCCCGGCTTCGACGTCCTCGCCGTCGCGCTCGACCTGCACGTCGAGGTGCAGGTCCGCGCCGCGCCGCGCCTGCTGGTGCGCTCGGAGGGCGAGGGGGCCGACCTGCCCTCCGACGAGACGCACCTGGCTGCGCGCATCGCGATCCCGGCGGTCGGCCACGACCGGCTGGAGATCGTCGTCAAGTCGACCATCCCGGTCGGGCGGGGGCTCGGGTCCTCGGCCGCGCTTGCCGTGGCGGCCGCGGCCGCGGCGGGCGCCGACGACCCCTTCGCGGTCGCCGTGGGGAGCGACGGGCACGCCGAGAACGCCGCGGCCTCCGCCCTCGGCGGACTGGTCGCCGCCACGATCGTGGACGGGCGGCCGGTGGCCCGGCGCCTGCCGCTCGACCCCGGCCTCTCGTTCGTGCTGCTCGTGCCCGACCATTCGCTCGTCACCGAGGCGGCGCGGGCCGTGCTGCCCCAGATGGTGCCCTTCGCCGACGCCGTCGCCAACCTCGGCCGGATGGGCCTGCTCGTCGCCGGGCTCGCGGACCGGGCCGCGCTGCTCGCCGCGGCCGGGGAGGACCGGCTCCACCAGGACGCTCGCAGCGCGCTGTTCCCCGAAGCCCCGGAGCTGCTGCGCAAGCTGCGCGAGGCCGGGGCGCGCGTCGCTTGCTGGTCGGGTGCCGGGCCGAGCCTGCTCGGCATCTGCGACTCTCGTGCCGCGGCGTCGAAGGTGCGCGACGCCGGCGAGCGCGCGCTCTCGGCGGCAGGCGTCGCGGGGCGGGCGGTCGAGCTGTTGCCCGAGCTCGCCGGGCTGCGGGTCTGGCCCGACTGATCCGCCGACGCCGGGGGACCGCGCGACGATGGGCCCATGCCCGTCCCGCCGGCGCTCGTGCGGCACTGGCCGCTGTTCGACCTCGTCGTGCGGACGCCGGAGCTGGAGCTCCGCTACCCGGACGAGGCCCTGCTCGCCGGCCTCCTCGAGCGGATCGCCGAGGGCATCCACGAGCCGGGGGCGTCGCCGTTCGGACGGGCCTGGGCCGAGGTCCCCTCGCCGGCGAGGGAGTGGGACGCGCTGCGGTGGTGGTGGGGATGCCAGTCGCGCTGGTCGGTGGGCGAGTGGTGGCTCTCCCTCGTGGTGCTCGTCGACGGCGAGCCGGTCGGCGTGCAGGACGTCCGCGCCAAGCGGTTCGTCCCGACCCGCTCGGTCACGACGGGCTCGTGGCTCGTGCGCCGGGCCCAGGGCCGCGGCCTCGGCGCCGAGATGCGGGCCGCCGTGCTGGAGCTCGCCTTCGCCGGTCTCGGGGCAGAGGAGGCGCACTCGTCGGCGTTCCAGATGAACACCGCCTCGATCGCCGTGTCGCGCAAGCTCGGCTACGAGCCGAACGGCGAGGAGCTGGCGCTGCGCAACGGCGCGGTCGACCGGGCGCTCTGCTTCCGGCTGCCGCCGCGAGCGCTGGGCGGCGACACGGCGCGACGACATCGCGCTCATCGGGCTGGAGCCCTGCCTCCCGCTGTTCGGCCTCGGGCCGGGGCCCGGGCCGGCATCGCTCGACGAGGACGCCTGAGCCGACGTACGGCAGGACGCGGGCGGCTCAGGACGCGGACTCGTGCAGGTTTCCGCCGCTCCCGGCAGTGTCGTGCCAGATCTCGTCGACGAGGCGTAGCAGGCGGCGCGGCAGCGCCTCGGCGCTGAGCCGCTCCTCGTCGGACGCGCCGGACCTGGCGATCCGGCGCAGCCTGACCATCGGCACGCCGCCTTCGTCCTCCTCGAGGGTCAGCTCGACGACGAGGTGGATGGGCTCGTCCTCGTCGGGGACGGCGAACTCGACCCGCAGCTGCGAGGTGGCCGCGCCGCCGGGGAGCGAGACGAGCCCGGTGCCGGTGCCTCCGGCGAGCAGCGCGTCGCGCAGCACCTCCATCTCGCGCTCCACGGTCCGCAGGGTGAAGTGGTGGATCCCGATCGGCGTGCGCCGCTCCTCCAGGACGCCGATCAGGCCGACGCCCTCGGCCGCGAAGCCGTGGAGGACCGCGCCGGCGCGGGCCCGCTGCGCGAAGCCGGGTCGCAGCACGTCGTCGAGGCGCGGGTCGATCGCGGAGACGATCCCGACGAGCGAAGGGGTCCGCCGGAGCGCCACCACGATCGCGAGGTCGCCCTCGAGGGGGATCTCGAGGGGCTCGTCCTCCGGGCCGTCCACGTCGCCCTCGACGTCGTCGGGCCGGACGAACTCCCGGGCGACGAGCCCGCGAAGCGCCGTGGAGAGCGCCGCGGTCAGCGGGATCGGGCCCATCGAGGTGAGACGTTCGCTGATCACGAGGCCGCGCAGCGGGCTGTCGGCGCCGACCGCGACGAGCTCCTCGCTCGTGAAGGCAGCGAGAACTAGCTCGCCCTCAGCGAGCAGCCGTTCGATCAGTGCCGGCAGTTCGCTCATCGACAAGCCCTGCCCTGCCCCAGGAAGTCCTCACCGCCGGCGCCGGAGCGTGTCCCCGGCCCGTCGTTCGGTGTCCGGTGAGAGGGTAGCCTCCCGCACCGCGCCGGGTCTCGGTGGGGGGCCGTTTCCCACATCGGAGCCGCCGACGTCGAATGGACGCGCGGCCCCGGCCCTTACAGATCGAGGACGGCGAGGGACAGGCCGACCCGGGAGGCCGGCTCGGCAGCGACCGCGGGGAGCGGGGTGCTCGTCGCGAGGGCGTCCCGGGCGACCGAGCGGATCGCCCGCCCGAGCGACTCGATGCTGCGCAGCGGCCGGGGTGGGACCGCCCGGAGCCAGCTGGTGGTGAAGGTGGGCTGCTCGCCGAGCTCCCAGCCGACCGGCTCCCGGCGCAGCGTCACGACGGTCCTGCCGGTGGCCGCCCGCGCGGCGCCGAGCAGCGCCAGGCCTGCCAGGGCGCCGGCCGCGGCCGGGGCGACCGGGATCGAGCCGCTGAGGGAGGGGAGCCCGTGGCGGAGCGCCACGCCCTCCCTGGCGCTCGCCTCGAGCGCGCTGGAGAGTCGGGCGGCGGCCTGGCGGTAGCGGGCCCACGCGTCCATCGCGAGCGTCTGGGCGGCGCCGAGCACGGGGTCCACGAGCTGCTGGGCGGCGAGGCCGGTCGCGGCCGCCGGGGCGGCGTTGCGGAGGGCGTCGTCCCGCATGAGCTGCGCGCGACGGAGGTCGTGCTGGGACTCCTCGAGCACGACGGCGAATGCCGACAGGGCGTGGGAGGCCTCGAGGAGGCCGTGCTCGGAGCGGTGGTGGCCGGCGGCCAACCGCCCGACGACCTCGGTGAAGCGGTCGGAGGCCCGCCCGCCCCACGCGTTCGGCCCGAGGCCGGACGGGACGTTCGCGAGGCGCTCGGCGCTGGCGCCGACGGTCGCGGCCGCCGATGCGAGCCGGCGCGCCGCGCCGGAGATCGCGGCGGGGTCGCCGGGGATCGGCTCGAACACGTCGAAGCTCATCGCCCGACCTGCCCGATGTGGTGGGCGACCGCGTGGTCGGCCGAGGCGTAGGAGGCGGCGGCGGCGCGCGTGCGCTCGACGAGCCGCTCTGAGGTCGTGGTCAGGTCGTCGATCGCGTGGCGCCACGCCGTGACGGTGGCGCTCAGCGAGGAGGCGACGGTCGGGTCGCCGACAGCAGCCTCGGCGTCGCCGAAAGCGCGGATGGCGTTACGGGCCGCCTCGGCGGCGTCTGCGGTGGCTGCGTGCATCGTGGAGACGGCTCCCGCCATCTCCTCGTGCGATACCGCGAGCAGTGACCCTTCGGACATGCGATGAGGGTAAAGCATCGACAAGCCGCGCGCTAGAGGGAATTTCACGCGTGACAACACGACGCTTTGGCGCCTATGGGACCTTTACCCGGTGCGGGCGGGTTCAAACATGATCCGGCAGATTTTTTTAGCAGACCCGCGCGCGGGTGGCGGATGCTCCCACAGGCGTCGAACCACGCCTCCACCTGCAGGTTCGCGTCCGAGGCGTCCAGGCGGGACAGGAGCGGCGTCCGCCGCGGCGCCTGCGGCGCGCGGCCGGCGGTGCGATCCGGGGCGCTCGGAGGACCCTGCGGGCGCGCTGCGCGAGGGGCCATTCAGCCCTGATGAAAGGTCGAGATGATCTGCTGCTCGGTGGCCTCGTAGGCCGTGGCGGCGCGCGCCGCGATCTCCGCGATGCCGCCCAGCGCCTCCAGCAGCCCCTTCGCGTCGTGCTGCCACTGCGCCCAGAGCTCTTGGAATTGGACCTGCCCGGCGCCCACCCAGTCGGTCTGGAGCGGCGCAGCGAGGGCTGCGAGCTGGGAGAGGACCGACTCCACCTCCGACGCGCCCGCCTCGAGGCGTGCCGAGATGGTGAGCAGCTGCTCGGGGCTGACGGAGATGTCACCGGCCATGGCGGGCGCTTCCTCTCGTGCTCGGGTCACCGGTCGGTTCCTGGCCGCTCGGCCGGCCGGCCTGTCCGGTCATGCCCGGCGGGGCGCTGGTCGGCCTCGTGCCGGGCCCCTCGTCACGAAAGCCTAGAACCGGGCGGTTCGTCGTTGAGCGGCACCTGGACGAGGAGCTGGGTCCCGTCGAGGAGCAGGAGACCGCGGCCCGGGGGCCCCGGGAAGAGCGCGGTGCGGGGCAGCCGGACGCCGAGCAGCTCGCCGTCGGCCGGCGAGCCCGGGCACAGGAGGAGGCCGGCACGCGTCTTGCGCACCTCCGGCACGAAGCCCCGGAACCCCGCGGCCAGGTCCGTCGTCGTCCCGCCGACCACCATCGCGCACTCGTGGTCACGCGCGTTGCGGGCGAAGCGCGCGAGCGCCTCCGCCGCGGGCGTGTCGCCAAGCAGCTCCGCGTCGTCGACGATCACGACGACCCGACCGGCGGCGACCTCGTCTCCTGCGAGCATCGCCGTCAGCGCCTCCGCCGACGCGTCGCGTCCGGCGAAGACGCCGAGGACGCCCGCGAGCCCCTCCAGCGCGCTGAGCACCGAGCGGCGCGCCGTCACGGCGATCACGCGCACCTGGCGTTCCAGCAGGGAGCGGGCGATGACGTCCAGGGCGTTGGAGCGCCCTGAGCGCGGAGGACCGCCGACGAGGAAGCCCCCGCCGTGGGCGAGCAGGTCGACCTGCTGGGGCACGAGGCGGTCGCCGCCGACGCCGACGAGGGCGACCAGCGCGCCCGGGCTCGGGCCTTCGGGGTGCGCGCCGGACGCGACCTCGGCGTGCACCGTCGCGAGGGAGACGCGTTGGGGCAGCACGCCGATCGGCTCGGGCAGGGCGCTCGCCGGCACGCCAGCGGCGCGCGTGCGCGCCCCGGCGGCGATCCGGCCGAGCGCCGCCACCTGCGCGGGGCCCGACGGGTCCGGGTCGAGGAGGGCGACCTGCAGCTCGACGCCGGACTGCGCGCGAAAGCCGCGGCCGGGAGGGATCGAGTCCGGAAGGTCCCGGGGGTTCAGCCCGCCGAGGGAGTAGGCCGAGCGGTCGTTCAGGCGGAGCAGGACGATGTTCTCGACGAGCGAGGCGAGCCGCCCCGACAGGGCGCTCCGGTCGCCGGTCAGCACCACCCGCAGCCCGACGCCCGGCGCCTCGCGCATCAGCTGGAGCAGCAGCGTGACCAGCCGGCCGTTGTCGACGGTGTCGAAGGCGGCGACGAAGCCCTCGAAGCGGTCGAGCAGGAGGACGATGTACGGCATCCGCTCGCCGGCTGCGACGGCGCCGCGCTGGTCCGAGATGCTGGCGAACCCGCCGAGGGCGAGGCGCTGCTGGCGGCGCGCGACCTCGCCGAGCAGCTTGGAGAGGAGCCGGTCGACCCGCTCGGGCTCCACCCGTGAGACGACGGCGCCGCAGTGCGGCAGCTCCGACAGCGCGAGCAGCGCCCCGTTGCCGCAGTCGATGCCGTAGAGGTGGACGTCCTCCGGACCGCACCGTTCGGCGAGCGAGCCGGCCAGGGTGCGCAGGAAGGTGGAGCGCCCCGACCCGGCGTCGCCGGCGGCCAGCAGGTGGCTCGCGTGCTCGACGTCGACGCGGGCGATGCCCCGGGACTGCTCGCTCGGCAGGTCCTCGAGCCCGTAGGGGACCTGCAGGCGCGACGGCCCCGGCGCCGGCTCCCCGCCGAGCTCGTCGAGCATCACGAAGTCGGGCAGCGGTGGCAGCCACGGGCTCGCCAGTGCGCGGGCCCCGAGGGCTGCGCTCGCCTGGCGGACCGACTCGACGAGCTCCGCGAGGTCCGTGGCCTCGGCCGCCTCCGGCCCGGGCGCGGCGCGCGGCGGCTCCTCGCCGAGCATGCGCCAGCCGACCTCGTGCACCGCGACGGCCTTGTCGATCAGCGCGGCGAGCGGCCGGCGTCCCCCGATGCGGGCCGCCTGGAACTCGGTCAGCTGCTCGTGGCCGACGCGCGCGAAGCCGCGCCCCGGCGCGTCCTTCGGGATGCGCGCCGCGAGCGGCGAGTCGATCACGTCGATGCTGTCGCCCGCGTCGGTGACCCGCATCGCGACGCGCAGGTTCGTGTTCGTCTTGATCGCGGGCGAGACCACGCCAGACGGGCGCTGGGTCGCGAGCACCAGGTGGATGCCGAGGGAGCGGCCCCGCCGGGCGAGGTCGACCAGCCCGTCGACGAAGCCGGGGAGCTCCTCGGCGAGGGCGGCGAACTCGTCGATGACGAGGACCAGCCGGGCGAGCGGCTCTGCGCCACCGTTGGCGGTCGCCCGCCAGTAGTCGTCGATGTCCTTCGCTCCGGCGAGCTGGAAGACGCGTCGCGGCGCCGGAGCTCGGCGCCGAGGGAGACGAGCGCGCGCTCGGTCAGGTGGCCGTCGAGGTCCGTCACCGTCCCGACGGTGTGGGGGAGCTCGGCGCAGTCCTTGAAGGCGCTCCCGCCCTTGTAGTCGACGAGGACGAACGTCATGGCGTCCGGCCGGTTGGCGAAGGCGAGGCTGGCGATGAGGGTCTGGAGGAACTCGCTCTTTCCCGACCCGGTGGTCCCGGCGACGAGGGCGTGCGGGCCGTCGCGCCGCAGGTCGATGCCGAACGCCCCCGCCGTCGTCGCGCCGACGACGGCCGCCGTGGTGCGGCCCGCCGCATTCCACGACGCCACCACGGCGTCGGCCGACGGCGGCTCGATGCCGAGGAGGTCGAGGAGGCGGAGCGAGGTGGGCAGCACCGCGGCGTCGTCGGTCCGGCGGCTGAGGCGCACCGGGGAGAGCGCCCGGGCGACCTGCTCGCCCCACTCGGGCGCCACGAGGTCGGCGAGCATGTCGGAGATCGGCGCCTCGCGCGTCGCCCGCAGCGCGCAGCGCGTCGGCTCCTCGGGCGAGAAGACCGCCGTCGTGCGGCACTCCTCGGGGAGGAGGCGCTCCGACTCGTCGAGGGCGATCGTGACGACCCCGACCTCGGGCCCGCGCCGGAGCAGCCTCGTCACGGCGGGGTAGGCGCCGAGGCGGTAGGCGCCGTCGAGGACCACCAGCACGAGCGGCTCCTCCCGCCCGCCGCGCTCGGCGCCGAGCTCGCGTGCGCGCAGCCGCTCGTCCACCAGCGCGGCGAGCCCGGAGGCGACGCGCACGACCGAGCTGTCGGTGTTGCCGATCCGGACGAGGACGCTCGCGTCCGCCGGGCGGACGTGGGGGAGCCAGCGCGCCCAGGACCACGCCCGCTGCTCGTGCTCGCCCGTGAGGACGGCGATCGCCAGGTCGTCCGGCGCGTGGAAGACGGCCGCCTGGCTGACGAGCCAGCGGGCGAGCGCCTGGCAGGACTCCCGCGGGCCGGCGATGCCGAGCACGCCCGACTGGGCGAGGTCGAGTGTCGCCGGCACCTGGCGGAGCACCGCGTCGGCGTCGTTCTCGGCGACGCCGGCGAGGGCCTCACCGGCGCGCCGTCCGGCTCCGGCAGCGGGGGTGCCGGGCGCGGGCGTGGCGCCGTCGCTCCCGCCGACCACGTCGACCGAGGCGGGCCGGTCGACGAGCCCGAGCCGGACGACGGCGAAGTCGTCGTCGACGCGCCGTCGCTCCCACAGCCGCGACCGCGGGATGCGGGCCACGCTCGCCACCTCGGCCGGGTCCGGGAAGGCCCCGCGCAGCTCCGAGGTCTCGCGCTCGACCGCAGCCCGCAGCTCGGCGCGCGCCCGGGCCTGCTCCTGCTCGAACTCGGCGCGTTGGTTGCGGAACGAGCGGGTGCCGCGGCGGCGGTCGGCGACGTGGTTGGAGATGGCGATCACCGGGCTGAGCAGGGTGAACAGGAGGTACGCAGCCTGGTGCAGTGCGATCGCCATGACGATGCCGAGGGCGAGCGGGGCGAGGGCGGCGGCGATGGGGAAGGCCGCCCGCGGGCCGCGGCACGGGCGGCTTCGGGAGGGCGACGGGCGGGCGGGTGGAGGCGGCCTCGATGCGCGGCGGCCGGTTGAATCGGAGCCCGCCCGCCCGGTCCGGCACCACAACCGCGTCCTGCTCGGCAGGCCACGCCCAGGAGAGCACGGACTCGCCGAGCTGCACGTTCTCGCCCGGGGCGATGTGCGCCTCCTGCGCCCGCCGCCCGCCGACGAGGATGCCGTTCGCAGAGCCGGCGTCCTCGATGTCGACGCCGTCGAAGGTGACGGTCACGATCGCGTGGCGCCGCGACGCCTGGACGTCGGACCCGAGCTGCAGGTCGGCTTCCTCGCCGCGCCCGGCGACGTAGCGCCCAGGCGGCAGACGCCAGGCCATGCCCACGTCGGGGCCGCCGACGACGCGCAGCTCCACCAGCCGGTCGGCGGCCTCCGGGGCGGTGGTGACGGTCGGCCCGCCGCGGACGAGGACGGCGCCGTCGCGCAGCGCGTCGGCGACGCGGGCGTCACGCGGCACCAGCCGGCCGTTGACCCGCCACGGATCGGTCTCGGTCCCCCCGGGCTCGATCGTGTCGACGAGCGCGCCGAGGGTCGCGTCGGGATGGGCGTCGACGACGACGTCTCGCGCCCGCCCGGCCCACCGGTCTTCGATCGTGAGGAAGGCCCGCACACCCTACGTCGTAGCCGCTCCGCGGGCCCGGGGCGAGCCGTTCACTCTCGGTGGTGGATCGGACCCGGTGAACGGGCAGGATCTCCCTGGTAGTCTCGTTGTGGTCCCGCGTGGCGCGGCGCCGGTTGAACCGGTCGTCGAGCCGCTGGAGCAGGGGAGCGGTGTGCACCGACATCGCCCCGGCGGGCGAGCGCCGGCCGGGACACCTTCCCCGAGACGAAGGTCGGAGTCGTGCCCAGATGCTGAAGCGCAACCGGCGCAGCAACGAGAGCGAGCTCTTCCCGGGCTTCAGCGACGTCGTCGAGATCGGCGAGGGTGGCTTCTCCACTGTCTACCGCGCCCGGGAGATCGACACCAACCGGCTCGTGGCGCTGAAGCTCCTGCGCATCGCCCCTGACGTCTCCGAGCACGCGCTCGAGTCGTTCAAGCGCGAGACGGTCGCCCTCGGGGCGCTCAGCGCGCACCCGAACATCGTCACCCTCTACCGCACCATGACCACCTCCTCGGGCCGGCCGGTACTGGTGCTGGAGCTGTGCACCGGCTCCATGGCCGAGCGCGTGCGGGCCGCCGGCCGCCTTCCCGTCTACGAGGCGGTCGCGACCGCGGTGAAGATCGCCGGCGCCCTCGAGACCGCGCACCGCTCGGGGATGCTGCACCGCGACGTCAAGCCGCAGAACATCCTCATCACCGAGTACGGCGAGCCGGCGCTCGCCGACTTCGGCGTCGCGCGCCTGCAGACGAAGGCCCTCGTCACCGGCGGCGTCTTCGGCTTCACGACGCTCCACGCGGCTCCCGAGCTCCTGGAGGGGTCGAAGGCCTCGCCGGGCACCGACGTCTACGGGCTCGCCTCCACCCTCTACCACCTCGTCGCCGGCCAGGCGGCCTTCCGCGCCTTCGACGGCGAGGCGCCCGCGGCCGTGGCGCTACGGATCCTTCGCGATCCGGTGCAGCCGATCCTGATGGAGGGGGTGCCGATCGCGCTCTCGGACCTCCTCGTCCAGGCGATGTCGAAGGAGCCGACCGACCGGCCCGTCTCGGCGGCCGCCTTCGCCGACCGGCTCCGGATGATCGAGTCCGAGTACGGCTGGCCGGTGACCACCTACACGGTCGCCGGCGGCGCGGCGCCGGTCACCCTCCCCGGCGCGGCGCGTCGCTCCCATCGCCCCACCGCCGCGGGCGTCGTGGTCCCCGCCCCAGATCCCCCTCCCCCCCCGCCTGCTCCGGGAGGATGCGCGCCCGGGCACAGCACCGGCGGCGCCCTCCGACGCGGACCTGCAGCCGTCCGAGCCGCTCTCCCAGGTCGGCGTCTCGATCGTCCGGCCGCCGCCGGGCCAGCGCCGCATCGTGGTGCCCACCCCGTTGCGGCCCCGCAACGCGGCCTCGACCGTGCCGCCCGCCGCGCCCGGCGCCGGCACCTCGGCGGCTGGGCCTGCCGGGCTCGCCGAGGACGCCGCCGGCAGCTCGACCCCGTCGTCGCCACCGAGGCCCGGCGCCTCCGAGGTTCCCGCGGCGGTCGCGCAGGGCGACACCTGGCCGGCGCGGGCCCGGGCCAGCGCGCCGGTGGCAGCAGGGCCCGGGGTGCTGCACCCGAACTCGCCGACGCTGCCGCCGATCCCGGGGATGACGTCGGCGGCGGAGCGAGAAGCCGACGATGCGCCGTTCCTGCCGAGCGGAGGCAGCGGTGGCGCCGTGCCGGACATCGGCTCCACCCCGCTCCCGCCGGGCACGACGTTCGGCTACCCGTCGCGGCGCGCCACGCGGCACTCCCTCGAGGAGACGGTGCTCAGGCCCGGCCAGGAACCGCTCCCCGCCGAGCCCGTCAACGAGGAGCCCCGCGCCGGCCGCCTGAAGGGCCTGCTCGGCCGGCGGCCGAAGAGGTCCGACACCTAAACGGCGAGAGCGCGCCCGGGCGCCCTGTACGCGTCCTCGGCCGGGGTCGTCGCTGTCCCGGCTACTTGCCCTCGGACCGGGGGCGCTTCGGCTGGCGTGCCACCGCGAAGGTCGCGCGCAGGCGCAGCTTGAGCGGCAGGGCGCCGCTCACGGCACGGCGCAGCGCGTCGAGCTCGGCCCAGGTCGCTTCCGCCTGGGCCCGGTCGATCAGCGGCCGGGAGGAGAACGTCGCGACGCTCGCCCGTTCCGCCATAGCGAGGGCGTGGTCCGCCGCGTCGTCGCCGAAGCGCTCCCTCGTCAGCTGGACGACCTCGCGGTTCGTCAGCGGCCCGAGGCCCTGCAGGTCGGCCTCGTCCAACGTGTCGAGCGCCTCCAGCCAGGCGGCCGTGACGCGCAGCGTCGGATCCGCCAGCCGCCGTCGGCGGCGACGCCGGAGCAGCTTGCGGAGGAGGATCGCGGCCGGAAGGCCGAGCAGGATGACGAGCGCGGCCGCCAGTCCGGCGAAGAGGCCAGTGTCGTCGGCGACGTTGTGGGTCTTCGGGAAGACCGTCGCCTTCGAGGCCTTGTGGGTGTCCGTCTGGGGGTGGCTCGCCGAGCGGATCTGGGGGACGTCGTTGTCGTGGACGCCGCGGCGGCGCGGCCGTGGGCACGGCGGGCGTGCCGGTCTTGGACGGCGTTGGGTCGGCCACGACCCAGCCCAGCCCGCTCACCGGGAGCTCGACCCAGGTCCAGGCGTCCGCGCTCGTGACCGTGTAGGTCTTCCCGGCGACCGTCGGTGCGGGCGTCGAGCCGGGACCGGCCAGCCGGAAGCCGGTGACGAGGCGTGCTGGGACGCCGAGCTGGCGCGCGATCAGGGCGAAGACGGTCGCGAACTCCTCGGGCGTCGCCTTGTGGTTCGTGAGGACGGCGTTCACGGCATCCGCGAAGGTCGTGTCGTTCGCCACGCTCGGGTCGAGGCGCCGGTACTTGGTACGGAACTCTCCGGCCACCGTGTGGAGGAAGGTCAGCGGGTCGGCCGCGGTCGCGCCCGTCTGGCGCTGGAGGATCTTGATGACGCCGCTCAGGCTGGCCTGCTCGTCGACGGGGACGAGCGTGTCCTCCGGATCGGGTGAGGCCACGAAGCCCAGGCTGAGCTGTCCGGCGCTGAGCGTGGCGAGGGTCACCGCCGTCGGCTGGGAGACGACCGTGTAGGCGGCCCCTGCGTCGAGCGGACCCTCGGGCACGACCATCCCGGTGAGCGCGTCGAACCCGAACCCGGCGGGGAGCCCCGTCACGTCGGCCGGCCGGTCGACGTAGGGCATCCAGGGGAAATCGAGGGAGCGGAGGATCTCGTAGTGCGCGGTGGCGAGCGGCTGGCGCAGGTCGGCGAACGCGCCGACGGCGGGCGGCACCCGCCCACCGGTGGGATGGAACGTGCGCGTGAAGCTCCAGATGCTCCCGTCGTAGGCGTCGAGGTCGGCGAGGCTCACGTAGCCCGAGGTCGTCCGGTTGGCGCTGAAGTCGAACAGCGGGCTCGGGTGCTTGGGGTCGAGGTTCCGCAGCTCCACCATCGTCGCCGTCGGGGTGAGGAACGTGCTCGACTCGACCGGCGGCTGACGCGCCGGCGTCACCGGCGCAGCCTTCAGCGCCGGGACGGCGGGGATGGCGAAGATCCCGATCAGCGCGGCTGCGGCGAGGCTCGCCGCCCCGAACGCGAGCGGTCGCGCGCGCAGCCGGCGCCCGCCCGGCGCGCCCTCGGTGGAGTCCGGGTCGACGGTCGTCCCGAACAGGTCCGGCAGGTAGCGCCGGAGCGCGACGAGGAAGCCGGCCACGACGACGAGCACCACGGCCCAGCCGACGTCGGTGCCGGGCGCTCCCGCGGTGACCGAGAACGCCAGCGCGAACGAGGCCGCCCACAAGAGGGCGGCGACGCCGGAGCCGGTGTCGCGCGTGAGCAGCTCCGAGGTCGCGGCACCGGTGAGCCAGGTGAGCGCGACGGGGGCCACGTACAGCCAGCGGGGCTGGGACACCGGGAGCGCCACGGACAGCAGGCGGGCGAGTCCCTGCGTGAAGCCCTGCAGCAGCTCGTCGACGGCGCCGATGTTCTGCAGCGTCACGCCGAGGGCGTAGACGAAGAAGGCGACGATCGAGAGCACGATCGAGGTCGTCGCCGAGCGGCGCAGCCCGAGCGCGACGAGCGGGGGCAGGAGGACCGAGATCGCCGCGGCGCCGAGCAGCAGGGGCACGAGCGTCGAGACGGGGAACGCCCGCCACCACGGCGCCGAGGCCACGAAGGTCGCGACGAAGGCGAGCAAGCCGCTCAACGAGATGCTGAGGACGCGCCGGGTCATCGGGCCGCGTCCAGGTTCCACAGCCCGGCGAGCTCGTCGCCGTCGGTCGCCGTCAGGACGTGGACGCCCGGGAACAGGATCGGGCGCTGGGACTCCGGGACGATCGAGGCGACGACCAGCCGCTGGAACCGCCGCCTCAGGCTCGCGACCACGGGCAGGTCGCCGACGTCGAGCACGCCGGTCACGACGACGAGCGCTGTCCCGCCGCGCTCCCGGCGCAGCAGCATGAGGTGGTTGGCGAGCGAGTTGGCGGGGTCCGGCTGGACGCCTGCGAGGTGGTCGACGAGCGGCTGGGCCTCGCGCGTCTCCGGTCCTCCGAGGCGCTTGCCGTCCGTCGTCTGCAGCTCGACGGGGGAGCGGCCGAACGTCGAGCAGTTCACCACCGACGCGGCGACGTCGACGGCCGTCTCGAACGTCTCCTCGGAGTACACGGCGGGGCGGAGGTCGAGGACGACGACCGTGTACGGCTGGGAGGTGTCGACGTTGTGGCGGACCATGAGCTTGCCGGCGCGCGCCGTCGACTTCCAGTGGATCATCCGGAGGTCGTCGCCGGTCTCGTACTCGCGGATGCGGTGGAAGGTGAGGGTCCCCTCCTGGGCGGTCTCCGAGGTCGGGCCCTCGAGGCTGCGGTTCACGCCGGTCGGGAGCGGCCGGAGGGGCAGGATCCGCGGGTAGACCCAGATCTGGTCGTTCCCGGCGTGGTGCTGGGTCGAGCGCACCAGGGCGAAGGGGTCGCCGCGGGTGAGCTCCAGCGGACCGAGCTGGAAGACGCCGCGCCGCATCGTCGGGAGCCGGTACGTGCGGACGCCGACTTGGCCGCCGGCGAGCCGCGGGAGGGCGAGGCGGACCTCGCCGAGTCCGAAGGGCTGGAGGGCGACCATCGGCGGCACGTGGGCGCGCCCGTGGTTGGTGAAGGTGAGGTAGGCGATCGCCGGCGTCCCCTTGGGCACGCGCGCCGGGTGGATCTGGCGGTCGATCTCGAGGCGGGGCTGGCGCCTCGTGTAGCCCATCGCGAGCGCGACCAGGAGGAGCGCGCCGACACCGAGGACGACGAGCGCGGGCCAGACGAGGACCCAGCCGACGACGGCGAGGACCACTCCCCCGACGAGGGCGCCGATGCCGGTCCGCGTCATCTCGCCGGCATCGCCTTTGGCGCGGCTACGCCCGTGCGGCTGCGCGGCGCGGCGCCGTCTCCTGTGTCGTTCATCGCCGGCCGTTCACCACCCTCGGCTCGCCTAGCCGACCGGGACGGTGCGCGGCACGGGCACGCTCTGGAGCGCCCGCTGGATCATCTCCCGCTCGTCCTCCCTTGCAGCTCGGCCTCCGGCCGCAGCAGGACCCGGTGGGAGAGGACCATCGTCGCGACCGCCTTCACGTCCTCTGGGGTGACGAACGGGCGGCCCTCGGAGGCGGCCGCGGCGCGGGCCGCCTTCACGAGGGCGAGGCTCCCGCGCGGCGACACGCCGAGGCGGATCTCCGGGGCGGTGCGGGTGTGGGTCGCGAGGCTGATGACGTACTGCTCGATCGCCGGGGTCACCTCGACGGCCTTCACGTGCTCGATCATCCGCAGCAGGTCGTGCACGGTCAGCACCGCGTTGAGCTGCTCGACGGTTGCCCCGTTCTTCTGCGAGCGCAGGATGAGCGCCTCCGCCTCGGGGGCCGGGTAGCCGACGGACAGGCGCATGAGGAAGCGGTCGAGCTGTGCCTCGGGCAGCTGGTAGGTGCCCTCCATGTCGATCGGGTTCTGGGTCGCGATGACCATGAAGGGACGCGGGGCCGGGTAGACGATGGCGTCGGTCGTGACGGTCCGCTCCTCCATCACCTCGAGCAGCGCCGACTGCGTCTTCGGGGAGGCTCGGTTGATCTCGTCGCCGATGACGATGTTGGCGAAGACGGCGCCCGGCCGGAACTCGAACTCCGTCGTCGCCTGGTTGAACACCGAGACCCCGGTGACGTCCGACGGCAGGAGGTCCGGCGTGAACTGGATGCGGTTCCACGTGAGGGAGACCGACGCCGCGAGGGCGCGGGCCAGCGTCGTCTTGCCCGTCCCGGGCACGTCCTCCACGAGCAGGTGGCCCTCGGCGAGCATGCAGATGATGGCCAGGCGGATGACCTCGTCCTTGCCCTGGATGACGCGTGCGACGTTGCCGCTCAGATGCTCGAAACGCTGGGCGAAGTGCGCCGTCTGCTCGTAGTCCTGGCTCACCGGGCTCGCGCTCCTTGTCTCGTCGTTCGGCAGTGTCGGATTCGCCGGGTCATCGCGATCCCTAGATGGTCGGAAGCGTCGTCGTGGTGGTCGACGACGTCGTGGTAGTGGTGGTGGGCGGAAGCGTCGTCGTGGTCGTGGTCGTTGTCGTGGTCGTCGTCGTGGTGGTGGTGGTGGTGGGCGGAAGTGTCGTCGTGGTGGTGGTCGTCGTCGTCGTCGGGCTCGTGACGGGTGCGATGTTAGGGAGAACGAGCTGCACCGTCACGCCCAGGTACGTCCACTCGACGGCGACACCGGCGGTGATGGGCACAGAGTTGTTCGGATTGAGCCCCAGTTTGTTCAGACAGGTTGACACGTCGACGGTCGCGTTCTGGAAGTTCCCGTTCGCCTCGGGCTGGAACGAGGTGGAGCACGTCGCTCCCGGGACCGAGACGGTCCCCGTATCGCCCAGTTCACCCCGAGCGTCGCTAGCGCAGTGCCCGTCACGGTCAACTTGCCGGAGAACTGCTGTGCGATGGGGTCCCAGATCGGACCCGGCGTGGTGTTGCCCGTCCCGATCGTCAGCCAGCCGAAGGAGAAGTTCGATGCGACGGGCTCGGTGGCCCCGACCGGCGTGAACGCGGCGCTCAGGAGCGGCGACGGGCCGCCGTGATAGTTCGTCGACGTCTCGGCGACCTTCAGCGAGAGCGTGCAGCTCCCGCCGTTCTGGGTCAGGTCGAACTGGTTGAACTGGACCTGGCCGTCGGACCCGGAGCCGGTGGGCACGACCGGCAGGTTGAGGAGCGGTGTGACGACCTGGCCGCAGACCGCGGTCCCCGTCGCCGTGAGCGGGGTGGCCGCCTTGATGCCCGCGTAGACGTCGGAGAGGGTCGCGGTGATGGTCCCCTGGTTGGCGTTGGAGGCGCTCGCCGCCGCGCCCGCGCTGAGCGCCAGCGTCGCGGGCCACGCGCTCGTGATCGTGAGGGGCGGCCCGTTGATGGTCACGGAGGCGCCCGGATGGCTCGCCGGGTAGACCGTGACCGACGTCGGGTAGTTCACCCCGGCGGTGAAGCCCGGGATGCTCACCTGCTGGGTGCTGGTCGGCCCGACCGTCTGGCCGCCGACGGAGTAGACGAACAGCGTCGAGGCGCTCCCGAAGGCCTGGGTCGGATCGCCCGACGTCACCACCGAGAGATTGGCGGTGACGCTCGCGTTCGGTCCCGCGGTGCCGCCCGCCTGCAGGCTGATGAGCGACGAGTTTGGCGCTCGCCACCCCTGTGTACAGCTTCCGTCCTGGGTCGGGTTGCCGACGAGGCCGTCGGCACCGATCCCCTGCACCTGGAAGCTCATCTGGTCGCCGACGAGGCCGGGGTAGGAGGAGAAGCTCACCTGGGCGCTCTGGGCGGTCTGGGTGCTCTGGGCGCCGCCGGGGACGTCGAGCATCGGCGGAGAGCTGACGTCGGAGCCGCCGCAGGCCGTCCCGATGATCCGCCACTCGGCGACGGTGTCGGCGCTCTTGCACTGGTCCGGGGCACAGGTCGTCCAGCTCACGGTCCACCCGGTGGCGCCGTCGGCGCTCGTCGTCACGCTGGTGGGAGCGTCGGGACCCTCGGCCTCGGTCGTGACCGCGAGCGGCGCCGACTGCGTCGACGCCTTGCCGATGTACGCCGACACGACGAAGAGGTACGTCGTGCTGGAGCGCAGGCCCGGGAAGTCGAAGGTAGTCCCGCCGTTCACCACGAAGCTCGTCTGGGCGGGCGTGGGACCGCCGCCCTGTGCGGTGGCGGTGACGACGTAGGAGGTCGGCTCGCAGTCCTCGCTCGTGAGCAGCGGGTAGCTCCAGGACAGCTGGACGGAGTTCGTCGCGGGCACCGCCGGCAGCATCTGCGGCTCGTGGGGCTTCTGCTTGGTGTTGCTGCAGCTCTGCAGGACGGTCACGCGCTGGGGAGCGACCACCGGTGGCAGCGAGGTCGACGTCGCGGTGCTCGGGATGGTGGTCGCCGTGCTGGTCGGGGTGCTTCCCTGCGAGTGGGCCGTCGTCGTGGTGGTCGCGGAATGCACGTTCTTCACGCTCACGGTCGCGCCGAGGGCGCCGGGGTCGATCTTCGGTGTCGCCTTCGACTCCTTGTCGACCTTGAGCGGCGGCGCGCTGCCGTCGGTGAACACGACGACGGCGAAGTCGCTGTCCGGGTTGTTGAAGATGACGCGCGGACCGATCGCGAGGATCTCCGGGGTCCGGAACGTGGGCGACTCGACCTTGTTGCGGGGATACGTCGGGACGCCCGGGAGCGGGGCGACCTTGCCGGTCGACGGGTCGACGACGACGAGCGGCGGTGTCGGCGAGCCGTCGTCGACCAGCGCGTAGATCGCGTCGGCGGCGAGCACGGGCGAGCGGAAGGTCCCCTGCGGCACGTTCGCCAGCGCGAGCGGCGCCCCGACGAGCGCCCCGGTCGCGAGGTCGACCCCGACCAGCCGGTCCGTCGCCTGGCCGCTCTGGTAGATGAACCAGAGGTCGCCAGCGGAGTTGCCGACCGGCACGATCGTTGTCGTCGCCGCCGAGCCCGGCACGGTGGCGCTGCGGGTCCGGCGGCCCGGCACGAACGTCTCGATGCCGCCCGGCGTCGCGAGCGCGACACCCTGGGTCTTGCTGGCGGGCCTGACCGGGCCCGAGTTCAGCGCGGCGACGGTCCCGCGGGCCAGCTGGGTGGCGTCACTCCGGCTCAGCTTGTCGCCCCGGACCTGGGCGATCTCGACGAGCCTGGTCGCGTGGCCCGTGTCCACCAGTGCGAAGAGGTTCCCGTTGGCGGTCACCACCTGACCCTCGAGGTAGGGGGCGCTCGCCTGGTTGGCGATCGAGCCGCCCGCCGTGGCCGCGCCGAGCAGCTGGACCGGACGGTTGACCGCCGTGTGCTTCGATGCGGCATTCGAGGTGAGCTCGGCGGCGATCTGGACCGTCGCCTCGCTCACGAGATCGATCTCGGCCGAGTGCGGGGCGTAGCGCACGATGTACGCGTCCGGGCCGGCCGCGAAGGCGGCCGCGCTCGTGGTCCCCGCGTGGGGCGGGAGGCCGACGCCCCCTCCGGTCGTCTTCACGAGGACGCCCCCCTGGCCGAGGAAGTTGAAGCTCCCGGTGAGGTTGTCGAGGAGCAAGGTGCCGCCCTGGACCGGCACCACGCTCACCTGTGACGACGAGGCCGAGGGCGCGCCCACCTCGGTCGTCACGCCGACTAGCTGCAGCGCCGGTTGGCCGGTCGCCAGGTCTAAAACGACGGGGTCGTGGGTATCGTTCAAGACGACGGCGCCGCCGAACAGCGAGGGCTGCTTGGCCTGCGCCGGCGTGCCGTTGGCGGCGAAGGAGGCGCCGGCACCCAGCAACGCGTGAGCGCGACGAGTGTCCCCCCGATGCGCTGTCTCCGGCGGAGCCGGACAGCGCCCTCGTTCTCCCTGGTCGCGAGACCGAAGTCCGCAGCGGAACGCATTGTCTTGTCTTAACGGCCTCGCCGTCGGATGAATTTTGCCTAAGCCCCGGTCGACCCGGACGAGCGGGCCCCGGGGTCCGCCGCCAGCTCAGCCGGAACCCTCGACGCCCGCCTCGATCTCTTCGAGCCCCTGGGCCAAGGTGTTCCATGACAACGTCGCGCATTTGATGCGCACTGGGAACTTTACGACTCCCTGGAGCGCCGCGAGCTCGCCCAGGGATTCTGGGTCGACGATCTCGGCCTCGGCGCCCTCGTCCGTGCCGCCGCCGTCGCTGCCGAGCTGCGCCTCGTGGATCGACATCATCGCCTTGAACGAGCGCATCAACCGCCAGGCCTCGGCGACCGGCTTGCCCTTCACGGCGGCCGACATCATCGACGCCGAGGACTGGCTGATCGAGCAGCCCTGCCCGGAGATCTTGAGGTCGGTGACGACGCCGTCGTCGACGTCCAGGTAGAGGACCACCTCGTCGCCGCAGAGCGGGTTGAACCCCTCGACCCGGTGTGCAGGCGGCGTCGGGAGCTCGCCCCGGTTCCGGGGCGAGCGGTAGTGGTCGAGGATGATCTCACGGTAGAGGTCTTCTAGGCCTGCCATGGCGCTGGGGTCCCTTCCGGTCGGCGCCGTCAGGCGAAGAGCTGTCGGACGGCGGCGAGCGCGTCGACGAGCGCGTCGACGTCCTCCTCGTCGTTGTACAGGTAGAACGATGCCCGCGTGGTCGCGCTCACGCCGAGGCGGCGCATGAGCGGCTTCGCGCAGTGGTGGCCGGCGCGCACGCAGATGCCCTGCTGGTCGAGGACCTGGGAGACGTCGTGGGGATGGACGTCGCCGAAGGCGAACGAGATCACCCCGGCCCGGCGCTCGGGGTCCGGGGTGGGCCGAAGATGGTGATCTCGTCCCCGTAACGCTCGGTGAGCTGCACGATCGCGTAGTCGGTGAGCGCCGCCACGTGGGCGTGGATCCGCTCGAGCCCGACCCGGTGGAGGTAGCGGATCGCCGCCCCGAGCCCGACCGCCTCGGCGATCGGCGGCGTGCCCGCCTCGAACTTCCAGGGGATCTCGTTCGTCGTGAAGCCGTCGAGTCGGACGTCGCGGATCATCTCGCCACCGCCGAGGAAGGGAGGCATCGCCTCCAGCAGCTCCTCGCGGGCCCACAGCACGCCGATGCCGGTGGGGCCGACCATCTTGTGACCGGTGAAGCCGAAGAAGTCCACCCCGAGCTCGGCGACGTCGACGGGGCGGTGCGGCACGAGCTGGGCGCCGTCGGCGAGGACGAGCGCGCCGGCGGCGTGGGCCGCCGCCACCACCGGGGCGAAGTCGGGCACCGTGCCGAGCACGTTCGACGGCGCAGGTCAGCGCGACGAGCTTGGCGCCGTCGACGAGTCGGTCGAGATCGGACAGGTCGAGCTGGAAGTCGTCGCCGACGGTCAGGAAGCGCAGCTCGATTCCCCGCTCCTCGGCCAGCATCAGCCACGGCACGAGGTTGGCGTGGTGCTCGATCTCGGAGAGCACGACGGCGTCGCCCTCCCGCAGCTCCCTGCGGCCCCAGCTGTAGGCGACGAGGTTGATGGCCTCGGTGACGTTCTTCGTGAACACGATCTCCGTCGCCGGGTGCGGCGCGCCGATCAGCCGGCCGGCGAGCACCCGCGACTCCTCGTAGCGCCGCGTCGCCTCCTCGGCGATCGCGTAGACGCCGCGGTGCACGTTGGCGTGGGTCGTCGAGTAGTAGTCGTCCATCGCGTCGAGCACGGCCTGCGGACGCTGGGACGAGGCGGCCGAGTCGAGGTAGACGAGGCGCCCGGACTCCTGCGACAGCATGAGCAGCGGGTACTCGGCCTTCAGCGCCCGCACGTCGAGTGGCGAGGGCGCAGTCGGCACGGCGGAACCGCCGGCGGCCGCGCCGCCTCCCCCCGGCGTCGTGGCGGGGCCGTCGGTGTGCCGGGCGTCGATCAGCTGCGCCATGCCTCGTACCCTTCGCGCTCCAGGCGGTCGGCGAGCTCGGGGCCGCCGCTCTCCACGATCATGCCGCCGACCAGGACGTGGACCCGGTCGGGCATGAGCTCTTCGAGGATCCGCCGGTAGTGCGTGACGAGGAGGACGCCGAGCTCGGGCTTCACGCGGCGCACCTCGGTGACCCCACGGGCGACGGTGCGCAGGCCGTCGATGTCGAGGCCGGAGTCGGTCTCGTCGAGGATGGCGAGCTCGGGCTCGAGCAACGCCATCTGGAGGATCTCGTTGCGCTTCTTCTCTCCGCCGGAGAAGCCGTCGTTCAGGTGGCGCTCCGCGAAGGCGAGGTCCATGCCGAGGCGTTCGATCCATTCGCGTGAGCTGCACGCGCACCTCGAGGACCGAGACCTCGGTGTCGCTTGCCGGGCGGCGCACGGCCTGGCGGAGGAACTGGGCGACCGGCACGCCGGGGATCTCCTCGGGGTACTGGAAGGCGAGGAACATCCCGGCCTTGGCCCGTGCGTCGGGGCGCGAGGTAGGTGACGTCCTCGCCGCGGAAGAGGATCCGGCCGGCGGTGACCTCGTAGCCGGGGTTGCCCGAGGAGGGTGCTGGCCAGCGTCGACTTGCCGGAGCCGTTGGGCCCCATGATCGCGTGGAGCTCCCCGTCGGCGACCGTGAGGTTCAGACCCGCGGAGGATCTCGGCGCCCTCGGCCTCGACGTGGAGGTCCTCGACGACGAGCAGCGGCGGCGCGCCCGGCGGCGGGCCAGCGGTCTTGCTGGCGTCAGCTGCCAGGGGCTTCTCGGCCATGGCCTCCATGTTAGGCGCCGGTCGGGATTAGCACTACAGCGGTAGTGGAAATCCCACCGGTGGGCACGTTCACCAGCCGCGCGCTACCCACTCGTCCAGGTGGGGGCGCTCCTGGCCGATCGTCGTGTTGTCGCCGTGGCCCGGCATCACGATCGTGCCGGGCGCGAGCGGCAAGAAGAGCCGCTGCTCGATCGAGTGGATGATCGTCGGGAAGTCGCCGAGCGGCGTCGCGGTGTTGCCGGGGCCGCCGGGGAACAGCGTGTCGCCCGAGAAGAGCACCGGCGAACCCTCCACCAGGAAGCAGATCGAGCCGGGAGTGTGGCCCGGGGTGTGGATCGTGCGGAGTCGCACGCGGCCCACGCTGAGCTCGCTGTCGTCCTCCAGGAGCAGGTCGTATGAGGGCAGCATCGCCGCGTCCTCGGCCCTGACGGCGACCTCGTAGCCCGCATCGCGAAGTGCCGGGACCGCCTGGATGTGGTCCCAGTGGCCGTGCGTCTCGACCACCTGGCGCACGCCGAGCTCCTTGCAGCACTCGAGCAGCCGGTCGTGCTCGTTGGCGGCGTCGACCAGCAGCGCCTCGCCGGTCTCCTTGCAGCGCAGGACGAAGACGTTGTTCGCGATCGGGCCGACGACGAACCGGTGGATCTGGAGCTGGGTGTCCTCGTACTCGAGTGCCATACCTGCAGGTTAGGGCCTATGAGCCGGTACCGCGGCCCGTCGTGGTGTGTAACGGGCCGATGAAATCGCGCCGCCCGGCCCAACTTGCCACCGGTTCCGCCGTTCTCGCGGGTATCGTGATCGCACCAGAGAAAGGAGGTGGTCCAACTGAGTAGTCAACCATTTGGGACCCTGGAGGTGGCTGGCCGCTAGGCGGCACGCTGGACCACCTGGTGAATCCGAACCAGACACCCTTGGTGTGCCGGTCGGGAGTTGGTCCCCCCCGAGAGCATTCCGGTTCACCGAGCCTTTTTCCAGTGAAACGCTGAGGTCCCGCTCGTCGGGGCCGTGATCGAGGGGCGCTCATGCGCCCCTCGATCGCGTCCGGGGGTCCGTCCTCGTCCGAGCCGTACGCGACCAGGCCCTGCTAGGGAGCGGCGACCTCGAGGGCGCGGTCGATGGCCGAGGACAGCCGGCGCGCGGCGGCCTCGGGGTCACCTGCCTCGGTGAGGTAGCGCACGACGACGAAGCGGCGGGCCCCCGCGGCGGCCAGGGCGCCGACGCTTTCGGGCGTGACGCCGCCGGTGACGAAGAACGGCATCGGCGCGCTCCGTCCCGGCCACGCCGCGCAACGGGACGCGGCCTGCGCGACGTACTCGATCCCGGTCCCGGGACGGCCCGGCTTGGTGGGCGTCGGGACGACCGGCCCGGCGGACACGTAGTCCACCGGTTCGCCCGCCGCGGCCTCGAGCTCGGACAGGCGGTGCGTCGACAGCCCGACGATCCGCTCGCCTCCGAGGATGCGGCGGGCCAGGCCGGCCGGCGCGTCGTCCTGGCCCACGTGGACGCCGTCGGCATCGGCCTCGAGGGCGAGGTCGGGGCGGTCGTTCAGGACGAACGGCACGCCGAGGTCGGCGCAGGCGCGCCCGGCGAGCCGGGCTCGCTCGAGGAGCGGTCTCGCGTCGAGCAGCTTCTCTCGCAGCTGCACGACGTCGGCGCCGCCGCGGATGCAGGAAGCGATGAAATGTTCCAGGTCCGGTCGGTCCGGGGTGCAGAGGTAGAGGCGGCGTCCCTCGAGGGAGGGCCTGCGGCCGGTGCTCAACGCCTCTTCGCGTGGCCCGCCGTCGCAGCGGATGCCGCCGCCCGGCGCTGCGGTCCCGGTGCGTCCGCCGCCCCCGCGACCGACTTCGCCGCAGCTTTCATCTGCCGCTTGTGCTCGCGTACCCGGTTGAGCGCCTCGACGCCGTCGATGTCGGCCACGGAGACGAAGGAGCCCTTCTCGCCGTAGGGGCCCGCGGCGCGCTCCCATCCCGGCGGGCGGACGCCGAGCCGCTTGCCGAGCAACGCGAGGAAGATCTTCGCCTTCTGCTCGCCGAATCCGGGGAGCGAGCGCAGGTTGGCGAGCAGCTCGGCCCCGTCGGCGGCGGTGGTCCAGACGGCCGCGGCGTCGCCTCCGTACCGCTCGACCAGGAGCTTCGCCACGGCCTGCACGCGCTCTGCCATCGCGGCCGGGAAGCGGTGCAGTGCCGGCTTCGCCGAGAACGCCACGGCGAGGTCGTCAGGCGCCATCGCGGCGACCTGGCCGGCGTCGAGTCTCCCGCCGAGCCGCTCGCGCAGCTCCTTTGGGGCGGAGAAGGCCCGCTCCATCGGGACCTGTTGGTCGAGGACCATGCCGACCAGGAGCGCGAACGGATCGTCCTCGAGCAGGCGGTCGGCGGCGGGATCCCCGGTCAGGTAAAGCGTCATGGCCCCGAGCGTACTGAGCGGGCGCCGAGCGAGCGCTCGCCCGTCGACGGCTCCCCGGGGCGGCGGCCGAGGCCCTGCTCGGTGATCAGCAGGTTCGGGGGTCGGGGGCCTCCGTGTCGAGGCCGAAGGTCGCGATCGCCCGCGATACCTCGTCCTCCTTCGCCTGGCCCGTCGAGACGAGGGCGGAGAGCACGGCGACGACGACGTGGGCGGCGTCGACCTCGAAATGGCGCCGGAGCGCCTCGCGGGTGTCCGAGCGGCCGAAGCCGTCCGTGCCGAGGGGTGTGAACGGTGCGGGCACGTACCGGGCGATCTGGTCGGGCACCGCCTTCATGAAGTCCGTGACCGCGACGATCGGGCCGGCCGCCTCGCCGAGCGCCCGCGAGATGTAGGGCTCGCGCGGCGTCGTGCCGGGGTGGAGCCGGTTCCAGCGCTCGACCTCCAGCGCGTCCTCGCGGAGCGACTTGTAGCTCGTCACCGACCACGTCTCGGCGGCGACGTTCCACTGCCTGGCAAGGATCTCGCGCGCCTCGACCGCCGCGCTCCAGGCGGTGCCGGAGAACAGGATCGTCGCGCGGCGGGGCGCCCCGGCGCCGACGAACTCGGCGCGTGCGGCGACCTCTGCTGGTGCGGCGAAGCGGTACAGGCCGCGCACCGCCCCCTCCCGGACGCGCTCGGCGTCCTCGCCCTCGGGCAGCGCCGGCATCGAGTAGTTCTCGTTGTAGAGGGTGATGTAGTACACGACGTCCCGGGCGTTCGGACCGTACATGTCCTCGATGCCGTGCTCGACGATGGCGGCCATCTCGTAGGCGAATGCCGGGTCGTACGCCTCGACGCTCGGGTAGGCCGACGCCAGCAGCAGCGACTGGCCGTCCTCGTGCTGGAGGCCCTCGCCGTTCATCGTGGTGCGTCCGGCGGTCGCCCCGAGCAGGAAGCCCCGCCCGCGGGCGTCGGCGCACTGCCAGATGAGGTCGCCGATCCGCTGGAAGCCGAACATCGAGTAGTAGAGGAAGAACGGGAGCATCGGCCGGGACCACGTTGAGAACGAGGTCGCCGCGGCGGTGAAGCTCGCCATGGCGCCGGCCTCGGTGATGCCCTCCTGGAGGATCTGCCCGTCCTTCGCCTCGCTGTAGGCGAGGAGCAGGCCCGCGTCGACCGAGGTGTAGCGCTGGCCGCCGGAGGCGTAGATCTTGACCTCGGAGAAGAGGGCGTCGAGGCCGAACGTGCGGCCCTCGTCGGGGATGATCGGGACCACGTAGGGGCCGACCCCCGGGTCGCGGAGCAGGTTCCGCAGCAGCCTCGCGAAGGCCATCGTCGTCGACACCGACTGGCCGCGTGAGCCCTCGCGGAACTCGGCGAACGCCTTCGGCGCGGGAGCCGGCAGGCCCGTGCGGCCGGCGCCCCGGACGATGCGGTTCGGCAGCGAGCCGCCGAGGACGCGCTTTCGCGCCGTGAGGTACTCGTAGGCGGGCGAGCCCTTGTCCGGCCGGTAGTAGGGGGGCTCGTCGGCGTCGAGCGCCGCGTCGGGGATCTCCTCTTGGAGGTAGAGCCGATCGCGCAGCGCCCGCAGCTGGTCGTGGTTCATCTTCTTGATCTGGTGCGTCGCGTTGCGCGCCTCGATCTCGGGACCGAGCGTCCAGCCCTTCACGGTCTTCGCGAGGATCGCCGTCGGAGAGCCCGTGTGCTCGGTCGCCGCCTTGTAGGCGGCGTAGAGCTTGCGGTAGTCGTGGCCGCCGCGCGGCAGCGACTGGAGCTCCTCGTCCGAGAGGTGCTCGACGAGGGCGCGGAGGCGGGGGTCGGGACCGAAGAAGTGCTCCCGGATGTACGCCCCCGACTCGGTCGCGAACTTCTGGAAGTCACCGTCGGGTGTCGTGTTCATCTTGTTGACGAGCACGCCGTCGACGTCGCGGGCGAGCAGCTCGTCCCAGCGCGAGCCCCAGATCACCTTGATGACGTTCCAGCCGTTGCCCCGGAAGACGGCCTCCAGCTCCTGGATGATCTTCCCGTTGCCGCGTACCGGTCCGTCGAGGCGCTGCAGGTTGCAGTTCACGACGAAGATGAGATTGTCGAGCTGCTCGCGCGCCCCCAGACTGAGCCCGGCGCTGGTCTCGGGCTCGTCGAACTCGCCGTCGCCGACGAACGCCCAGACCCGGGAGCCGCTCGTGTCGAGCAGGCGCCGGTTGAGCAGGTACCGGTTGAAGCGGGCCTGGTAGACCGCCGCGAGGGGGCCGAGACCCATCGACACGGTCGGGAACTCCCAGAACTCGGGCATCAGGCGGGGGTGCGGGTAGCTGGAGAGCCCGTTGCCGGCGACCTCGAAGCGGAAGTTGTCGAGCTGCTCCTCGTCGAGGCGCCCTTCCACGAAGGCCCGCGCGTAGATCCCCGGCGAGGCGTGACCCTGGAAGAAGACCTGGTCGCCTGCGGTGCCGTTGTCCTTGCCGTGGAAGAAGTGGTTGAAGCCGACCTCGTAGAGGGCGGCGGAGCTGGCGTAGGTCGACAGGTGCCCCCCGATGCCGGAGTGCCGGGCGTTCGCACGGGTGACCATGACGGCGGCGTTCCAGCGGATGTACGCGTGGATCCGCCGCTCGGTGTACTCGTCGCCCGGGAACCACGGCTCCTGGTCGGCCGGGATGGTGTTCACGTACGGGCTCGAGACGGTCGCCGGGAAGCCGACCTGGGCCTCGCGGGCACGCTCGAGGAGTTTCATGAGCAGGAACCGGGCGCGGGCCTTGCCCCGCTCGTCCACGACCGCGTCGAACGAGCCGAGCCATTCCTCGGTCTCTTGCGGGTCGATGTCCGGAACCTGGTGCGCGAATCCGTCGAAGATCACGTCCCCCAGTCTCGCGCCAGCTCCGGCGGATCGTGCACTTGGCACCCGTGAACCTCGTGTGAACCCTCGCTGACCTCCTGGTCCAGGCGCCACCAGCGGCCGGCCGGGTCGGCCCGGGAGCGCCCGGCGCGGGGCGGCCCCCGCCTCGTGCAGACTGTCCGCCGTGGCGGGCGGGAGCGTGGTCTTCACCGACGGGGCGTGCATCGGCAATCCTGGCCCCGGTGGTTGGGCCTGGGCGCTGTCGGCCGAGGAGTACGCGAGCGGCGCCTGGCCTGCCACGACGAACCAGCGGATGGAGCTCACCGCGGTCATCGAGGCGCTGGCCGTCGTCACCGGGCCAGTCGAGATCGTGTCGGACTCGACGTACGTCGTGAACTGCTTCCGGGACCGGTGGTGGGAGGGGTGGCGCCGGCGGGGCTGGCGCAACGCAAAGGGGGAGCCCGTCGCCAACCAGGACCTGTGGCGCCCGCTCGTCGAGGTGGTGGTGGATCGCCGTGCCGGCGAGGTGAGCTTCCGCTGGGTGAAGGGGCACGCTGGGGACCCGATGAACGAGCTCGTCGACCGCCTCGCGAACGAGGCCGCGCGTCTGCAGGCCGGTGTCTCGGCAACCGGTGCCGGGTAGCGGGCCACCGGCGCCTATGACCGAAGGAGCCACCGGTGGTCCCGGATCTCCTGCTGGCCAGCCGGTCCCGCCGGAAAATATGACTAAACTGCTTGGAGTTTCATGACCTACCAGCTCACGCACCTCGACGCACTCGAATCCGAGGCGATCCACATCATTCGTGAGGTGGTCGCCGAGTTCGAGCGGCCCGCGCTCCTCTTCTCCGGGGGGAAGGACTCCGCCGTCCTCCTGCACCTCGCGTCGAAGGCCTGCTGGCCGCAGTCGATCCCCTTTCCGGTCGTCCACGTCGACACCGGGCACAACTTCCCCGAGGTGCTCGACTTCCGCGACCGGCGCACCCAGGGCCTCGGTGTGCGCCTGGTGGTCGGCTCGGTCCAGGACGCGATCGACGCCGGCGAGGTCGTGGAGGACCCGGCCCCGGGCGCTTCGCGCAACCGGCTCCAGACGCACAGCCTGCTGAAGACGATCGAGCAGCACCGTTACGACGCCGTCTTCGGCGGTGGCCGGCGTGACGAGGAGAAGGCACGCGCGAAGGAGCGGGTGTTCTCCTTCCGCGACGACTTCGGCCAGTGGGACCCGCGGAACCAGCGACCCGAGCTGTGGAACCTCTACAACGGGCGACACCGCCCCGGCGAGCACTTCCGGGTCTTCCCGCTCTCGAACTGGACCGAGCTCGACGTCTGGCAGTACATCGAGCGCGAGGACCTCGAGCTCCCGTCGATCTACTTCGCGCACACCCGGGAGGTTTTCCGGCGCGACGGCATGCTCCTCGCCGTCGGTCCGTACTCCAAGCCGCGGGACGGCATCGGCGACGAGGAGCCGTTCCTCGCGATCGTCCGCTACCGCACCGTCGGGGACATGACTTGCACGGCGGCGGTGGAGTCGATCGCCGCCACGACGGCGGACGTCATCGCCGAGACCGCGGTCGCGCGGATCTCCGAGCGGGGGGCGACGCGGGCCGACGACCGCTTCTCCGAGGCGGCCATGGAGGACCGCAAGCGCGAGGGCTACTTCTGATGGAACTGCTCAGGCTGGCGACCGCCGGGTCGGTCGACGACGGCAAGTCGACCCTCATCGGCCGGCTGCTCTACGACTCGAAGCAGATCTTCGAGGACCAGCTCGACGCCGTCGAGCGGACGAGTTTCGCCCGGGGCGACGACTACGTCGATCTGGCCCTGCTCACCGACGGGCTGCGCGCCGAGCGCGAGCAGGGCATCACGATCGACGTCGCCTACCGCTACTTCGCCACCCCCCGGCGCAAGTTCATCATCGCCGACACCCCCGGCCACACCCAGTACACGCGGAACATGGTGACGGGCTGCTCGACCGCGGACCTCGTCGTCGTGCTGGTCGACGTGCGCAACGGGATCATCGAGCAGACCCGGCGCCACGCCTTCGTCGCCTCGCTGCTGCGCATCCCGCACCTGGTGGTCTGCGTCAACAAGATGGACCTGGTCGACTACGACCAGCGCCGCTTCGACCAGATCCGCGCCGAGTTCCAGGAGTTCGCCACCCGCCTCGAGATCGCCGACCTGACCTTCATCCCGATCTCGGCGCTGCAGGGCGACAACGTGGTCGACCGCTCGGCGGACATGTCCTGGTACGGGGGCTCCTCGCTGCTGCACCACCTCGAAGAGGTGCACATCGCCTCCGACCGGAACCTGATCGACCTGCGCTTCCCGGTGCAGTGGGTGATCCGCCCGCGCTCGAACGACGACCGCCGCGACTTCCGCGGCTACGCGGGCCAGGTCGCCGGTGGGATCCTGGAGGTCGGCGACGAGGTCCTCGTGCTCCCGTCCGGCTTCACGACGACCGTCGAGGCGATCGAGACGGCGGACGGGCCGCTCCAGGAGGCGTTCCCCCCGATGTCGGTCGTGGTGCGCCTCTCCGACGAGCTGGACATCTCCCGGGGAGACATGCTCTGCCGGGTGCGCAACCAGCCGACGATCGGCCAGGACCTCTCGGCGATGGTCTGCTGGATGGCCGACTCGACGCTCACCGTCGGGGCCAAGCTCGCGCTGAAGCACACCACGCGTTGGGTGCGCGCCCTCGTGCGGGACCTGCACTACCGGCTCGACGTGAACACCTTGCACCGCGACCGCTCCGTGACGGGCCTCGAGCTGAACGACATCGGGCGGATCGATCTCAGGACGACGGCGCCGCTCTTCTTCGACGACTACCGGCGAGACCGCACGACGGGGAGCTTCATCCTCGTCGACGAGGTGACGAACGCCACGGTCGGCGCCGGGATGATCCTCCGCCCCGCGCCGTGACCACGGGCGCCACGGTCTGGCTGACGGGACTGTCGGGGGCGGGCAAGTCGACGGTCGCCGGCGTGCTCGACGGCCTGCTGCAGGCCCGCGGCGTCCCCTCGTACCTGCTCGACGGGGACGACCTGCGCGAGGGGCTGAACGCGGACCTCGGCTTCTCGGCGGAGGACCGGACGGAGAACGTCCGCCGGGTCGGCGAGGTCGCCCTGCTCTTCGCCCGTGCCGGCTACGTGGCGCTGGTCAGCGTGATCAGCCCGTTCGCTGCCGGGCGCGACCAGGTACGGGCCCGGCACGGCGCGCACGGTGTCCCGTTCCTCGAGATCCACGTGGCGACCCCGCTCGAGGTCTGCGAAGCGCGCGACCCGAAGGGCCTCTACGCGCGGGCGCGGGCCGGCGACATCCCGCGCTTCACCGGCGTCTCCGATCCCTACGAGGCGCCGGCCGCGCCCGAGGTCGTGCTCAGCACCGCGGACCGGACGCCGGCCGAGGCGGCCGCCGAGGTGCTCGACGCGCTCTCCGGCCACCTCGCCGGGGCCGTCGGCGCCGCCGGCGGCTGAGCCGGAGGTGCACGGCGCCCGCTGGCGTTCCGCCCGGGCGTGCCTCAGGTGCGCGGCTCCCAGCTGAAGAAGCGGATCGCGAGGAGGAGCCCGCCGAGCCCCCAGGCCGCGACGACGAGCACGTCGGTCCAGCTGAACGCGGTGCCGAGGAAGCCCGCCTGCATCCCCGCGGCGAAGTGGCGCACCGGGAAGATCCTGGCGACCCACACGATCCACGACGGCGCGGTGGCGCCGAGCGGGATGAAGATGCCGGACAGGAAGAGCAGCGGCAGGATGCTCGCGTTCACGATCGCGGCCGAGGCGTCCGCGTTCGGGATGAGCGCGGTGACGGCGAAGCCGAGGGCGCTGAAGCTCGCCGCGCCGACGACGAGCATGGCGAGGAAGCGCAGGAGCGTCGTGCCCGTCGGCACGTCGGCGCCGTAGAGGGCGCGCCCGAAGGCCACGGTGATGACGACGAGCAGGACGGCGACGAGCAGCGCATGGAGCACGCGGGCCCCGAGGAAGGCGATGCCCGGCAGCGGGGTGCCGTCGGTCCGCTTCAGGACCCCCGCCTCCCGCTGGAAGGTGATGCTCATCGCGATGTTGTTGTAGCAAGCGGTGATCACGGCGAACGCCGCCATCGCGGCGACGTAGTAGGTCGACTGGTGGACGGTGCGCCCCGGGAGGCGCACCGTGCCGTGGCCGAGGAGCGCCGTGAAGATGACGAGGAACATGAGCGGGAAGGCGAAGGTGAAGAACGCCGACGCCGGGTTGCGCCAGAACGCCTTGTTGACGTAGCGGACCTGGGACGCCGTGAGGCCGAGGGTTCTCATCGGCGCCTCCTCACGACCCGAGGCCCGAGGCGCCGGTTCACGGGAGCGGAGGCCGGCTCCTCGCTGATCCCCTGCCCGTCCGCGCCGCCGCTCGCCGCCGAGCCCGTGAGCTCCAGGTAGACGTCCTCGAGCGTCGGCCGGACGATCTCCAGGCTGCCGACGTCGACCCCCGCCTCGAGCGCCCACCCGGTGAGTCGGTGGAGGGCGCGCCCGAGGTCGTCCGGCACGAGCTCGATCGCGCCGTCCGAGCCGACGTGGGCCCCGAGGTCGTCGGGCGGCCGGAGCCCGGCGGGCAGCCGGAGGCGGATGCGCGGCCGCGCGCTGTCCCGGCCGCCGAGGGCCGCGGGCGCCCCGGTGGCGACGACCCGTCCCGCCGCGATGACGGCGACCCGGTCGGCGAGGTACTGGGCTTCGTCCATGTAGTGGGTCGTGAGGAGCACCGTCTTGCCGAGACCGGCGAGGTTCTTCACGACGCCCCAGGCGTCGCGCCGTGCCGAAGGGTCGAAGCCGGTGGTCGGCTCGTCGAGGAAGAGGAGCTCCGGATCGCCCGCCAGCGCGATCGCCACGTCGAGGCGCCGCTGCTGGCCCCCGGAGAGCTGCACGACTCGCGCGTCCCGCTTCTGCTCCAGGCCGACGACCGCGATGACCTCGCCGACCGGTCGCGGGTGGGGGTAGTAGCTGGCGTACATGGCGACGGTCTCAGCGACGGTGAGGTAGCGATCGACGCCGGTCGACTGCAGCACGATCCCGATCTGGGGCTTCAGCTCGGTGCGCTGGTGCCCCGGGTCGAGGCCGAGCACGGCGACCTCGCCGCCGTCACGGCGCCGATAGCCCTCGAGGATCTCGACCGTCGTCGTCTTGCCGGCACCGTTCGGGCCGAGCAGGGCGAACACCTCACCCCGGTGGATCGCCAGGTCCACCCCGCGCACGGCGGCGAGCTCACCGTAGGACTTCTCGAGCCCACGCACCTCGACGGCGAGGTCACCCGGGGCCCCGGTCACGCCCGCCCCGTCCGTTGGAGGCGTCTGTCCACAGTGGACAATCCTAGAATGTCCACTGTGGACAGTCAAGGGAGGCTCAACTCAACGGCGGCGGCGTTGCTCGGTTTGCTCCGGCGGTACGGCCCGATGACCGGCGGCGATCTCCTGCGGACGGCGAAGCTGGTCATCGGCGACTACTGGAGCGTTACGCGCAGCCAGGTCTACCGGGAGCTGACGGCGCTCGCCGCGTGGGCTTCCTCGAGGTCGGCCCGCCGGGGCCGCGTGAGGCTCGTCCCTATGCGCTCACCGAGGAGGGTGCCTCGGCGTTCCTCGGTTGGCTCGATGACGGGCCGGGCGAGGACACCGTTCGCCTCCCGGTCCTGCTCTCGGTCGGCTTCGGTGCCGACCTCAGGCCGGGCCGGCTGGCCGAGATCCTCGACGACTACGAGCGCGGCCATCGCGCGCAGCTCGCCCGCTATCGCACCCTCGAGGCCGAGCTCGACGCCGCGACTGCCGGCGTCGACGCGTACGTGCGCGCCACGCTCAGCTTCGGCGTCGCGCACGAGGAGGCGGTCCTGCGCTGGCTGGAGGGCTTGCCCGCCGAGCTGCGCCGCCCCCCGGCTGCGGAGCGACCCGCCGGCGGATAGCGGTCAAGCCAGGAGGGCGATCACCTCGGCCTGCATCTCGAACTGCGCCGGCAGCTCGACCTTTAGGGTATGGCGGGCGGGGCGGCTCGTCTCGTCCGGGAAGGCCTTCAGCCATTCGGGGTCGATCGCGGCGCGGACGGCCCGCTCGCGGACGAAGAAGGTCATCTTGACGATGTCCTCCATGGTCCCGCCCGCGGCCTGCATGACGCGCGCCACGTTTGCGAACAGCGCGGCCGCCTGCTCCTCGGGCGATGGAGGGATACCGCCCGTCGCGGGATCGGCACCGGAGATCCCGCCGGAGACGAGCAGGTTGCCGACGACCGAGGCCTGGGGTATCGGTGCGTCGTGGTGCAGCCCGGGGATGTCGATCGACCGTCGCCTGCTCACCTCACGCGCTCCCTTCGGCGGCGCCACCGCGACCGGGCTGGGGTGACCGGGCGATCGTATAGCGGACCGGACCGATCAGCGTGTTAGATGGCGCCGCGGCGCACCTACCCGTGGCGCCGCGCTGCCGCCACGTCACCGGGCGGTGCTTGGGGAGGACGACGCACATGGTAGAGCACGCACCGGCCGGCACCACGCCGGAACGAACGCACGGCGCAGGAGCGGCGGCCGAGGCCGCTGGCGGGATCGTGGGGCGGCTCGTCGCGCTCGACACCTGCGCGGTCTCCGACGCGCTTGACCGGCTCGGCCTGCCGAGCGGCGTCGCAGGGATCGTGCCGTTGAGCGTGCGCCGGCGTATCGCCGGCCGGGCCGTCACCGTGAAGCTCGGCGCCGCCGACGGCGGTGCCCACGCGTCGAGGCACCTGTGCACCGCCGCCATCGAGGCCGGCGGCCCGGGAACGGTCGTCGTGGTCGAGCATCCGGGTGTGGCTGGGGCGGGATGGGGCGGCATCCTCGCCCTTTCGGCCGTCGTGCGCGGCATCGAGGGCGCCGTCGTCGACGGACCGTGCCGGGACCTCGACGAGGCGATCGCCGTCGGCTTCCCCGTCTACGGCCGCTCGCCGACGCCGGTCACGGCGCGCGGGCGCCTCGTGGAGCTCGGCTGGAACGTGCCCGTCGTGTTCGGTGGCGTGGTCGTCTCACCGGGCGATCTCGTCATCGCCGACGCGAGCGGCGTCGCGTTCGTCGGAGGGGCCCGGGCCGAGGAGGTCGTAGAGGCCGCCGCCTCGATCGCGGAGCGCGAGGCCGAGATGGCCGCCGCCGTCCGCCGGGGCGAGCCGCCATCCTCGGCGATGGGCGCCAATTACGAGCGGCTCCTCGAGCGCCCAGCAGCCGAGGGCGCGGGAGGCGGACGGTGAGCGCCACGCCCGGGCAGCGACCGCCCGGTGACGACGAGCTGACCCTCCTCGCCTCGCTCGGCACCTCGGCCGTCTCCGACGCGCTCGACCGCGTTGGGATCGCCGGGCAGTGCCTCGGCATCGCGCCGCTCGACCGGACGTTCTGTCTCGCCGGGAGGGCGTTCACCGTCCGCTACGGCCCTGTCGGCCAGGACGGCGGGACGGTCGGGGACTATGTCGACGAGCTCGGTCCCGGGCAGGTGGCCGTCCTCGACAACGGCGGGCGACTCGACGCGACCGTATGGGGCGACCTCCTCACGGTGACGGCCACGCGCCGCGGCGTCGCCGGCACGGTGATCGACGGGGTCTGCCGCGACGTCGACCGGGCACTCGCGCTCGCCTACCCGATCTTCTCCCGGGGGCATTGGATGCGCACCGGCAAGGACCGCGTGCGCGTCGAGGCGATGGAGGTTGCGGTGTCGATCGGCGGGATCCGGGTCGAGCCCGGCGACCTCGTGCGCGGCGACGGCGACGGCGTGGTCGTCGTGCCGGCGGGGCGCGCCGGCGAGGTGCTCGACGCGGCGACGGAGGTCGACGCCGCCGAGGCGCGGCATCAGGGAGGCGCTGGAGGCGGGGTCCTCCTTGCGCGAGGCGCGCGCCTCGGTCGGCTACCACCGGCTCCAGACGCGCCGCTGAGCGCCCGCGCCGCCGATCGACCGCCCGGTCGGCCGCGAGCGCGATGGTCGCCCGGCGACGTGCCGGGCCTGGCGCGGTGCGCCATGACCGGGCCGGTCCAGGCGGCGGAGCGGTTTCGCCGCTGTTCCCGCCCGTCGTTAGGCTGTCCTCCGAGCGCCCGAGCGGGTGCGCCGGTGGCTGTGGCAGTCGCCTGGCGGGACGAGCAGGGAGGTGGTTCCGACGCCTGACGGTGACGGGACGAGCGAGCACTACGACGTCGTCATCATCGGCGGCGGTCCGGGCGGGTACGCCACCGCCCTGTACGGCGCGGCGGCGGGCCTGTCGATCGCGATGGTCGAGAAGGACAAGGTCGGCGGGACCTGCCTGCACCGCGGGTGTATCCCGGCCAAGGAGTTCCTGGAGACGGCCAGCGTCTACCGCTCGGTCGCCGGCGCGAAGGAGTTCGGCATCCAGGCGGGTCAGCCGACCGTGGACTTCGCCGTCAGCCTCGACCGCAAGGGCAAGGTCGTCGAGCAGCTCTTCCGCGGGCTCTCGGGCCTGCTGCGCGGCCGGAAGGTCACGACCGTCGCCGGCGTCGGCCAGCTGCTCCCCGGCAAGGTGGTGCGGGTCAGCACTCCGGACGGCACCAGGCGCGACCTCACCGGCACCCACGTCGTCCTGGCCTCCGGCTCGGTGCCCCGCACGATCCCGGGCTTCGAGCCCGACGGCAGGGTCGTGCTCACCTCGGACGAGGTGCTCGATCTCGCGGCGATCCCGGCCTCCGCCGTGGTCATCGGCGGCGGCGCCATCGGCTGCGAGTTCGCCTCGATGATGGCCGACCTCGGCTCGCAGGTCACGCTCCTCGAAGTGCTCCCGAGCCTGCTTCCCGGCTGCGACTCCGACGTCTCCGACGTCGTCGTGAAGTCGTTCAAGAAGCGAGGCATCGAGGTCCGCACCGGTGTCAAGGTCCACGGTCACGAGCCTCGCGAGCGTGGCACGACCGTCCTGTTCGGTGACGGCGAGCGCGTCGACGTGGACCTCGTCATCGTGTCCGTCGGGCGCCGGCCCCTCTCCGACGGCCTGCTCGCCGACGGCACGGGCGTGCAGCTCGACGACCGGGGCTTCGTCCGGGTCGACGAGTGGATGCGCACCGGCGTCGACGGCATCTTCGCCGTCGGCGACCTGGTGGCGACGCCGCAGTTGGCGCACGTCGGCTTCGCCGAGGGTGTCCTCGTCGTGAAGGAGATCCTGGAGGAGCCGGCCGTCCCGGTCGACTACGGCAAGGTCCCGTGGTGCATCTACTGCCACCCCGAGGTCGCCTTCTGCGGGATGACCGAGCAGGGGGCTCGTGACGCCGGCTACGACGTCGTCGTCCAGAAGGACCCCTTCGGCGGGAACGGCCGGGCGCGCATCATCGGCGAGACCGAGGGCCTGGTGAAGGTGATCGCCGAGCGCCGGCCCGACGGCCGAGCGGGGCGCCTGCTCGGCGTGCACATGGTCGGGCCCTGGGTCACCGAGCAGCTCGGCCAGGCGTACCTCTCCGTGAACTGGGAAGCGACGCCGGACGAGATCGCCCAGTTCATCCAACCGCATCCCTCGCTGTCCGAGACATTCGGCGAGACGGTGCTCGCCCTCACTGGAAGGGGCCTGCACGTTGGCTGACATCACGATGCCGCAGCTCGGCGAGACGGTGACCGAGGGGACGATCATCCGCTGGATGAAGGCCGTCGGTGACGCCGTCGCCCAGGACGAGCCGCTCTTCGAGGTGTCGACCGACAAGGTCGACTCCGAGGTCCCGTCGCCCGTCGCCGGCGTGCTCCAGGAGATCCTCGTCCAGGAGGGCGAGACAGTCGACGTCGGCGCCCGCCTGGCGGTGGTCGGCGAGGCGGGCTCGGCCCCGGCCCCCGCCGCTGCGGCGCCGCCCGCCGAGGCCGCCGCACCGGCCCCCGAGGCACCGGCGCAGGCTGCGCCACCGCCACCGCCACCGCCACCGCCACCGCCACCGCAGCAGGCGGCCGGGGCACCTGCACCCGCCCCGGCGAGCCCGGCTCCCGCGGCCGCACCCGCGGCCGAGGTACCCGCGCCCGCCGCAGCGTTCGCACCCGTGGCCACCGCGCCCGCCCCCGCCGGCGAGGGCGCGTCCGACGGCTACGGCGCCGACCGCAGCCGCGGAGCGCTCCTCTCGCCGGTGGTCCGCAGGCTGATCACCGAGCACGAGCTCGACCCGTCCGAGATCCCCGGGACGGGCATGGGCGGCAGGATCACGCGCGAGGACGTCCTCGGCTTCATCGACGCCCGAGCCACGCAGGCGCCCGCCCCACCCTCCGCCGCCCCGGCGGCCGCGGCCCCCGCTCCGGCACCCACCCAGACCGCCGTGACCCCGGCTCCTTCGCCGGCCGCGCCCGTCGCCGTCCCGGCGACGGCTCCCTCGGCTCCAGCCGCGCCGGCGACCCTGTCGTCGCCGCCCCCGCCCCTCGGGCTTCGCAACGAGGTCCTGCCGTTCACGACGATCCGGCGGGTGACCGCGGAGCACATGGTGCGCTCGAAGGCGACCTCGGCGCACACGCTCCTCGCCATCGAGGCCGACTTCGAGGCCGTCGAGCGCGTGCGGCGCGCCAACCGAGAGCGCTTCAAGGCGGAGGAGGGCGTTCAGCCTCACCTACCTCCCGTTCATCGCGCGGGCAACGATCGACGTCCTCCGGAACTTCCCGCACCTCAACTCGTCGGTCGGCGACGACGCGCTGGTCCTGCACAACGACGTGCAATCTCGGCATCGCCGTCGACCTGGACGGCGAGGGCCTGATGGTCCCGGTGATCCACAATGCCGACGAGCCAGTCGCTGCGCGGCATCGCCCGTCGGATCGCCGACCTGGCCGTTTCGGGCCCGCTCACGCAAGCTCTCGCTCGACGACATCTCGGGCGGCACCTTCACGATCACGAACCCGGGCCCGTTCGGGACGTTCATCAGCTTCCCGATCATCAACCAGCCGCAGGTGGCGATCCTGTCCACCGACGGGGTCAAGCGGAAGCCCGTCGTCGTCGACCGGCGCCGACGGCACGGAGTCGATCGCCATCCACTCGGTCGGGATCCTCGCGCTCGCCTTCGACCACCGAGCCGTCGACGGCGCGTACGCCGCAGCGTTCCTGCGTGACCTCGCGAACGTCATCGACGACCCGCGACTGGGCCGGCAGAGCTCTAGGCGGCCCGGTGTCGAGTCGCGGCCCGCTCAGGGTTCGTTGGCTCGGGCGCGTCCGCTACCAGGACGCGCACGCGCTGCAGCACGCCCTGTTCCGGAGGAGCAGTGACGACCATCTGCTTCTGATGGAGCACACCCACGTCTACACGCTCGGCGTGCGCGCCAGGCCCGAGCACGTCCTCGTCGATCCCGCGCAGGTGGGCGCCGAGCTCGTCCGGGCGGACCGCGGCGGCGACGTCACCTACCACGGGCCTGGCCAGCTCGTCGGCTACCCGATCCTGTCGATCCCGATGGGACCCGGCGTCGTGCCGCGCTACGTGCACACCTTGGAGCAGCTCGTCGATCGACGCGCTGGCCGACCTCGGCCTGCCCGGGGCGGGCCGGCTCGACGGCTACCCCGGCGTGTGGGTCGACCCGGGCGGTCCGGACCCGCGCAAGATCTGCGCCGTCGGCGTGCGCGTCAGCCGCGGGCGCACGATGCACGGCTTCGCGCTGAACGTCGCCCCCGACCTGTCGATGTTCGGCCGCATCGTCCCGTGCGGGATCCGCGACCGGGTGGTGACCTCGCTCGAGCGCCGAGGGCGTCCACGCGACGGTGCGCGACGTCGTCGACGCCGTCGTCGCACGCGCCGCCGGGGCGCTCGTCTTCGGTCCCCGCACCGCCGCCCGGCGCGTCGAACGCCAGGACGTCTCGAGCGCCGATCCCGGCTCCTCGGCGGCGCCGATCGGGGCCGTGGCGCCTCCGGGGCCGCCACCGGTCGTACCGGTCGCGCTCGTCGGCCGGGGCTCGCTCGCTCGATCGACGGCTCGCCGCCGCGGGCGTCGATCCCGCCGCCGGCGTCGCCATCTCCGAGCGCAAGCCCGAGTGGCTGCGGGTGCGGGCGGAGATGGGCGGGAGGTACCTCTCGCTGCGCCGGACGATGCGCGAGCTGAAGCTGGTCACCGTGTGCGAGGAGGCCGGCTGCCCCAACATCTACGAGTGCTGGGCCGACGGCACCGCGACGTTCATGATCAACGGCGAGCGCTGCACCCGGGCGTGCGGCTTCTGCCTGGTGGACACCCGCCAGCCCGCTGCCCGCTCGACCCGGACGAGCCGGAGCAGGTCGCCGAGGCCGTGGAGCGGATGGGCCTCGCCCACGCGGTCGTCACCGCGGTGGCCCGCGACGACCTCGCCGACGGGGGGGCGGCGGCCTTCGCGGCGACGATCGCGCGCCATCCGCGCCCGGCGCCCCGGCACGACGGTGGAGGTGCTGATCTCGGACTGCAAGGGCGATCCGGCGGCGCTCGCAGACGATCTTCGACGCCGCGTCCCGACGTGCTGAACCACAACCTCGAGACCGTGGCCCGCCTCCAGCGAGCCGTGCGGCCCTCGGCCGCCTACGCGCGCAGCCTCTCGGTGCTGGCCCGGGCCAAGGCCGCCGGGCTGACGACCAAGTCGGGGATCGATCCTCGGGCATGGGCGAGACGCGAGGACGAGGTGCGCGGCGCGCTCGCCGACCTCGCCGGCGTCGGGGTCGACATCGTCACCCTCGGCCAGTACCTGCGGCCCTCGACGGCGCACCTCCCGGTCGCCCGGTGGTGGGCACCCGAGGAGTTCGAGCGCCTGCGCGTCGCCGGCGAGGCCATGGGCTTCGGCCACGTGGAGGCGTCGCCCGCTCACCCGCTCCAGCTACCACGCCCGCCAGGCTGCCGAGTCGAACGCCGGCCAGGTCGGGAACGAGCCCGCCCGTGCGGCGGGCTCGGCCTGAGCCCGGGACCCGGCCCGCTCCGTGCAGCTCGACCTCGCGCCCCCCGACCCGGCCGCGGCGCGCCTCGTGCACGCCGAGCGCGTGCGTGCCGCGATGCGCGCCCAGGGCGTCGAGGCGCTCCTCCTGTCGATCGGCGCCGACCTTCCCTGGCTGAGCGGCTACGAGGCGATGCCCCTCGAGCGTCCGACGGTGCTCGTCTTTCCCTCGGACTCGCAGGCCACCCTCGTCGTCCCCCAGCTCGAGGCGCCACGCGTCGTTGAGGACGAGCGGCTCTTCGCGCTCCGCTCGTACGCGGACGGCGAGGATGCCGTCGCGCTCGTCGCGAGCCTCGTCGGGACCCGGAGCTCGCTCGCCGTCTCGGACCGCTGCTGGGCGATGCTGCTGCTGGAGCTGCAGCGGGCGCTGCCTCAGGCCTCGTGGCGCCGGGCCTCGGAGGTCACGGCGCGGCTTCGGGCAGTGAAGGACACGTCCGAGATCGCCGCGCTCGTGGCCGCCGGAGCGGCCGCCGACCGGGTCGCCGAGGCGCTGCTCGCGGGGGAGATCGCGCTGATCGGGCGGAGCGAGGCCGAGGTCTCGGCCGAGCTCGGTGTCCGGCTGCGCGCCGAGGGGCACGCCAAGGTCAACTTCGCCATCGTCGGCAGCGGCCCGAACGCGGCGAGCCCGCACCATGAGCCGGGCGAGCGCCGCATCGGCCGCGGGGAGACCGTCGTCTGTGACTTCGGCGGCACGCTCCACCTCGACGGCGACGTCGGGTACTGCTCGGACATCACCCGCACGGTCGTGACCGGCGAGCCGGACGACGAGCTTGCGACGCTCTACGGCGTGCTCCAGGAGGCCCAGTCGGCCGCCGTCGCCGCCGTGAGGTCGGGAGTGGCGTGCGAGGAGATCGACCGCGTCGGCCGGCGGATCATCGCATCCGCCGGCTACGGCGACGCGTTCATCCACCGGATCGGCCACGGGATCGGGATCGAGGAGCACGAGGATCCGTACCTCGTCGAGGGCAACTCGGCCCTCCTGCGGTCCGGCCATGCCTTCTCCGTCGAGCCGGGCATCTACCTGAGCGGACGGATGGGCGCGAGGATCGAGGACATCGTCGTCGCGATCGCCGCGGCGCGCTCGCCTGCAACACGGCCGACCACGCCCTGCACGTCGTCGAGGCCTGAGGTAGCGGCAGGCGGCCGCGCCCGGCCCGGCGGCGTCGCGCTCGGGGCCTGAGCGACGCGAACAGGGCAGCCCGGGCGGGCGCGAGGAGCCGGCCAGGCACGGAGGAGACACCAGGGCGCGCAGAGGACGCCTGGGCGATGAAGGGAGCTGCGCCGATGGATCTCGGGCTGTCGGGAAAGGTGGCGCTCGTCACGGCGTCCTCGAAGGGTCTCGGACGTGCCTCAGCCGAGGCGCTCGCGGGCGAGGGCGCCGCCGTCGCCATCTGCGCGAGGAACCCCGAAGCTCTCGGCGAGGCGGAGGCGGCGATGCGTGGCCGGGACGCCGAGGTGCTGGCGATCCCCTGCGACGTCACCGAGGAAGGGGTCCCGGCCCAGCTCGTCGAGGCGACGGTGCGGCGCTTCGGCCGGCTCGACATCGTCGTCGCCAACGCAGGCGGCCCACCGCCGATGCATGCGCTGGACGTCGACGACGACTCGCTGCGCAAGGCCGTCGGGGCCAACCTGCTCACCTCGGTCAGCTTGGTGCGCTCGGCCCTGCCGCACCTGCGTGAGCGGGGCTGGGGCCGGATCTGCTGCATCGCCTCGTACTCGGTCGTCCAGCCGATCCCCCAGCTCGCGCTCTCGAACGCGGCCCGCACGGGCCTGTGGGCCTGGGCGAAGACCGCCGCGTACGACCTGCGCGGCTCCGGGATCACGCTGAACCTCGCCTGTCCGGGACGCCATGCCACGGAGCGGCAGGTCGCGCTCGGGGGTGCGACCGGAGGAGGCGATCCCGCCGACTTCGGCCGGGTCGTCGCCTTCTTGTGCTCCGCGCCGGCGAGCTTCGTCAACGGCGCAGCGCTGGTCGTCGACGGTGGCGACACGTTGGCGCTGTGAGCTGGGCCTTCCGGCCGTCCCCGGCGCGCCGTCGTCGCCCGGCCGGCCGCGGTGCGCCCCGCCATGGGGGCTCGGCGTGCGCCGGGGGCGAAGGGTCCACCGCCCACGGCGGCACGTGCCCGTTCGCAGGTCGCACGTCCGGGCTCGGTTAGCCTCTCACCCGTGCCTCTCGCCGAGCGACTCCCCGTCGTGCCGCCGGAGCGGCCCGTCCTGGTGATTGCCATGGAGGGCTGGATCGACGCCGGCTTCGCGGCGGCGACTGCGATGAGCACGCTGCTCGGCGCGATGAGCACCGAGCTGTTCGCCACCTTCTCGGCCGACGAGCTCATCGACCACCGGGCACGCCGGCCGCGTCTTCGGATCGACGACGGCGTACGTGGCGCGATCACCTTCGCGGAGCCCCAGCTGCTGGTCGGGACCGATCGTCTCGGCTCGGGCGTGGTGTTCCTGGTGGGCCCGGAGCCGGACTACCGTTGGCGGTCCTTCTCCGCCGAGGTCGCGGGCCTCGCCCTCGAGCTCGGGGTGCGGCTCGTCGTCGGCCTGGGCGGCTTCCCGACCGGCACGCCCCACACGCGCTCGGTGCGCCTCGCCTCGACGGCCTCGAGCCCGGAGCTGGCGCGCAAGGTCGGTTACGTTCCCGGCGCCCTCGAGGTGCCGGCCGGCATCGGCGAGGTCATCGCGGCGGAGTGCTCCAAGCTCGGCATGCCGTCGGTCGGCCTGTGGGCGAGGGTGCCGCACTACGTCTCGGCGATGCCGTTCCCGGCCGCCGCGCTCGCACTGGTCGACGGGTTGGCGAACGTCTCCGGGCTGGTGATCGACACCGACGACCTCCGCGAGACCGCCGAGGCGGGCAAGCGGCGCGTCGACGAGCTGATCGCGGAGTCCGCCGAGCACGTCGAGATGGTCCGCCAGCTCGAGCAGCAGGCGGACGAGAGCGACGCCGAGGGCGACGGCTTCGGCATGGAGATCCCGTCGGGCGAGGAGATCGCGGCGGAGCTCGAGCGCTACCTGCGCGGCGAGGTGTAGGGCGCGGCCGGTGAGTACGACCACGCCAACGGCGTCCCCGGCGGCGCCGGATCCGGCAGGCACGGCCCGACCAGAGGACCCGGTCTTACGCTGGCCGTCGGCCCGCGCCGCCATCTTCGACATGGACGGGCTGCTGGTCGACTCCGAGCCGTTCTGGCGGCGGGTCGAGACGGACGTCTTCGACGCCCTCGGTGTGGACATCCGCCCGCTGATCGCCGGCGGCACGACGATGGGGATGCGGGTCGACGAGGTCGTCGGCTATTTCCGGGCGCTGCTGGACTGGGGCGAGCCGGGCGACGCCGAGCTCGTGCGGCGGATCGCCGACGGCGTCGTCGCCGCCGTGTGGAGCGAGGGCGTGCTCATGCCCGGGGCGCTGGAGGCGCTCGACTACATGGCGGAGCGGGGGCTCACCCTGGCGCTCGCGTCCGGGTCGACGCACCCGGTCATCGACGCCGTGCTGGAGCGGTTCGACCTACGGCCCAGGTTCGCCGCGGTGTGCTCGGCGGACGACGACACCCTCGGCAAGCCGCATCCGGCGCTGTTCTTGAGGACGGCCGCGAGGATCGGCGCCGGCGCGCTCGAGTGCGTCGTGCTGGAGGACGCTGTGAACGGCTGCATCGCGGCGAAGGCGGCACGCATGCGTGTCGTCGCGGTCCCGATCCCCAGCACTTCGCGGACACGCGCTTCGCCATCGCCGACGCGAAGCTCGCCTCCCTCCTGGAGCTCGAAGACGGGCGCGTCGACCGGCTGTTGGGATTCCGCCTGCGGCCCGAGGCGTCACGCGAGGCTTCCTGACCTGACCTGACCTGACCTGGCCTGACCTGGCCTGGCCTGGCCTGGCCAGGTCGCCGGCTGCTCAGCGGACGATGTTCACTAGGCGGGGCGGGCGGGCCACGACGCGTGCCGGCGGCTTGCCGTCGAGCAGGGCGGCGACCTTCGGGCTCGCGAAGGGCCAGCTTGACCGCCTCGTCCTCGCCGATGGACGCCTCGACGTCCAGGCGGTCGCGGACCTTCCCGTCGACCTGCACGACCATCGTCACGGTCGGCTCGACGAGGAACGCCTCGTCGGCGACCGGCCACGACTCCTCGTGGACGTGGCGTCCGTTGCGGCGCTCGTACGCCTCTGCGGTGAGGTGCGGGACGAGGGGGGCGAGCAGCATGAGCAGGGTGTCGATCGCGTCGTCGAGCGCGTCGCGCTCGACGCCGGCCCGCTCGGCGTCGAAGATCGCGTTGGTGAGCTTCATGCACGAGGAGACGACGGTGTTGAAGCCGTAGCTCTCGAGGTCGCGCGTCACGTCCCGGATCGTCCGGTGCATCATGCGGCGGAGCGCCTCGGCGCCACCGCCACCGCCGGCCACGCCGCCGGGCCCGGTCGCGTCGCCCTGCTCCTCCTCGGGGCCGGCCGTGTCACCGATCGCCAGGCGCCAGACGCGGCGCAGGTACTTCGCGCAGCCCTCGATGATGCGGTCGGTCTGGTCCGTCCAGTCGATGTCCTCGACGGGGGGGCCCAAGAACAGGTGGGCCAGGCGTAACGCGTCGGCACCGACCGACCGGAAGTACTCGTCGGGCGAGACGACGTTGCCCTTCGACTTCGACATCGCCTTGCCGTTGAGGCGGATCATCCCCTGGCAGAACAGCTGCGCGAAGGGCTCGCGCACCTCCCCCGGCGCGAGGCCGAGATCCCCGAGGGCGCGGTTGATGAAGCGGGCGTAGAGGAGGTGCAGGATGGCGTGCGTGATCCCGCCGATGTACTGGTCGACGGGCATGAAGTGCCGCGCCACCTCCACGTCGACCGGTCGATCGGCGTCCCAGGGGTTGCAGAAGCGCAGGTAGTACCAGGACGAGTCGACGAAGGTGTCCATCGTGTCGGTCTCGCGCGTGGCAGGGCCGCCACAGCGCGGGCAGGTGGTCCTCAGGAAGCCCTGATGGTGGCGGAGCGGCGACTCGCCCGTCGGCAGGAACTCCACGTCGTTCGGCAGCAGGACCGGCAGGTAGTCGTCGGGGACCGGCACGATGCCGTCGCTCGGGCAGTAGACGACGGGGATTGGACAGCCCCAATAGCGCTGGCGGCTGATCAGCCAGTCGCGCAGCCGGTACTGCACGGTCCGTTCGCCGTGGCCGTTGGCCTTGAGCCACTCGATGGCGCGCTGCTTCGCGGTCACGACGTCCAGGTCGTCGAGGAACCCGCTGTTGATCTTCCGACCGTCACCTGAGTAGGCGCCACCCTCGAAGCCCTCCGGCGGCTCGACGGTGCGCACCACCGGCAGGCCGTAGGCGGTGGCGAACTCGAAGTCACGTTCGTCCTCGGCCGGGACGGCCATGATCGCCCCGGAGCCGTAGCTGATCAGGACGTAGTCGGCGACGTAGACGGGCACCTTCTCGCCGTTGAACGGGTTGAGGGCGTAGCTCCCGGTGAAAGCGCCGCGCTTGTCGATCGGACCCTCGGTCGAGAGGCGCTCGATGTCGGATTCGTGCGAGACGCGGCTGCGAAGCGCCTCGACCGAGGCGGCCTGCTCCGTCGTCGTCAGCTCGTCGACGAGAGGGTGCTCGGGCGCGAGGACGACGTAGGTCATCCCGAAGCCGGTGTCGGGGCGGGTCGTGAAGACCTCGATGCGCAGGTCGTCGCGCCCGTCGACCGGCAGTGCGAACTTCGCCCCCTCCGAGCGACCGATCCAGTTGCGCTGCATCGTCTTCACCCGCTCGGGCCAGTCCAGCTCGTCGAGCGTCGTCGAGCAGCTCGTCGGCGTACTTGGTGATGCGGAGGAACCACTGCTCGAGGAGCCGGCGCTCGACCAGGTCGCCCGAGCGCTCGCACGTGCCGTCGGCGAGCACCTGCTCGTTCGCGAGCACCGTCTGACAGCCCGGGCACCAGTTGACCGGTGCCTCCGCCCGGTAGGCGAGGCCGGCCTCGAGCAGGCGGGTGAAGATCATCTGGTTGGAACGCATGTACTGCCGGTCGTGGCTGCGGACCTCGCGGCGCCAGTCGTAGACGGCGCCGAGGCGGATGACGCGCTGCGACAGCTCGAGCGATCCGGGCCTCGGTGCACTCACGCGGGGCCGCCCCGCCCTTGATGGCGGCGTTCTCGGCAGGCAGGCCGAAGGAGTCGAAGCCGAAGGGGCTGAGGACCGCGTGGCCCTGCATCGTGCGGAAGCGCACGAGGACGTCGCCGAAGCGTGTAGTTGCGGATGTGGCCCTGATGGGCGGGCCCGCTCGGGTAGGGGTACATCGAGAGCACGTAGTAGGGCGGGCGCGGGTCGTCGTTGTCGACCTGGTAGGTCCCCATCTCGAACCAGCGGTGCTGCCAGGTCGCCTCTACCAGGTCGAAGTCGTAGGCCTCGGTCACGGCCACAGGTTACCGACCGGTGCCGGCCTCCCCGGAGGGCCGGCCCGCCGCGCCGGCCCCCGACTGGTTCACTGCCGTGGTCCGCTCGCTCACCGACGGCCGTGGCCCAGGCCCGTAGCATTGGCGCCGTGGACACCTGCGGCGAATGTGGCTACGACTACGCCGCACTCGGACGCGCCGACCTCGCGGCGGCGCTGCGGTCGTTCGCCGGCGAGCACGGGGCGAGGCTCGTCGCGCACCCGACCGAGCAGCTACGCGCGCATGTGCGCTCCGGAGTCTGGTCGGCGCTCGAGTACGCCTGCCACGTCCGGGACCTGCTCGGCGTCCAGCGTGCACGCATCGCGCTCGCGCTCGTCGAGGACACGCCCGCGTTCGCCTCTATGCGGCGCGACGAGCGGGTCGCCGAGGAGCGCTACAACGAGCAGCATCCCGCGAGCGTCCGGTCCGAGCTCCTCTCGGCCGCCGACCGGCTCGCAGGTGAGCTGGAGCTCCTGCACGAGGGCGGGTGGCGACGCGAGGGACGCTACAACTGGCCGGTCGAGGCGGTGCGCAGCGTGGAGTGGATCGCCCGGCACACCGTCCACGAGCTCGTCCACCACCTGCGCGACATCGACGACGTGCTCAGCGCTGCCGGCTGACGTCGTTCAGTCTCCGACGGCTCCGTCGATGGACTCGCGGACGAGGTCGGCGTGGCCGTTATGGCGCGCGTACTCCTCGACCATGTGGACGAGCACCCACCGGAACGACAGCACCTCGCCCCGGCGCTCGGCAGTGACGTCCAAGGACGGCAACGACGCGGCGACCTGTCGCGAGTGCTCACACTCCTCGCGCCAGGTCGCGAAGTCCTCGGCGATGTCGGCGGTCTCGACCTCATCGAAGTCGCCGTCGTCGAGGTCGCCGTCGGCGGTGCGCGAGCAGTAGAGGTGGGGCGCGTCCTCCCCGCCGAGGACGCGTCGGAACCAGGCGCGCTCCACCTCTGCCATGTGGCGCACCAGCCCGAGCAGCGACAGCGTGGACGGGGGCACGGCGCGCTCGCGGAGCTGGGCGTCATCCAGGTCCTCGCACTTCACGGCGAGCGTGGCGCGGTGGTAGTCGAGCCAGCTCTCGAGCATCGTGCGCTCGTCGGCGACGCCGGGCGGTTCGACTCGTTCGACGGCCATGGCACCATGCTGCCCGCTGGCGTCGGCGCGGTACTGGTCACGCCCGAGCTCCAGGCCCGGCGCCTCCGTTTCGCCGGTGTGTCGCCGCCCGGACGGGCCCGACCGGAACGTGGGCGACCGGTCCGCGGCCGCCGGCGTCGCCTCCTGGGTCCCCGGAGGCTGCTGGTAAGCTCTTTGGACCCCGGGGGCGTAGCTCAGTTGGTAGAGCGCTTGACTGGCAGTCAAGAGGTTCGAGGGTTCGAGTCCCTTCGCCTCCACCGGAAGAATCCTGCTAGACAGATTAAACCTCTTGACTTGTGAGAGGAAGATCCCCTCAGATTTCCACTCACCCGTTGTGAGCTGTACCCTTTTTCCCGTGCCGGGGAAGCGCGCAGCCACCGGCGATGGAGGGAAGAAGAGGTCGTCGAAGGGGCCGTTCAGGGGCGGGGTCCGCTCGATCGGCACCAACACCTGGGAGCTGCGGATCACCCTTGGGCGCGATGCCCTGACGGGCAAGCAGGTGCAGCGCACCAGGGTCGTCCACGGTACGAGAGATGAGGCCGTGAACGAGCGTGCGTTGATGCTCGGACCGCCGCGCGTTCTCGGAGGCCGAGCTCGCGGAGGGGTGGCGGCTCGCCTGCCGCTCGACGCTAACGGGCGAGTCCGCCCCAGCGCTCGAGTTGCACGTTTCGGTGCTGCTCACGACCCCGAAGGCCGCCCTGCTGGGCCGCGGCCGTCACGTCATACTCGCGCCGAGTGTCCAGAAGCGGCACCTGGTGCTGCCGCCCGCCACGCTCGACGACCAGGCGGACGACCTCGAACGACTGCGGCGCGTGCTCCCCGACCTCGAGTTGGAGGTGCCGCTCTCCGTGCACCGCTCGCTGCCGTCCGGACTGCGCAGCGCGAGCTTCGACGTTACGGCCGTCGTCGTTGGCAACCGGCTCGTCGCGGTCGAGCCGGGCGACACGAGCGACGAGAGCTACGGACTCGTCCTCGACCTGGGCACGACGACCGTCGTTGGCGCGCTGCTCGATCTGAGGAGCGGAGCAATCGCAGCGCTCGCGTCCAGGCTGAACCGCCAAGAGCGGCTTGGTTCGGACGTGATCTCACGTATCTCGCACGCGGTGGAGCGGCCGCACGGGCTCTCAGAGTTGCAAGACGCGTTGCTGACGACCATCGAGGAGCTGTCCAGAGAGCTCTGCGAGGCGGCCCACACGCAGTCGACGCGCGTCTACCATGCCGTCGTCACGGGCAATGCGACGATGCTTCACCTCCTGCTCGGGATCGACGCGAAGCACCTTTCGGTCACGCCGTTCGCGCCGGTCTTCCGCGCGACCGTCGACCAACCAGCCCATGAGCTCGGCCTCTCTCTCCACCCCGAGGCGCGCGTGCAGACCTTCCCGCTCGTCGGCGCCTACGTGGGCGCTGACATCGTGGCCGGCGTTCTCGCGACGGGAATCGGCCGCGAGAGCAAGGTGTCGCTGCTGATCGACATCGGCACGAACGGCGAGATCGTGCTCAGCGCGGGAGAAAGGACTCTCGCCACTGCGGCGCCCGTCGGACCGGCGTTCGAAGGGGCGTCGATCCGGTGCGGGATGCGGGCGACCCCCGGCGCGATCGAAGCGGTCGCGCTCGGAGACGCCGTCGAACTGCGCGTTATCGGCGGCGGCCCGGCGCGCGGGATCTGTGGCTCGGGCCTTGCGGACGCCGTCGCGGCACTCCTGACCTGCGGGCTGCTCGATGCGAGCGGGCGGCTCCGGAGGCGCGTGGAGGCACCCGGCCACCCGCTCGCGGAGCGTCTCGTCGAGGTCGATGGTGCGCCGGCCTTCCGACTGGCGAAGGGCGTCGAGCTGACTCAGCGGGACATCTGCGAGCTGCGGTACGCGAAGGGCGCGATCGCCGCCGGCGTGCAGATCCTGATGGACGACCTGGGGATCGGGCAGGAGCAGATCGACGAGGTGCTGCTGGCGGGCTCCTTCGGCACCTACATTGACCCCTTGAGCGCGCGAGCGATCGGCCTCACGGCTCGGGTCGACGCCGAGCGCATCGTGTCCGCCGGGAACTCGTCGCTCGAGGGAGCGAAGATGGCCCTGCTCTCGTTCCGTGAGCGGCAGGTCGGGTTCGCGCTAGCCGCCAGGATCGAGTACGTCGAGCACTCGAGCCGCCCCGACTTCAACGAGGCGTTCGTCTCATCGCTGGAGTTTCCCTCTCCGCAGGCGGTCGCATGAGTCGCTGGATGTCGACCAGGAGCTGGTCCGGCGCTACCAGAGGGTCGTCGTCCACGGCGACCGTGGCACGTCGGGGAAGCTCGACGAGGTCCTCCACCGATAAGGAGCGACCCGACCCGAAAGCCCACACTGCTACGAGATGCTGGCCGGCGAGGGCTTCCTGCAGATCACGCTGTCAACGCCGGTCGAAAACTGACCCCTTTCCACCGGCGGGCTCAACCAGTCATTGCAACGAGTTCGGCGAGCTTCTCTGATGGTTTCATGAATCCGAGCGTCTCGCGGGGACGGTTGTTGAGACTGGCGGCGAAGCGGGCGAGGTCCTCCGCGCTGTGGAGGGATAGGTCGGTTCCTTTCGGCATGTACTGACGGAGGAGCCCGTTCGTGTTCTCGTTCGATCCGCGCAGCCACGGGCTGTGCGGATCGCAGAAGTAGACCTGGACGCCGGTCGAGACGGTGAAGGCGGCGTGGGCCGACAGCTCCTTGCCCTGGTCCCAGGTGATCGAGCGGACGAGCTCTGCGGGGAGGGTGGCGATCGCCTGTCGCATCGCCTCGTTGACCTTCTCTGCCTCGCGGCCATCGGGAAGATGGAGCAGCAGCAAGAAGCGGGTCGTGCGCTCGACGAGGGTCCCGACGGCGGAACGGCCGCCCTTGCCGATGATGAGATCGCCCTCCCAGTGGCCGGGAACCGCCCGGTCGGCGACCTCGGCAGGACGCTCGGAGATCATCACCATGTTCGGGATGTGCCCGCGACGCTCGACCCGCCCCTGCGGGCGGCGCTGCGCTCTCCCGGTCCGCAGGCACCGGGAGAGCTCCCGGCGCAGCTCACCACGGCCTTGGACGAAGAGGGACTGGTAGATCGTCTCGTGGCTCACCCACATGGTCGGATCGTCTGGGAACTCGATCCGGAGACGTCGGGCGATCTCCTCGGGCGACCACCACTCCTCGAGCCACACCGTGACCTGCGTGCACAGCGGGCCACCGGCGAGCTTCGGGGTCTTCGGACGACGGGCGCGTTCATACGCTCCATGGTGCGCCCTCACGGCTCGGTAGTGGGAACGTCCGCCGTTCGCCTTCACCTCACGAGCGATGGTCGACGGCGCCCGGCCGAGCTGACGGGCGATCGCGCGGAGCGGATCACCGGCTGACAGCCCACGGCTGATCTCCTCACGATCCGCGAGCGACAGGCGCAGTGGGCCCGGTGACCACACGACCTGGCGGGACTCCCGCTTGGCGGGACCGCGTACGACGGACTTCACGGTCGAGCGAGAACAGCCGATCTCCGCCGCGATCTCCCGGATTGTCCTTCCTTCTCGTCGGAGCCTTCGCGCGTGTTCACGTTGCTGCAACGTCAGGTGCGGTGCCAAGGGAACCTCCCGGTCGAGTCAACTCACAGTCGTTGACTCGCCGAGCTGTTGCGCGGATCCCTTGAGCCCGCCACCGGTCGAAAACTGACCCCCCCCAGGGCCACCGACCGCGCTGCGTAGCTATTCGACGAGCGGCGTCACCTCCTCGAACCCTCGAAGGCGATGCATGTGCTCAGGCGTCGTCGTCACTCGGCACCCTCCCGAGATCCCGGCCCTTCAGCCGGTAGCTGTCGCCTTTCAAGTTGATGACCTCGGCGTGGTGCACCAGGCGGTCGATCATCGCGGCGGCCACGGTGTCGTCGCCGAAGACCTCGCCCCAGCGGCTGAAGGCCTTGTTCGAGCTCACGATCATGCTGGCGCGCTCGTAGCGGGAGCTCACCAGCTGGAAGAACAGGTTGGCGGCCTCGCCCTGGAACGGGATGTAGCCGACCTCATCGATGATGACGAGCGGGAAGCGGCCGAGACGTCGCAGCTCCTCTTGGAGCTTGCCGGCGTCGTGCGCGGCACCGAGTCGGTCCACCCACTCCGCCGCCGTGGCGAAAGCGACCCGGTGTCCGGCCAGACACGCCCTGATGCCGAGCGCGATCGACAGGTGGCTCTTGCCGGTGCCTGGCGGGCCGAGGAACACGGCGTTGGAGCGCGCCTCGATGAAGTCGAGGGCGCCGAGGTGGGCGACGACGTCCTTTCGCACGCTGCGCTGGTGGTCGAAGTCGAAGTCCTCGAGGGTCTTTCGGGCCGGGAAGCGCGCGAGGGAGATGCGGGCCTCGCCGCCGTGGGACTGGCGGGAGGACACCTCGCGCTCGAGACAGGCGGCGAGGAAGTCCTCGTGGCTCCAGGCATCTGCCCGGGCGCGCGTCTGCGAGGCGCTCGACCCCGGCGAGCAGCGAGGGGGCCTTCAGCTCCCGGCACAGGTAGGCGAGGTCCCGGGCGCTGCTCACGCCGCACCCGTGGCCCGGTCGTAGATCGCGAGGCTGCGGACCTCGACCTCGTCGTTCGAGGGCTTCGGGATACCAGCGAGTGCACGGGCTTTCTCCCGGGCCCGGTCATGGACCGGGTCCGTGACGGTGACGTGTCTCGCGAGCACCCGCTCGTGGCGGGCCACCACTTCTCTGCCGAGGGTGACGGTGACCTCGGCGTCGTCGACCTTGACGTGCACGCGTCGACCGACGGCCTTGGGGTGCACCGAGTAGTCGTTGGTCTGGTGGCGCACCCAGTGATCGGCCGGGAGCCGCAGGTCGTGGTGCGCGTCCATGTCGGGAAGGACCGGCGGGAGCGCGGTCATCGCGGCGAGGTCCTCGTCGATGCGCTCCGAGGGCCGGCACCGAAGCCCTGAGTGGACCCGCAGGTTGGCCCTCGCCTCCAGCCAGTCGCTGAGCTGGGTGTTGAAGTCGTCGCGGTCGGCGAAGCGCCGCCCGGGCATGAAGCTCGTCTCGAGATAGCCGTTGGTCCGTTCCACGACGCCCTTGCGCTCGGGGTGGCCCTTCGCGAGCACGATCGAGCCCATGCCCAAGGTTCCTTTCAGGCGCAGGTAGCTCTCGGTGTAGATCAAGCGCTTGCCGCGTCTGACCGAGATCGCGGGCTCGCCGTCATAGACACCCATCTTCGGCACCTTGCCGAGCTCGACGAGCAGGTCGAGATGCCCGCCGAGCACGTCGGCGGACTCCTTTCGAGCCGATCATGCGCGCGAGAGTCCAGCGCGAGTAGCAGGGCACGCCGACGAGCACCGGCAGCACGGCGGTCTGGCCGTGGCCGACGGGAATCTCGTAGTCGGGGAACCACAGGTCCCACTGGCACAGCTCGCCCGGCTTGTACTCGGTGCGCCCGAAGGCTTGCGGCACCTGATAGGCCGGGCGGAGCTCGGCGACGCGCTCGACGAAGCACGGTGATCCCACGCGTCCAGCCGATGCGCTCGGCCACGACCGTCGCCGGCATGTCCGGCGTCACCGCCAAGAGCCGCCGGATCGCCGGCTCGAAGGCGTCCACCGTGGAGCCGCGACCCTCACGCTCGTACTTCGGTGCGTCCTCGGCGCGAAGTGCCGTCCGCACGGTGTTGCGCGCCACGCCGAGCCTGCGGACGATCGCCTTGATGCTCATCCCCTCGGCCCGGTGCAGCCGTCTGATCTCTGCCCATTCCTCCACGTCGATCACATTCCTTCTCCCGGTCGGGCCGCTGTCGGCGGACCAGGATCGAGTCCAAGCCACTGAAAGCGGTGGATCCCCGGGAGAGGGGGTCAGTTTTCAACCGGCGATAGGGGGTCAGTATTCAGGCGGCGGCGACACCTCGGGAGTTCGAGGGTTTGAGATTCTCGAACGTTGAGTGAGGCGGGCTCGCTCGCGAATCGGCTGCCGTTCACCGTTGGTGTTCTGGCTCACGAACGGCCAGCGGCCCGCCGCACTCACCCGGCGAGGAGTGGCTCGAGAGAGGTCTGCTCCGCCAGAAGTTGCATTGCCCTCCTCGCCTCACACTCAACTACGAGGAGGAGACATGACGAACGACGTGATGATCGCGGTCGACCGGCACAAGGGGAGCAACACGCTCGCTGTGCTCGACCCGGTGACGAAGACCCCGATCGACGGGGCCCGTTTCGAGAACGACACGGCCGGCTATGACGAGCTGATGTCCTTCGCCAGGCGCTGGGATGAGCGCCGCTGGGCGGTGGAGGGGTGCCACGGTGCAGGCCGCTCCCTCGCCCAGCGGCTCGTGGCCGACGGAGAGGTTGTCTATGACGTCCCGCCGAAGCTCGCGGCGAGGGTGCGCGTGTTCTCCCTGGGGCACGGCCGCAAGACCGACAAGGACGATGCGGTGTCGATCGGCCGCGTGGCGATCGACGGCGAGGGCATTGCCGAGGTGGCGAAGGACGACACGACCGTCAGCCTTCGGCTGCTGTGTGACCGTCGCGAGGAGCTCGGCGCGCTCCGAACTCAGGCGGTCTGCCGCCTGCACCGCCTCCTCGCTGAATTGACTCCCGGCGGAATGCGACAGCCCATCACCGCCCTGAAAGCCGAGGCAGTGCTCGCAAAGCTTCGCCCGACCGACGAGGTCGGCGCCATCCGTCTCCAGCTTGCCCATGAGCACCTGGAGGACATCAAGGTGCTTGACGCGAAGATGAAGAAGATCGGAGGCGAGATCGCCGTCCTCGTCAAGGCGACTGGCTCGAGCCTCACCGAGCTTTACGGCGTCGGGTCGGTGATCGCCGGCCGTCTTCTCGCCGAGGTCGGCGACGTCCGGCGCTTCCCGACCAAGGACAAGTTCGCCACCTACGACGGCACCGCGCCGCTCGACGTCTCCTCGGGCGACCAGGTCCGCCACCGGCTGTCGCGGGCGGGCAACCGGCGCATCAACCATGAGGTATGACCTGAAGTTGTGGATCGCCCACTCGCCCGGAGACGCGGCGTACCTTCCTCGTTGAGATCAGAACGAGCAGCCGGCGTTGACGCGCCGGCGAGGAAGGAACGCCAGTGCTGAGCGTAGTGAACGACGAGACCGCCGTGGCGGACGGCCGGTCGATGCTGGACGAGATCTGCCGGGAGGGCGCGAAGCAGATGCTCGCCGCGGCGTTGGAGGCCGAGGTGGACGCGTACCGCGCCGAGCTCACGGCCGAGCGCGACGAGAACGGGCGTCGGCTGGTCACACGCAACGGTCACGCCCGGGCGCGCAAGGTCCAAACGGTGGCCGGTGCGGTGGAGATCACCGCGCCGCGGGTCGACGACCGCCGTGTCGACCCCGAGACGGGGAAGAAGCAGCAGTTCAAGTCCTCGATCGTCCCGCCGTGGTGTCGGCGCAGCCCGAAGGTCACCGAGGTGCTCCCGCTGCTCTACCTCCACGGACTGTCGACCGGCGACTTCGCGCCCGCCCTCGAGGGCTTCTTCGGCTCAGCGGCCGGCCTGTCGGCCTCGGTCATCACCCGGCTGAGCACCTCCTGGCAGGCCGAGCACCGCGCCTTCATGGATCGCTCGCTCGCGGATCGGGACTACGTCTACGTCTGGGCAGACGGGGTCCACTTCAACGTGCGCTTGGAGGAGGAGCGGCTCTGCTGCCTCGTCATCGTCGGCGTGCGCCTCGACGGCAAGAAGGAGCTCGTCGCGATCGCGGACGGCTACCGGGAGTCGACCGAGTCCTGGGCGGCGCTGCTGCGCGATCTCCGCCACCGGGGCATGCGAGCCCCCGTGCTCGCCGTCGGCGACGGTGCGCTCGGGTTCTGGGCGGCGCTGCGCGACGTCTTCCCCGAGACCCGCGAGCAGAGATGTTGGGTGCACAAGTCAGCAAATACCCTTGACGCGCTGCCGAAGTCGATCCAGCCCCTCGCGAAGAAGATGCTGGCCGAGATCCGCGACGCCGAGGATGCCGACCACGCCCGGACGGCCGCGAAGGCCTTCGACGCCGAGTTCCGGGCCAAGTGGCCGAAGGCGGCCGACAAGATCCGCGACGACCTCGACCAGCTCCTCTGCTTCTACGACTTCCCCGCCGAGCACTGGCTCCACCTGAAGACCTCCAACCCGATCGAGTCGACCTTCTCGACGGTGCGCCTTCGAACCAAGGTGACGAAGGGCCCGGGCTCGAGGGCGGCCGGGCTCGCGATGGCCTTCAAGCTCATCGAGGCCGCCCAGGACCGCTGGCGCTACGTCAACGGCGCCCATCTCGTCGCGCTCGTGCGCGCCGGCGCGAAGTTCCGAAAGGGGGTGTTGGTCGAGAGCGAGCTGCAGGAAGAGGAGGTCGCCGCGTGATCAGCGGGTCGGGCCGATCCACAACTCTTGACTATTCCTCATCAACCATGCCCTGCACATGATGGCGGTCACCCAGATCCGCCATCAGGGCTCTCCCGGGCGCAGCTATTACGAGCGCAAGCGGCTCGAGGGCAAGACGCCGAAAGAGGCGCTGCGCTGCCTGAAGCGCCGGCTCTCCGACGTCGTCTACCGACAGCTGGTGAGTGACCGAAAGGGCAGAATCGCGGTGTGCGAATTACCTACGATCGTCAGGCCAACGCCGTCTACGTCTACCTCACCGACGAACCGCTCACGCCAGGTCGCACGAGCACCCCAGCCGACCCGCCCGACGGCGTGCAGGCCTTCATCGTCCTTGACTGGAAGGACGACCGCCTCGTTGGCCTCGAGGTCCTCGACGCGCGCGAGCGACTCCACCCCGACCTCCTCGCGGAAGCGGAAATCATCGGCTGAGCGCGTCGCCTCTTGACAGAGAGGAGCCGTTATCTCGAGTCCTTCGGCGCCAGCTCTGCCAACAGCCTCGCTACCGGCCAGCCGCATCGATCAGACGGCTCGGCGTGCGCCGTGCACCGGCGCGATGACGCCCTCTTGCAGCGGCGTCGCCCGCTCGGGCAGCGGCGGCAATCAAACGCTCTACGTGGCGGACAGGGATGAGCCACTCGAAGAGGGCAAGCTCTTACTAAGCCAGATGTCCTGGGCCGTTGGACGCGGCGGTGGACTCGACACGGCGGGCCGGCAGATCGTTCTTAAGAACAGCCCCAGGGGGCGTCAGCCGATTCTTGGGCCAGGCCCACCGTGTCGAGCGATCTAGGTCACGGGAAGGTGCTTGTAGACCTCGCGGGCGACGTAGCGCTTGAGCACGCGGATGATCTCGCTCTTCGAGCGGCCCTCCTTGAGCCGGCGCTCGACGTAGGCCTGCGTGCGCGGGTCGTTGCGCATCCTTGTGATCACGATGCCCCACAGCGCGCAGTTCGCCTGGCGGTCCCCGCCGCGGTTCAGCCGGAGCCGGTTCACCTTGCCCGACGAGGCCGGGATCGGAGCGACGCCGCAGAGGTGGGCGAAGGCGGCCTCGGAGACGATCCGACCGGGGTTGTCCCCGACGGTCGTGAGCAAGGTCGCCGCGGTGTCGATGCCGACGCCGAACACCTCGAGCAACGACGGCGCGGTTGCCTCGACGAGCTCGCCAAGCAGCCGGTCGAGCTGCTCCTTCTCCTGGTCCAGCGCGACCACCCGCCGGCCGAGGATCGACAACGCCGACTTTGTCGCGAAGACGACCGGATCACTGCCCACCCGGGGCCGAAGGGCGGCTGCGGTTGCGCCGAGCTGCTGGCGTGAGACGTCTTTCAGTCGCACGCGGAGCTCCTCTGGGGCGGTGAAGGAGAGATGGCGGATCTGGTTGAGCGTCTTGATCTTGGTCGAGCGACAGCTGCGCTTTGCGACGACGAGCGTCCGGATCGCCTCGACGTTGCCGTCCTTGGTCTTGCCCGCTCCCTGGGCCCGGCCAGAGAGTGCGGCACGTGCCGCCTCGAGGGCGTCGGCGGGATCGGACTTTCCACTTCGCCGGCGCGCCTGGCGGTTCGGACGGTCGACTTCGACCACCTCGACTCCCGAGTGGCGCAGGAAGCGGGCGATGCCCGCGCCATAGGAGCTCGTGCCTTCGATGCCGACACGAGCCACGGGGCCGAAGGCCTCAAGAAAGCCGAGCAGCTCGCCATGGCCCTTTGTCGTGGCCGGAAACTCGGCAAGACCGAGCAGGGCACCGAGCGGGTCGAGCGCTGCAGCGACGTTTAGATCGAGGTGGGTATCCACCCCACCGGTGACCGGGCGCGTGGCATCTACAGTGGTCATGGCCATCCCTTCTCTCTCAACCGTCAAGGGGTGGCACGCGACGCACCAGGTGTGCGACGCCGGTGAGATCGCCCTGTTGGTGCAGGGCGATCCGCCGCACTCGGGGTCCGGGCGTGCCGTTGACCCTGGTGCTCCGGTCGACAGATCGTTCTGAAGACAGGCTGACCGTCAGCCGATTATCGGGTCAAGCCGGAACCACCAGGTGAGGCTGAACGTACTCGGAGCCGTCAAACAGCTGGTGGATCTCCGTCGCAGTCAGCCTGATCCCATACTCCCTGCCGAGTATGGCACGGACGACCCAAATGGATCGGCAGCGGCACTCACGTCGTTCTGTTGGGGCAGACGACGCTCGCAAGGCGGGGATTCAGCCCGCTCGTCGCCGGCTCCTGACCCTGGTATCAGGTGGCCTGAACTCGGCGGTCGGCTGCCCCTGTGGCGTGACGGGAAGATTCATCTACGGGACCAGCGGATCTTCGCCGCCCGGGCGGGCGAGACGTACCCGTGCTCCGTGTACCAGCGAGCGGAGCGCTCGAGTGCCTCAGCCGCCGTCCGGGACTCATAGCCGAGCTCGCGGCGCGCCCGCTCGTCGGAGAAGACCCGTCGTGAGGCGGCGATCCGCGCCGCGGCAACGGTCACCGTTGGGTCCCTGCCGAAGAGCCGACCCTCGAATGCCTCGGAGAGGTGCGCCACCGGGCGCGTTATCCAATGGGGCACCTTCACCTTCGGCGCGGGGAGGCCCGTGCAAGTAGAGAGGAGTTCGAAGATCTCCCGCAGCTCGAGGTTTTCGCCGCCGAGGATGTAGCTGCGCCCGACGGTCCCCCGCTCGGCGGCGAGCAGGTGGCCGAGCGCGACGTCGGCGACGTCGACGACGTTGAGCGCCGTGTCGACCCAGCCGACCATGTGGCCGTTTAGGAAGTCGACAACCATCCGACCTGTCGGCGTCGGCACCCCGTCCCCGGGCCCAAACGGCGTTGTCGGCAGGACGAGCACGACGGGGAGCCCGGCGGCTGCCTCCCGGAGCGCCTCGTGCTCGGCGACGTACTTCGACCGCTCGTAGCTCCCGACCAGCTCCTCGAGGCGGGCGTAGCTGGTCTCGTCGACCGGCTCCGCGCCGTGGTGCCCGAGTGTCGCGACGGTGCTCGTGCAGACGACTCGCTCGCTGCCCGCCGCTCGGGCGGCGGAGAGAACGGATCGCGTCCCTTCGACGTTCACCTTGTAGAAGTGGGACGGACCATCCGGCCAGAAGCGGTAGATCGCCGCGAGATGGAAGACGAAGCGGGCGCCGGCAGCCGCCCGGCGAAGCGCGTCGGCGTCGTTGATGTCGGCGACCACCCGCTCGACCTCGAGGCCAGCGAGGTTCGCCTCTGAACCTTGGGGCTCGAGAATCGCGGCGACCCGTGCGCCCCGCTCGAGGAGCGCTCGGGTCACTGCAGAGCCGATGAAGCCCCCCGCCCCGGTCACGAGTACCCGGTCCTCCGCCTCGATGCGAGTCTTCTCATCTGCCACCCTTCCTCCTATCCCGCTCGGCTGAGCGCGCCCTTCGCGAGCCTGAGGCCGAGCCCGAGGGCGGAAGCAGGGTGTTCGTGCACCGCACGGAGCACGTCGTCGAGCGCGCCCACGAACCAGTCGATCTCCTCCTCGCCGCAGACGAGGGGCGGCAGGATCTTCACGACGTTCATCTTGTCGGCGGCCACCTGGGTGAGCACCCGGTGCCGGGTGAACAGCGGTCCGACGACCAGCTGGGCGAAGAGTCCGGTCCGAACGAATTCGAGCGCTCGGAACTCGGCCCGGAGGCGGCGCGACGACGGCTCACCGAAGACGAGGCCGACCATGAGGCCCTTGCCTCGCACCGAGTGGAACAGTTCGTAACGCTCAACGAGCGGCTGCAGGCGACCCATGAGGGCTTCGCCGGTTGACTCGGCGCGGGCGACGAGATGCTCGTCTTCGATCACCGAGAGCGTCGCGAGGCCGGCAACCATCGCGAGGGCGTTCTGTTCAAAGGTCGAAGAGTGAACCTCCGCTCGGTCCATCGAGCCGTAGACGCGCTCGAGGATTCGTGACGAGCAAAGCAGCGCCCCGACTGGGATATAGCCCCCCGAGAGCGCCTTCGAGAGCGTGACGATGTCGGGCCGGATGCCCCAGTGCTCGAGCGCGAGGAGCCGGCCGGTCCTGCCAAGGCCCGTCTGCACCTCGTCAGCAATGAGCAACGTCCCGTAGCGCCGGCAAAACTCGCCCGCCTGGAGCCAGTAATCCTCCGGCGCGAGGTTCACGCCCTTGCCCTGGATCGGCTCGACGATGAACGCCGCCACATCGCCCCGCCGGAGCTCGCGGTCGAGCGCGGCGGCATCGCCGAATGGGACGCTCGCGCAGCCCGGCAGCAGCGGGCCGAAGCCTCGCCGGAACTCCGCCCCGCCGTTCACCGAGAGCGCCCCGAGGGTGAGGCCGTGGAAGGCGTGGTCGCAGTAGACGATCCGAGACCGCCCGGTGGCCGCCCGGGCGAACTTGAGCGCCGATTCCACCGTCTCTGCACCCGCGTTCGTAAAGAGCACCCGCTCGAGGCCCTCGGGAGCTCGCTCGACAAGGGCGCGGGCGAGCAAGCCGGCGAGCGGCGGGCTGTCCATCTGGACGAGGCTTGGGAGTTCGAGGTCGAGCGCGTCCCTCAATGCCGACCTAACAACAGGATGGTTGCGCCCGAGTGCGAAGACGCCGAAACCGGCGAGAAAGTCAAGGTAGCGCCGACCCTCGCGATCGAACAGGTAGCAGCCATCGCCGCGCACGTAACGTCGGTCAAAGCTGATCGCCCGGAGCATGCGGACCTTGTCCCGGTTCATGAACCGTTCGTGGAGGGCCGGGCCCTCCCCCGCGTTCTCCTCGAGGAGCTGGCGCAGGTCGAAGGTCATGGACGTGACGACCGCGTTCGACACGAGCGTCCGCCCTGGTACTGGGTAATGCCACGCATCGCCACTCTCCCCGCATCGGCGGGCCGAAGGTGACCAAGCAATCTGAGCGTGCTCGGTCGCCGCTCCCGAAGACAGGGCCATTGGTCCCGAGCAGTGGATGGGGAGTTAGCAGGGGAAAGGGGGAGTGATACGCGTCTTGCGGTGTTGCCTTACTCCTGATCAATTCCGTCAGCGTGCCCCGCTCACCGAGAAATCCAATGGGCAACGAGCAGGGTGCCTGAGCGCCGCGAGGAGGCCGGCTCTCGCCACTTTGAACCACATAAGCTGTCGCCGCCGCCTGAATACTGACCCCCTATCGCCGGTTGAAAACTGACCCCCTCTCCCGGGGATCCACCGCTTTCAGTGGCTTGGACTCGATCCTGGTCCGCCGACAGCGGCCCGACCGGGAGAAGGAATGTGATCGACGTGGAGGAATGGGCAGAGATCAGACGGCTGCACCGGGCCGAGGGGATGAGCATCAAGGCGATCGTCCGCAGGCTCGGCGTGGCGCGCAACACCGTGCGGACGGCACTTCGCGCCGAGGACGCACCGAAGTACGAGCGTGAGGGTCGCGGCTCCGCGGTGGACGCCTTCGAGCCGGCGATCCGGCGGCTCTTGGCGGTGACGCCGGACATGCCGGCGACGGTCGTGGCCGAGCGCATCGGCTGGACGCGTGGGATCACCGTGCTTCGTGAGCGCGTCGCCGAGCTCCGCCCGGCCTATCAGGTGCCGCAAGCCTTCGGGCGCACCGAGTACAAGCCGGGCGAGCTGTGCCAGTGGGACCTGTGGTTCCCCGACTACGAGATTCCCGTCGGCCACGGCCAGACCGCCGTGCTGCCGGTGCTCGTCGGCGTGCCCTGCTACTCGCGCTGGACTCTCGCGCGCATGATCGGCTCGAAGGAGTCCGCCGACGTGCTCGGCGGGCATCTCGACCTGCTCGTCGAGCTCGGCAAGGTGCCGAAGATGGGTGTCTATGACGGCGAGCCCGCGATCTCGGTCAGACGCGGCAAGCGCTTGATCTACACCGAGAGCTACCTGCGCCTGAAAGGAACCTTGGGCATGGGCTCGATCGTGCTCGCGAAGGGCCACCCCGAGCGCAAGGGCGTCGTGGAACGGACCAACGGCTATCTCGAGACGAGCTTCATGCCCGGGCGGCGCTTCGCCGACCGCGACGACTTCAACACCCAGCTCAGCGACTGGCTGGAGGCGAGGGCCAACCTGCGGGTCCACTCAGGGCTTCGGTGCCGGCCCTCGGAGCGCATCGACGAGGACCTCGCCGCGATGACCGCGCTCCCGCCGGTCCTTCCCGACATGGACGCGCACCACGACCTGCGGCTCCCGGCCGATCACTGGGTGCGCCACCAGACCAACGACTACTCGGTGCACCCCAAGGCCGTCGGTCGACGCGTGCACGTCAAGGTCGACGACGCCGAGGTCACCGTCACCCTCGGCAGAGAAGTGGTGGCCCGCCACGAGCGGGTGCTCGCGAGACACGTCACCGTCACGGACCCGGTCCATGACCGGGCCCGGGAGAAAGCCCGTGCACTCGCTGGTATCCCGAAGCCCTCGAACGACGAGGTCGAGGTCCGCAGCCTCGCGATCTACGACCGGGCCACGGGTGCGGCGTGAGCAGCGCCCGGGACCTCGCCTACCTGTGCCGGGAGCTGAAGGCCCCCTCGCTGCTCGCCGGGGTCGAGCGCCTCGCAGAGCGCGCCCGGGCAGATGCCTGGAGCCACGAGGACTTCCTCGCCGCCTGTCTCGAGCGCGAGGTGTCCTCCCGCCAGTCCCACGGCGGCGAGGCCCGCATCTCCCTCGCGCGCTTCCCGGCCCGAAAGACCCTCGAGGACTTCGACTTCGACCACCAGCGCAGCGTGCGAAAGGACGTCGTCGCCCACCTCGGCGCCCTCGACTTCATCGAGGCGCGCTCCAACGCCGTGTTCCTCGGCCCGCCAGGCACCGGCAAGAGCCACCTGTCGATCGCGCTCGGCATCAGGGCGTGTCTGGCCGGACACCGGGTCGCTTTCGCCACGGCGGCGGAGTGGGTGGACCGACTCGGTGCCGCGCACGACGCCGGCAAGCTCCAAGAGGAGCTGCGACGTCTCGGCCGCTTCCCGCTCGTCATCATCGATGAGGTCGGCTACATCCCGTTCCAGGGCGAGGCCGCCAACCTGTTCTTCCAGCTGGTGAGCTCCCGCTACGAGCGCGCCAGCATGATCGTGAGCTCGAACAAGGCCTTCAGCCGCTGGGGCGAGGTCTTCGGCGACGACACCGTGGCCGCCGCGATGATCGACCGCCTGGTGCACCACGCCGAGGTCATCAACTTGAAAGGCGACAGCTACCGGCTGAAGGGCCGGGATCTCGGGAGGGTGCCGAGTGACGACGACGCCTGAGCACATGCATCGCCTTCGAGGGTTCGAGGAGGTGACGCCGCTCGTCGAATAGCTACGCAGCGCGGTCGGTGGCCCTGGGGGGGGTCAGTTTTCAACCGGCGGCGGGCTCAACCAGTCATTGCAACGAGTTCGGCGAGCTTCTCTGATGGTTTCATGAATCCGAGCGTCTCGCGGGGACGGTTGTTGAGACTGGCGGCGAAGCGGGCGAGGTCCTCCGCGCTGTGGAGGGATAGGTCGGTTCCTTTCGGCATGTACTGACGGAGGAGCCCGTTCGTGTTCTCGTTCGATCCGCGCAGCCACGGGCTGTGCGGATCGCAGAAGTAGACCTGGACGCCGGTCGAGACGGTGAAGGCGGCGTGGGCCGACAGCTCCTTGCCCTGGTCCCAGGTGATCGAGCGGACGAGCTCTGCGGGGAGGGTGGCGATCGCCTGTCGCATCGCCTCGTTGACCTTCTCTGCCTCGCGGCCATCGGGAAGATGGAGCAGCAGCAAGAAGCGGGTCGTGCGCTCGACGAGGGTCCCGACGGCGGAACGGCCGCCCTTGCCGATGATGAGATCGCCCTCCCAGTGGCCGGGAACCGCCCGGTCGGCGACCTCGGCAGGACGCTCGGAGATCATCACCATGTTCGGGATGTGCCCGCGACGCTCGACCCGCCCCTGCGGGCGGCGCTGCGCTCTCCCGGTCCGCAGGCACCGGGAGAGCTCCCGGCGCAGCTCACCACGGCCTTGGACGAAGAGGGACTGGTAGATCGTCTCGTGGCTCACCCACATGGTCGGATCGTCTGGGAACTCGATCCGGAGACGTCGGGCGATCTCCTCGGGCGACCACCACTCCTCGAGCCACACCGTGACCTGCGTGCACAGCGGGCCACCGGCGAGCTTCGGGGTCTTCGGACGACGGGCGCGTTCATACGCTCCATGGTGCGCCCTCACGGCTCGGTAGTGGGAACGTCCGCCGTTCGCCTTCACCTCACGAGCGATGGTCGACGGCGCCCGGCCGAGCTGACGGGCGATCGCGCGGAGCGGATCACCGGCTGACAGCCCACGGCTGATCTCCTCACGATCCGCGAGCGACAGGCGCAGTGGGCCCGGTGACCACACGACCTGGCGGGACTCCCGCTTGGCGGGACCGCGTACGACGGACTTCACGGTCGAGCGAGAACAGCCGATCTCCGCCGCGATCTCCCGGATTGTCCTTCCTTCTCGTCGGAGCCTTCGCGCGTGTTCACGTTGCTGCAACGTCAGGTGCGGTGCCAAGGGAACCTCCCGGTCGAGTCAACTCACAGTCGTTGACTCGCCGAGCTGTTGCGCGGATCCCTTGAGCCCGCCGGTGGAAAGGGGTCAGTTTTCGACCGGCGTTGACACATAAGCCGCAGGATCGGAACGGCGAACCGAACACCGAGCTTGTGTCCTAGTCCAGTCGCGCCCAATCAGACGGCTCGGGATCGCTCTCGGGTCGTTCCGATCGCCGAACTCGGTGCGGCTCTGGCGGGCTTCGACTGCTTGCAATGAGGCGTTGTTCTGGCGCGGCTCCGACTTCGGCGATCTGGCACAGTCGTCGTCTCTTTTGAGATGGCAGACTCGCCCTGATAACCGACGTTCAGGACTGGCGACTCCAAGGTCAGGAGAGCCACAAAAACCTCCAGGGAGCCACGCTCATCTGGCGGCCATGGTCATCCGAGCGTCCTGGATGGGACCACGGACCGATGCGAGTTCTGGTTCGTCCACTTTGGTGACCACGTCTTCGAGGACGACCCCGAGACCGAGCTTCAAGGCCGGACTGCTGCCGACGGGTATCAGTGGGTATGCCGAGCGTGCCTTGACGAGCTAGAGGATCCGTTCACTTTCGGGGCGACTCCAGTCTTCGCTACCTACCAGATCGCGAAGTGCAGAAAGGAGTTCATCTCCTTTCGCCTTGAAGTTCTCGACCGAGACTCCGTCATCCATGGCGAAATCGCTGAGCTGACGCGCCTGACTGGCCAATCGGGTCAGTGATGACACCACTCTCGTCGGGACCAATAAGGCGCTGTGTTACTCGCGATGCGGAAGCCTACTCGTCCCATGAACTCCCCTCCCATAGTTGGACTGAAAGGGGATCCCAGCGAAGGATTCTTTAGCTTTACGTCACCCCGACCCAGGCACTCCCGTGTCAGGCGGTGAAGCACCCTCCGCAAGCACTAGCGAGAAGGTCTTAGCGAACGTGTGGACGTCGCCGGGCCAGCGAGCAGAGACGTAGTTGCCGTCCCGGACGACCCACGCCGGGCGGTCATTGTCCAGGGTGTCTCGTTCGAGACCACTCGTCTTCAGCCAGTGGTCCGGGGAGTCCGCCGGGACGTCTAGGAAGTCCTCAGGGCGAGCCAGAGCCCGGCTGACCTCCTGCTGTACGGACATATAGCCGGTCGGCTGGCCCGGCTGCTCTATGTATGTGCGGTAGTAGTTCGGGTCCCAGAAGCGGGTCCTGCGGCCGACCATCCATGCCATCCTCTCGAGACGCCAGGTGAGGGCCGTGGTTCGTCGACCATGGAGCACCGACCTCCCGGTAGCCGGGTCGATGCTGCGAGCGGCCGGCAGCACGCCGTGGCATATGGCGGCAACGGGCTTACCAGCCGCAAAAAAGGCGAGCACCAGCTGTTGGACGACCCCGCTCTCCAGGAAGGCACGCATGCCTCGCCCTCGGTGCCCACCAGGCAGCAGGAGACCGTCAACCTCGTGCTCGCGGGCGTCCTCCCAGCGCAGCGGCGACTGAAAGTCGGGGTCCCGCAGTAGCTCGGCGTAGGCCCGGCGACCATCGGCGTTGGCGCGCATCAGCAATCCCACAAGTGGGAGCTTTTGCACGACCGGGACGAAACCCCACGGGTCCAGGCCCCGCCCGGTGATCATCATGTCGTCCGCGCTCCCAGGTCGGCCGTTCGGTGTGGCAAAGGCCACCTGATGGCCGAGCGTGGTGAGGACCTTCCAGCTGATCGCAACCTCAGTCGGGTCGAAGTCCAACTCGGGGATCGGAACGAGCACGTTTGCCATCGCACACCTCGCTCCGCCATCTAACACTAAAAAACGCCGAGCTTGCGTTCCACGCCAGACAGGCCAGCGACGCAAAATCTATCTCCGCGAGATCTGCAGCTCTGGAACTGTCGTCCCTCTCCCCGTCGGATAGTCGTCGGCGCGCCCGAATCACGGTTCGGAGGGCAGTCGCCGCCGATCGGCGAAATTGGTGCGTGGGCAGCGCAAACCGGGGTGCTCGCCGCTGCCGACCAAAGCTGCCCGGTTCTGTTCGCGCCGGCGAGGAGTCGATCGGCTCGTGGTCCTTCACCGGTGCCCCCTGGCGGGTGGACATCGAGCACGGCTAGGAGGACACTCAGAGGCGGTGCGCTTCGAGAGTTTCGCGTTCGGCTCGATCCAAATCGACGGCAAGACCTACGACCACGACGTGGTGCTCGACAGGGGCGTTATCCGAAAGCGCGACAAGAAGGCGTCCCGACAGCTCCGCTCCGCGTATGGTCACACGCCGCTGTCGCTCTCTGAGAAGATCCCGTGGGACTGCCGTCGTCTCGTAGTCGGGACCGGAGCACAAGGCGCCCTCCCGCTTGTCCCGGAGCTGAGGCGAGAAGCCGAGAGGCGCGGCGTGGAACTCGTGTCCCTGCCAACCGCCGATGCCATCGCGCTCCTGGAGAAGGACTCGGAAGGCACCAATGCTGTCCTCCATGTGACCTGCTGATCTTCAGCAATCCTGCGAGCGTCCCATGCGGGACGAAGTCGGCGGAAAGCGTCGACTGGCGGATGCGCAGAACGACCGATCTGCGCCTGGCGCGGCGAGACGTGCCTAGCCCTCAGTCGCGCCAAATCGACGGCTATTCGCCCGAGGCCCAGCTGGCGACTGACCTCAGGCGACCACGTCGGGGTGGCAGTCACCGACGAGGCGGGTCGCTCGTCGCCTTGCACGTCAGACAGAACAAGGCACTGACGAGTCCACCACCCAGCAACGGTCGGTTCGTCAGGAAGCCCAGGCGAACTGGCCCCTCCAGTTCACCTGGCCGTAGTACGAGGGCCAGGAGTCGGGCGGGAAGAGCGGACCGGCCACCTTCACCGGTGGGCTCGCGAGTGTAGGCACCAGCCAGAGCGCGTTGCCCGACACGTACAGCAAGCTCTTGCCGTCAGACGACCAGGTCGGCACCGAGGCACCCGTCGTGCCGACAAGCTCTCGCGGCGTCGAGGAGCCGGCACTGAGCAACCAGAGGGTGTGCGTCGCGTACCAGCGGACGAGTGTCGACTGGAAGAAGTTGGTCACCGTGCTGGCCGGGGCCTCGACGAAGGCAAGGGTGCGGCCAGCTGGCGACCAGGCCGGGTCGAAGGACAGCTCGCCGGACGGCGCGCTCACCGGGGAACAGGCCGCCGTCGCCACGTCGCAGGTCTCGACGGTCTTCGTGACCCAGGCGTAGCGGTCACCGCCGTTCACGATCGCCAGGCCACCGCTACGGGCGACGGCGACCGACTGCGCGAGCGTGAACCCGAGCCGCCTCGGCACACCGCCAGGGCGGCGGAGCAGGTAGAGCGAGAGACCATCGGCGGCGACCGACGCCGAGCGGTCCGGGTCGAGCTGGAAGACGAGGCCCTCGTCCCGCGGCAGCACGACGACGCCGGCGACGAAGTTGCCTCCGAAGCCACTCTTCTTCGTGAAGGACTCCCGCGTCTCGTACCAGGTCCGTCGCGGGCCACCGAGCGAGCTCGACACCTCGAGGCGCTGGATGCCCCGGGACGGCTTCGCGAGGCTGACGGACAACGTGCTCGTGACGAACGCGAGGCGCGTGCCGTCGAGTGCCCAGGCGACGAGCCCCACCGGGGCGGCCTCGGTGCGCGATGCGGCGCCCGACGCCGACAATCGCCATACCCCGGTGTCGGTGAGGAGCTCGCCGTCGGGGAGCCAGCTGCCCCCAGTGCTTCCGAGGAGCCGGTGGGCCGAGCGGCCGTCAGCGCGGGCGAGCCAGAGCTGGCTCGTGCCGATCGAGTAGGTGAGCCACCGCCCGTCGGGCGAGAACTGCGGGTCTGCGGCGTGCTGTCCCGGCGTTGAGACGGCGACCAGCCTGCCGGCCTCACCGTCGAGGACGAAGAGCCGCCCCCTCGAGACGAAGGCGAGCCTGCCGTGTCCCCGGAAGGCCGCAGTGTTGGCAAACGGGGCGAGTTCGGCCACAACGTGTCCGACGTGGCGGGGTGTTGCACTCGCACCGGCGGCGGCCGCGAGCGACAGCAGCGTGCCAGCCAAGAGAAACGCGCCGATGCGCTCGCACGGCCGGCGTCCTCGACGGAAGGCCAGGTCGGAGCCCATGGTGCGAGTCTCGCCCGCGCCGTGGTACGCATCAAGGCAGCTCTTTCTTGGACCCGTTCGGTCAGCATCTCCGAAGACGGCGGCCTGATCAGCGGCCGCACAGCGCAGGCGGTGAGCACTCCCGCCGGCAAGACCGCCAGCACCGACTAATCCTTCTGGCGCGTCCATCGAGGCGTGCAGCCGCGTGTCTGGAGCGTACCGATCGAGACGGCTCGGGATCGACGCCACCGAGTCCCCACACGAGCGACTCGGGTATTCGAGCGTCCCGAACGCGCGCACCGAATAGTTTCGTATGAGCCGCACTTCGTGTGGCCGGGTGGGCGAGTTGCATTGTTTCACCGGTGATGTTCAGGCGTTGCGACGCACTTTCCGCCTCGGCACCATGGGTCGGCCGAGCTCGTGCTCCTCGAGGATCGTCAGGTACTGGGCGACGACGTTCGGCGTCATGGCCGTGAGCAACGGCAGCTCCTCGGGTTCGTGCTTGGCTGCGAGGAGGCGGACCCGCTCGAAGCCCTCGATGTAGCGATCGACCGACTTCTTCGCGTGATAGGTGCGACTGGCGATCTCGGGGGTGGTCAGGCCCTCGAGATAGAGGCGGATGATGGCGGCCTTGTGGGTGGGCCACGACCCCATGTCGGCAACGTATCCCCGCAGGGGAAGGATCTCGCCCCGTTTGCGAAGGCGGATGACCGTTGCCGAGACGCCGCCGTCGGTGTAGCCGGTGACCAAGGACAGATCGGCTTGGGACAACACGCCGCCTTGGTCGAAGGCCTCGTGGGCCAAGCGACGGACCCGGAGCTCCCGCCGTTCGAGCGCGGGCGCCCCGGCCACGAAGGCGTCGATGTCCTCTTGGGCGACGACGGTGAGGCGGACCGGCACGAGCTTGGTGTGCGCCATCGTCTTGCCCTTGCGGGCCCGCTCGGTGGCGTCCGGGCACCAGTAGATGAGCTGGCCCGGCTCGAGCTCCTCGGGCTTGGCGAAGTAGTCGCGGACCACCGCGCAGATGTCGTCCACGATCGCGGCGGCCACCACCTCGCCTTTGTCGTAGCCGTATTCGTGGAGGAACTTGTAGAGCAACAGGCTCAATAGCGTCCGCTTGGCCAGCCGTCGGCCCATCGCCACCGAGCGCTTCACGGGAGGCGTCATCGTGAGCCCCCCTTTTTCGACCCTCGGGCCACCTCCAACAGATCAGCCAGCCGTGGGGCGGCGGGGAACTCACGACGGGCCCGCTCATAAAGAGCGATGTACTCGCTGATCACCGATGCGGAGCGGCCCGAGGCTGCACGGATCTCGGGGACCGACGCACCCCGGGCATAGAGCGCGGCAATCTGGCGGAAGTCCGCCAGGTAGCGCTTGATGGCCGACTCGGAGTGGCGGGTGCGCAGCTCGATCTCGGTGAACTGCAGGCCCCACAGATAGAGCTGCACGATCTTTGCCTTGTGGCTGACCCCGGGGCCGATGTCGCGGATCTGGCCGCGGGTGGGCACTGCGATCTCTGCTGATCGGCATGCGGCGAGGTCGCGTTTCACCGTGGCCGTCGACGAACAGGTCAGGTAGGCGAGGTCCTCGACGCTCAACAGTCCGTCTTGGAGCTGGGCCTGGCGGGCGAGGCGAGCGAGGCGCTGCTGTCGCATCGCGGACAGTCCTTTGCTGCGAAGCACCTCGTGATCCTCCGGAGTGGCGAGCTCGAGGGTCACCTGCACCTTGCGACAAGCGGCGATCGGCTTTCCCGGTGGCTCGTCGGACGCGACCGCGAGGTAACACAGCTCGCCGGCTTTGAGGGCGATGTCCCCGAACTCGGTGAAATAGCGGGCCATCTGCTCGTAGTGCGCCCGGGCCAGCACCGGGGTGAGGTTGAAGTCCTCACATATCCGAGCGACGATCGCCGACTCGGCGTCTTTGGCTGCGAGTCGGGCAGTTCCGTAGGCATCCATGACCAACCTCCGTGGTCAAATCAGGACCCACGAGAGTACGGCTCATTCGATCCCAGAGTGATCGGCACCCCAGCGGTTGTCGACGTGGCCGCACAGAACGCCGCCTCGCCCGGCACCGACGGACTCTCTCGTCGAGCGCCGAACCGGCCGTTCGGTGTGGCCACAGCGGAGCGGTCCGCCATCACCGTGGTCGCTCGAAAAAGGCCTCTCGCGGCTGCGCGCTCCTTGAATGCGGACGTTACGCCGCCGGCTCGCGACCCTCCCGACCCAGGTGGATCGGAACTCGTCGCTCCTCATCCTCGAACACGGCGACAAGCTCGAGTCGGGCCCCCAGTGCCTCGAGGTACAGGCGCAACGTCGAGATCCGGACATCCTCCGCGTGCTCGAGCTTCGAGATCGCTCCTTGGGTCACCTCGAGCCGGCCGGCGAGCTCCGCCTGGCTGACGGCCTGCGCGTGGCGGAGCTCGTAGAGACGGATCTCCTCGAGAGTCTCGTCCCGCTTGGCTGCCAGCCGTTCCCTGGCGCCGGGGCGCTCCTCCACCTGCTTTCGTAGCTCGGAGAACTTGGTTCGTGCCATCAGATCAGCCCCTCGTCTCGCAGTTCAGCAAGGTAGGTCTCGTAGAGGTCGTCGGCCATAGAGACCGCCCACTCGTACCACTCGTTCCACTGGCCACTCTTGTCGCCACCCAGCAGCAGGATGACCTGCCGACGTGGATCGAACATGAACAGCACGCGGAGCGCGCCTCCCTTGGCTGCCCGCAGCTCCTTCATGTTGTGATGACGGGACGTGTGAATCCGCTCGACGACTGGCCGGCCGAGATCCGGTCCTCGTTCGCCCAGGAGTTCTACCCGATCGGCCACCGATTCCTGCTGGTCCGGGCTCAGCGCAGTCCACCATTCGACGAACTGGTCGGTGACCTCAACCTCCCACACCAAACCGAGTATGAACTAGGACTCATAATTAGTCAAGACTCATGCTCGCGGGGAATGGTGAGCACGAGCGGCGCTCGCGGCGGCGATCAGAAAACGCGTACCGAACTCTCGCCCGCTCTGTTCGTGGTGCTCAGCCTGCCTTGACTCGCCTCTGATTGCGGCCTTGCGGTTTGGAGATCCGGCGCACCTCTCGCGTGGTAGAGCGCTCTACGACGGCCCGGACGAGAGTGGACAGGCTGGACACCGAACCGGACGAGGCCCAGCTCAGCGGACGTATCCGGACGGTGTGGACGGATTCTGCAACCTTGCCAAGGTGAGCGTCGCGGGTTCGAGTCCCGTCGTCCGCTCCAGAGAAAGTGCAGTTCAGCCGGGGTGAGAGCCCCGGCTCTTCTGTTTCCTGGGAGCCCGTATCGTGCGTCCATCGCGCTGAGGGATCCGATCGACCTTTGTGCGACTCCGGTTCATCCTTGACACCGTGGCTCCGGTAGCTGGCTGACACTTCCCGGACGCGGCTCCGGCACCTGGGCGACACTGGCTCCGGTACCTGGACGACACCCTCGCGGCCCCGGGATCCACCACCCGCTGCTTGCCACCTCCTTCGCTGTTGGGGTTCCCCTCGACAGACCCGAAGGAGGCCCTCGTGCTCGTGGAGCTCGGTGTCGTGGAGCAGCGCTTGGCCGCGGTGAAAGACGTGCTCGAGAACGGCGCGAGCGTCACTGACGTCGCCAGGCGCAGCGGCGTCGCCCGTCAGACGGTCCACGACTGGCTCCGGCGCTACGCGTCGGACGGCCTTTCCGGCCTCATCGATAAGAGCTCGAGGCCAGACAGCTGCCCGCACCAGATGCCGCCAGAGGTCGAGGCGGCGATCGTCGAGCTGCGCCGGGCACACCCGGGCTGGGGGCCCCGGACGATCGCCTATCAGCTCGCGCGCAAAGGCAGCGACCCGCTGCCGGGGCGGAGCTCGATCTATCGCTCCTCGTCCGCCACCGCCTCGTCGAGCCGGGCGTGCGCAAACGTCGCCGCCAGGACTACAAGCGCTGGGAGCGCTCGAGCGCGATGGAGCTGTGGCAGATGGACCTCGTCGGGCGGATCTTCCTCGCTGACGGGACCGAGTGCCACGCGCTCACCGGGATCGACGACCACTCCCGCTACTGCGTCTCGGCCCACCTCATGGTGCGCGCGACCGCCCGGCCGGTCTGTGGGGCGCTGCGGCTCGCCCTCGAGCGCCATGGGCTGGCGAAGGCGATCCTCACCGACAACGGCAAGGTCTTCACCGCGCGCTTCGGCCGAGGCCCCGGCCCGGTGCTGTTCGACCGGATCTGTCACGACAACGGGCTCCGCCACCTGCTCACCGCGCCCTACTCACCGACGACGACCGGCAAGGTGGAGCGCTTCCACAAGACGATGCGTGCCGAGTTCCTCGTCGAGCACGACCGCCGCCACGCGACGCTCGACGAGGCACAGGCCGCCCTCGACGCTTGGGTCGCGAGCTACAACACCGAGCGCCCGCACCAGGGGGCGGGCATGCGCCCCCCGTCGGAGCGCTTCGCACTCCGCCCGGTCGACGAACCCGAGCTCGTCGAGCCCGAGCTCGTCGAGCCCGAGCTCGTCGAGACCGAGGAGGACGAGCCAACGGTCGCGCCCCGGATCGCTCCGGTCACCCGACGGGTCGACCAGGCGGGCAAGATCCACCTCGAGCGCTTCGCCTATGGCGTTGGGCGCTGGCTCGCCGGCGAGGTCGTCGAGGTCCGACTGAGCGACGGCCTCGTCGAGATCTCCCATCGCGGCGTCGTCGTCGCCACGCGGGCACGTCATCACGGCGCCGACCCGTCTCGCACGATCACGAACGAGCGGGCCGCGTGGCGAGCGAGCCCCGTCCGGCCACCGACCGTCGGTGCCTCGGTGCTCCGATTCGTCGGCTCCACCGGCTCGATCAGCTTCGCCGGGTGGAACTACCGGGTCGGCAACCCCTTCCGCGGCCGCCAGGTCGAGGTCGCGATCGTCGGGAAGACCCTCCAGATCTCGCTCGACGACGCAGTCGTGAAGCGCCACCCGATCCGCCACGACCGCACGAAGGAGTTCGGAGCGTTCTCGACGCCGACCGGTCGTCCGCGCAATCGCAGGCCCGCCTAACGCGCGTCGACTGTCGTCCAGCTACCGGAGCCACTCTGTCGTGCGGGTACCGGGACTTGACAGGATCCGATCGACCTTCGCGAACCCCGCGAGAGCGTCGGCGATGGCTCGGTTCCGGTCCTCGGTCGCGTGCTGGTACCGGAGCGCCGCTCGGGGGTTGGCGTGACCTCCTCGTCGCATCAGCTCGGCCACGCTCGCACCGCTGGCAGCGGCCCACGTGAGTCCGCTGTGGCGCAAGTCGTGGAGGTGAAGGTCGGTGCAACCGGCAGCAGCGCGGGCCTTCGACCATGCCCGGTTGAGGTTTCGCGGCGACAGGGCCGTTCCAGTGCTGCCTCGACTGGCAGCCAAGCGCCAACAGAGAACGCTGCGGAGTGTGTCGTACGTGGAAAGCCCCTCCGACACGCGACAACCCGATGCGCAGGGTCCCGACGACCACGCTCGCCAGACCCCTTGATTGCTCGCGCGCTCATGCCGAGCGGCGCAGCTCTGGCCACCTGCGTCGGAGCACCGAAGTGACCAGGCCGTGGCTTGTAGCCCTCAGCAGATGCGCGGCAGTTGCTCGCCGAGCGGCCGGTCGACGACACGGGTCCCGCCGATACCGGTGCGGGCGACGACCACCCCGAGGTGCTCCTCGACGATCCGGCCGATGACGGCACTCTCGGCACCCTCCACCGTCGCCGTCGTCGCCGCGAGCACGTCGGAGGCCGCGTCGGCCGGTACGAATGCGACGAGCTTGCCCTCGTTGGCCACGTGGACTGGGTCGAGGCCGAGGAATCCGCATGCGGCCCGGACCGGATCTGGGACCGGGACTACCCGCTCGTCAAACTCGATGCCCACGCCGGCCGTTTCTGCGAGCTCGCACAGGCAGGCGGCGAGACCGCCGCGGGTGAGATCGCGCATGACGTGCACGTCAGGGCAGGCCGCGAGCATGGCGGCGACCAGCCCGTTCAAGGGAGCAGTATCGGAGCGGATCTCGGTGCCGAATTCGAGCCCGTCACGCACGCTCAGTACGGCGATGCCGTGCATCCCGATCGCGCCGCTCACGATGACGACGTCGCCGGGTCTGGCTCGCTCGGGCCGGATGTCGACGCCTCGAGGTCCCTCGTCGCGTTGGTGAATCCCCAATGAAACGGCGATCAGCTGGTCACGCGCCCCAGTTCGTTGAGAAGAGCCGGATTAGGTTCCATCGGTCTGCCGGCTTCTTGAAAATGAGAATCGCGTCAAAGGATTCGGCTCGAGGAGATCGAGGGATCGCTGGATAGCGGTTTACGCCGTGCACGCGAACCTGTCGCGTATCCATTGTTTGTGGCATCTGCGCGAATACGAAGTCACGACGTGACAGGAGTGACAAGCCCGAATCGCACGAGGAGGGGAGGCGGGAATGAAAGTGCTGCTTCGGACCTATACGGCTTACAATATCGGTTGTGCTGTCGTCTTGGCCGTCGCTCTGGTTGTAGTAGTTGTGGCCGACGGGAGCACAGACACAAGGCACGCCCTAATTCTGCTCTTCGTTGGATGGGTGATTGGGTGGCTCTCGGCGACCATCGCCAGGGCCGTTTATCCACCGCCCAAGTCGCGACAGCCGGTTGACGCGGCACTCTGATACCACCGTGGCGGCGACGAGCCCACTGGCTCAGGCGGGCGCAAACGATGTTTAGCAACGCCTGAAAGGCGCACAGCGGGAGCGACGTAGTCGATCGCGCCGAAGCACGAGTGCAGTCGTCGCGTTCGGGGCGCCCCAAGCCTTGTTGTCACCGGCGTATCGACAGGGACCTCGCCGAGACTCTGAAGCCACATGCCGATGCGAGCCAGCGACAGGTCTGCCTTGTAGCCACCGCCCTCAAGCGCTCGCCTACGAAGCAGCGAGGCAATGAGCCCGGCACCGAGAAAGCCGACGAGCGAGTCGGTGAGCACATCTGGAGGCGAGAGCTTCACGCGGTCGCGTTCCGCTTCTTGGAAGGTGGCCCCGATCGACGCGAGTGCGAGTCCGTCAAAACCTCCGCGGTCCCGCCAGGGTCCGACATTGCCATAGCAGCTCAGGGATACTTGCACGATCGCGGGGTTGAGCTCGGCAATCCGCTCGGAGGTGAACCCGAAGCGAGCGAGCACACCTGGCCGCCAAGACTGGACGAACACGTCTGCGGTCCGAATCAGTTCTTCGAGCGTTGCTCGATCCTTGGGATCGTCAAGTTCGATCTGGGCGCTCCGCTTGCCGATGAGAGCTTCCATCGTTACTTCTGGCGCATCTTGGATATCTGGACGCAATGTCGAGAGGTGGAGAACCTCTGCGCCATACCCGGCTAGTGCTCTCGTCATCATCGGTCCGGCGACGACATGGGTCATATCAAGCACCCTGATACCCGCAAGCGGCTGGTCGGCTCTTGGCAGAACGACGGGTTCGCAGTCACCGAATTTTGCAACTCGCACCAGTGGCGATTGCAGAAGCGCGTTGCCGTGTACAAGGCCGCGCCAATCCTCCCTGGTGCGCACGACCGCGGCTGGGATTCCGACGGCCACCATAGCGTCTTCGAGCTCGACGAGGTCCCAGCTCGCGATAGCCCTTGCGACAGCCGCTCGGTCATCGACGGCATTGAAAAAGCGCAGCGTAGCCTCTCGACCTTTCTGCGAGATGTTCGCCATGTATATGAACCGCCCGTCCGCTCCTTCGAAGTGACCTCCGCACGAGGCGGCGTCGATGCGGGTAAAAAGCTGGGAGAGCCGACCGTTTCGTCGAAAGTAGGGAAAGGGATTGAGCGCGAATACGACATCACGTGTGTCGATCACGACATCTTGGATGACGTCGTTTCGCAATCGCGAGAGCGCGGACACTGCGGCTCCTTGCGCAGCAAGCGCTTGGGTTCCCGCCTCGATGATCCTAAGAGGGCTCGGCAGGACTGGGGGCATTCCGCGAAGCGACACGGTCCCCTCGGCGTCGTCGTTACCGACCCCTATCGCCTTAAGAAGCTCATTAAAATCTGACTCCCGATAGTCGGTGACGCCGGAATCAAAGCGCATAGTCGACCATCTCCCCTCCGACGGGCATGTCACTCAGAGATGGGCCTCCTAGGAAAGCCTGGCGCTCTGAAACGTCATACGCGAGAGACGCTCCTTCGTTGATGACAGACACGCCCGATCGCGACAGTTCATTCGTGGCTCTCCTCTGTCTCGCTGTTCGGAGGAGCATCACGTGGGGAGTTTGTCGTCCTTCGTCGCTTTCTCTGAGCCCGTGGCTGCAGGCTTTCCAGCGATCGAGGCGGCACGATCAGGCGCCATCGTCATGCCCGCACCACCGGAGGGTTCGGGCCGGCCAGCGAGCGCGTAGACCTCCGAGCCGTCCACGGTCTCGTTGGCGATGAGCAGCTGCACCAAGTTGTCGAGCACGTCGCGGTGCTCCTTGAGCACTTCGACGGCCCGTTGTTCGGCTTCGCGCAACATCCGTGAGACCTCCGCATCGATCGCCGCCTGCGTCTGCTCGGCGAAGGGCCGACTGGAGAACTCGCTGCCTCCGCCACCGAGGAATACGGATCCCCCCGAGGGATAACCCACGGGTCCAATGGTCGACGAGAGACCGAACTCGCGCACCATCTTGATCGCCAGCTCCGTCGCCTTGGCGAGATCGTTCGCGGCGCCAGTCGAGCCCTGGCCGAGCACGACGAGCTCGCCGGCGCGACCCCGAGGCAGACCGCGAGGGTGTCGTCGAGGTAGTCCTCGCCGTAGAGGTGCCGCTCGATGAGCGGGAGCTGCTCGGTGACGCCGAGCGACTGGCCGGCAGGCAGGATCGTCACCTTCGCAATCGGGTCCGCCTTGTCCGAGTACGCGGCGACGAGCGCGTGGCCAGCTTCGTGCACGGCGACGGCGTGTTTCTCGTCGGGAACGAGCACGTTCGAGCCTTCGCGCCGGCCGAGGATGATGCGGTCGCGGGCTTCGTCGAAGTCCGCTGCGGTGAGCATCTCGCGGTTCGCTCGGACCGCGACGATCGCCGCCTCGTTCACGAGGTTCGCAAGGTCCGCGCCCGAGAAGCCGGGCGTCCCCCTCGCCACCACCTCCAGGTTCGTGCCCTGGTCGAGCCGCTTGTCCCGGCAGTGGACCTGCAGGATCGCGAGGCGCTCGGACAAGGTGGGGAGTGGGATCGTGATCTGCCGGTCGAACCGGCCCGGCCGGAGCAGCGCGGGGTCGAGCACCTCGGGCCTGTTGGTGGCAGCGAGGACCACGATCCCGGTCGCCGGATCGAAGCCGTCCATCTCTGCGAGCAGCTGGTTGAGCGTCTGCTCCCGCTCATCGTTCGCCACCATCATGCCCGCGCCGCCCCGCCGTTGGCCGATGGCGTCGATCTCGTCGACGAAGATGATCGCCGGAGCCCGCTTACGAGCCTCCTGGAACAGGTCGCGGACGCGAGCCGCCCCGACACCGACGAACATCTCGACGAAGCTCGACCCGGTAACCGAGAAGAACGGCACGTCAGCCTCCCCGGCCACTGCCCGGGCGAGAAGCGTCTTGCCGGTCCCGGGAGGTCCAATCATCAAGACGCCCCGCGGTGCCATCGCGCCAGCCCGCGCGTAGCGCTCGGGGCGCTGGAGGAAGTCGACCACCTCACGTATCTCGAGCTTCGCGCCCTCGTACCCCGCAACGTCGGCGAAGGTCGTCTTCGGGCGTTCCTCGTCGAACACTTTCGCCTTCGATCGGCCGACCCCTAACGCCCCTTGTATACCTCCGCCGGCTCTCTTCGATAGACGCCACCAGATGTAGCCGAGGATGATGAACGGGAGCAGTAGGATCAGCCACGACAGCACGTCGGCGCCAAAAGAGGTGCCAGTCGTCTCCGCCGTGATCTGGACGCCGGAGGTCTGCAGCTGGTTGAGGAACGTCTGTCCAGCCTGTAGCGGGATCGCCGTCGTGTACTGGCTGCCGTTCGACAAAGTGCCGGTCGCGCTCCCAGTCGTGTCGAGGGTGACCGTCTTCACCTTGTGCGCCGAGACGTCGCTCAAGAACTGCGAGTAGTTGAGGGTGACCTGCGTTGGGCCTTTTGTCGTCGGCAGGGTCAAGTACAGGGCGATGAAGATCGCGAACGCGATGATCCACAGGTAGTGGCGCCACGCCGGCGGCGGCGGTGGCGCCGTCGGAGCGCCCTTGTCTCTCGTCGGTGGGGACTCGGCCTGCTTGGTCATTGGCTACCGCCTACGAGTTATGCGCGAACCTGCAACCAACAAGTGTGCACTGGTCAGGCTATGGGTCGCCGCGACCGGAGATGGCACACTCAAGGTTGAGGGCAGGCAGGTCGGTCCGTTGGGCAGCGGCCAGGATCTCCTCGGCGAAGAGGGGATGTCCGACACGTTGGCCCATCCGGCGCTCGTCGACGCGGTGCTGAGCAGGTCGAACAGGAGTGCTCGCTCGCGTGCGTCCGCCTTGGCCAGCTCGGTCTTCTCGGAGAACCGGGCCAACCGGACCACCTCGTCGTTGATGATCCGCATGCCATCCTCACCGACGGCGCACATCTCGAGCTCGGGCCTGGGGGGTGCGCCGGGCTGGCGCATCACGATGAGGTCCAGCCGCGCGTCGAGCGCCGGTGCCGCACCACATGAGACCACGATTCTTCCCTCGGGAGCCCGAGCACGACGACGGGCTCGCCGTCCAGATGCTGCAGGCGCGTCCCGATGACCAGCAATGACACGATCGGCAAAGACATCGCGACCTCCTCTGGCAACGTCCCACCTTCTCGTTGCGACGCCCGCGCCGCCAGGGCCGATGGTCTCATACATTGGGACAGGCGCGCGGCGAGCGCCCTCGTTGGAGCCGCGTGCTCTAGGGGGTCGTTGCAACCGCTCCCGTCTCTTACTCACCGTCCGCGATCAGGATCGGGCGGGCCCGACTTGGCCGATCGTTCGACAACCCTGCTCCTCCTGGTGCTCGCCCGGCTCCTGGCGCCGTTCCCCGGTTGGGCCGATCGGACCAGTTCGCCGGGCGACGCTGTGGCCCCCCTCGGCTCAGCTGCGCCGTCGAGCAGGGTTCGGACAGCCCTGGCGTCACCGCCGGCGACGCCGACCACCTGGGCGGTGAGGCCGGCCTTCTGGGCGATGGATTCCTCGTCCTCGTGCACGAACTTCTCGCCTCGAAGCGCCGAGGCGACCGCGGCGATCACGCTCATGACGACGGCGAAGGCGAGGATGATCATGAGGCCGTGCTTGAACGAGGGGCCGATGAGGTGGGGGAAGAAGGACCTGCTGGTGAGGTCGGCAGCCTGGGCGGGAGCGAGGTGGCCGAGCACCACAGGGCCGAGCAGGCTCTTCAGGGGGTTGTAGCCCAAGAAGGCGGCGAAGATGTAGCCGAGCGGCGGTAGGTGGGCGAGCTGGGCGGCCTTGACTGCGGGGACCCCGTGGGCGGTGAGGCCGGCAATCATGGCATGGGGCACCTTGGCGTTCAGCCCGAAGACGAGCAGCGTGAAGAAGAGCCCCATCGACAGCGGCATGCCGGCGTTCGCGAACGTCACCCGCATCCCCGAGGCCGCCCCGCGGTGACGAGCGGGGACCGAGTTCATGATCGAAGCCGTGTTCGGCGACGCGAACAGGCCCATCGCGATCCCCGAGACGAACATGACCGCGGCGAAGGGCCAGTAGGCGAAGTTGGCAGGGAAGGCCATCATCGCCGCATACATCGTGGCCGAGAGCAGCATCCCGGCCGTCGCGAACGGCCGGGCCCCGTAGCGGTCCGACAGCTTGCCGGACACCGGCCCGGCCGCCACGAAGCCGAGCATATAGGGGATCATGTAGATGCCGGCCCACAGCGGGGTGTCGGCGAAACGGTAGCCATGCTGGGGTAGCCAGATACCCTGGAACCAGATCATCAGCATGAACTGCAGACCGCCTCGCCCGACGGCCCCGAGGAACCCTGCCGCGTTGCCGGCGCTGAACGCCCGGATGCGAAAGAGCGACAGGCGGAACATCGGCTCAGTCACCTTCATCTCGACGACGACGAAGACGACGAGCAATGCGAAGCCCCCGAAGACCATCTCCAGCACAAAGGGGTCGCCCCAGCCGGTGAGGGAGTTGCCGTAGGGCTTGATGCCGTAGGTGACGCCGGTGAGGACCATGGCGAGGCCCCCGGCAAAGGAGAGGTTCCCGAGCCAGTCGATCTTGGCCTTGATGCGGATCCCGATCTCCTTCAGCTTCATGTAGGCCCAAACCGTCCCGAAGGCTCCGATCGGCACGTTCACGAGGAACACCCAGCGCCAGCCCAGCTCCGATAGCAGGCCACCGGCGACGATGCCGAGGAAGGACCCGACGATCATGGCCACCATGTTCGTGCCGAGGGCGAGGCCGAGCTGGTCGGAGGGGAAGGCGTCGGTGATGATGGCCGCCGAGTTCGCCATGAGCAAGGCCCCGCCGATGGCCTGGAACATCCGCAGGATGACGAGCTCCAAGGCGCCGGTCGGTCCCGTGCTCCAAACGAGCGACAGCAGGATCGCCCCAACGGTGAACCAGGCGAAGCCGAGGTTGTACATCCTCACCCGGCCGAAGATGTCGCCGATGCGCCCGACCGTCACGACAACGGCCGCCAACACCAGCATGTAGCCCATCATGATCCAGAGCAGGTACGGGAAGTTGGCTGGCTGGAGCGGGTTCAGGTGGATGCCCCGGAAGATGACCGGCAGGGCGATGATGAGACTCGTCGCGTTGAGCGACGAGAGCACGACCCCGATCGTGGTGTTGGAGAGGACGACCCACTTGTAGCGCGGTCCCACGACCGGCGACTGGGTCGGCGCCAGAGCGGTCACGTCGTTAGCTGCTTTGCCTCGGGGCGCCCCTCTTCCACCGCCAGCTCGTCGCGGGGGCGCTCGGTCGCGAGCGACTCGAGCACGGCCACCGCCCGCTCGAGCGCGAGGCGGTCCGGCATGCTGAGGGCGCCGAGGCGCTCGGCGAGCCAGGCGTTGCCGACGTTCTCGCGCCGGGCGAGCAGCGCCGCGCCTTCGGCGGTGGCCACGAGGTGCACGCCGCGGCGATCGGTCGGGTTCGCCCGGCGGGTGACGAGCCCGGCCTCCTCGAGCTTGTCGGCGAGGCGCGGTCCGCGGCAGGAGAGGGCAGGCCTTCGATCTCGGCGAGCTGGCCGACGCCGAGCGGCCCCGAGCGGGCGACGGTGGCGAGCGCAGAGAGCTGGGCGATCGTGAGCGCGGACGGCTCGTGGCGCCGCAGCTGGCGAGAGAGACGGATCATCGACAGCCGGAGCCGGCCCGCCAGCACGTTGGGCGGGACCACGTCGCGTGGCACGCTCGTCGCCTCGCTCGGCACCGACGCCTCCTCCCCGGACCGGCCGGGCCGTCGAAGCTACGCCTGTCCCCGCCCTATCGGTCGATCATTAATGTGCCATTGCTACTAGATGTCGTGAGCATCGACTAGGGCCAAAGGTCGGTAACAACCACATCGGAGTGCGGGAAGAGCCGTCCAGCAGCGCGGCCGTCGACCCGACTCATCACCAACCCACCGAGCGACGACCGCACGTCGAGGAGGCCCGCGCCGTGGTGACAGCTGGGCCTCGTCGGGACATGCAAGTCGGGACATGCAAGAGGTCGTCCTCGTGCCGCTCGAGCTGCGGCTGCTCGCTGGCCTCTACCGGCGCATCGCGACCCCAGCCGGGCTCGTCGGCGAAGCGAGCGCAGCGCTCGGCGCTGTCGTGAGCGCTCACGCCAAAGAGGGGCACCGTCAGCAGCGAACGAGCGCCAATCCTTCGCGACGTCAGCGTGGCCGTCGTCGGACCAACCGTCGCCGGCTCGGCTCGACCGGCGCCGACGTGAACGAGCGGCGACAGACCGCGGAGGCGTGGGACTTTCGACCCTGCCGGTCCGCGAGGCGGCGCGCGTAGCGTCGCTTGGGATCGGAGGTGGTCGAGGTGGCGAACGAGTTCGTGCTGGCCGAGGTCGTCAGGGCGTGGGTCCACGAGGAACTCCCGGGCGACGCCGAAGCGGCCGAGCGAGCTGCGGCGATCGCCCAAGTGGCCTACGCCGACGGCGCGTCCGTCAGCGAGGCGTGCCGCAAGGCGCGTGGCTTCCTCGCCAGCTGGGCTCACCACCCTGCGCACTCAACTCACCACCCTGCGCACATAAGGGGTGAGGGAGAGGTGGTGGTGGTGCGGCTGGCGTCCTGAGGGGCGGCAAGCCCTGGAGCTGCTCCTCGAGCGCTGGAGGCGCCGCCTCACCGCGCGGCGCGAGCAGAGGCGGCGCGGCGGCGAGCTGGTCGGTGGCTGCGAGGCCTTCCTCGCCGGGCGCCTTGCCGAGCAGGTGCAGGCGCGCGCGGCGCACGTGCCCGTGTGGGCGTGGACGAACCGCCTGGCGCACGGCGCGGAGCAGGACCTGTCCTCGGAACGGGCGGCGCAGCTGGGTCCAAGTGCCACCGCCGTCGACGAGTGGTGGAAGGCCCGTTCCTACCTGGCGGCACACGTGCTGGACCTCGCCGCCACCTACGGCCGCTCGCCGAGGTCCAGACCGAGTGCGCGCAAACGTCGAGGCGGCGGATGACACAACTTGTAGCGCAAAGCCCGAGGCTCGATCCTGGTCTCGGCGTCTCTGCCACCCGACAACACCGGACGAATACCGATCAGTTCGGACAGATACCCGGCAAGCCTGTCCATCACTGAGGAACGCACGTGGCGGTCTCCCTGTGAGCCGTAGAGAAGATCGCGACGAGGTTCTTGGGTCGCTCGGGCGACGACGCTCTGGTCACTCGCGCTACTCGGTCCTTGAGAAGGCGACCATCGCCGCTCCGAGGAGCACGGTCGCCATGACGGCGACGATGCCGAGCTCGAGCGGCACCGGGAGGCGCCAACCGTTCCAGCTGACCCCGGGGTCGAGCGCCCGCAGCGCCGCTGGCGACACCTTTAGGTGGCTGAAGACCGCTTCGCGGAGCGGATCGACAGCGTAGGTCAGCGGATCGATCTTCGTGAGGGCGGTCAGCCAGGAGGGAAGCCCCGAGAGGGGGAACATCGCGCCGGAGAGGAAGAACATCGGCATCACGAAGAACTGGACGACGACCTGGAAGGACTGCATCTGCTGTATCCGGGACGCGAGGAGAATGCCGAATCCCGTAAGGGCAAAGGCCATGAGCGCCATCTCGCCGACGAGCTCGACCAGCATCACTGGCTGATAGGGGACTCCGACTGCCCCGGCGAGGCAGAGGAAGATCACTCCTTGGATTGTCGCGACAGTCATCCCGCCGAAGCACTTCCCGAGCACGATCGACCAGCGCTTCACCGGGGCGACGAGCATCTCGCGGAGGAAGCCGAACTCTCGGTCCCAGACGATCGACATCGCGGAGAAGACCGCGGTGAACAGCACGGTCATGCCGATGATCCCGGGGAACATGAACGTCTTGAAGCTGACCCCTGCGGTCGAGCGGGCGATCGTCGAGAGCCCGGTCCCCAAAATGAAGAGGAAGAGGACCGGCTGGATGAGCGAGGTGACCATCCGGGTGCGGTCACGACTGAAGCGGATCAGCTCGCGACGCCACACGACACGCACGCCGCGCAGGTCGCTCGAGAACGTCCCGCCGGCCTCGCGGACGGAAACCACTGCCGGAAGAGCCACCGTCATCACTACCTCCTCCGCGCGCGGAACCTCGCGCTCGCTCGCAGCTGATCCATGCCCGACGCCTCGGCGTCGCGGATCGTCCGGCCCGTGTAGGCCATGAAGACGTCGTCGAGCGTCGGTCGGGCAACACGTATCGAGTGGATAGCGAGCTCGCTCTCCGAGAAGAGCCGGGGGACGAACTCCTCGCCGTTCTCGACGTAGAACGTGACCATCCCCTCGGAGAGGGCCGCGTCGACGCCGAAGCGCGCCTTTAGCGAAGTGATGGCTGCCTCGGTGTCTTCTACAGCGATCTCGATGCGATCCCGACCGACAGCTTCCTTCAGGGCTTCCGGGGTGTCGAGTGCGACGATCTCACCGTCGTCGATGATCGCGATGCGGTCACAGTGCTCCGCCTCGTCCATGTAGTGGGTCGTGAGGAAGATCGTGATCTGCTCGGCGCGGCGCAGCGTCTCGATGTAGCTCCAGATGTGCGCGCGGGTCTGGGGGTCGAGCCCGACGGTCGGCTCGTCCAAGAACAGCACACGGGGCGAATGGAGCAGGCCGCGGGCGATCTCGAGCCGGCGACGCATGCCGCCGGAGAAGTTCCGGACGACCTTGCCGCGTCGATCCCAGAGCTCGACCATCTCGAGGACCTGTTGGAGTCGAGGTCCGAGGATCGCCTCGGGCACGCCGTAGAGCTGGGCGTGAAAGCGGAGGTTCTCCTCGGCGGTCAAGTACTCGTCAAGGGTCGGGTCCTGGAAGACGAGCCCGATCCGGCTGCGCACCTTGCCCTGCTCGCCGACGACGTCCGCGCCGGCGACTCGGGCGTGACCCGAGGTCGGGCGGAGCAACGTGCACAGCATCGAGATCGTCGTCGACTTGCCCGCACCGTTCGGCCCGAGGAACCCGAACGTCTCGCCGGTCGGGACGCTGAAGCTCACGCCCCGGACGGCTTCGAGGTCCCCGTAGTGCTTGGTGAGACGATCGACGACGATCGCCGGCTCCTCGAGCAGAGGCGCCGGAGTGTTCGCGGATGGTGGCCCAGAGACCCCCACGACCGAGTCGCCATCACCGCTTGAGGACGCGCCTGAACGCTCATCGCGTCCTGGGGACGGGTGGGCCACGCTCAACGTGTGTTCTTCGTCGGCCACCGTTCAACTGTCTTGAATGGTCGACGCCGAGGGTAGAGGCGAAAGACCCGGAAGGTCACCCAAGCCAGATCGGCGCCCATTCGGCCTCAATACCACTTGGGCTCACTCGATAGCGAGCGAGCCGCGATCGGGGGGCCGTCTGCCTGACCACGATCCCGCCACTAGCTGGCGCGAGCCCCGCTACGAATCCGCTCGTCCCCCGGGTCCGAGGCCTCGTTCCCCCTGGCCGCCCAGCGTCGTCGCGGCGACGACGGCCGCCCCGAGCATCGCGATGCCGGCGATGAGCAGCGCCGCTTCGAGGCCGCTGCGGAAGGCCGCGTAGGCGGCTTCGATCACGCGGTCCTCGATCGAGCTGCCTCCGTGGACACCGCTCGGCACCGTGCCCGTCTCGACGGCGCTGATCACGATCGAGATGAAGTTCGAGGGGATGTGGAGCGCCTTCAAGCGCAGCGTCAGGTCACCGGTCAGGTGCGCGTTGACGAGCGCCCCGAGGACGGCGACGCCAAAGACCGCACCGAGCTCGCGGCTCGTGTTCGTCGCGGAGGCCGCCATGCTGGAGTGCTCGGGTGGCACGTCGCCAAGGGCGACCGAGGTGACCGGGACGACGCTCGAGCCGAAACCGAACCCCGCGAGCGCGAGCGTGGCCATGAGCCACAGCGAGGGCGGGCTGTGACCGAGCAGGAGATCGGAAAGCAGGACGCCGGCACCGCTGAGCACGCATCCCTCGGCCATCGGCAGGCGCGGCCCGACGCGTGCGACGTGTCGCCCGGCCAGGCCGGCCGCGACGATCATCGCGACCGCCATCGGCGAGAACTCGAGCGCCACGCGGTCGGGCGAGTAACCGACCACGGTCGCGAGGTAGAGCGCCGTGAAGAAGAAGATCGAGAAGATGCCGAAGAACAGCACGAACACGACGATGATCGCTCCGGTGAACCGCGGAGAGCGGAAGTAGGCGAGGTCGAGCATCGGGGACCGGCTGTTCCGCTCGACCCGGACGAACCCAGCGAGCGCGACGACGCCGAGGAGAAAGAGCCCGATGACCAGGGGTGCACGGTAACCGGCGCTCTCGCCGAGGATGACCGCGAAGGTCAGTGCCCCGAGACCGAGCGCGCCGGTGGCGAACCCAAGGATGTCGAGGCGTGAAGACTCCGGATCGGCGCTCTCGGGCACGGCGTTCGCCGCGAGGGTGACGACGCACGCGACGGCAACAACGTTGAACCAGAACACCGCCCGCCACGATCCGATGGCGACGAGCGCGCCGCCGATCACCGGACCGAGCGCAAGCGCCAAGCCCGACACCGCCGCCCACGTCCCGAGCGCCCGCGCCCGCTTGTCGCGCTCGGGATAGAGGTGACGGATGATCGAAAGCGTGCCTGGTTCGGATGCCGCGGCGCCGATCCCCATGACGACGCGAGCGGCGATCAGGACGTCCGGGTTCGGCGCGAGCGCACCGAGCAGTGAACCCGCGGCAAAGACCGAGAGTCCGCCGAGCATCACCCGCTTTCGCCCAATACGATCCGAGAGTGATCCAGCGAGGAGCATGAGGCTCGCGAAGGTCAACGCGTAGCCGTTCACGACCCACTGGAGCTGGGTCACTCCCGCGTGGAGACGCGACTGAACGCTCGCGAGGGCGACGCTCACGATCGTCATGTCCAAGAAGGTGAGAAACAGCACCGCACAGACGGCAGCGAGCGCGACGCTATGCGTGGGCCGCGGACCGGTCGACAGCGATCCACGCTGCGAGCTCAACTGGTCTCCTCGCGTATCCCTGACGGGGGTGGATACCGGCTCACCGAGCACCTCGGCCAGCCAAGCGGTTCTGCGGGCTCGTGTCGCCAGCCGCCATCTCGGTGAGGCTAGGTCGAAGGCGGGCGAGGGAGTAGGGACAAAGACACTTCCCTATGTGGGCGCCGGTCGGCAGAGCGGGCGAATGCCGCAAGTGAGGTCGGTGCTCTCCAGACGAAGGCGAACGGTCTGCGTCGGGCTGAATGGGACCTGCTCCTTAACGCTCTAACGTTCCCCACCGCTCAGCCGCCTGGCATCATCCTACGGCACGGGTGGCTCGGGCATGTTGCCGGCGCGCACCTGGGATCGTCAACGGCTGCTCCGCGGCTACTCGCGCGATGTCGATGCGACGAGCGCGAGCAGGAGGAGCTCCGTACCGGGTGGCCAACCAGCGGATCGACTACCAGCCTGTGCAGAGCTCGCTCGCCGAGGGCTCCTATCGGGCTCTGGTGGCCACCGCCAACAACTTCGCCCGGGAGTCGCACATTGACGAGCTGGCGCACCGGCTCCGCCGCGACCCGGTCGATTTCCGTCTTGCCAACCTCGCTGACGAGCGGCTAGCCGTTGTGCTGCGAGAGGCAGCTGAGCACGTCGGGTGGACGACCGACCACGACAACGCCGGCCGGGGCATCCGCATCGTCGTCGTCGGCTCGGGATTTCTTCTCGTCAGCATCGTCTTGTGGGTGACGAAGTTCGTCGTCTACGAGCGCGTCATCTGTTCCCCGTCAAAGACGAGCGTGGAAACGGTGCCTGACGACGTCGACCTCAGGGCCGCTAATACAAGCCCGCATCACGTCGTCGGCCTTCGAGGGCCCTCCGCCTGCGACCGCGACGCGGGCGCGACGTCTCGAGTCGCGGCAGCATCGAGACAACGCGCGTCATAGTCTCCCGGCAGCGGGTTGTGCGCACGAGTGAGGTGACGCATGCGTCGACATGTGCAACCGACACCTGCCCTGCTGGACCGGCGGCGGAACTCCCGTGCCCTGCTCGTCCCCGCCCTCCTCGTTCTCGGCGCCATCGTCGCGTGCAGATGGCGTCTCGTCCGTCGCCGCGTCCGCGCTTCGCAGACAGGAGATGAACCGCTCGACGGCGACAGCCGGGTCGCGAGTCAGCCGTTGGCGGTCGACGAGCCGGCGCGAGCGGTACCGGAACGTGGTCTGCGTCGACACGTTCGCCTGGCCATCGCCGGCTCCCTCCTCATCGTTCTCATCATCAGCGCCGGAAGCGTCGCCGAGCACGTCGGTCGTGCACCGCATTTGACTCCCGCCGAGGCGGCCAGTGCACCGCCTTCGACGCTGGCCCCGGCACCGCTCGAGGTCGTCGATACGTCACCCGCCCCCGGCACGACGGACCTCGGCCTCTCGAATGAGATCGCCGTCCAGTTCTCCGCGCCGCTCGCCGCCGGTACCACCGATCCCATGCTGGTTCCGAGCACGCCGGGCACCTGGACGCTCGAGCGTTCGACGACGCTCGTGTTCCGGCCGAACGGATACTTCACCCCGCTCTCAAAGCTCTCCCTCACCGTCGCCGCGGGTGCGGCAGGCCCCCACGGACGCCTTGGACAGTCGCTCGCGGCGCCGTACACGGCGTCGTTCAGCGTCCCGGCCCCGTCGGTGCTGCGGCTCCAGCAGCTCCTAGCGGATCTGGACTACCTCCCGCTTCGTTTCGACGCTGCCGCGCCGGCTGCTGGGCTCGGCCCAGCATCGAGCGCCGTCTCCTCGGGCGCGACGACGTCGAGGGCCTCCGCGCCATCTTCGGACTCGGCGCCGGTGACGATCTCACCGACGACGGGCACATCGGCGATCGAGGCCGGACCGACCGCCGCTGGCGCGGTCGCGCTCAGTGCGCAACCGGGCACCTTCTCGTGGCGGTATCCGAAGATTCCCGTCTCGCTCTCCTCGCTATGGCAGCCCGGCGTCGACACCGTGCTCGTGCAGGGCGCCGTCATGGCCTTCGAATCCGATCACGGCCTCAAAGACGACGGCGAACTCACCGCGGCGTTCTGGGCGGATCTCCTCAGCGCGGTCGCCTCCGGCCAGGTCGCGACCGGCGCGTACGACTACCTCGAGGTCTCGACCGCGCTGCCCGAGACGCTCTCGGTCTGGCAGGACGGCACGGTGGTCTTCCAGAGCCCCACCAACACCGGCATCCCACAGGCACCGACTGCCCTCGGGACGTTTCCCGTCTACGCCCGCTTCCTCTCGACGACGATGAGCGGCTACAACCCGGATGGCAGCTACTACGACGATCCCGGCGTCCCGTACGTCGCCTACTTCAACGGCGGGGACGCCGTCCACGGCTTCTATCGCTACGCGTACGGCTTCCCCCAGAGCCTCGGTTGCGTGGAGCTCCCGTACTCGGCCGCAGCGGTCGTCTTCAACGACGACCCGATCGGGACCCTCGTGTACGTCTCTTGAGGAGCATCACAAAGGCATCGCCTAGAAGCTCGGTGCCCGTTCGTATCGATCGGACAGGCTGAATCGACGCGGCAGGCAGCCTGCTCACCGAAGGGTCGTCGACATCCTTGGTGTAAACGCGACCCGGGTGGATTGTGACAGCTGACTAATAGGTCCGGGCGTCACCGAACGATGCTCCTACGTGTGTCAAGGCCTCCATGATGTTCCGCAGCCAGCGAATGAGATAGGGCGGAGGCGCGTCGACAGCCGAGGCATGGCAGGACAGGGATGAGCCACTCGAAGAGGGCAAGCTCTTACTAAGCCAGATGTCCTGGGCCGTTGGACGCGGCGGTGGACTCGACACGGCGGGCCGGCAGATCGTTCTTAAGAACAGCCCCAGGGGGCGTCAGCCGATTCTTGGGCCAGGCCCACCGTGTCGAGCGATCTAGGTCACGGGAAGGTGCTTGTAGACCTCGCGGGCGACGTAGCGCTTGAGCACGCGGATGATCTCGCTCTTCGAGCGGCCCTCCTTGAGCCGGCGCTCGACGTAGGCCTGCGTGCGCGGGTCGTTGCGCATCCTTGTGATCACGATGCCCCACAGCGCGCAGTTCGCCTGGCGGTCCCCGCCGCGGTTCAGCCGGAGCCGGTTCACCTTGCCCGACGAGGCCGGGATCGGAGCGACGCCGCAGAGGTGGGCGAAGGCGGCCTCGGAGACGATCCGACCGGGGTTGTCCCCGACGGTCGTGAGCAAGGTCGCCGCGGTGTCGATGCCGACGCCGAACACCTCGAGCAACGACGGCGCGGTTGCCTCGACGAGCTCGCCAAGCAGCCGGTCGAGCTGCTCCTTCTCCTGGTCCAGCGCGACCACCCGCCGGCCGAGGATCGACAACGCCGACTTTGTCGCGAAGACGACCGGATCACTGCCCACCCGGGGCCGAAGGGCGGCTGCGGTTGCGCCGAGCTGCTGGCGTGAGACGTCTTTCAGTCGCACGCGGAGCTCCTCTGGGGCGGTGAAGGAGAGATGGCGGATCTGGTTGAGCGTCTTGATCTTGGTCGAGCGACAGCTGCGCTTTGCGACGACGAGCGTCCGGATCGCCTCGACGTTGCCGTCCTTGGTCTTGCCCGCTCCCTGGGCCCGGCCAGAGAGTGCGGCACGTGCCGCCTCGAGGGCGTCGGCGGGATCGGACTTTCCACTTCGCCGGCGCGCCTGGCGGTTCGGACGGTCGACTTCGACCACCTCGACTCCCGAGTGGCGCAGGAAGCGGGCGATGCCCGCGCCATAGGAGCTCGTGCCTTCGATGCCGACACGAGCCACGGGGCCGAAGGCCTCAAGAAAGCCGAGCAGCTCGCCATGGCCCTTTGTCGTGGCCGGAAACTCGGCAAGACCGAGCAGGGCACCGAGCGGGTCGAGCGCTGCAGCGACGTTTAGATCGAGGTGGGTATCCACCCCACCGGTGACCGGGCGCGTGGCATCTACAGTGGTCATGGCCATCCCTTCTCTCTCAACCGTCAAGGGGTGGCACGCGACGCACCAGGTGTGCGACGCCGGTGAGATCGCCCTGTTGGTGCAGGGCGATCCGCCGCACTCGGGGTCCGGGCGTGCCGTTGACCCTGGTGCTCCGGTCGACAGATCGTTCTGAAGACAGGCTGACCGTCAGCCGATTATCGGGTCAAGCCGGAACCACCAGGTGAGGCTGAACGTACTCGGAGCCGTCAAACAGCTGGTGGATCTCCGTCGCAGTCAGCCTGATCCCATACTCCCTGCCGAATCTGAGCGCGCCAGCGCGAGACATGGCGCGAGTACGCAGCTGCTCATGCGTCTCGCCGGACGAGCAGCACTCCTCCGATGACGAGTGCCAGCGCCGCGTAGCCACAGAGCAGGAGAAGGCCGATCCAGGGTGAAAAGGCGTCCCCCATGTGGAGGGAGATGATCGCGCCTCCGATGTGGTCGGGAAGGAATCGCTCGATCTCGGGCTCGATCGAAGAGGGAAGCGCGCGGACGATGATCGGAAGGACGAGGAGGACTCCGACGAAGGCGCTGATCGCCCCGGCCGTGTGTCGGATGATCGTCGCCAGTCCGAGCGCGAAGAGGCCAATCGCGCAGAGATACAGCCCACTTCCTGCGACCGCTCGGAGCGCGCCGGGACTTCCAAGCGTCGCATGGGTCGCCGGCGCTGAGAGCAAGACCTGGCCGAGAAAGAATGACAGGAACGCCACGACCTCGGCGACGACGAGGGCGACGACGCCGAACACCGCAGCCTTGGCGACGAGCACCAGAGGTCGCCGCGGTGCGGCGGAGAACGTCGCCCGGATGGTGCCGGTGCCGTACTCCCCGCTCATCACGAGCACACCGAGAATACCGATCGTCAACTGCCCGAAGAAGGCGCCAGCCAGGCTCGTGCCGGTCGGGTCGAAGCTCAACCGGCTACCCAAGGACATCGACGACCAGTGGGCCCGCGTCTCCGCGGTGGCCAACGCGCCGATGCCGGTGCCGACCACGATCGTGAGGCCGAGCGTCCACATCGTCGATCGGATGGATCGCAGCTTCGTCCACTCCGACCGGAGCAGCCCGGACATGCCGTACCGCCCTGGCGGCAGGACCTTGCCGGCTCCTGCCGGAGTCATCGTCGAGACGCTCACGCTCCTGCCCGCTTCTCACTCGTGCTGGTGGCCGGTGCTCCGTGGTACTCGATGCTCTCCTCGGTGAGCTCCATGAAGGCCTCTTCGAGCGATGCGGATTGTGGGGACAGCTCGTGGAGGACCACAGGAATCCGACCCGCGAGTTCGCCGATCGCGATCTCGTCCAGGCCCCGCACCGATAGCGAGCCGTCGTCTTCGAGGACTGTCGTCGCGCCGTCGCGATCGAGGGCCGCCCGGAGCTTTGCGATCTCGGGCGAGCGCACGCGGACGAAACGCTGCGAGCTCTGCGCGATGAGCTCGGCAGTCGGGACCTGGGCGATCAACCGGCCCTTGCCGATGATGACCACCTCGTCCGCGGTGAGCGCCATCTCGCTCATCAGGTGGCTCGAGACGAAGACTGTTCGACCCTGACGGGCGAGGCCCTTCAAGAGGTTGCGAACCCAGCGGATCCCGTCCGGATCGAGACCGTTCACCGGCTCATCGAAGAGGAGCACCTCGGGATCGCCGAGCAGCGCCGCGGCGATGCCGAGCCGCTGGCTCATACCGAGCGAGAACTTGCCGGCGCGCTGACCCGCAACCGAGGACAGCCCGACGGTCTCGAGCACCTCGTCGACTCGGCCCAGCCCGACGTGGTTGGTCTCGGCAAGCATCTGAAGGTGCGCGCGAGCACTCCGGCCGGGATGGATCGCCTTTGCCTCGAGGAGCGCGCCGACCTCATGCAGCGGCCATGGAAGGTCGTGGTAGTGCCGACCGTTCACCGTGACGTCACCCGCGTTCGGTGCGTCGAGGCCCATGATCATCCGCATCGTCGTCGACTTGCCCGATCCGTTCGGGCCGAGGAAGCCCGTCACGACGCCGGGCTGCACCTCGAAGCTGAGCTGGTCGACGGCCACCTTCGTCCCGTAGTGCTTGGTCAGGCCTTTGGCTTCGATCATCGGCCGCGTCGATTCTCCAGACACGCTGGCACTCGGTCTCCTCCTCCGGCGTCGACAGACTCTAGGTGCGTCGCGTGGCGCGATGTCGGTGTCCGTTGCTCAGCGACTGGAGTCACGTTCACGCGAGCGCAATCCAGTGACCGGAGACATGGGACCTTCGACCCTTCCCGCTCGCGAAGCGCCCCGCGTAGGGTCGCCTCGGAGCGGAGGAGGTCGAAGTGGGGAACGAGCTCGTGCTGGGTGAGGTCGTCCGGGCGTGGGTCCACCAGGAGCTCGGGGGTGATGGCGAAGCGGCGGAGCGAGCGGCGGCGATCGCCCAGGTCGCCTACGTCGAGGGCGCGTCGGTCGGTGAGGCGTGTCGAAAGGCACGTGACTTCCTCGCCAGCTGGGCTCGCCATCCCGCGCACAGGAGGGGTGAGGGGGATGCGGTGGTGGCGCGGCTGGCTTCCTGAGCGCTGGCGAGCCCCGACGCCGTCTGTCGAGAGCGGGAGGCAGCGCCTCGCCTCGCTTCGCGAGCTCAGGCGGCGCGCCGACGAGCTGGTCAGCGACTGCGAGGCCTTTCTCGTCGGACGCCTCGCCGAGCAGCTGGAGGCGCGCGGCGGACGTGCCCGTATGGGTATGGACGAACTTCCTGGCGCACGGGACGGAGCAGGACCTGTGCACGGAGCGTTCGGCGCAGCGGGGACGCGCGGGCACCTCTGCCGACGCGTGGCACGAAGCCCGCTCCTATCTGGCGACGCAGGTCCTCGACCTCGCCGCCATCTACGGCCCGCTTGCCGAGGTCCAGCAGACCGTCCTCGTTCCCCTCGAGGCGGAGCTCGCCTCACGCGCCGACGTCGCCGGATGGGGGTCACGCCAGTTGGTCGGAAGCGTCGAGGCGGCGCTCGTCCGGCGCCGACGGGCGTGCCGACGCGCCGACATTCGAGCGGCGCGGCCGCCGCGGTGACGAGCGCCGCAGTCCGTCACTCGCCCGTGGGCCGCGCCACGCCGGGGGCACGCTAATCGGCCAGTCCCCGGACCGCCCGCGCTTTCGGGACGTTCGTCTCTGTTGCCTCGTCGCCCGTGCCGCGCACACTGGCACAGCGCAGCGACAAGGTTCGGACCTCGCGGGACCCCGATCCGGGTGGCCGGCGGGTCAGCAACGGAGGGAGGTTCCAGGTGCCTATCGTCGTACTCCTGGTCAGCGGTGGCACCGTTCTGCTGGGCGTCCTCGGGCTTTCGGTGACCGGCCAGCGCCGGCGCGCCGCAGCGAGTCTCGCCGTTGCCCGCCTGGAGCCGCTCTCGGTCCTCGAGACGCTCCGAAGCGAGGACTTCGGGACGCGCCGCGCCGAGCGGTGCAGCTCGAGCGAGGCTTCGCCGAGGTGCCGGGACTCGGGCCGCCCACGAGGAGGCGCTGATCGCTCGGGTCTCGATCAGCTCCCTTGAGCGTCCGCCTCCGGTCATGACGAGATTCCGAGCGTCTGGACTTGGTCAATCGGGCACTGGCTCGCGTACCAGCAGACCAGTCGGCGACGTGGCGATGAGTGTGGCCGCCGGGCAAGGAGCCGCCGATCCTGACCACTACAAGTGGGTCGTCCTGTCGAACACCACGCTTGGCGTCCTGATGTCGATGATCGATCTGTCGATCATGCTGATCGCCCTGCCCGACATCTTCCGAGGCATCCACATCGACCCGTTGGCACCGGGCAACAGCTTCTACCTGCTGTGGATGATCTTGAGCTTCATGGTCGTGACCAGCGTGCTCGTGGTGAGCCTGGGGCGTCTCGGCGACATGTACGGCCGGGTGCGCATGTACAACCTCGGCTTCGCCGTCTACACGTTCTTCTCGCTGCTGCTCACGATCACCTGGATGAGCGGCACGGCGGGGGCGCTGTGGCTGGTCGTGATGCGGGTCTTCCAAGGAGTGGGCGCGGCGCTCCTCATCGCCAACTCCGCCGCCATCCTGACCGACGCCTTCCCCGAGGACCAGCGGGGCATGGCGCTCGGCATCAACCAGGTCGCCGGCATCAGCGGATCATTCATCGGCCTCGTCCTCGGTGGCGTGCTCGCCCCGATCCAGTGGAGGCTCATTTTCTTGGTGTCGGTGCCGATCGGCCTCTTCGGCACGGTGTGGGCCTACCGCAAGCTCCGGGAGGTGCCCCGGCAGGTGAGGTCGCGCCTCGACTGGCCAGGGAACGTCACCTTCGCCCTGGGGCTCGTCGGGATCATGGTCGGCATCACCTACGGCATCCAGCCCTACGGCCACTCGACGATGGGCTGGACGAGCCCGTTCGTGCTGGGCTGCCTGAGCGGCGGCGTGGCTCTGCTGGTGGCCTTCACCTTCATCGAGCGCCGGGTCGCTGATCCGATGTTCCGCCTGGCGCTGTTCAAGATCCGCGCCTTTACCGCCGGCAGCCTCTCCTCCCTGCTCGCGAGCGTCGGCCGGGGCGGGCTCATGTTCATGCTGATCATCTGGCTCCAGGGCATCTGGCTTCCCCGTCACGGCTACAGTTTCAGCCAGACCCCGCTGTGGGCTGGCATCTACATGCTGCCACTCACCGCCGGGTTCCTGTTGGCCGGGCCGGTATCGGGCTACCTCTCGGACCGCTTCGGCTCGCGTCCGTTCGCCTCGGGCGGCATGCTCGTCGCCGCCAGCTCGTTCTTCCTCCTCGAGTTGTTGCCGGTCGACTTCTCCTACTGGGCCTTCGGGCTCATCCTGTTGCTGAATGGCCTCGCCATGGGCGCTTTCGCCGCTCCCAATCGGGCGGGCGTGATGAACAGCCTCCCGCCCGAGCACCGCGGGGTGGGCTCGGGCATGAACTCGACCTTCCAGAACACCGCTCAGGTGCTTTCGATCGGGATCTTCTTCACGCTCATGATCGTCGGCCTCTCTGCCACGCTGCCCTCGACGCTCTACCACGGGCTCGTGGCGCACGGGGTTCCTTCGTCGGTCGCGGCGACGGCCGCCCATCTGCCACCGGTGTCCAGCTTGTTCGCCGCCTTCTTGGGCTACAACCCCGTCCAGCACCTGGTTGGCGCCGCTGTCCTTGCCCATCTACCGGCACGTCAGGCCGCCATCTTGACCGGCCGCGGTTTCTTCCCCGCGCTGATCTCGAGCCCCTTCGCCAACGGATTGCACGCGGCGTTCGACTTCGCCATCGGCGCCTGCCTCCTGGCGGCGGGCATGTCATGGCTGCGTGGGGGCAAGTATCACTATGAGGAGGACGTCGGGTCGGCCGGACAGATCACGCCGATCGCGCTCGAGCCGACGGGAGCTGGCATCGGAGGCGGGGAGCAGACATGACCGACGCGGAGCGGCACATGGAGGACGGTGGGGACACGGACCCGAGGATCGTGGTGGGCGTGGACGGGTCGCCGCCGTCGTGCGAGGCCCTCCGCTGGGCGGCCCGCCAGGCCAAGCTCACTGGCGCGTCCCTGCAGGTCATCACCTGCTGGGAGTTCCCCGTCAGCTATGGCTGGGCGCCGCCGTACCCGGCGGACTTCGATCCCGCGGAAGACGCCCGGCGCACCCTCGAAGTAACGGTCGCCGAGGTGCTCGGCAAGGACCCGGGCCTCGCCATCGAGATGACCGTTGCCCAGGGTCATCCCGCCCCGGTGCTCCTGAACGCGGGCCGGGGAGCGTCGCTCCTCGTCGTGGGCAGCCGCGGTCATGGCGGGTTCACCGGGATGCTCCTCGGGTCGGTGAGCGAGCACTGCGTGACCCACGCGCCGTGTCCGGTCACCGTGGTCCGGGGCGCGGGCGACCCCGGCGGCGAGGAAGCGCGCTGATACCCGCTCGTCGGTGCGCCGGGACCCGGTGACCACCCAGGGTGCCGCGGCGGCGGGCGCGCCCGAACGTCGCCAGTGATGCGAGCGCGTCAGTCAACTCGATAGCCGCGATCAGTCGCGCGATGTCGGCTCGCGAGCCGAGCGGCGCCGCGCGAGCATGGTCACATGCCGGGTGAGGAGCGGGCGAGGAGCCCGGCGCGTTCCTGGCGCAGCCGCGTGCCCGCCCCGCTCCGGCACGGCGTCACGATCTTCCTCGCGCTCCTCGTTATCGAGTACCTGGTCATCCCGAAGTTCGTCGCCGCGAGCCACGCGGTAGCGCTTATCAGCCACGTCAACGTCGTCTTCCTCGTCGTCGCGGTCGTGCTCGAGGCCGCCTCGCTCTTCGCCTACGCGCTCCTGACTCGAGTACTCCTTCCCCCAGATGCCCCAGGGGTCGGGACACTGTTCCGCATCGACCTCGCGACGACTGCGATCGCCCACGTCGTCCCCGGCGGCAGTGCGGCCTCTGCCACACTCGGCTACCGGCTCTTCACCAAGCTCGGGGTCGACGGCCGCGCAGCCGGGTTCGCGATGGCGACCCAGGGCCTCGGCTCCGCCGTCGTCCTCAACGTGCTCTTGTGGGTCTCGCTCGTCGTCTCCATACCCTTCGCGGGCGTGCACGCGATCTACGCGACCGTCGCGGTCGTCGGGATGATCGCCATCCTCGCGGTCGCCGCCCTCGTGTTCGCGTTCACCCGCGGCGAGGAGGGCGCGATCCACGTCGTGCGAGCGATCGGCCGTCGAGTGCCGCGTCTCACCGAGGAGCGCATCGAGTCGATCGTCCACCACATCGGCGACTCGCTTCGCGACCTGTGGAACGACCGCGACCAGCTCCGGCTCGCGATCGTCTGGGGCGCGCTCAACTGGCTGCTCGACGCGGCGTGCCTGTGGGCCTTCCTCGCCGCGTTCCACCGCTACGTCAACCCGGTCGAGTTGTTCGCGGCCTACGGCATCGGCAACGTGCTCGCCGTGCTCCCGATCACCCCCGGCGGGCTCGGGGTCGTCGAGACGACGACGATCCTGCTCCTCAAGAGCTTCGGCGTTGCCGGCGATGTCGCGCTCGAGGCGGTCATCGGCTGGCGCCTCATCAACTTCTGGTTGCCGATCCCCATCGGCGCGGGTTGCTACATCTCGCTTCGAGCCCAGCTCGGTGCGGAGCGCATCGGTCGTCGCAAGGCGCTCGCCGCTATGGCGGCGGAGGCCCGCTCCACCGAGGGTCCCGAGCTCGACGCGACTGACGTCGTGGGGCCGCGTCCCTCCTCGCCACCGCCGGCCGAAGGGTCCGGCGACGGCCCTCAGGATCCCGGTACCGACGGGGGGTGCGGCAGACCGTCCTGACGAGATGGTGAGGCTCGAAGAGGAGTGACGGTGCATCGGCTGGGCGGCTGGTGACCCGCGCAGGCGTTGTTGGTGCTCCCCCGCATCCTCGCTCGCGCGTCGAGTCGTCGTCGAGACCGACCGGTCGCTTCACCAGGTGGGTTGGCGACTACCTCGCGCCTGACCTCGTGGTCGCCGTCGCGCTCTGCCTCGTTGTCGGCCGATCGGTCCGAAACAGTCGCCTGTGTGACGCCGCGGACGGCACCACGTCGAGGTGGCGACGCAGCGGCCTGCCGGATCAGGCGGCGCCGACCGAGCGATGACGGCGAAGCTGGCTGTCAGCCGCCAGACTGGGGGCGAGAGCTGTTCGACGAGGGAGGACTCCGAACGATGGTGAGAATGCGCTTCGGCGTGTTTGCATCTCGCCGAGACGCGCGAGCAGGCGATCGAGGACGTGCGCTTCGGCCTCGACGAGTACTTCACGTACTCACAGGACACGCTCAGTGTTGGAACCAAGGCGGCCGGCAGGACGTTCGATAGCCGGCTCGAGTGGGTCATCGAGTCCGGCCACGCGTTCATCGGCACGCCAGCTGGCGCAATCGCCAAGCTCGAGGAGGTCGTCGAGGCGTCAGGCGGCGACGTCGGCGCCTTCGCCTTCTGGTCGCAGGAGTGGGCCTCGCCCGAGGCGACGCGCCACAGCTACGAGCTCTTTGCCCGCCACGTTATGCCCGTGTTCCAGGGCACGACGCGCCGGCTCGATCTCGCACGTGAGTGGCTCCAGGATAACAACCAGCGTCTCCTCGAGCGCAGCCGCGCCGACGCCGCACGCTGGCGCGAGCGGGCGGAGACCTAGCGGCAGGTGCGTCGCCGCCAAGTGACCGGGGGCCCGGCCGACGGGCGAGTGCCGGCGGCGCCGGCAACTGTTCCAACGACTTCGTTCCGGACGGCGGCCCGGGTGCGCGGGAGGGACGGTGCACGCTCGGCGTGACCACCGGAACGTCGGCGCCCTGAGCTGGTGCATGAGGCGGCAGGCCGGGCCGACCGCGCGGACCCTCAGTCCGGATCTGCGGCGGGCGCGTTGTACGGTCGTGACATGAGAGCTGTCGTCTACGACGGTCCCGCGAACTTCGCTATACGGACGGTGCCGACGCCGGAGCCCCGAGTGGGAGAGGTCCGCCTTGCCGTCGAGATCGCGGGCATGTGCGGGACGGACCTCCACATCCACGACGGAGGGTTCTTCTCCGCCTACCCCTTGACGCCCGGCCACGAGATCGTCGGCCGCGTCGACTCGCTCGGCGACGGAGTCGACGGGTTGGAGGTGGGCCAGCGGGTCGCCGCGGACAACACGGTGCTCTGTGGCCACTGCTCACCGTGCCGGCGCGGCGAACCGCTGTTCTGCCGCAACTTCTACTCACTTGGCGTCAACGGTCCAGGTGCCTTCGCGGAGTACGTGACGGTCCGCGCGGAGAAGTGCTTCCCGGTGGACGACCTCGACCTGCGCGCGGCGGTGATGACCGAACCGACGGCGTGCGCCATTCACGGCATGGACGTGCTCGCCCTGCGGCCGGGATCTGACGTGTTGCTGTTCGGAGCAGGCCCGACCGGTCTCGTCCTGGCGCAGCTCCTCGTTCACGGTGGGGCTGCCCGCGTGACCGTCGCAGCGCCAACTGAGTTCAAGCTGGCGTTGGCGCGTGCGTATGGGATCGACTCGACCCTGCGTATCGACCGATCGAACCCCGGGGCCTCGATCGGCGACCTTCGCGAACTGGCGCCTGAGGGCTTCGACGTCGTGATCGATGCGACCGGCGCGCCGTCCGTCGTCGAATGCTGCGTCCCGCTCGCCCGCGACGGCGGAACCGTGCTCATCTACGGCATGGCCGATGAGCAGGCCACCGTCCCGTTCCGGCCCTACGACCTGTTCCGGCGTGAGCTCACGGTCAAGGGGTCCTTTGCGCAGGTCAACTGCTTTGATCGGGCGCTCCGCGTCCTGCGCTCCGGCCGTGTCCGTACCGACGGCATCGTCAATCGCGAGCTGGTACTCGGCGAGTACGGCCGAGCCCTCGACCTGGTACGGAACGACCCTTCGTGCCTGAAGGTCGCGATCGTCCCCTGAGCGTGGGGCAGAGACTTCCGGGAGTCGCCGGAGAGCTCTCGACGAGATCGTAGGGTCGACCGAGCGAGCATGTGCCGGCTTGCACGTCCTACGTGGTCGACGGCTGACAGATCGGACACCAGTAGGACGTCCGGCCCCCGATGCGGCTCGTGCAGAGCTCGCCGTGGCATCGAGGACAGCGCGGGTCCGCGGCCGACCGCTGCGAGTTCAACCATCGGCTACCTCTCGGGATCATCGCTTCTCTCACCGACGCTCGGAGGACCTGCTGAAGGGAGCGATCGAGACGGCGGCACTCGGACGCGTCGAGGTCGCAGAATCGACGGGCGGGGTGGATCCGCGCCCGCCAGAGCACCTCATCGGAGAGCATGTTTCCGAGACCCGCAAGGATGTGCTGATTCATGAGCAGCGCTTTGAGGCTGGCGCGGTGGCCACGTAGGCGGTCGGTGAGCCTCGAGCCGGTCAGGCTGAGCGCGTCGGGGCCTTGTGGGCCGATCACTTCTGCGATCGCGTCGTCGCCGTCCGCTAGCCAGAGCCCACGGAGCTTTCGCTGGTCACGGTAGATGAGCCTGCCTCGGCCGACGTCGAGGACGACTCTTTCGAAGCGCGCGTCATCGTCGCGAGACGGCGCCCAGATCAAGCTGCCGGTCATCCCGAAGTGGAGGAGCAGCGTCGGTCCATTGGTGTGGGCAAGGAGCCACTTTCCTCGCCTCTCGGGCTCAGCGAATTCCCGCCCTCGGAGGCGCCGTACAAAGTCATCGCTCGACCGTCCCCTGATCACGCCGGCATCTCGTACGTCGATTCTCATGATCCGCTCACCGACGGCATGACGCTCGATTACACGTCGGAACCCTTCGACGTCTGGTAGTTCGGGCACTGGTGGTTGCTACCCGGTTCGGATGGGTTCCAAGTGCTCGGACCCGACGATCCGAGCGTGGCGATCACCGGACAGGACATGCGCGCACCGCCACGAGTCGATGCCGCCACACGGGAGGATGATGGACCATCCAGCCGTACGGACAGTCAGCCGGTGCCGCCGTGGCGTCGTCGAGGCGTCAGAATCTTGCATGAGCGTGCACGCAGCCCCCTCAATCTGGTGCAGGTTCCCGCTTTCGCAGCTATTGTCAGGCTGGGAGCTGGGTCGATGGCTGGGGGCAGGTAGGCAGCGTTTTCTCCGAAAGAAGTTGCCATGTCCCGGACTGTCGCCGTCCCTACCACCGCCGAAAGCCCCACAAGCACCGAGCCAGGAGCGGGCCCTTGGAGGAGCCGAGGCTGGGCGACCAAGTCGCCCGTTTCGAGGAGGTGTTCGAGGCTCACGACGGAACGATCATGGCCTATCTCCGGCGACGCTCAGGCAGCGACATCGACACAGAGGATGTCGCGGCCACGACGTTCATGGCGGTCTGGCGCAGGATCGACGCACTTCCGGCGGGACCGGACGTCCACCGGTGGGTGCTGCGCATCGCTCGGGGCAACTTGTCGAACCTGGAGCGTGGTCGGCGGCGCCAACGCCTCCTCTGGCAGCGGCTCTTCAACCAGCTGCCAACCGAGCGCGCCTCGCTCGACGTGCTCGAACTTCGACCTGACGATGGTCTCGCCATGCGGGCGTTCGTCCGGCTGCGTCCCTCCGAGCGGGAGGTCATACGGCTCGTCGCCTGGGACGGGATGTCCCACGCTGAGGCAGCCGAGATGCTCGGATGCTCCGAGAACGCGTTGAACATCCGGCTGCACCGGGCGCGTCGCTCCTTGCAGCGCCAGTTCGACGCGCTGCGGAGCTCGCCTCAACCACTCCCGAGTGATGCGGGGGAGCGAATGGGATCGGCCGATGGGCCAGCTGATGCCTGACGACCAGGGCGTTGACGCCTTCGAGCTGGTCAGGAGGCAGAACCCGGCTCCCCTCGAGGAGTACGCCGACCTCGGCCGGACCGACGCCGCCCGCGTTGTGATGGAGCGCATCCTCGCCGGTGACACGACCATCGCCGCCCGCCGACGTCCCCGGTGGCGACGGCGCCGCGTTGTCATTCCCGTGATCGCCACCGTCGCGCTCGCAGCGAGTGCCGCGGGCTACGAGCTGAGCCAACAGGTGACGAATCCCGTGACCATCGGCTGCTACGCGGCGGCGAGCCTGCATGCGGAGATCGTCGTGCTCGGCAACCCCGGCGGGTCCTACTCGGCAGCCTGCGAGCCCGTCTGGCGGCACGGTCCGCTCGGTTACTCCAGCACGCCCGCGCCGCTTTGTGCCTGCGTGCTCCCGTCAGGAGCCGTTGGCGTCTTCCCGGACCGTCGCGGCTCTCCCTGCGCCGGGCTAGGACTCGCCGCAGCTGCACCTCCCAGCCCAGGGACCGCGGCGATCGTCGCGATGGCAAAGGAGCTCACCAACACGGCGCGAAGCGGTAGCTGCATGACGGAGGCGGCAGACGCGCCGTGATGCCGCGTCCGCCCCCAAGCGCAATGGACTCGGCAGCTGGCGCGTCGTCGTCGATGTCGGATTCGGCGAGCGCCGCAGCTGCGCCACCTTCGCCGTCGATCCGCCTTCGACGACCGTGTACCTGGTCCCAGTGCCGAGAAAGTGAGCGACCGAGCAGCAGCGGCGCGAGGAGGCGGCTCCGGTGGCTGGCGGCGATCACGATAGGTGCCGGGCGACAGCACCGAGTCCGGCGGCTCGCCCGGCCAGCGACGGCTGTGCCGGGGATCGGGAGCTAGGTGCTCGTGCCGATCGAGGAGACCGAGATCGGGTGCTTGAAGACCAGGACGCGGTACACGCCGAACGAGTACGTCTTGGTCGGTGCGCCGAAGGTGCCGGCGGCAACGCTCGCGTTCACCAGGGGGAGCGCTGCGTTGTAGAGGACGAACTGAAAGTGCTGTCCGGCATACCACGAGGCGTCCGACTGGCGCTCGTAGCGGACGACCCGGCCGGAGGGACCGTCGATGACCGGGCGGACGACGACGGCACCATTGGAGGCGACGGTCACGATGGACGCCGACCAGTAGTCACCGAGGCCCTTGGTCAGCCGGTGACGGGTGAGGAAGGCCGCGAGCTGCCGGGAGGTCTGGCCCACGGGCGGCAGCCGGAAGCTCAGCCCGAACGCGGCGCCGTAGGCGAGCACGCAGGAAACGCCCACAACGAGCGCGACGCGACTCACCGCAGGCCGCGCAAGGAGCTCGCTGAGCCGTCCAACGAGACGGCCACCGAGTACGGCACCGAAGATGACCGCCGCGGTGAGGTAACGGGCGAAGACGTCCACGCCAGCCTCGTCGAGGCGCGCGAACACGCCGAGGTCGCCGAGGAACGCGAACAGGAGCAGGTCATCGACGTGCCAGTCCCGGCCCGTCACGACGCGGCCCGGCCGTCCCACGATCGTTCCGTGGAGCATCGCCGCGAGGGCCGCCAGGACGCCTGCGACGATCACGACCAAACCGATGACGTGGACCGCCTCGAGCGCGGCGGGAACTCCTGTCGCCCCGTACGGTCCCGCATCGATGCCGAGCATCGCCGGGCCGTAGCGCCAGATGTCCGCCAGATTGGCGAGCATCTGGCTCGGCGAGGCAGTCGGGTTCACCGGGTTGACGCCGAACGTGCCGACTAGGTCGGCGAGCTCCCGGACGACGAACGCCAGCGCGACGCTCGCGGCCGCCGCGCTCAGCGAGGCGAGGCCGCCCCGCCAGCTGCGACTTCGCGCCATCGCCGCGAGGCCGGCCAGGGCCACGGGCGCGACCCCGAATACCGCTATCTGTAGGTCACCGAGCAGCCCCGCCGCGAGCAGGAGGACTGCCACGCCCCAGCACCAGCCAAAACGGCCGCTGCGCAGGCCTGCGAAGGCGACGAGGGTCCAGAGCGCCGTCCCGACGTGGAGGGGCCCCTGGAGGAGGAACATCGACATGGCCCGGCTGGGCAGCGCGAGCAGCGCGATGACCGTCACCATCGCGCCGATGCCCGCGCCACCGCGGCGGCCACCTCGGGCGAGGATGGCACCCACCACGATCACGAGCGCGGCGATGACCGCGGGGACCGAGTTCGAGCTGGGAGGAGCGTATGCCCTGTCCCAGCACGGCGAAGAGGTAGAAGACAGCGTCCACGCTCCAAAAGGAGTCCTTGGAGAGCGACCACCCGTGCAACGTCAGGTTGCCCGTGCTTAGCGACTGGCCCTCGAGGACGACCGTTGCCCCATCGGAGTTGCCCGAAGCCACGTGCGTTGCGGCAGCGTAGAGCAGGACCACGAGGCCCGCGAAGCACGCTGCCAGCGCAGCGACGGCCAGCACCCTCGAGCGCGTGCTGCCGCCCGTGCGCGCCTGATCGTGCTCGCCCGGGTTGCTGGTCGACACCCCCTCCGGTGGGTTGAGGGTCATCGGAGCCCGACGTACTGACGCGATCGGACCGTCCCTTGGAGGGCGGCCGAGAGGCCGTTCTGCTTGCGCACGGGTGCTGAAGTTAGCGCCAGTCGCCGCTGCAGCGAGGGACGCCTTCGGCCGGAGGTGGGACCTGCGGTGCCCCGGCGCCGTTCGATACGACGACCGCTGCACTCGAAGGCGGCGGCAGCCCGCTGCACCAGCTCGACGGCGGCGGATCATCGGGCCCCGAGTGCGTCGCGCGAAGTGCTGTGCCGCTGAGGCCGACCGCCGGTTGCCTACCATTCCTCAGAACGCATCCCATAGGGCGACGTCGACCGGAAGAAGGGCAGGACCATGAGCGGCTACGAGCACGTTCCCCATCCGCACACACTCGAGCGGCTTGAGCACCGCGACAAGCCGGTCACCTCCGCCGACGTGCTTAAGAGCAAGGCGAGCACGAAGTTCAACGCATGGCTCGCAGTGAAGATCACCGACGGAGTGGGCACGATGTGGTGCGCCTACGTGTTCGCGGCGCTGGCGCTGGTAGGACTGCCCACCGCACTAAAGCCCGGGGGTGAAGGGATCATTGCATGGATCGCACAGACCTTCCTTCAGCTGGTGCTGCTCTCGATCATCATCGTGGGCCAGAACATCGCCGCCACGGCATCTGACCAGCGCTCGGAGAACACCTACAAGGACGCAGAGGCCATCTTGAGCGAGGCGTTGGAGATTCAGAAGCACCTGAGGAGCCAGGACGAGGAGCTCATCACGGTGCTGAAGGAGGCATTGGCCAAGCTCCCTGCCGGGTAGCTGTCGAACGAGCGCGACCGGCACGCGCCGTCAGGTCTCTTCGCCGGGCGTCCATGGTCGCCGTCGATGCGGCACGACCAGGCTCCGACCGACAAGGGCGCCGCGACCCTAAGCGACGATCGCCGGAAGGACCTCGCCGATCGGCCCTCTGACTAGCACCGTGGCCAGGTGGTCTTGATTGGTGGGGGAGCCATTGACGATGACGACTGGTGCTCCGGCACGGTGCGCGAGTACCGCCAAACCTGCAGCGGGATAGACGGACAGCGTCGAGCCGACGGCGAGCAGCAGGTCGCACGCCTGTGCATGCGCCTCGGCGCGCCGCAAGTCCGCGGGAACGAGTGACTCCCCGAAGAGGATGGTCGTCCGCTTGAGGATCCCGCCGCACGGTCGCTCAGGGCGCCGCTCGAGGCAGTGCGGATCGTCGTCGCCGAGGCGCACTCTTTGCACGACCTCTCGCGTGGGCGCTGTCGTGCCGCACGCGAGGCACCGCGTCCACCGGCTCGACCCGTGGATCTCGATGACGCGGGCCGGGTCGGTCCCGGCGTCGAGGTGCAGGCCGTCGGTGTTCTGGGTCACGAGCAGGGAAAGCGCCGTGCGCCGTTCGAGCTGGACCAACGCGAGGTGCGCGCCGTTCGGCTTCGCCTCGAGCGCACCGGAGGCGATGAGCGATCGCCAGGAGCGCCGGCGCACGTCGGCACTCGAAAGGTAGTTCTCGAGTGTCGACATCCGTTCCGCTTCGGGATCCCTGGTCCACACCCCCTCGGGCCCCCGGAAGTCCCGGATTCCCGAATCGGTCGACATCCCCGCCCCGGTGAGGACGAGGACGCGCTCGCTCGAGGCGATGAGCTGTCGTGCCACGGTGATCGTGTCAGAGGCCACGTCCGAGTGTTGCATCCCGGGCGCCTGCGACGATCTGCCAGCTGCGCGTTCTCAGATGGCGGCGCATCGGGTTCACGCGGTGTGCGCAGCAGGTTCGCCGACATCGGTGACAGCGAGTTCGGACAGCCCCGGCGCTATCGCGCCCTTGCCAACCCGGAACGTCTCCCGGCGTGGTCGGAGCGACCCCGGGACGACGCCGAGCCCCGAGGTCGCCTTCCGCTCCAGCCCGAGCTGTGCGCGAGCGGCGCCGCTCGTCGGCTGGAAGGATGCGGTCACGGCGCTGACAGCAGCGGCTGCGATCGACACGGGAGGTTGGCGCGATGGCCCTTCACCACGGAACACCCGCTCGTCACCCCGGTCGCCACAGAGGGAATCCTCTGCTCACCTTGGACAACCCGGTTCTGGGCGAGGAGGTCGTGCTCCCGACGCACGGTCTGCGTGACGATCCGATACCGGCCGAGACCGCCTATCAGTTGATCCACGACGAGCTGATGCTGGACGGCAACGCCCGGCTCAACCTGGCGACGTTCGTGACCACCTGGATGGAGGCCCCAGCGGCCCGCCTGATGGGCGAGTGCGCCGAGAAGAACATGATCGACAAGGACGAGTATCCGCAGACGGCCGAACTCGAGCGACGCTGCGTGAGCATCCTGGCCCATCTGTGGAACGCCCCGGATCCCGATCAGAGCATCGGCTGCTCGACCACCGGATCGTCGGAAGCCTGCATGCTGGGTGGGATGGCCCTCAAGCGACGGTGGTCCAAGCGACGGGCGGCAGCGGGTCAGTCGACAGAACGCCCGAACCTGGTGATGGGAGTAAACGTCCAGGTGTGCTGGGAGAAGTTCTGCAACTACTGGGAGGTGGAAGCCCGTACGGTCCCGATGGAGGGCGAGCGGTTCCACCTCTCCGCTGACGAGGCGGTGGCCCTGTGCGACGAGAACACGATCGGCGTCGTGGCGATCCTCGGGTCCACCTTCGACGGGAGCTATGAGCCGGTGGCTGAGATCGCGGCGGCCCTGGATGATCTCGAGGCCGGCACCGGCCTGGACATCCCGATGCACGTCGACGGGGCGTCGGGCGGGATGATCGCCCCGTTCATCGACGAGGAGCTGCGGTGGGACTTCCGCATTCCGCGCGTGGCGTCGATCAACACGTCTGGGCACAAGTACGGGCTCGTATACCCGGGGGTGGGATGGGTGCTGTGGCGGGACCACGAGGCCCTTCCCGCCGAGCTGGTGTTCAACGTCAACTACCTGGGCGGCAACATGCCCACCTTCGCCCTCAACTTCTCGCGGCCGGGGGCTGAGGTGGTGGCCCAGTACTACGCGTTCCTGCGGCTCGGTTTCGGGGGCTTCCGGAGCGTCCAGCAGGCGTCACGCGAGATCGCCACCGATCTTGCCGACCAGATCGGCGAGCTCGGGCCCTTCGAGCTCATCACGCGAGGCGACCAGCTGCCGGTCTTCGCGTTCACGACCCGCGCCGACATCACGGCGTACAACGTGTTCGACGTGTCACGACGACTGCGGGAGCGGGGATGGCTGGTCCCCGCGTACACGTTCCCCGAGAACCGCACCGATCTCAGCGTGCTGCGGGTCGTCGTTCGCAACGGGTTCTCCCAGGACCTGGCAGGGCTGTTCCTCGAGGACCTGAGCCGCCTGCTGCCCGAGCTCGATCGCCAGGGTGCCCCGCTCCAGAGCCCGCAGGAAGGCTCGGCGTTCCACCACTGACCGGCGTAGTGCAGGACAGATGCCCGTAAGGCCACGACCTCCACTCGCGAATGCTCCGCGGTGGAACGACGTCTCTCGACCGATATGGCGCCGGCACTGGTGACGAGTTGGGATGCATACGACAGTGGAAGCAGACACACGCCGAGACCCGTCGCGTCCTCGCGACGGGCGGGAGCTGGTGAGCCCGGCCATGTCCTTCGCTCCAGCGAGTCGGTCTCCGACGCCGACCGGGCGCGCTGAGGAAGTGGCGAAAGGCGAATTGCCTGCTTCGCCAGTCCCGGACGCCCTACGGCTGATCGCCGCGGGACGTGTCAGCTGCCGTTCCCGACCTCCTTGCCGACGCGGGCGCCGAGATCGGCATCGACCTTGCGCCAGTAGTCGAGCGCCCGGGCGAGGACCTCGCCGGTGACGCCGTTGCCAAGGTGGCCGGAGATGTTGGAGACGAGCCGCTGCTTCGCGCCCTCGTCCAGGACGGTCCGGTAGAGGTTGCCAGGCTGGATGAAGTCGTCGTCTTCGCGGTGCCTGGAGTAGGCAGCACGCACGATCTCCCCGGTGACCCCCCACGAGGGCTCGGGCAGCGTCGGGTCAGCCTTCGGTCCGCCGAAGGAGTTCGGCGCGTACGCCGGATCGGGCGAGTTGCGATATGCCATGGCGCCGTCGGCGTTGTAGCTGTGCACGGGCACCTTCGGCGCGTTGATCGGCAGTTGCAGGTAGTTGGGACCGATCCGGTAGCGATGGGTGTCCGGGTAGGAGAACAGCCTCCCGAGCAGCATCTTGTCCGGGCTCGGGCCGATGCCGGGGACCATGTTGGCGGGCTCGAAGGCTGCCTGCTCGACCTCGGCGAAGTAGTTCTCCGGGTTGCGGTCGAGCACGAGCCGCCCGACCTTGTGCAGCGGATAGTCCTCGTGCGGCCACACCTTGGTGAGGTCGAAGGGGTTGAACCGGTAGTCGGCGGCCTCCTCGAAGCCCATGATCTGCATGTGCAGCGTCCATGACGGGTGGTCTCCCGCCGCGATCGACCGGTAGAGGTCGCGAATGTGGAAGTCGCCGTCCTCGGCCACCGTGGCCTTCGCGTCGGCGTCGGTGAGGAAGTCGACGCCCTGGTCGGTCTTGAAGTGGTACTTCACCCAGAAGCGCTCGCCACCGGCATTGGTCCACATGTAGGTGTGGCTCGAGTAGCCGTTCATGTGACGCCAGGAGTTGGGGATGCCCCGGTCACCCATCAACCAGGTCACCTGGTGCGCCGACTCCGGGGAGAGCGACCAGAAGTCCCACTGCATGTTGTTGTCCCGCGTGTGGGTGTCGGCCCGGCGCTTTTGGGAGTGGATGAAGTCGGAGAACTTGCTGGGGTCCCTGATGAAGAACACGGGCGTGTTGTTCCCGACCATGTCGTAGTTGCCCTCGCCGGTATAGAACTTGAGGGCGAAGCCCCTCGGGTCGCGCACGGTGTCGGCCGAGCCGAGCTCGCCGGCCACCGTCGAGAAGCGGGCGAAGGCCTCCGTGCGGGTGCCCTTCTTCAAGAACGCGGCCCTGCACCACTGGCTGACGTCCTCGATCACCTCGAAGAATCCGTGGGCCCCGCCGCCCTTGGCGTGGACGACCCGCTCCGGTACGCGCTCGCGGTTGAAGTGCGCCATCTTCTGGATCACGTAATGGTCCTGGAGCAGGATCGGGCCGTCCGGCCCGACGGTGAGCGAGTGCTCGTCGCTCGTCGCCGAGATGCCCGCATCCGTCGTCGTCACAGGAAGCTTGTCGCTCATCGGATTCCTCCTCGGTTGCTCGTCTCTTGCTCCTCGGGTGGAGGGCTGGCGTTCTGGCACGTCGGGCACAGCCCCCAGAAGGTGACCTCGGCCTCGTCGAGGACGAACCCATGGGTCTCCGCCGGCGTGAGGCACGGGCGCCTACCCACTGCGCAGTCCACGTCCGCCGTGGCTCCGCACTCACGGCACACGACGTGGTGGTGGTTGTCGCCCACGCGCAGCTCGTACCGCGCGGCACTACCCGCTGGCTCGATGCGCCGAACCATGCCGGCACCCGTCAGCGTGGCGAGCACGTTGTAGACGGCCTGGGGCGAGATCGAGCCGAGCTCGTCGCGCACCAGGCCGATCACCGTTTCGGCGTCCGCGTGGGGGCGCCGCTGCAATGCTCGAAGGACTGCAAGACGCTGAGCCGTCACCCGCAGGCCCGTGGCCCGCAGCGCTCGCGCCTGCTCGTCGGTCGACTCCATCGTCTCCGCCTCCGACGAGCAGAATAGGTCAAACAATACTTTGGAGTCAATCCAAACAAGTGACCAACACCTACGGCACCTACTTCGGCGCGTCGCGGATCCGCCAGCGGGCGGCGGTCTCGTCGGCCCGGGTCGTCGGGCTTTCTCACGCGGCCCAGTGATGGCCGGAACGAGTTGGGAGACTGGGCGGGTGGTGATCGTCCGGGACGCTCGAGTCGAAGACGCCAGCGCCGTCGCGCGCATCCACGTGCGCTCGTGGCAAGTCGCGTACCGGGGGCTCCTGCCGGACGAGTACCTCGACGAGCTGCGGCCCGAGGATCGCGTCGGCCGTTACCTCTTCGGCGACCACGAGCCGAATCGACCGGCGACGATCGTCGCCGTGACCGACGGTCTCGTCCGTGGATTCGCCACGACCGGTCCGGCTCGTGACGCCGACGCGGCGCAGGCGGGCGAGCGCTATGCGCTCTACCTCGAGCCCGATGCATGGGGGCTCGGGCTCGGGCGCCGGCTCATCGCCGAGGCCCGGGCACGGCTCGGCCGGCAAGGATTCCGCGAAGCCGTCCTGTGGGTCCTGGTCGGCAATTCGCGCGCCGAGCGCCTCTACCGCGCCGATGGATGGGACGTCGACGGGCACCGTCGCGAGGGCGAGGTGTGGGGCGTGCTCGTCGACGAGGTCCGCTATCGGCGCTCCCTGGTCGGCCTGGCTACCTCGGACTGATCGTCGTCGGTCCGCCGGGACGGTCGCGCCGGGGTCGCGCCTCTCCGCCCGTGGCGCCCGTCCCCTCGTCGCTCTGTTCAGGCCTGAACAGCCGGGCAGGCTGCTGCGGCCGGGATCGCGAGGGCAGCTTGCGCGGGGGACTCCGTGGGCGCGCTTGACCGCCTGCGCCGGAACAGGAGGACGGCGGCCGCGCCGGCGCACGCGATGGCGGCGCTCACCGCCCAGCCGTGATGGAAGGCCGCCAAGCGACTCTCCGCCGTCGCCGGGGTGCCGACGAGGGCCACGAGCAGGGCGACCCCGACGGCGAACCCGACTTGACGGACCATGTTCACTACGGCCGATCCCGTGGCGAACTGGTGCGGCGGAAGCGAGCTCGCGGCGGTAGCCATCAGCGTCGGCAGCGCGAGCCCGAACCCGATCCCGATGAGCAGCATGCCGCCGAGGACGGCACCCGCGTAGTCGGGCCGGGTCCCCACGGCCAGCGCACCAGGTGACGCGATCGATCGCAGGTCGCCAGCACCCGGCGCTGGCGCGTCGCCAGCCGATCACTGGGCCGGCGTCGGCAGACGCCAGCGACGGAGCGCGACGAGCGTCCAGACCGCCTCCACCACGCCGAAGGGCCACGCGTGCGAAAGGAAGCCGTAGCTGCTCGAGAGCGCGCAGCCGGCGGCGAAGGCGAGGACGAAGATCCGGCCGCGCTTCTCGAGCGCATACATGGCCATCATGAAGCTGAGGGCGATGATGCCGTAGACAGTAAGCACCGGACCATTCTCCCCGGTGTCGGCCGTCGCGTCGCCGCCGCCGCCGCTATCACCGGAGCGGGACGCTCCGGAGGCGCCAGAGCGCGCCGAGGACGATGCGGCGTCGGACCGCGTCCAGCGCGGGTAGAGACCGCCACTGCTACGGTTCGCGCATGATGAGACGCCTGGTGATAGGGGTCGACGGCTCGCCAGCCGCCAACCGCGCGGTGGAGGTCGGTCTCGAGCTCGCTGTAGGTTCGGGCGCCGATGTGGTGTTCATGCATTTCTCACCGCTCGCCGAATCGCTCTTCCGAGAGGACCCCGAGAACGGGCCCTCTCAGCAGCGCATCGCGGAGGCGGACCCGGTCCTCAAGCAGGCGGCCGAGACCGCTCGCGCCCGGGGAGTCCGTGCCGAGCTCGATCTCGAGGCCGAACGCGGCAAGGGGAACATCGCGGCAGCGCTCGCGGGCGTCGCGGAGGGCAAGGATGCGGACTTCATCGTGGTCGGTACCCGTGGTCACGGTGAGATCCTGAGCGCGGTGCTCGGGAGCGTCTCGCACGAGCTGCTGATGATCTCGCGCCTGCCAGTCGTGGTCGTCCATGCTGGGGTGGGCGGGGAGTAGGTCACGGCTGCTCGGCGCTTCGAGCACGCTGCGCAGACCGAAGCGCGGCCCCCGGATCCCGCGGCTCAACCGCAACCGGCCGCAGTGAGTGGGGCATCGCGGTACATAAATGCGTGCCGCCCCACCTGGCCGACTCCCGCTCAACTGTCCCGGGGGCGTTGCCGTTTGAGGAATATGGCTGCGCGACGTCGCTCAGCGCTGAAGGACCGACGTGCTGGCGGTCGCCGTGCTCGGAACCTGCGCATGAGCACCATCGACCGAGGCCACAGGTGGCTTCTGAGCCGGGAGGGATGCGAGCATTGACGTGTTCTGCGTGCGGTGCCGTGAGCGACGACTCGGCGCGATTCTGTTCCCGATGCGGCGCCTCCCTCGGCGTCGCCGAGCCTTCGAGCGGTGCCGCCATTGATCCCACCGTCGATCGCGCCGCCGAAGGAGCGGGCGCTGCCCCCGGCGCCTCGATTGGGGCGTCGGCCGCGACGTCATCGCCCCCCTGGGCATCGGCTGCCGCCGCCCCCGACCTGGCGCCCGGCACGTGGCCGACGCCCGACTCCCCACCGCGGTTCCCTGCGGGCGCTCCGCCACCGTGGGGGCGATCGGAGTGGCCGAGCCCGGCGCCCGGCTCCGGGGCGCCGCTCGCCCCCTTCGGCGCGGAGCTGGCGGGCTGGTGGCAACGCGCAGGGGCCATCGTGCTCGACGGGCTGGTCATCGGTGTCCCCTTCTTCATCATCCAGATCATCGTGTCGAGCCACTTCTCGCACGTGCATACGGTCACCACGGCGACGTCGGTCACGACGACGGAGACGACCTCCGGCGCGGCTGCTGCGGTGCTGTACCTGTCGTTCCTCGCAGTCTCGGGCCTCTACTTCACGCTGTTCAACGGCCGGGGGCGGGGGCAGACGCCGGGCAACCGGGCTCCCAGGATCGGCGTGAGGGACGTCAACACGGGCGAGACGATCGGCGCACGGCGCGGGTTCGTGCGTTGGCTCGTGCGGACGCTGCTGTACATCGCCTTCGTGTTGCCGGGCATCGTGAACGACCTGTTCCCCCTTTGGGACGCACGCCGCCAGACGCTGGCGGACAAGGCGGCCCGGTCGGTCATGATCCGCGTCTAGCTCGGTGAAGGAGAAGCTGCGGTGCAGGCGCTGTCAGTCGGACCTCGCGACGTCCGATCTGTACTGTCCGTACTGCGGGACCTTGCAGATCCAACTCCAGCGCGCGAGCGCCCCCGTGCGCGAGTCCTTGCGGCGTGCCGGCTGGTACGAGGATCCGTTCCGCCGTAGCGCCTACCGCTACTGGGACGGCGAGATCTGGACCGAGCACACCTACGGCGAGGACTTCGGGCGGGACGTGCTGTCGCTCGATCACGACGGCGGCGTGCTCCAGGCCCCCCGGCTCACCGGATCGTCTCCCCGCAGGCTGGCCCTGACCCTCGCCGGGCTGGTCGTCTCCTTCGGCCTCTCCCTCGTGTTCGTGCTCGCCGATATTGGGCTCGGGCGCCCGGGCGGGACGCTCGCGGAGCTGGTCGTCTCCGAGTTCGGTCTGTGGTCCGGCTTCCTCGGAACCTGCGTGTACATGAGTCGTCGCTGCGGTTCCGGAAGCCTGCGCGCCGACTTCCAACTTCGCTTCCGTTGGGTCGACCTTGGCATCGGGATTCTCGGCGCCATCGTCGGTCGCTGTTTGGCCGCGGTCGTCGTCCTCCCCATCGCGGCCGCCGACCACAATCTCTCCAATCCTGATCAGCGGATCTACGGTGCCGTGACGTACCAGGCGATCGGCTGGACGATCCTCGTCCTCGTCGTGTGCGTCGGCGCGCCCTTTTTCGAGGAGCTCTTCTTCCGCGGTCTTCTCCAGGGCCAGCTCGTCCAGCGGTTCGGACCCGCCGTCGGCATCGTCGTGACGTCGGTAGTCTTCGGGGCAGCCCACATCGCCAACGATCCCGGGACCGTGGGTTTCGTCCTGGCGCTGAGCGTCGCCGCGGGCGGCCTCGTCCTCGGCACCGTCCGCTACCTCTGCGGTCGGCTCGGCTCCTCGATGGTGACCCATTCGTTGTTCAACCTGACGGCGGTGATCGCGCTGGCGGTCGCGCTCGGCCGCTAGCACGGGATCCCTCGCTCGTCGAGGCACTCGCCAACGGCGCCGACGAGGCCATCGAGCTCTACTGGCTCCACAGCACCGAGATCGAAGCGTCGAGCGATGTCGCCGCGTTCGACGGGATCTGGGTCATCCCCGGCAGCCCCTACGAGCACCGCGACGGCGTGCTCGTGGCGATCGAAGCGGCGAGGACCAACCGGCTCCCGCTGCTCGGTGTGGCGGATTCCAGCACGTGCTGCTCGAGTTCGCCCGGAACGTCTGCGGACTCGCCGACGTCGAGAACGCCGAGGAGTTCGCCGACGCCGCCGAGCTGCTCATCGTGCCGCTCCAATGCTCGCTCCTCGGCGAGGAGGCCACCGTCGTCATCGAGGCGGGGACCACGGCGGCGCGCGTCATGGGTCCCGGGCCAACGACCGAGCGCTTCTTCTGCCGTTTCGGGCTCAACGAGGAGTACGCCGGCGAGCTCCAGCGGCACGGCCTCGTGATCAGCGGCCACGACGACCTCGCCGAGGCGCGGGTGGCGGAGCTGCCCGACCACCCCTTCTACGTCGGCGCGCTCTTCCAGCCGGAGCGCTCGTCAGATCCGACTTGGGTCCACCCGCTGCTCGCGGGCTTCGCCGCGGCGGTGCGGGCCCACGCGGGGATTCCCGCGGGGACGCCGGCCTGAGGCCGCAGGGCCGCTTCTGGCCCTTCCGGCGGATGGGAGGGATCGTCGTGATGCTCGCGGCCGGACTGCTCGTGCTCGCGTGGCGGCGAATCCTCGCGATGGACGCCGACGGTCACGGCGATCGCGGTCCCTGCTCGGGCGAGGCCCTCCTTCGCCGGGTCAGAGACCGAGCGAGCGCCCGATGATCTCCTTCATGATCTCGGTGCTCCCGGCGTAGATGGTCGACGCTCGCGCGATCGACGTACGCCCGGGCGACGGGGTACTCGGTGATGACGCCGTAGCCGCCGAAGAGCTGCTGGCACCGGTAGATGGCCCGCTGCTGCAGCTCGGTCACCCACCACTTCGCCATCGCCGCGTCGGTCGGCGTGAGGCGGTCCGCCAGCAGCTCTTCGATGCAGCGGTCGACGAAGACGCGGGCAATCTGGATCTCGCTGGCAACGTCGGCGAGGACGAACTTGTTGTGCTGGTGCGCCCCGACGGGGCGCCCGAACACCTGCCGGGACCGTGCGTGGTCGAGCGTGTCCGCCAGCACCCGCTCGATTGCCGCCGCGGCGCTGATGGCCACCGAGAGCCGCTCGCGTGGCAGGTTCTGCATGAGGTAGGTGAAGCCCTCGCCCTCCTCGCCGAGCAGGTTGGACGCGGGGACCCGGAGGTCGGTGAAGAAGAGCTCGGCGGTGTCCTGGGCTTTCAGGCCGATCTTGTGGAGCGCTCGCCCGCGGGAGAACCCGGGCGTGCTGGCCTCGACCACGAACAGGCTGAGCCCATGCCGGCCGCTCACCTCTCCCGTCCTCGCCACGACGAGGAGGACGTCAGCCGTCAGTCCGTTGCTGATGAACGTCTTCGAGCCGTTGATGACGTAGTCGTCCCCGTCGCGCACCGCTCGGGTCTGCATGCTGCGCAGGTCGCTCCCGGCGTTCGGCTCGCTCATCGCGATCGCCGCGACGGCCGACCCGCTGCAGAGCGCAGGGACCCAGCGCTGTTGCTGCTCCTCGCTCGCGAGCGTGAGCAGGTAGGGGGCGACGAGGTCGTTCAGGGCCGCCAGGCCCATGGCGACCGACAGGGCGCCGACGCCGGCGAGCTCCTCGTCGATGATCGCGTTGTAGCGGAAGTCGTGCAGCCCGAGGCCGCCGAGCTTCTCGTCGAACTCGAAGCCGAGCAAGCCCGTCGCCCCCGCCTTCGCGTAGAGCGCGCGGTCGATCCGCCCCGCCTCGTCCCACGCCTCCAGATGCGGGGTGACCTCCCGCTCGACGAAGGCCCGCACCATCTTGCGGAACTCGTCGTGGTCGGCGTCGAACAGCTGGCGGTCCATCACGTTCCTCCTCAGCCCGGGCGCGCTTCGCCGGGAGCGTGTGCCAGGGACTCGGGTCAGGCCGCGACGCGGCCGGCCGCTGCCGCCCGGCGCACGGGGCCAACGCCCGTTAACACTATCCAGGCGCTCGGTGGCCTTCTCCGGCCCGGTCAGGTGGCCGCCAGCACGGCGCGGCCTCCGGGGAGAGCGCGCCCTCCGCCGCACGCCACAGGTACCAGGAGGCCACGGTGCGGTACGGGCGCCACCGTTCGCCGTATGCCTCCAGCTCACCGCGGGTCGGGAGCTTGCTCGCGCCCACCATGGCGGCGAAACCCTTGCGGACGCCGTAGTCGTCGGAGGGCAGGACGTCCGGGCGACCGAGACGGAAGATGAGGAGCATCTCCACCGTCCATCGACCGATCCCGCGGACCACGGTGAGCTGGTCGACGACCTCGTCGTCGTCCATGCGCTGAACTTCGGCGAGCGTCGGCAGCTCGCCGTCGACGGTCCGACGCGCGAGATCGCGCAACGACAGGAGCTTCGGACGGGAGAGCCCGGCCGAGCGCAGCTTCTCGTCCGACGCGCGCAGGATCTGCTCGGGCGTCGGGCCGTGGTGCGAGTGCGGGAAGAGGGCCCGCACCCGGGCGAAGATCGCAGCTGCCGCCCTTCCCGTGAGCTGCTGGTAGACGATCGCCTCGGCGAGGGCAACGAAGATGCTCGGCGTCCGGTCGACGCGGATGCGGAGAGGCCCGACGGCCTCGACGAGCCGCGCGATCCCGTCGTCGGCGCGCACGTGGGCGGTCGCGACCTCCGGATCGAAGCCGAGCACCCCGTCGCCGTCGAACAGCGCCTCAGCACGGCTCGCCGCCACCCCCTCGATCGACAGCAGGCGGAGCTTCGTGGCGACGCCACCGTTGGCCGAGAAGCCGCCGATCCTCCCGCCGGCGGCGAGGACGCGATGGCACGGGACGACGATGGCGAACGGGTTGCGCCCGAGTGCCTGACCGACAGCTCGGGCCGCTCCCGGGGAGCCGAGCATTGCCGCCAGCTCGCCGTAGGAGCGCGTCGTCCCGGGTGGGATCGCCCGCGCCGCCTCGTAGACGCGACGGTGGAACGGCGGGACGCCCGTCATGTCGAGGAGGACCGACGAGAGGTCGCTCGACTCGCCCCGGAGCAGCTCGACGACGGCGTCGAGCGTGTGCTGCACCTCGGGTGGCGGTGCCCCCTCGGAGGTGCCGGGGAACCGTTGCACGAGGCGCGCCCGGGTGGCGGCGTCGCGCGACTCGGGCAGCTGGAGAACGAGGATGCCGGAGTCGCTCCACACGACGCCGCAGCGGCCGACTGGCGTGTCGAAGAGCGCGAAGCCTGTCGGCGCCGGCGCTCCCGATCGCCCCGGCCGCGGCTTGTAAGCGGTTCGGGCCCTCGAGGTCCTTGACGCTGCTGCGCTCGGCATCCCACCTCCTGCGCGGCCGATGCGGCGAGGGTGCCCTCGGGGGCGCCATGTCCCGGAGCCGGCCGAGTTGCAGCGATGGTAGGCGCGCGAGGAGACACGGGAGCGACGGCGCCGAACAGGAACCGGCGCCCCGACGGTCGCTACGCTGCCGGTCGGCGCCGCGACTTCGCGGCGGGACGTCCCGGGAGCGAGATGCGGTACGAGCGGTCGTGGTCACCTGGACCCGAAGCGGACGGGCGCGAGCGCCCGGCCACGCGCCGGCGGCGGCGTGTGGCACTCGCCGGCGCCGCGACGGTTGTCGCGGCGGGTGCCCTCGCCCTCGTCCTGGCGCTCGGCTCGAGTGCCGCCGCGCCGAGCGACCCGGGCCAGGTCAGCGCCGTCGAGCGCGTCGTCGTCGAGGTCGGGAACCTCGCTGCCGACGTCGGAGCGCCGGCTCCTGCCGGCAGCGCGGTCGCGAGCTGGGCGCTCGTCGGAGACCCGCTCGGGAGGGGCCAGCCGCTCCACCTCGCCCGGGCCGAACACCCCTGGGTCGGCGCGAACGGCAGCATCCGGCTCCTCTCCGCGGCAGAGGCGGCTGCGCTGCGCCGCGCCCAGGACGCGTTGATCGGCGCGGTAGCCACCGGTGAGGAGCGCGCGCAGCTCACGGCCCAGCTGGTTTCGATCGTGGCCGGTGAGCAGCGCTCCGCGGCGGCGCTCTCCTCGCCGGGCGGGGTGCGGCCGGAGCGCTGGTACTCGGTCGACGTCACCGGCACCTCGGCGAGTGCCGACGTGCTCCTCGACGAATGGCAGCAGCACGACCAGCTCGCCGCGACGGGCGCCGGCAAGCGGCTGCAGGCCTCGGTGGCCACCGGCAAGGTCGAGGCGAAGGCCACCTTGCGGCGATCCGGGGGTACGTGGCGGGTCGCCACGCTCGTCTTCACGCCCTGGCAGCAGCCGACCTGAGCATCCCGGGCCCGCGGGCGATCGAGCCCTCAGCCGGGGGAGCAGGCGGCGTGGTGGGTGCGCATCGCCGAGTGCCAGGGTGCCACAGCGTCGTCCGGGTGGAAATCCCCGGTCGTGACGTCCAGGTAGTAGCCGATCGGCGGCTTGTCGCCCGAAGCGACCCGGGCCACCGCGGCGAGCAGGCGCTCCACGTCGTCCTCGGTCGTGTTGATGGCCGCGCTCGTGCGGACGGCGCCGGGCAGCTGGCTGCGGTCCCCGCGGCCGACGGCGGCCCGGAAGTCGAGCACGTCGTCACGGGAGAGCCCGAGCAGGCGGACGAGGTAGGGGTGCGCGCAGAAGCAGCCGTGGCGAACGCCGATCGCGTCCTCGGCGGCGAGGCGTGCCGCCACCAGCGCATGCGGCACCCCCTCGACGGCGAAGGTGGCGACGGGCAGCGTCTCCTCACCGAGCCGGGGACCGAGGAGCCGCACGTTCGGGATCGAGGCGAGCCCGTCGCGCAGCACCCCGGCGATGTGGCGGTCGTGCTCGACGATCTCCGCCCAGCCGATCGCCCCGAGCGCGTCCATGGCGGCGTGCAGCGCAACCGCGCCGATGACGTTCGGCGAACCGGCCTCCTCGCGCTCGGGCGGGTCGGTCCACACGACCTCGTCGAGATCGACGAGGTCGACGGCGCCCCCTCCGGCGAGGAAGGGATCGCCCTCGGTGAAGGCGGCCCGTGGGCCGACGAGCACACCGGCTCCGAAGGGCGCGTACATCTTGTGGCCGCTCCAGGCGACGAAGTCGGCGTCGTCCGGCAGCGGCCGGTGCGGGGCGAGCTGGGCGGCGTCGACGACGACCGGGATGCCGCGGCGGTGCGCCGCGGCGACGAGCTCGGCTGTCGGCGGCAGCCAGCCGGTGATGTTCGAGCCACCGGACACGGCCAGCAACCGGGGACGCGGCAGCTCGTCGAGCACCGCCTCGACGTCCGCCACGGTGAAGGTGCCGTCCTCGGCGCATTCCACGTAACGGCAGCGCCGCGAGGCGTGACCAGGGGAGCAGGTTGGCGTGGTGCTCGATGACGGTGGTCACCACGACGTCGGAGGGCTGGAGCCGGAGCCGGTAGGCGAGGTGGTTCAGCGCCTCGGTGGTGTTGCGGCAGATGATGGCCACGTCGTCCCGCCCGGTCCTGCCCGCGAAGTGGAGCGCGGCGTCGCGTGCGTCCTCGTAGGCGGCCGTCGCCAGCTGGGACTTGTAGCCGGCGCCGCGGTGCACGCTCGAGTACCACGGGACGAACGCCTCCACCCGGGCGAGCACCGACGGGAGGGCCGCCGTGGATGCGGCGGCGTCGAAGGAGAGGTAGGGCCGCTCGCTCCCGTCGACGCAGGGGACGGGTAGCGCGTCGCCGACGAGGGGGACCGGCGGCCGGCTCACGGCCCGACCCGCTCACCACGCCGGCGGAACGCCCACCCGAGGGTGCCGGCGTCTCGAAGCGCTCGGGTCGCGGTCGCGGCTCTCCCTCAACTGCTGATCGGCGGGCACGTGCTGGTCGCCGACGGGCGGCGCCAACCGAGCGTAGCCGTCGCGGTTGGGCCGCCGGGCTGCTACTCGGGCTGCTCCTCGCCGGCCGCAGCGAGGCGGCCGAGCGATTCGGCGATGGCCATCTGCTCCGCCGTCGGGATCACCGAGAGCACACGCCCGATGCCGATCCGCCGGCGCTCGGTGAGGTCGTCGACCGTCCCCTGCCCGAGCTCGGTGAGCACGACGCGGATCTGGCGCCGGTCACCGCTGTCGGGTTCGCGCGCCACGAGACCCTTGGCGACGAGACGGTCGCACATCCGCGTCGCCGTGGACGGTGTGACGCCGAGCGCCGTGGCAAGGGCGGCCAGGCGCTGGGGGCCGCCGGTGGATAGCACCGTCAGCGCCCGGTACTGCGAGGGGGTCACGCCATCGCCGGCGTCGGCCAGCGCCTCCGCGGTGATCCACGCGAGGACTCGGCTCGCCCGCAGGACCGAGTCGATCGTCGCGCCGCTGGACTTCGAGATCGAGTAGTGTGAGTTGTACGATGCAACAATTGTACAAGCCAATCGGTCTACTCGCGCTCCATTGAGGATGCAGCCGTGTTACGGACGCATCGTTGGCGCTGCCACCGGAGCGCCGCGACCGCACACTGACGGGGCAGCCCGCCAATGGCCATGACCGAGGCCGGAGCTGATCGCACCCGGCACGTGGACGGTCGGCAGGCGCGTGGCGCCCGCACCCGCCTCGCCGTGCTCGAGGCAACGATCTCCCTCGTCACCGAGGGCGTCAGGCGGCCGACGGCCGAAGAGGTCGCGAGCCGTGCCGGGGTCGCGCTCCGCACCCTCTACCATCACTTCGCCGAGGTCGACGACCTGCGCGCCGAGGCATTCGGCCTCCAGGTCGACCGCCACGTCGGGCTGCTCCGCCCGATCGACCCGTCGATCGGGCTCGCCGAGCAGGTCACCGTCTTCGTGCGCCAGCTCCGTCGGCTCTTCGAGGCGATCGGTCCGCTGCGTCGGTCCCTCGTCCTCGGCGAGCTCACCTCCCCCGGCATCGCCTTTCGCGGCCGGCAGGTCGCTGAGCTGCGGCGCAGGCACCTGGAGCGGACATTCGCCGAGGCGTTGCAGGACCGGCCGGATCGACGTCAGCTCATCGACGCCCTGGACGCTGCGACCTCGTGGTGGGCATGGGAGTTCCTGCGGGCCGGGCGCGGTGGTCCCACCGCAGCAGAGCGCGTCATGGCGTACTCGCTGCGCGGCCTGCTCGACGCGAGTCCGCCGAAACCGCACCCGAACGGCACGAAGAAGACGGCGACGCGCCGCTAGCCGGCCGTGCCCGGCACCGGCCGGGGCCGGCACCAGCGGAGTCGGTGGTCGCCGCGAGCGCCTACGGGTCCGCAGATCGCCGGGGACTGCACGGCGCCGGCCTGCGATGCGAAGCTGACGGACGGTGTCGGCGAGGGTCACGTGCGGTCGGGGGCCGACTGCGACCCGGGGCCGCTGTTCGTAGAGGGGGAGGGGGAGATGACCGGAAGTGTCGTGCTTGACGTGCAGCCGGTCGGCGGGGTGATCGGTGCCGAGATCCACGGCGTCGACCTTTCGGCAGAGCTGGCTGAGGAGACCTACGGCGCGATCCGCGCCGCGTTCAACGAGCACGGCGTGGTGTTCTTCCGCGATCAGCAGCTGACGAACGAGCAGTACGAGGCGTTCGCCTCGCGCTTCGGCGAGGTGCTCACGATCCAGGAGCTGCGCAAGGAGCCGGACCAGACCCGCAACGTCGGCGAGAGCTGGCACGTCGACATGACCTTTCGCGAGGAGCCGCCGATGGCGACGATGCTCCACGCGCTGGAGTGCCCGCCGCGCGGCGGGGACACGATGTTCTCCAGCATGACGCACGCGTACGCAAGCTTGTCCGAAGGGCTGCAGCGCACGCTGGAAGGGCTCTACGCCGTGCACGCCAATGTCCGCAAGCTCGGCCTGAGCTACGAGCAGACGGACCCGCCCGAGCCGTCGGTCGCCGACTACGACGCCGCCGAGGGCGTGCTGCACCCGGTGGTGACCCGCCACCCCGAGACCGGGCGCAAGGTGCTCTACGTCAACGCCGAGTACACGACCCGCTTCGAAGGATGGACCCGTCGCGAGAGTGTGGGGCTCCTCCAGCACCTCCTGCTGCAAGGGCAGCGGCCCGAGCTCACCTGCCGCTTCCGCTGGAGCGAGGGATCGATCGCGCTGTGGGACAACCGGCAGGTCTGGCATCTTGCGGTGAATGACTACAACGGCATGCGGCGCGTCATGCGTCGCGTCGTGCTGCGCGGGACGCGTCCGGCACCCGCGCTCGACAGCGTGAGGGCGTGAGCCGCGCCGCCCGTCGCGTACCGGTCGGCGCAGGGAAACGCCAGCTACAGGAAGGAGTCGCTGATGTCGCAGGCAGATGGGTCCGCACCGGCTCGACGGCAGATTCGCCGCATCGCCACCGAGGAGGCCTTCGTGATCCCCGAGGTCGCGGAGGCGCTTCGCGAGGTGGCACGCGGGCCCGGCGACAGCCTGGACCTCCCGCTGGTCCGCGGCATCTACGACCCGGGGCCCTCTGGCTCACGCTTCCTCAGCCACCTGCTCGACCTCGACGACGAGCGGATCGCCAACATGGATCAGAACGGCGTCGCGGTGCAGCTCCTCTCGCTGACGGCGCCGGGGGTTCAGATGTTCGACGCCGACACGGCGACGGAGCTCGCCGCGTTGGCGAACGATCGCCTCGCCGAGGCGATCGGGCGGCATCCTGACCGCTACGCGGGGCTGGCGAGCTTCGCGCCCCACTCGCCGAAGCGCGCCGCGGAGGAGATGCGCCGTGCCATCGAGGAACTCGGGCTGAACGGCTTCGTCGTCAACTCCCACACGAACAACGAGTACATGGACGATCCGAAGTACTGGCCCGTGCTCGAGGCCGCGGAGGCGCTCGGCGCCTGCATCTACATCCACCCGCGCTCGCCCTCGTCGGGCCTCGCGGCGCCGCTTCGCGAGTACGGCCTCTATGCGGCGATGTGGGGCTACGGGGTCGAGACCGGGACCCACGCGGTCCGTCTCATCGCGAGCGGCGTGTTGGACCGCTTCCCCGAGCTGAAGATCTGCATCGGTCACATGGGCGAGGCCGTGCCCTTCTGGCTCTGGCGACTGGACTTCATGCAAGGGCGCGCCCAGGCGTGGGGGCACGGCCCGAAGCTGGAGCTCACGCCGAGCGAGTACTTCCGGCGGAACTTCGTCATCACGACGAGCGGCGTGGAGTCGCACCTCGCGCTCGACTACTCGATCAAGGCGCTCGGCGTCAACAACGTCCTATGGGCCATCGACTACCCGTATCAACCGTCGGCGCCCGCCGTGGCGTTCATGGACTCGGCGCCCGTCACGGACGAGGAGCTCGAGAAGCTCTACCACGGCAACGCCGAGCGGGTGTTCCACATCAAGCACTAGCGCCGCGGCTCGGGTGACCGCCCGGCGCAGCTCGCGCCCCGCCGGCGGTCGGGCTACGAGCGCTTCCTGGTGCGGTGCAGCACCTGCAGCTCGGTCATGCCGTAGACGCCCCACGGCCCGCCCTCGACCCCGAGGCCGCTCCACTTGGCCCCGCCGAAGGGGGCACCGCGGGTGAGCGCCATGTGCGCGTTGACCCAGGCGGTGCCGCACTCCAGCTGCGCCGCGACCGCCGAGCCGCGCTCGGGGTCACTTGTCCAGACCGAGCCGCACAGCCCGAAGTGCGTGCTGTTCGCGCGGCGGACTGCGTCGTCGAGATCCCGGTACGAGATGACCGGCAGCGCCGGGCCGAACTGCTCTTCGTCGACGAGCCGGGTGCCATCGCTCAGGCCGGCGACGATGGTCGGCTCGAAGAAGTAGCCCGGCCCCTCCATCGGCTTGCCGCCCGTCACGGCGATGCCACCGGCGTGGAGGGCGTCGTCGACGAGCTCCGTCACGCGCTGGTACTGCGGCGCGTTGTTGAGCGGCCCGAGCTGCGTGCTCTCCTCGGCGCCGTTCCCCACCCGCACCGAGCGGGCGCGCTGGGCGAGGGCCTCGACGACGGCGTCGTAGCGGGCCTCGGGAACATAGACGCGCTTGATCGCCATGCAGATCTGCCCGTTGTTGGCGAAGGCGCCCCAAAAGAGCTTGTCAGCGATCTCGTCCGGCTCGACGTCGTCGAGCACGATCGCCGGGTCGTTCCCGCCGAGCTCGAGCGTGACGCGCTTGAGGTCCGGGGCGGCCGACGCGGCGACCTTCTTGCCGGTCGCGACCGACCCCGTGAAGCTGACCTTGCGCGGCGTCGGGTGCTCGGTCATCCAGGCGCCCAGCCCGTCGCCGCCGCTGATCACGTTGAGCACCCCGGGGGGCAGCAGATCGCGCAGCACCTCGCCGATCATCAGCGTCGACAGCGGCGTGAACGGCGACGGCTTCAGCACCATGGTGTTCCCGGCGAGCAGCGCGGGCGCGATCTTCCAGCCGCCGAGCGCGAGCGGGAAGTTCCACGGCGTGATGGCCGCGACCACGCCGAGGGGCCTGCGCACCACCTCGACAAACGCGTCCTCGTCGTCCTGGAGCACCTGGGTGGGCAGCTGCAGCGCCGCGTAGTAGCGGAGGTGACCGACGAGGCCGCGGACCTCGCCGGTCGCCTCGCGAAGCGGCTTGCCCTGCTCCGACGTGAGCACGGCGCCGATGCCTTCGGCCGCTGCCTCCAGCGCGTCGGCGGCCCGCAGCAGCATCTCGCGCCGGCGCTCCTCGTCGACCCGCCAGCCCACGAAGGCCTTGGCGGCCGACTCCATGGCCGCGTCGAGCTGGGACCGCGAGCACTCGGGCGCCTCGGCGAACACCTCGCCGGTCGCCGGGTTGATCACGCCGAACGCCTGCTCGGTCGGAGCGGCGACGCCGTCGATCGTCATCATGAAGCTGCCCATGGTCCCCTCCGTTCGCGTGGAGCCCGAAGCTACTACCGGGAGCGTTCAAACCGCGGTGCCGACGGCGCAGGAGACGAGATTCGATGTGATTTCAGTCACTAAATTGCGGCCGGTCACGGACACCGAGCAGCAACGCGGTCTGATCGCAGGTCGGCGGCATCACAGCACGCCTGACCTGCTGATACGCGGGGAAATAGTACGCGTGCAATACTTGTGGCAAGACCGTGGAGTAGAAAGTATACGATCAAACTCAAGCGTCTCGCAGCGTCGGACATGCTGCGAGATGGCTGGGCAACGCCACAGGGGGCAGTTGTCGAGGCAGCTGCGGAGAGGGCGGCGCACGAGCGCTTCTCCGCGAGTGCACGGGCCTCAACCAGCGCGAGCGCCGGACGACGGACGGCACCGCCGGATCTGAACGCCGGGCGAGCGGAGGGAGAGCGCCGGTGCCGCACGAGATGGAAGCGAAGACGGTCGTCGTGACCGGTGCCGCTCGGGGGCAAGGAGCCGCTGAGGCCCGGCGATTCGCCGGCGAGGGCGCACGGGTGGTGCTCACCGACGTGCTCGACGGGGACGGCGAGGAGGTCGCCGCGGAGATCCGAGGGCAAGGCGGCCGCGCTGTCTACCGCCACCTGGACGTCACGGATCCCGGCGACTGGCACGAGCTCGCGGCGTACCTCGGAGCGAGCGACGAAGGCCTCGACGTGCTCGTGAACAACGCCGGGATCGCGCAGCGGGGATCGCGGCTCGTCGACCTCGACCCCGACGAGTGGGACCGCGTCTTCGCGGTGAACGTGAAGGGAGCCTTCCTCGGCATCCGGGAGCTGGCTCCGCTGCTTCGCGAGCGCGGCGGGGGCGCAATCGTCAACGTCGGCTCCTCGGCGGCGGTGACGGGCAACCCGATCGCCGCCTACAGCTCTTCGAAGTGGGCGCTGCGCGGGCTGACGAAGGCGGCGGCATTCGAGCTGGCGGACTGGCGCATCCGTGTGAACGCCGTCCATCCGGGGATCGTCGACACGCCGATGGTCCAGGGCGCGCCAGCGATGGTGGAGCTGATGAGGTCGCACACGCCGTTGCGGCGCGTCGCCACCGCAGAGGAGATCGCCGCGGTGGTGCTCTTCCTGGCGAGCGACGCGGCGAGCCAGGTGACCGGGATCGATCTGCCGGTGGACGGGGGCTTCACCGAGCTCGGCCAGTTCTGGAACATGTTCGAGGCGGCAAAGCAGCGCTGAGCCTGCGAGAGGCGGCGAGGTCGCTCCGAGCGCTCCGCTGCGCCCGTGCCGTGCACCAGGCGAGCGGCGCCGGGCACGAACGATGTGGGAAGCGCGAGTGGAGCTGACGAGAGCATCGAGGCCAAGCTGGGCCGGCGGCTGACATGGAGGAGATCCGGCGCCTGGTCGTCAACCACGCGCGGCACATGAACGGCAAGGACTTCGGCGCCTACGCCCGCCTGTTCGCCGAGGATGGGGAGTGGTTCGGCCGACCGTGCCGTGCGGTCGGCCACGCGGCCCTCCAGGAGATGGTGCAGGGGAGGTCGGCCCGTTCATGGTGCCGGAGCCCCACGGCGACATCCATATCGATGCCAACTCGCAGATCGATGTCAACTCGGTCATCGACCTCGACGGCGACCGAGCCACCGGCCGCGCCGGGTGGATCTTCGTGGTCCGCGGCAAGGGCGAAGCGCCCATGATCGACATGATCGGCGACCACGAGGACGAGTACGTGCGCGAGTTCGGCAGTGGCGTCTCAAGCCGCTCGAGTCCTTCATCGACCTGGCACGTCCCACCTGGCCGCCCCGACGCCCGAGCCGGCCGAGGCCCGCCAGGGACCGCGCTGAACAGCGCCCCGTTGCGGGTGCCCGGCGCGTGGCCGGGCCTGTCGGAACCCCCGCCGACGGTCCCGCTGTCGGCCGCAGCCACGACGCTCGGGCGCTGCGATGCCGGGATGGTGCCTGCCTGAGCGATCGCCGCTGACGGCTCGGACGCTGCCCGAGCGCAAGGACGCTGGTCGGTGGCACCGCTCAGGTTGGGAAGGCCAGGACCTCTTCGGTCTCCGGTGCGTCGCCGGGGGGCAGGACCGGCAGCTCGGGCAGCGGGATCTGGACCGGGACCCGAGCCTTGTGCGCAGCGAGGACCGCGTCGTGGTACGACTCGGCGAGGTGCCTGAAGCTCTCGGTGCGGTAGCGGCGGCCGTCGACGAACGGGCCCTTGCGGCCGTGGACGATCGCCAGCACGTCCTCACCGGTGATCGTCTTGTGCGACTCGAGCGCGTGGGCGACCGACAGCACCTCCAGGCGGTTCTCGGTCAGGAGCGTCTCGGTACGGCGGAGCAGCTCGCTCAGCTTCGCCTCGATGCGATGGCCGAGGCTCTTGAACATCTCGTCCTCGGCGTTCTTGCCCCGTCGCCCGGCACCGCCGTTGCCACCGCCGCCACCCACGCCCGCCTGCTGGGTGATCTCGTGGCTGGCGATGGTCTGGCCCATACCCCAGTAGCCCTCCATCAACGTGGCGATACGCGTCGCGGCGGCCAGGTCCCCGGACACCCCGGACGCCGAGTCGCCGTCGAAGAACATCCGCTCCCCGACGAGGCTCGCGAGCGAGACCATGATGTCGGACTCGTAGTCCGACCTCCACTGGGTGAACGTGTCCTCGGCGCGGACGCTCTTCACCATGCCGAGGTAGCTCCCGCCCTTCTCGATCGTCGCCATGTCGATCGCGAGGTCTCTCGGAAGGCGGGCGGCGGCCACGGCGTGACAGGCTTCGTGGATCGCCACGGCGTGGCGCTCCCGCTCGATGTACTCGACGTCCTCGGGCGGTCCGAGCTCCTTCAGCTGCTTCGCTTTGAGCACGTCGTGCCAGGTGAGCACCTCGCGCCCGTCGCGGATGGCGTTGATCAGCGACTCGTTGACGAGATCCTTGATCGTGGCGCCGGTGGCGTAGGGGGTCATCGTCGCGAGCTGCTCGACGTCCTCCGTGCTCAGCTCGTTCGGGACCTTGGCGAGATAGCCCTCGTAGGTGCGGATCCTGCCCGCCTTGGACGGATAGCCGACCTTGTAGATACGGTCGATACGGCCCGGCCGTAGCAGCGCCTCGTCCAGCGATTGCGGCATGTTCGTCGCCATCATGATGAGCATGCGGTACTTCGGCGGTGGTTTCGGCCGCATCCCGAGCAGCCGGCGGAGGACGCGGTTGACGAGGCCCCGCGGCTTGTTCAGCCCGGAGATCTCCGAGAGCAGCGACTGCAGGGTCCCCGTCCCGCCCCCCGCCATCATCGCCCCGCCCATCATGCGGGAGATGCCCCGGCGCTGGGCGGGCTCGGAGGCACCCGGCGGCGTCGGTGGGCCGAACAGCTCGAGGGTCGACCCGGGGCCGAGGTAGGAGGCGCCGTTGCAGGTGGTCGTCGACCAGGGAGCGTCCGGCCCGAAGTTGTTGCCCCCGAATATCCCACCCGGAGTGAGCGCGCCACGGTTGCCGAGCGAGTCGGCCTCGTCGAAGAACACCACGACGCCGCCGTAACGCAGCGCCAGCTTGCGGAGCTTTCGGAACAGGCTCTTCACCTTCAACACGCCGACGCCCATGAACATGTTGATGAAGGCGCCGGGGTCCACGAAGACGAACGGGTTCCGGGTCTCGCCTGCGACGGCCTCGGCCATCAGGGTCTTGCCGGTGCCGGGTGGTCCCCACAGCAGGATGCCCCCGGGCACGTACCCGCCCCGGGCCTCGATCGACTCGGGGTCCTTCAAGAAGATGATGTTCTCCTTCACCCGCTGCAGGACGGCGTCCTGGCCCCAGACGTCGCTGAAGCGCGTCTTCACGTCGCCGGGGTAGTACACGTCGACGCCGCCCCGCGACAGCAGCCAGAACAGGCCGATGAACTGGAAGGCGACGAAGAAGAAGGCGAAGGCCAGCTGCGCGACGAAGGGAAGCGCTGTGTAGATCGTCGCGGGCACCTGGAAGAGCGAGACGACCGGCGAAACGTGGTACCAGGCGCCGAGGATGATCGCCAGCAGCGCCAGGAAGACGAGGACTCGGACCACGCGCCCGATCCGGTAGCGGTTCCAGTCGCCGATGCGGCCGGTCAAGCGTGAGAGGCCGCCGAAGATGCCCCGGGACCACAGCCGGTGCCATCTCGCCGAGTGCTCGCTGATCAGGTAGTGGATCTGTCGGAGGAGCTCGAGCCCGGCGAGCGCCTCCAGCCACGACAGCGACGTCAGCTCGTGACCGATCACGACGTTGAACGGCTCGATCGGGTTGTTGGTGGAATTCGCCCAGACGAGCACCCACCAGAGCGCCACCAGCAGCAGGAGGATCTTGCCCCGGTCCAACAGGGCGGCTCGCGGCCGCAGGTTCACCTCGCCGAGGTGGGGCGCGGTCTTCGGGTCGAGGACGGGCAGCCAGTCGAGCGCGACATCGGCGCCCCCGCCCGGCAAGCCTCCAGGCGGCGCCCCGCCCTGTGGCTCGCCGGTCGCGCCGGGTGGGTCTCCCGTGCCGTTGCTCATGATCGCAGCTCCTTCACGGTCCAGGCGTTGAGGACCTGGTTGATCAGGCCCTGGTTCGGGCCCCAGCAGCTCGCTCGGCAACCGATCTCGATCCCGAAGATCCAGTTGGTCCCGGGGTCGATGACGACGATCTGTCCGATCGTCGTGACCAGCCCGCTCTTTGTGATGTTGACCACCATCTTGCTGCCCCGGAGCCCGCCGGGATCCGTGAACTCGTTGTAGCTGAGAACGGTGATCGGCACGTCCGTCGCGGTCACCGGGTCAACCCCGAGGAAGGTGGCGCGCATCTCGGACAGCGAGAGGTCGTCGCGGAAGGTCCCGTTGATCTCGCTGGCCAGGACCTGACCGGCCGGGTGCACGTTTCCTTGGATGCCCTGGGCGTTCAACTGCTTCAGCGAAAGGTCGGCGCGCGGCCGAGAAGTAGACGGACCACCCCGAGTTCTCGATCTGGGCTATCTGGCTCGGGCTCAGCTTGCCGTTCGTCGCCTCGATGACCTGCGCCGGGTTGAACGTCGTCCACTGGGACGGAAGCTTGAAGTAGAGCTCGGTGTTATCGGGGTTACGACGGCTGTAGTAGCGGTAGCCCGAGCTGAGGCAGCCGGAGAGGAGCAGGGCGAGCGCCGGGACCACGAGGACCGCGGCCGACTGGGCGCGCAGTCTGACCTGCTTGCGTCTCGGGCTGGGCCTGGCCGTCCCTCTACTCATCCGCTCGGCTCCTCGACCGGTTCTACGGAGATGGCCCTTCTTCTAATGTCACGATCGCTGGCGTGTACCGGTAAACGGTAGGCCCACCGCGACGCGATTGCGAGAGGCGGAGCCTGTGACGATGCTGAGCACGGCACCGGGCCCTCGTCACCCAGGCGAGGGCCACGGGCCACGTCCGGCCTGGCCCGCCATGCAGCGTGAGTGTGCCGAACACCGATCAATGAGCATTGGCGCTCAACAGCATCTCGCTGCACTCCGCCCGGCCGGCGGGCCGTCGGTGCTCGTCGTCGGCCAGCGCTGCTACGCGGTCGAGGGCCGCTGAACACGACACGCGACTCTGAGTCGCACCTGGACACGCGGGCCTGGCGTGCCGAGTCGGACGGCCGCAGCTCGGCGGCGGTGGCGGGAAAGGCCCCGACCGTCCCCGCGATGGGCGGGAGTCGGCCCGGACCTACGCGGGTGACGCCTGCGCGTCGCTGGCGGGCGCGCTCATCGCGGCCGCGGAGGGTGCCATCGTCTGCTCGGGACCGCGGTGCGCCGTCGCGATGCCGACCACGTTCAGGAGCTCTGCGCCGTCGATCGTCTCCTTCTCGAGCAGGAGCGCGATCACCCGGTCGAGTTCGGAGCGGTGGGCGCTGAGCAGTTTCGTCGCCTGCGTCTCGGCGTCGCGCAGCAACCGTGTCACCTCTTCGTCGATGAGGCGCTGGGTGTCCTCCGCGTACGGGCGCATCGGCAGGCCGAGGGAGGACTGGCGCCCGGGCCCGTCGCTCGAGAAGCCGATCGGACCAATCTTGTCCGACAGGCCCCATTCGCGGACCATCCTGGTCGCGAGATCGGTCGCGCCGGCGAGGTCGTTGGCGGCGCCGGTCGAGGCCTCCCCGAGCACGAGCACCTCGGCTGCACGCCCGCCGAGGCGTACCGCGAGGGAGTCCGTGAGGTAGCTCTGCGGATAGAGGTGCCGCTCCGCCTCGGGCAGCTGCTGGGTCACGCCGAGCGCCATCCCGGCCGGCAGGATCGTCACCTTGGCGACCGGGTCCGCGTGCTCCGAGAGGACGGCGACGAGCGCGTGGCCCGACTCATGCACCGCGACGGAGTGCTTCTCGTCGGGCAGCAGCGCGTTCGTGGCGTCCCGGTGGCCGAGCAGGATGCGGTCGCGGGCCGTGTCGAAGTCGCTCGCGGTGATCACCTCGCGGTTCTCGCGGACCGCGTTGATCGCAGCCTCGTTCACCAGGTTGGCAAGATCCGCGCCCGAGAAGCCCGGTGTCCCCCGTGCGACCGTGTCGAGGTCGATGTCGGGGCCGAGCTTCTTGTCACGAGCGTGCACCCGCAAGATGGCGCTCCGCTCGGCCTGGTTCGGCAGCGGGATCTCGACGGTGCGATCGAAGCGCCCCGGTCGCAACAGCGCCGGATCGAGCGACTCGATGCGGTTCGTCGCGGCGAGCACCACGACACCGGTCGACGGGTCGAATCCGTCCATCTCCGCGAGGAGCTGGTTCAGCGTCTGCTCCCGTTCGTCGTTCACCGCGAAGCCGCCGGCACCGCGGCGGCCACCGATGGCGTCGATCTCGTCGATGAAGACGATCGAGGGTGCACGCTTGCGGGCGTCGGTGAACAGGTCGCGCACCCGTGACGCGCCGACGCCCACGAACAGCTCGACGAAGCTCGATCCGGTGAGCGCGAAGAAGGGCACGTCGGCCTCGCCCGCGACGGCGCGGGCCATGAGCGTCTTGCCGGTGCCGGGAGGGCCGACCATGAGGACCCCCTTCGGGCCGACGGCTCCGGCGCGCCGGTACCGCTCGGGGTGCTTCAGGAAGTCGACGACCTCGGAGATCTCGCGCTTGGTCGACTCGTAGCCGGCCACGTCGACGAACCTGGTCGACGGTCGCTCCTCGTCGTAGACCTTGGCCTTGGAGCCCCCGAAGCCCATGATCCCGCCGGCGAGCTGCTTCTGGCTCCGCCGTCCGATCCAGACGAAGAAGCCGACGAACAGCAGCAGGGGGAGCAACGAGAGGATCACGTCGAGCGCGCTCGTCCCGCTGGTGGCCGCCCCCGTCACCTGGACCTTGTGGTCGAGAAGCAGCGTCGACAGCGTGTTGTCGTTCAGCGCCGTCGGGATCTGGGAGGTGTAGCTGACGCCGCTCTTGAGGGTCCCGGTCACCTCACCGTTGGCTTGGATGGTCGCCGTCTTGATCTGGTTCGCCGTGACGGCGTTGATGAAGGACGTGTAGGTGTAGTTCTTCGGCGGCGTCGACGAAGCGGGCCGGAGCAACAGCAGCAGCGTGATGGCGAGGCCGACGACGATCAGCGCTGTGCGCCACTTCGGTGGCGGGGGTGGCGCGGGAGCCCTCGGGCGATCTCTCGGTGGGCCTGGATTTGCGGATCCCGACAGGTGCTTCAGCGGAAGCGACCGCTCCTGCCGGCGCGCGGTGAGCGACACGGACAACCTCCGATCCCCCGAGGAGGTCTCGCTCGACGGGGCCGCCACTCGACGACACCACGAGGGTAGCCGCCGGGGCTGGCTGTCCGGCCGTCCGACGGGGCGCGAGCGGCTCGGTCGGGGCGGATCGGTCGATCCGCTGGGGCAGCCGATCGACGGAGGCTCGCAGCCCGAGGAGGTCCCCGGTCAGCGTGCTTGGTGCGCACGCCAGCTCCGCCGTGGACCCGCCACAGTGCCGGCTCGGTAACGAGGATGAAGACGACTGGCTCATACGGTGCGAGATCCGACAGGTCGACTTCGGCGGCGGTGGTCCCGCGAGGCGCACGGATCGTCGATCGTCCGCCTCCGGTCGCCTCAGAGCAGCCTGAGCTGTTGCGCGTCGGGCACCGTCGCGGGCGGGGGCTCGCGGCGCGCCCTGACGAAGGAACCGCTCCTGCGTGCCGCCGGGTCGAAGCCGGCCTCGAGGGCGAAGCCCGCGACGAGGTCGGAGACGCGGCGCTGCTGGTCGTCCGACTGGTAGGCGCCGCGCCGGAACCGCTGGCGGTAGAGGGGCACGAGCTCTGGTCGCGCCGTCCCGAGCCAGCCGAGGAAGTGCTCCCGCACGCCGGGGCGCAGGTGTAGCGCGACGGCGGAGAGCGACACCGCGCCAGCGTCGACGCAGGCCCGGGTCACCTCGCGGAGCTGGTCTTCGCCGTCGGACAGACCCGGCAGTACCGGCGCGACGAGGACGCCGCAAGCGATGCCTGCCGCGTTCAGGCGGCGGACGGCCTCAACACGCTTGTCCGGCGGGGGCGTGCCTGGTTCGGTGAGCCGCCACACGTCCCGGTCGAGGGTGCCGATCGAGACATCGAGCCGGACCTCGCTGCGCCGGGCGGCGTCGACGAGGAGGTCGAGATCGCGCAGCACCAGCGTCGACTTCGTGAGGATGCTGAACGGGTTGGCGGCTTCGCGCAGGACCTCCACGACCCCGCGGGTGAGGTGGTACCTCCCCTCGGCGCGCTGGTAGGGGTCCGTGTTGGTGCCCATGGCGATGCGTTCGCCCGTCCAGCGCGGCGAGCGCAGCTCGGCCCGCAGCCGCTCGACGGCATTGACCTTGACGACGACCTTTCGCTCGAAATCCTCACCAATCCCAAGGCCGAGGTAGGCGTGGGTCGGCCGCGCGAAGCAGTACGCGCACGCATGGGAGCATCCCCGGTAGACGTTGATCGTGTGCCGGAAGGGCATCCGGCTCGAGGCGGGGACGCTGTTGATGATCGAGCGGGCGTTCACGTGCAGGAATTCCATACCCCGGTACTCGCCGACACCCACGTGGCGATCGGCGAGAGCCTCCATTGCGAACAGGCTCTCGCGGTCCTCCTCTGAGGTGAGCCGCCAGCGCAGCCGGGCCGCGGGAGCGTCGTCCACGTCGCCGATGGTATCGAACATATGTTCGTAGTTCCAGCCTACGACGTCGCTCACGTTCTTCGTGAGAGGAAGACGTAGCCCACGTTCGACAGTTGACGGTTGACGTACGCGCGACCCCACCCTTAGCATCGCCTTGCCGTCAGATTGACAGACAATCCGGCGAACAGGTCACTAGTAATCTTTCTGATCCTCCGGAGTGCACTGGACCAGCTGGGTTGTTCGATTCGCCGATCTCGCCCAACCAGCTCCAGGTCTCCCTCCTGCGTGAGCAGGTCACCGACTTGTTGCGCGAGGCGATCGTGAGCATGCGGCTCAAGCCAGGCCAGCGGCTCGTCGAGCGGGAGCTCGTCGAGTGGACCGGCGTGTCGCGGGCCACGATCCGCGAATCGATCCGGCAACTCTCGGCCGAGGGTCTGGTGAAGACCATCCCGCAAAGGGGCGCCGTCATCGCCGCGCCGACGCTGGAGGAGGCGAAGGAGCTCTACGAGATCCGGGCCATGTTGGAGGGCCTCGCGGCGCGCCAGTTCGTCGAGCGTGCCACGCCCACGCAGGTCCGCCGCGCTGCGCCGGACGTTCGACGCGCTGCAGCGCGTCGCCGCCGGCACCGGTGAGACCCGGGCGATGCTCCAGTCGAAGAGCCGGTTCTACGACGTGCTGCTCAAGGGCGCGGCCAACTCGACGATCCAGGACATCATCGCCGGGCTCCAGGCGCGGATCATCGTGCTGCGGGCGAAGTCGATGTCCGAGCCGGGACGGCCCGCAGCCACCGTCGAGGAGATCCGCACCATCGTCGAAGCCGTGGAGGCGGGCGATGCCGCCGCCGCCGAGCGCGCCTGCGCCGAGCACGTACGCCAAGCGAGCCGGGTCGTGTTCGACGCCCTGTCGTCGTCATCATTGGGAGAGGAGCTGGACGCGAGATGAGCGATAGCGACGGCAGCGGTCGGTTCGCGCAAGGGCTCCAGATCAGGAAGGACGTGCTCGGAGCCGAGCACGTCGAACGATCCTTGGAGGCGGCGTCGGAGTTCGCCCGTCCCCTCCAGGACCTCGTCACCGAGTACTGCTGGGGCGCGGTGTGGGGCCGTCCTGGTCTCGACCGCAGGACTCGCAGCATCATCAACATCGCGATGTTGAGCGCCCTCAACCGCCAGCACGAGCTCGGCGTGCACGTCCGTGGTGCCATCCGCAATGGGTGCACGGTCGAGGAGATCCGCGAGACGATCCTCCAAATAGCGGTGTATTGCGGCGTTCCCTCAGCGATCGAGGCGAGCCGAACCGCCGAGGCGGCATTACGGGACTTCTCGCCCGACGGCGACCGTCCGAGCGACGGTAGGCGGGAATGAGCGAGCCGACGAACGCGGTCGGCTTCGGCGCGAGCGGTGCGCCGACGGCCGGCCGACTGTTGGCAAACCATGGCTCGCCCGCTGTGTACGACTGGCGGCGCGAGGTCATGGAGCCGTCCGTCGCCGAAGGCGCCGTGGCGTGCCCTTCGCTGGCGGAGGTCGACGAGCGGGCTGCGGCCGTCTTCGCGAGCCTGCCGACCCCCAACATCGTCCCCGAGATCGCCGCCGGGGAAGGAGGGCTCCTCGACGGCGCGGCGATGCGCACCGACGCCGACCGGTCGACGACCGGTCTTCGCGTGGCGGGCGTCGCCCCGTTGTTCGAGGACCGCGTCGCATGAGCGCCCCGCAGGGGGCGGCCGCGGGAGGGCTCGCCGAGCGGCTCGCCAGTCGCCAGGCGGTGGAGACGCTCCCGCTGTACTACGACGGGGGCTGGCACGGCGCCGCCGACGGCCAGATCTTCGACTCCTACGAGCCGGCGACGGGATCGGTCTGGGCGCGTGTCGCCGAGGCGGGACCGGAGGACGTCGGGCGGGCCGTCGACGCGGCAAGACGCGCGCTCGAAGGGCCGTGGGGGAAGGTGCGCCCCCAGGACCGGGCGCGCCTCCTATGGCACATGGCGGAGCTGCTGGACGCGAACCGCGAAGCGCTCTGCCGGATCGAGTCGACCGACAACGGCAAGGCGATGCGTGAGACGCGCGCCGAGCTCGAGATGGTGATCCGCTACTTCGAGTTCTTCGCCGGGGTCGCGCAGAACGTCCTCGGCTCGACCATGCCGGAGACGGGCCCCTACTTCTCCTACACCCGGCGGGAGCCGGTCGGTGTCGTCGGTGCCATCATCCCGTGGAACTCCCCGCTCGTGATGCTCGCCTGGAAGCTCTGCCCCACGCTCGCGGGCGGCAACACGATCGTGCTGAAGCCGGCGGAGGACACGCCGGTCTCGGCGCTGGCGTTCGCCTCGCTCGTCGAGCAGCTCGACCTGCCCCCCGGCGTGCTCAACGTCCTCCCGGGCTTCGGCGCCCGCGCGGGCGCGGCGATCGTCGAGCACCCGGGCGTCGACAAGGTGGCCTTCACGGGCTCGACGGCGACCGGCAAGGCGATCGCCGCCTCGGCTGCGAGCACGCTCAAGCTCGCCACGTTCGAGCTCGGGGGCAAGTCGCCCAACATCGTCTTCGCCGACGCCGACCTCGAGGCCGCCGTGCGCCGGTCCGCCTACGGCATCTTCTCCGCCGGGGGCCAGAGCTGCATGGCGGCGTCGAGGATCCTCGTCCAGCGCTCCGTGAAGGACGAGTTCCTCGAGCGATTCGCGGCACGTGCGTCGACGATCCGCGTCGGCGACCCGTTCGCCGAGCAGACCCACGTCGGCGCACAGACCTCCCGGCGCCAGCTCGACAAGATCATGGACTACGTCTCCATCGGCCAGGACGAGGGCGCGAAGGTCGTCGCGGGCGGCGCCCAGCCCTCGGTCGCGGGCGACACCGGCGGCTACTTCTACTTACCGACGGTCTTCGCCGACGTCCGCAACGACATGCGGGTCGCTCGGGAGGAGATCTTCGGCCCGGTGACCGCGGTCATCGACTTCGACGACGAGGCCGATGCCGTCCGCATCGCGAACGACAGCCCCTACGGGCTCGCCGGCGCGGTCTGGACGACGGACGTGAAGCGTGCGCACCGGGTGGCGCACCAGCTCCGTGTGGGGACCGTCTGGGTCAACAACTACCGGGTCTGGAACTGGTTGATGCCGTTCGGTGGGTACAAGCAGTCCGGCTACGGGCGGGAGAACGGGATCCAGGTCATGGAGCACTACACCCAGTTGAAGTCGGTGTGGGTCGACCTGCAGGACGAGGTGGCGGACTGGTTCGCCGACTAGGCACCGCGCAACGCCCGGGCTCGGTTGACCTCGGGGCTGCCAGCGTGTCGACGCCTGCCTCGGCTGGGGGCCGGCCGCCGCTAGCGCCGCACGACCGCACAGCACCCGGTGGCTCTCGTCGCCGGGTGGATAGTGTACGGGCATGATCGATACCACCGCCTGGAAGAGGCCGTCCCCGTGACCCTCGCCGATGCGCTCGCCTCCGGCGAGTTCGTGGTCACCGCCGAGCTCGGCCCGCCGCTCAACCCCGATCCCGGGCCGGTGCGGCGCACCGCCCGGGCGTTCGGGCCGGTCGTGCATTCCGCCAACGTCACGGACAACCAGGCGGCGACCGTGAAGATCTCGGCGCTCGCCAGCTCCGTGTGGATGCTGGAGGAGGGGCTCCCTCCGATCATGCAGGTGACGACGAGGGATCGCAACGTCATGGCGATCCAGGCCGACCTGCTCGGGGCCTGGGCCCTCGGGGTCCGGTCGCTTCTCGCGCTGTCGGGGGATCCGTTGAAGGTCGGACCGTACGCGAAGATCACCAAGCCCGTGGCGGACTTCGACTCGCTCGGACTCGTCCGGCTCGTAAGCGGGATGAACGACGGCCACCTCGCCGCCGGCGAGAAGCTGGAGATCCCGACGGGGTTCTTCATCGGTAGCGCGGCGAACCCCTTGGTCGACACGCTCGAGAAGATCGAGCAGAAGCTCGCCGCCGGCGTGCACTTCTTCCAGACCAACATCGTCTACGACGTCGACCGCTTCGCCGAGTGGTTCGCGCCCGTGGTCGCAGCCGGCGTTCCGGAGCGCGCCCCGGTGCTCGTCGGCGTGACCCCGCCCCGCAGCACGCGGATGCTCGAGCACATGCACAACAACATCCCCGGCATCGAGGTCGACGGGGCCACGTTCGCCCGCATGGAGGGGCTGCAGGGCGACGAGGCGAAGGCGGCCGGCGTGGGGATCGCCATCGACGTGGTGCGGCGGCTCCGGGAGGTGCCCGGCGTCGCCGGCGTGCACGTGATGGCCCCGGGTTGGGAGGCTGAGGCCGTGCCGCGAGTCGCCGAGGGCGCGGCGATCGGGAAGGGCTCGCCACGGGGCTGAGCCGGGCCACCGCGGCCTACTGGCGCGCAGGGCTAATTCGCTACGCTGAGCTCGGACCTCGGCCGGGCTAGAGGGGGAGATCGCGATGAGCGTTGGGACGCAGCCGACAGAGACGGGTAAGGGGCGCCTGGCGGCGATGAGCCCGGAGGAGCGGGAGCTGCGCGTGCATCTGGCCGCCTGCTACCGGATCTTCGACATGCTCGGGTGGACCGAGCTCATCTTCAACCACATCTCCGTGCGGGTGCCCGGGCCAGAGGAGCACCTGCTCATCAACCCGTTCGGGCTCATGTACCGGGAGGTGACGGCCTCCAACCTCGTGAAGATCGACCTCGAGGGCAACATCATCGGGCACAGCGACTGGCCCGTGAACCGGGCGGGCATCATCATCCACACTGCGATCCACCGCAACCGGCCCGACGTCAGCGCGGTGATGCACACGCACACCACCGCGGGCTCGGCGGTGGCGTGCCTCGACGGCGGGCTCGACCGGAACAACTTCTACGCCGCGCAGGTCGACGGCAAGGTCGCCTACCACGAGTTCGAAGGGATCACCTTGGAGATCGGCGAGCAGGAGCGGCTCGTCGCCAGCCTCGGCCACCAGCCCCTGCTGATCCTGCGCAACCACGGGCTGCTGTCGTGCGGCCGGTCGATCCCAGAGGCGTTCACGTGGCTGTGGACCCTCGACCGGGCGTGCCAGATCCAGATCGCCACGGCCAGCGCCGGGCCGGTCCGTCAGATCTCGGACGGGGCCCGCCAGCGGTCGAGCCAGTGCATGGATCGCATCATGGCGCCGGCCGACGCCGGCTCCGACGTCTTCGACGCGCTCTGGCGCCAGCTCGACTCGCGCGACACGTCGTACCGCAACTGAGGCGGGAGGCCCGGGGCGTCCTGTACCCGCGGCCCGCGACCGGGTGCGGGCGCGGCCGTGACGGGCGTGCCCGGAGGCACCGGGCGGAGAGAGAGGCTCGATGGCGCGATGCTTGTCGTAGAGGTGGTGGCGTTCGGCGGCCCCGAGGTGCTGCGGCCGGCTGAGCGTCCGGAGCCGACACCCGGGGCGGGCGAGGTCGTCGTGCGGATCGAGGCGGCGAACGTGAACCCGACCGACCTCGGGGCTCGCTCGGGTGCCGTGCGTGGCCGGATGCCCGACTTGCGACCCCCCTTCGTCCTCGGCTGGGACCTCGCCGGCGTGGTGAGCGCGGTCGGTGAGGGTGTCGACGGCTACCAGGTGGGCCAGCGGGTGGTCGGGATGATCCCCTGGGGCCGTATCGGCGGCCGCGTCGGCGCCTATGCCGAGCTGGCCGCCGTCGAGACCTCCTGGATCGCCCCCCTGCCCGACGGGGTGGAGGCCGCTGTAGCAGCGACCCTTCCGCTGAACGTGCTCACCGCGCACCAGGCGCTCGGCATGCTCGACCCGGCCCCCGGCTCGTCCCTGCTCGTCACCGGGGCGAGCGGCGCGGTCGGCGCGTACGCGGTGCAGCTCGCAGCGCGCGCCGGGGTGCGGGTGCTGGCGGTCGCGAACGACAACGACGAGGCGTGGGTCGCCAGCCTCGGCCCCGCCGAGGTGCTCCCGCGTGATGTCGACTACGCCTCGATCGCCCCGGTCGACGCGGTGTTCGACGCCGTGCCCGTCGGCGCGAGCGTCGTCGCGGCCGTGAGGGACGGCGGCATCGCCGTCTTCACCCGACCGCCGGGCGAGGCCGATCCCGGACGCGGCGTGCAGATGAAGGTCGTCCTCGTCCGCTCCGACGCCGACGTGCTCGCCACCTTCGCTGCCGAGCTCGCCGCCGGCCTGCTGAGGACGCGTATCGCCGATGTCCTCCCCCTGGCGCAGGCGGCGCTCGCCCATGAGCGCGTCGAGGCCGGCGGGCTGCGCGGCAAGATCGTGCTGGCCCCCTGAGCGGGTCCGCGCCGTCCTCGGCATCACCGGTCGGACCCGGCGGCCGGGGGAGCGACGGCCGGCCCGGACGGCGCCCCGTCAGCTCGGCGGAGATGCCCGCCCAGCGTTCGCCGCAGTGAGGGGGAGGATGACCTCGTCGACGACCATGTCGATGTAGCGCTCGTCCATCGGCTCCATGGCGAACAGGAGCCGGTGCCCCGTCAGGGCGGCCACGACGACCGTCAGCGCATCGAGATTCAGGTCGGGCGCGATCTCGCCGCGTTCGATCGCCCGTTCGAACATCGAGGCGATCTCGGAGCGGTCCTTCGGCCAGAGGTACTCACGGAAGAGCCGGTCGAGATCCGGGTCACGCCGGCGCGCCGTCATGAGCCCGGCCATGACCTGGTTGCCGAGCTCGTCGATGGAGCCGATGCGCTCGTACGCGGCGCGCAGGTCCCCGCGCAACGAGCCGGTGTCGGGCACCGGCGTGGCCGGACGGAGGGCGTAGACCGCGTCGACGACGAGCTCGGCCTTCGAGGGCCACCTCCGGTAGACGGTGGCCTTGCCGGCTCGGGCGCGCAGCGCGACCGCCTCGATCGTGAGCAGGTCGTAGCCGGACTCGGCGAGGATCTCCTGGGTGGCTCGGAGGATGGCCGCGTCACCGAGACGCGTCGAGCGGGCGGCCGGCGGCACGCGCGCGCGTCGCCGGCTCGCCGGTCGGCGCGCTCTCCGTCCTGCCCCGCCCGCCCGCCCGGCGCACCCCGCCGCGGCGCGTCGAGCGACTGGTCGGGTGGCGGCACGGCCGGCGTCAGAAGCCGGCCGGCATGCCGAAGTGCACCTTCGCGAAGATCTGGGCGAACTTCCCGTACTGCGCCGAGTTGTGCCCCCGGTACATCGCGACGTCCCGGTAGTAGCGCTGGAGCGGTTGGCCGCGCTTCGCGGCGGCCGAGCCGCCGGCGTTGAACATGAGCCTGACGGCGTCGCTCGCCATCTCGCCCGAGCGCTGGATCATCCCGAACAGGCGCATGTCCATCTCGGTCGTGAAGGGCGTGCCGTGCTCCGCCCAGTCCCGGCAGTACTGCATGTACAGGTCGGCCGCGTGCAGCAGGATCGCCTCCGAGGCATCGACCATCGTCATCGCCAGCCCGAACTCCCGCTGGAAGTCGACGTCCTCGTAGCGCAGCACGATCGGCGGGAACATCGTCTTTCTCGTCGTGATGATGTGTTCGAACTCCTCGAGCGCCGCCTTGGCGGCGCCGACGACGGTGGCGACGAGCTCGGCGTGGAAGTAGCCGGCCACCGGGCAGAGGTACATCGGGTTGCCGTGCAGGCGCGTGCCCTCGCTGCCCTTCGAGAAGTTCCGGCCGATCCAGTCGAAGGCGACGACGTGGGAGGCGGGGATCAGCAGGTCCTCGGCGACGACGGTGTTCGAGCCGCTGGCGCGCTCGCCGAGCGTGGCGTCGCCGCCCCAGTCGTCGAGCACCGTGCACTCGTCGGTCGGGACGAGGGCGCACACGATCGCCGGCGGCCCCTCCGGAGCGGCGCCGCCCTCGGGCTGGAGCGCGACGTTCAGCGTCGCATGGGTCGCGTACGGCACGCCGGACTGGTAGGGCGAGGTCGCGTTGATGACGTAGCCGCCCTCGACCGGCGTGGCCGTGCCGGACGGCACCGCGCTGTGCGAGGCGCGGAAGTAGCCGCTCCTGTTGCGGAACACGTCGTCCTGGGCCTCCTCGGGCCAGTACCCGGCGGTCGTCAGGTTGTGGCCGTGGCCGAGGCAGTAGCACCAGCCCGAGGCCGGGTCGCCCTGGGAGATCTCGATCACGCACTTGAGGAAGGTGGGGACGTCGTACTCGTAGCCGCCATAGCGCTTCGGGGTGAGCACGTGGTACAGCCCCGCCCCGACCAGCGCCCGGTGCACCTCGTCGGTGTAGTGGCCGATGCGCTCGGCCTCCTCCTGCTGGCCGCGGATGAGCTCGCGCAGGCCCGCGGCCCGGCGCACGAGCTCCTCCGGGGTCGCCGAGAGGTCCGGCTCGGGCGCTGAGCGCGCCTCCAGTGTGACGTCCGCCACGGCTGCTCCCTTGTGGTCGAGAGGGTTCCTAAACGGAACGGATTCGTATCATAATGGCTGCTCACCGGCCCGCTCAAGGCCGTCACGCGCGCTGCACGGGCGGCCTCTTCGCGATTAGCAGACCAATGGTATACTCAATGAGTGCATTCCGAATCCGTGTCGTCCCAACGACCGGTCGGTGAGCCGCGCCCCGCCCACGCGACGAGCGCCGCCGCCGTCCGGGAGGCCCGAGCACCGGCCCGGGCCGAGGTCATCGGCAGCCTGCTCCGACCGAGGCGCCTGCTGGACGCGCTCGCCGCCGTCTACCCACCGGACCACATGATGGCCTTCGCTGAGGACCGGGCGAGGGACCGCTCCGAGCTCGACGCCGTGGCCGACGAGGAGATCCGGCGCGTGGTCGGCCGTCAGGTCGATATCGGGCTCGACGTCGTCACCGACGGCGAGTTCCGGCGGCTGCTCTTCACGAACTCGCTCCAGGACGCCGTCGACGGCCTCGAGCCCGGCAGCAAGGGCCGGATATTCCGCACTCCGGGTGGCCAGGAGTTCGAGACGCCGCCGATCCCGGTCGTCAGCGCCCGTCTGCGCAAGGCGGTCAGCCCGGCGGCGCGCGAGGCAGCGTTCCTCGCGGCGATCACGGACCACCCTTTCAAGGTCTCGCTCCCGGCCGGCTCGTGGTTCCTCCTGCCGGAGAACTTCGTCCCCGGCGTGACCGACCGCTTCTACGCGTCGGCGGAGGAGCTGTTCGAGGACATGCTCGCCATCCAGCGCGAGCTGATCGCCGACGCGATCGCCGCGGGCGCCCGCTACGTGCAGCTCGATTTCCCCCGTTACGTGCACCTCCTGAACGAGGACTCGCGCGCGGCGATCCGAGCCGCGGGGGCCGACCCCGACGACTTCTTCGAGCGCGCCCTCGACGCCGACCGCCGGGTCATCGAGGGCTTTCCCGGGGACGTCACCTTCGGACTGCACATCTGCCGCGGCAACTTCCGCTCGGCCTGGCTGCACGAGGGCTCGCTCGAGCCGGTGGCCGAGCGCCTCTTCAACGAGCTGCCCTACGACGTGTTCCTGGTGGAGTGGGAAGACGTCTCGCGCGAGGGCGACTACGCCCCCTTGCGCCACGTGCCCGAGGGACCGATCGTCGTGCTCGGGGCCGTCTCGAGCAAGGTGCCCGAGGTCGAGTCGGAGGACGACGTCGTGCGCGCGCTGGAGGCGGCGAGCCGCTTCGTCGACCTCGACCGTCTGGCGATCAGCACCCAGTGCGGCTTCGCGTCCGACGCTCAGGGCAACTTGCTGAGCGAGGACGACCAGTGGCGCAAGGTCGACCTCGTCGCTCGAGTGGCGGACCGGATCTGGAGGTGACGCACCCGATCGTGATCGTCGGCGCGGGGCCCGCCGGACTGGCCTGCGCGCTCGAGCTCGCCTGCCAGGGGGTGCCGTGCACCCTGTTCGAGGCCGGCGAGGCCCCAGTGCCGGGCAGCCGGGCGACCGGGGTGTCGCGCCGGACCCTCCAGCTGCTGGGCAACGTCGGCCTCGCCGAGCGCGTCGTCGAGGTCTCCATCACCCAGCGGGGCAACCAGGCCTTCTTCGGCACGAGCGAGCTGTTCACCGAGTGGACCCAGCCCGAGCCCGGGAAGTACCCGAGGATCGTCAACATCCCCCAGGGACAGCTTCGAGGAGATCCTTCTCGCCGAGGTGGCGGCGCGCCCGCTGATCGACCTGCGCTGGGGTCACCGCGTCGAGAGCGTGCGCCCGGGTGACGCCGGGGTGTCGCTCGGGGTCCGACGCGACGGCGAGAGCTTCGAGGTGGAGGCGGAGTGGCTGGTCGTCTGTGACGGTGCACGCAGTGGCATCCGCCGCTCGCTCGGCCTCAGGCTCCAGGGGGTCGCGTTCGACACCCGCTTCATCGTCACCGACGTCCACGCGCGGCTGGACCTCCCCGAGGGCGTGCGGAGGATCTGGTTCGACCCGCCGTCGAACCCGGGCGGGACGATCATCATGCACCAGCAGCCGCCCGGCGACGTCTGGCGCATCGACTTCGGCCTTCCCCTGCACGAGACCACGGAGGCGGCCTTCTCGCCCGCGTCGGTGCACGCCAAGGTCGAGGCGCACCTCGAACTGCTCGGGGCGCAGGGCGACTGGGAGGTCCTCTGGGAGAGCGACTACACGGCGAGCAGCGTCAGCTTGCCGAGCTTCCGCCACGGGCGCGTGTTCTTTGCCGGCGATGCCGCCCACCTCATCCCGATCTTCGGCGGACGGGGCCTCAACTCGGCCGTCGAGGACGGGTTCAACCTCGGATGGAAGCTCGCGGCCGTCGCCTCCGGCGAGGTCGGCGACCAGCTGCTCGACACGTACTCGGCCGAGCGTGCCGAGGGAGCCCGCCAGAACTCCGCCAAGGCGGAGATCGGCGCGGAGGTCATCGCGGCGCGCTCACCGACGTCGCTGCTGCTGCGCCGCGCCGCGCTCTGCCTCATGCTGGAGCGCCGCCCCGCCCTCACGTCCTTGCTCGACCACCGGACCTCGGACGCGAACACCTATCCGGACTCGCCACTGCACTTCGAGCAGTGGGGAGCCGGACCGGAGCGGGGCTGCGCCCCCGGTGACGCTGCGCTCGACATGCTCGCGGGCGTCCGTGGCGGCTCCCGCTCCTACCTGAGCGACCTGTTCGGCACGGGCTTCACCGTGCTCGAGGTGGGCTCGGTCCCGGCGGCTGGCGACGGCGCCACGCCGGCGGGCGGGACCCTGATGGGCCTGCCGGTGACGGTCATCTCGATCGAACCGACGCCGCACGACCCGGAGGGCGGCGAACCCCCCTACGAGACCGGCGCCTACCTCATCCGACCCGACCGCTACGTGATGGGCCGCATCGCCGGCGGGGGTGCCGCGGCGGTGCTCGCCGCGGCACGCCAGCTTTCGATGGTCGAGACGACGAGCGCCCGACCGGTCGCATGAGAGCCGACGAGCTGGACGACGCATACGTCGAGCTGTGCCGGGCGCTCGCCCGCGTGCCCCCCGAGTCGGTGGAGCTCTTCCTGGCCAGTCTGGTCCTTGCGCTCGTCGCCGACAGCGAGGAGCACGCCGCGGTCTCGGCGGCGATCGGCGACGCGGTGCACGTCGTCGAGCACCACGCCTGACCACGGCGCTTGACCACGGCGTGTGGTCGGGGCGCGTCGCCGGCCGCGGCCGCGTCTATCCTGCCGGAGACGCAGCTGCAGTGCCTGCTCGCGTGCCGCCGGCCGCCGGGCAGGAGGCGTAGGCCGTGGGGCGCGCCGGCTGCACAGCCCCGACCTGCGAGGACAGGTGTCTCGAGCCGAGAGGGATCGAACCTCCGCGATGGGAACTCCCGACACTCCCGAGCAAGCACACGGCGCCGGCGGCCCGGCCTCGTCCGACGCGGCGCGCGCGGCGGACGGAGAGCAGACCCCGACGGTGCGGCCCGAGCGGCGCAAGAGCCGCGGCCGGCGCGCCGGAGAGACCCAGGAGGACCAGGTCATCCTGGCCCGGACGGTCGTGCGCCTGGCCGACACGCTCGCCGAGGACTTCGACCTCGATCGCTCGCTGGCCCTGCTCGCCGCGGTCTGCTCACGGCTGGTGCCCGGCGCTGACACGAGCATCCTGCTCGCCGACGAGCAGAACGAGCTGCGCGTCGCCGTGGCCACAAGCGAGCCGAAACGCGTGCTCGACCAGTACCAGGTCGAGCAGTCCGAAGGTCCCTGCGTCGACGCCTTCCGGACCGGGCGCGCCGCGATCGGGGAAGCCCTCGATGCGGCCGAGACCCGCTGGCCGAAGTTCGCGCCCCTCTCACGGGCCGCCGGGTACGCCTCGGTGCACACGGTGCCGCTCCGCCTGCGCGACGAGACGATCGGCGTGCTGAGCCTCGCCGACCCCTACGGGCACCGGCCGTCGCCGCTGCAGGTCGAGATGCTCCGCACGCTGGCCGAGAGCGCCACGATCGGCATCCTCCACCAGCGCCAGTACGACGTCACCCACGAGCTCGCCCAGCAGCTCCAGGGCGCGCTAACGACCCGGATCCTGATCGAGCAGGCCAAAGGGGTGATCGCCGCGTCGCTCGGGATCAGCACCGACGAGTCCTTCGAGCTGCTCAGGCGCTACTCCCGCCACCGCAACCGGAGGATCCACGACGTGGCCCGCTACGTGATCGACGGCGAGCTGGACGCCGCGGCGCTGCGCCCCGAGTAGTCCCCGGGAGCACCCGGCAAGCGGGCCACGCGGGCGCGCGGGACGGGTGGGTCGCTGACCTGCTCAGTTGCTCGGGCAGACGGTCCCCTTCGGCGGGAGCGCCAGCGAGGTGAGGTAGGCGTCGGCCCAGCTCCGCACGCACACGCTCGAGAAGTAGCCGGTGTGGCCGGTGCCGGAGCGGGTGAGCAGGACGGCGTGGTCGAGCTGGGAGGCCACGGCTTGGGCCCAGACGTAGGGGGTGGCAGGGTCGCCGGTCGAGCCGACCACCAGGATCGGCGGCGTCCCCGGGGCGTGGATGGCCGCGGTCGGCCCGGCGGGTGGGACCGGCCAGTAGGCGCAGGCGAGCGTGCCCCAGGCCTCCGCCGCCCCGAAGTCGGGCGCCTTCGCCCCGAGCTGCTTGGCGAGCGCCTCGTAGTCGGCGAGCGTGGTCGGGGAGGGGCGGTCGACGCAGTTGATCGCCGTGTTGGCGTCGTCGATGTTCGAGAAGGTCCCGTTGGTCTGCAGGCCGGCGTAGCTGTAGGCGAGCTCGGCGAGCAGGTCGCCGTTGCCCTTCAGGCCGGTCGACAGCGCCTGGCCGAGGGTCGGCCAGTCCTGCTCGGAGTAGAGCGCGGAGACGACCCCGAGCTCGGCCACGCCGAGGTCGACCGCGAGGCGGCCGCCGTAGATCGGCTGGAAGTTCGCCACGATGCTGTGACCTGCGCTGAAGCTGTCGAAAAGGCGGTTGTAGTCGTTGCGCGCCCCGCCGGGGAGCTCGGCGTGGCAGGTGGCGTTCTTGTCGCACCAGGCGAGGAAGTCGTTGAGGTCGGTCTCGAAGCCGAGCGCCTGCTGGAGGTCGCTCGCCTGGGTGCTGAGGGCGGGGTCGACCGCGCCGTCGAGGATCATCGCCCGGATCTTGGAGGGGAAGCGCTCGGCGTAGAGCTCGCCGATGTACGTCCCGTACGACAGGCCCAGGTAGTCGAGCTTCGGCTGGCCGAGGGCGGCCCGCAGCCGGTCCATGTCGAGCACGGTCGTGCGCGTGCCGACGTTCTCGAGGAGCAGGCGCGAGGTATGCGCCTTGCAGTCGGCGACGTACGCCTTGGTCGCGGCGACGACCGTGGTGATCTGGGCCGGCGTGGCCGGCGCGGGGTCGAGCGCCAGCAGTCGCCGGGTCTCCGCGGCTGAGGCGCATACGACGGGGTCGCTGCGGTCGACGCCACGCGGGTCGAAGCTCACGAGGCTGAACGACGCGCGAAGCGACGCCGGGAACGAGCTCCACGCCTGCTCCAAGAAGTCGACGCCCGAGCCGCCCGGTCCCCCCGGGTTCGTCACGAGGTCGCCGATCGGGTGCTTCCCGGTCGCCGGGAGCATCACGACCGAGAGGTTGAGGGTGCCGCGGCCCGGCTGCTGGTAGGAGATCGGGACGGCGAGCTCGGCGCAGCGGAAGCGCTTGTCGCAGGCGTGCCAGGAGAGCGCCGGCGCGGATCGCGTCGCGGCGGCTCGAGACGGTGCCGCCCCCGCCGGGAGCGCCCCGGCGCCGACGGCCGCCGCACCCGCACCGACCGCCACCGCGAGCAGCGCCGCGACCGTCCTGCTCATCCGCAGCCCCATCGTGACCGCCTCACCCGTTCGCCGCGGCGACCCGCGCGCTCAGGCGAGGGCCCCCCGTCGGCGGTGAGCACGGTCCCGGTGACGTACGACGCCCGGTCGCTGAGCAGCCAGCAGGCGGCCTCGGCGATCTCCTCCGGCTCTCCGGCCCGGGCGAGCGGGTTGTTCCCGAGCATGTCGTGCACGCCCGGCAGCGCCGTCGACCACTGGTCGATCATCTCGGTCATCGTGCCGCCCGGCGCGACGCAGTTGACCCGGATGCCCTCTGGACCGTGGTCGACGGCCGCCTGGAGCGTCAGGCCGATGACCCCGTGCTTGCTCGCCGGGTACGGCCCGAGCCGCGGGCCGGCCTTGAACCCTCCGATGCTGCTGGTGTTGACGATCGACCCGCCGCCGCTGCGCCGCATCGCGTGCACCTCGGTGGCGATGCAGCGCCAGACGCCGACGAGGTTGATGTCGAGGAGGCGGATCACGTCCGCCTCGTCCGAGTCGCCGATCGCGCAGCCCCCGAGATAGGTGACGCCGGCGTTGTTGAAGGCGCAGTCGAGCCGACCGTGCACCGAGAGGGCGCGCTCGACGATGGCCCGGACGTCGGCGAGAGAGGACACGTCGGCGACGACGGTCTCGGTGTCGTAGCCCTCGGCCGCCAGCTCGGACGCGAGCGCCTCCAGGCGGTCCTCCCGTCGCGCGGCGAGCACGACGCGGGCACCCTCGCGGGCGAACAGCCGCGCCGCCGCGGCACCGATGCCGCTGCTCGCACCGGTGATCACCGTGACCTTTTCCTCGAGCAGCCCAGTCCGGTCCGCCATCGGCGTCACGCTACCCGTGGCGATGTCACCCGGCCACCTCGCCCGGTGTCGGGCCGGCGAGGACGGCGCGCGCCCAGGCACGGTCGGCCTTGCCCGTCGCGGTGCGGGCGATCTCGGCGACGAAGGCGACCTGCCTCGGCCGCTTGTAGCCGGCGAGCGTCAGTCCGACGTGCGCGGCGAGCTCGTCCTCGGTGAGCTCGGCGCCGGGGGCGAGCGCGACGACCGCGCAGACACGCTCCCCGAAGCGCTCGTCGGGCACGCCGACGACCAGGACATCGCTCACCGCCGGGAGGGTCGCGACCGCCTGCTCGACCTCCTCGACGAAGACCTTCTCGCCGCCGGTGTTGACCACCTCGCTTCCCCTGCCGAGCAGGCGGATGGAGCCGTCGAGCTCGACCGTGGCCAGGTCGCCGGGGACCGCGTAGCGCACGCCGTCGATCTCCCGCCACGTGCGCGCGCTGCGCTCGGCGTCGCCGAGGTAGCCGACGGGAAGGTTGCCGGAGGCAGCGAGGAACCCGGTCTCGCCGGAGCCAGGAGCGACGTCGCGCCCGTGCTCGTCGATCACCCGCGCCCTGGCGGCGAGGGTGAAGCGCGCCGTCTCGGGATCGTCGTCCGGCCCGACCTGGGACACCGCGTACGGGCCGCCCTCGGTCGAGGCCAGCGCGTCGACGAGGGTGAACGAGCCACGCCGCAACAGCGCCCGCTTCACCTCGGCGCTCCAGGTCACCCCGGCGCTCGAGATCCGCCGCAGGGAGTCGATCCGATAGGGCCGGCCCTCGGCCTCCGTCCGCTCGAGCTCGGCGAGGAGCGGCCGAGCGAACACGTCGCCGACGATCGACAGGTCGCCCACCCGCTCGCGCTCCACGAGCCGCCACACCTCTCCGGCGTCGAGCGAGCGGGACGACGTGAGCACCACCTTCCCGCCGAGCAGGAGCGTGCCCATCGCCTTCAGCAGCGCCGTGGTGTGCATCAGCGGCGGGGTGGCGAGCGCCGTCGGCGGCGGGTCCGCCGCCCGAAGCTGCCGGACGACGCGGGCGAGCTCGCCGAGGGTGCGGGGGATCGGCACACCCGCGGTGACGTAGTGCTCACTCAGGTTGCCGAACAGGCTGGCGTGGCGCCAGACCACGCCCTTCGGGCGACCGGTCGTCCCGCCCGTGTAGGAGATCAGCTCGTCGTCGCCGGACCGCTCGATGCGTGGCGCGGGCGGGCACTCGGCAACGACCGCCTCGTAGTCGAGCGCCCCGGGGCACGAGCCGCCCGAGCCGTCAGCGACGCACAGGAGCGTCTCGGCCTCCGCGCCGGCCACCGCGCCGGCGACGACCCCGGCGAGCGAGGCGTGGAAGACGAGCGCCGCGAGCGCCGGAGTCGTCGAGGAGGTGGCGGAGCTCGGCCTCCTTGTAGCGGTAGTTGACGTTGACGGGGACCGCCCGCAGCTTCGTCGCCGCAAAGAACACCTCGAGGAACTCGATCGAGTTGTAGAGGTCGATCGCCACCCGTGTGCCGGGCCCGACGCCACGGGCTGCGAGCACGGCCGCGAGCTCGGCGCCCCGCCGCTCGAACTCGGCCCAGGTGCGCCTGCGATCCCCCTGCACGAGCACGACACCGTCGCCCACGGCGTCCGCGATGACCTCCCACAAGGTGGCGAAGCTCTGGGCACCGGTCAGCGCGTCGGCGTGCGCGACGCCGGGCGCCCCCGTGTCGTCGAGCCCGCTCGCCTGCACGCCCCTCCCCTCGCCGCCGGCCCGCCCCGCGCGTCAGTATGGCGGGCGCCGCACCCCCGGAGCGGCGCGCTCCGGGATGCGTCGTCCCGGCGGGCCTCGTGGTCGAGCGTAGAATGTTGACAGTCCTGTTTGCAATTTCCTACACTCGATTGCGTCGGAGGGGGGCGGACGGGGTGCACGGTGATGTCGGCGCAGCGTGCGCCGGGGAAATGGCCCGTCCGCGCACGCGAGCACGCCTCGTCGTCACGTCTCGGCGTCCCGCGCGTCCGATGACCGACTGGAGGCAGGTCCACGATGCTCACCCGTGAGGAGAACGAGTACCTCTGCCGCGTGGGCCCCGGAACGCCGATGGGCGCGATGCTGCGGCGCTACTGGGCGCCGGCCTGCCTGTCCGAGGAGCTTCCGGCCCCGGACTGCGCCCCGGTCGCGCTCGAGCTCTTCGGCGAGCGGCTCGTGGCCTTCCGCGACTCGTCCGGCGCGGTGGGCGTGCTCGAGGAGCGCTGCACGCACCGCGGCGCGTCCCTCGCCCTCGGCCGGGTCGAGGACTGCGGGATCCGCTGCCTCTACCACGGGTGGAAGTTCGCCGTGGACGGCACGATCCAGGAGACGCCGAACCTCCCCGACTCGAAGTTCAAGGAGCGTGTGAAGGCGCCCGCCTACCCGGTCCGCGAGGCCGGTGGCCTGGTCTGGGTCTACCTCGGGCCACCCGAAATGCAGCCGCCGTTCCCGGAGTACAACTGGATGGCCGTCGCCGACGACCACCGCGTCCCGATCAAGATCGTCCTTGACTGCAACTTCGTCCAGCAGATCGAGGGCGTCATCGACTCCTCGCACGTCGGGATCCTCCACCACGACGAGATGGACGCCGCCCGGGAGGGCGCCTTCGAGGCGACGGCGCAGGGTCGCGACCGTTTCCCGACCGAGGACGACACGCCGAAGATCGAGGTGGAGAACACCGACTTCGGCTTCCACTACGCGGCCATCCGGCGCAGCTCCGGCGGCGACCCGAACCTGCGCTACGTGCGGGTAACGCCGTTCGTGATGCCGTTCCTCACCTGGGTCCCGCCGGGCAGCCCCGTGTCGCTGTTCGTGCCGATGAACGACGTCGAGACGGCGTTCTACGTCATCGCCTGGGATCCGGAGGTCCCGCCCGACCGGGAGACCTTCATCGCCCTCCAGGGCCTCGACCTGCCGGGCGTGTGGGGCGAGGACTTCCGGCTCCACCTGCCCGAGCAGGACCGGGAGGCGATGGCGGCCGGCACGAGCAGCACCGGCTTCGTCGGCCTGATCGTGCAGGACAGCGCGGTGCAGCGGTCGATGGGACCGATCTTCGACCGTTCACGCGAGCACGTCGTCCCCGCGGACCTCGCCATCTTGCGGATGCGCCGCCTCCTCATGGACTCGGCGCGCCGCGTCGGCGAAGGCGGCGATCCGATCGGGCTCGACCGGCCGGTGGACACCACCAAGATCGAGGCCGCCGCGGTGATCGTCCCGGCGCAGACCCGCTGGCAGGAGCTCGTCCCGGGCAACGTCGCCGTCGAGCGGGCTCGGAGCGGCCGGTGAGCACGGGCCGCCGAGGCCGGCGGGCGACAGCACGTCCCGCAAGCGACGCTTCGCGGGCCGTCGGACGCTGAGCGTGGCGACCTACGTCCTCGTCCACGGCGCCTGGCACGGTGGATGGTGCTGGCAGCGCGTCACCTCCCGGCTACGCGCCGCGGGCCACGAGGTGCTGACGCCGACGCTCACCGGGCTCGGCGATCGCTCGCACCTGCTCACCCCTGAGATCGGGCTCCACTCCCACGTCGACGACCTCGTCGCGACGCTCGAGTTCGAGGACGTGCCGCGACGTCGTCCTCGTCGGCCACAGCTACGCCGGCCTCGTCATCAGCGGCGCGGCGGGGCTGGTGCGCGACCGGCTGCGCCAGCTCGTCTACCTCGACGCCTTCCTTCCAGACGAGGGCGACTACGCGCTCAAGCTGTTGCCACCCGAGATCGCCGACGCGATGCGCAGGCTCGCCGCGGAGGACGGTGACGGATGGAAGATCCCTCCGCGCTCGCTGAAGGCGCTCGGCGTGGTCGACGAGGAGGCGGAGCAGTGGCTGAAGCGGCGGCTCGTGCCGCACCCGTTCCGCTCGTACGAGGAGCCGGTGCACCTCACCGGCGACCTGGCGGCGATGCCCGCCGCGTTCGTGCTCTGCACCGGCTGGGCGGCGGTGTTCCGGCCGCAGGCGGCCAAGGCCCGCGCGCTCGGCTGGCCGGTGCTCGAGCTGGAACGTGATCACGAGGCGTTCGCCACGGCGCCGGACGAGCTGGCGGAGATCCTTGTCTCGGCCGTCGCCGCCGTCGACAATCGTGGCCGTGACGGGGCTGGCGCGCCCCGTGACGGGTCTGCCGGGGGGTAGCGGGCGATCGGCGCTCGGGCGGGGAGGGGACGCATGCAGGCCAGGTTGGGGATGGAGGCCGACGCGGGCGCGGGCGATGACGGGCATGGCCGCCCGGGCGCGTGCCTCGGGGACGGGCGCGCATGTCGCGACGGGCGCCGGCGCTCCGGTCGATCTCCTCGGGCTGATCCGGGACACGATCGTCCGCGGCGACTACTCGCCGAACGAGCGGCTCGTCGAGGGCGACCTCGCCCAGCACTTCGAGGTGAGCCGTGGGGCTGTCCGCGCGGCGCTGATGGAGCTGGCGGGCGAGGGCCTCGTCGAGCGCGAGGTCGACCGCGGCGCGCGCACGTCCGCGGCGCTCACGCGTGAGGAGGCGATCGAGATCTCCGAGGTGCGCACGGCCATGGAAGGCCTGTGCGCCGCCAAGGCCGCCGAGCGCATCACCGATGCCGAGGCCGACGAGCTGGTGGCGGTCCTTCGCGAGATGGAGGCGGCCCAGGCGGGCGGCGACCTGATGCTCTACTCGGAGCTCAACCAGCGCCTGCACCACCGCATCCGCGAGATCAGCCGCCATCCCACGGCATCGCGGATCGTCGAGCGCCTGCGCAACCAGAGCGTGCGCCTCCAGTTCCGGCTCGCGCTCGGCGCCCGGGCGGACCGCGGTGTCCCTCGGCGAGCACCAGGCGATCGTCGCCGCGCTGGTGGCGCGCGATCCGGACGGCGCCGAGCGCGCCATGCCGCGCCCATCTCGTCAGCGTGGTGGCGGCGCTGCAGGCGATGGACGACCAGTCGATCCGCTGAGGGGCCGACGGGCGGGATTAGCGGGGCCCGCGGCGCGCCGCGGGCCCAGGCGTGGCGCCTAGGCCGGACCGGGGCGGTAGATCGACTTGTGCACCACGTACGGCGCCAGCCCTTCGGGCCCGAGCTCGCGGCCGATCCCGCTCGACTTGCGGCCGCCGAACGGCGCGGCGATCCCGGGCCGGTAGGAGTTCACCCCGATCGTCCCGGTCTCGACCCGCCGCGCCACGTCGGTGGCGTGGTCGGCGTCGGCGGAGAAGACGGAGCCGCCGAGGCCGTACTCGGAGTCGTTGGCGATGGCCACCGCGTCCTCCTCGCCGTCGTAGGCGATCACGACGACGACCGGCCCGAAGATCTCCTCGCGGGCGATCCGCATGCGGTTGTCGACGTCGCGGAAGACGGTGGGCGAGACGTAGTAGCCGACCGGCAGGTCGGCCGGCCTGCCGCCGACGGCGACCTTCGCCCCCTCCTCCTCGCCAATGCGCAGGTAGCCCTCGACGCGAGCCCGCTGTTTCGCCGAGACGAGCGGGCCGAACACGGTGTCCTGCTCGAAGGGGTTCCCGGTCTTGGCGGAGGAGAAGGCGTCGACCAGCGCGTCGACGACCTCGTCGTAGCGCGAGCCGCGGCGCGAGCACTCGGGTGCTCGCGAAGCAGGTCTGGCCGGTGTTCGGGGCGCAGGTCTCGACGGCCACGCCGGTGAAGCCCGCCAGGTCGGCATCCTCGAGCACGATCGCCGCCGACTTGCCGCCCAGCTCGAGGGTGAGGGGACGCAGCTCCCGGCCGCAGAGCTCGGCGATCTCGCGGCCGACCGCCGTCGAGCCGGTGAAGGCCACCTTGTCGATGCCGTGGTGGCGCACGAGGTGCCGCCCGGTCTCGGGGCCGCCGGTGACGATGTTCACGACGCCCGGCGGGATGCCCGCCTCCTCGATCGCCTCCGCGAGCACGTAGGCGTCGAGCGGGGTCTCCGGCGCCGGCTTGACGACCACGGTGCATCCCGCGACGAGGGCGGGCCCGAGCTTGTGCGAGAGCAGGATCTGGGGGTAGTTCCAGGGCACGATCAGCGCGCAGACGCCGACGGGCTCCTTGCGCACGATGGCGTGGTTCTCGCCTTCGGGGCGGATCTCCTCGCGTCGCAGGCCGCGGGCCAGGTCCGCGAAGTAGCGGAGCGTGAACAGCGGCACGAGGCCGTTGAACACCATCGACTGCGCGATCGGCGTGCCGTTCTCGTGCGTGACGAGCGGGCCGAGGACATCGCTGCGCCGCTCCAGCGCGTCGGCCAGCCGGTCGATGAACACGGCGCGCTCTGCAGGCTCGAGATCGGCCCAGCCGGGCCGGCGGAACGCCTCGCGTGCCGCCTCGACCGCCGCGTCCACGTCGGCGCCATCAGCGTCCGGCACGCTCCCGTAGGGCTGCTCGGTCGCCGGATCGATGACGGTCAGCCGGTCGGCGCCGTGCGCCCGGCGCATCGTGCCGCCGATGAAGAGATGTTCCCGGTCCTCCGCCATGGCTCCTCCTCGTCCCCCGCTGGCAGGCCGCCCGGAGGGCGGGTCAGCGTCCACTCGGGGCACATTACCGCTTCCAAAATTGGATACGAGGTGCGTGGGCACGATCGGAGCCGCCGCGGCTGACGTCAGCGGCCCCTCGGCCGGGCTGGCGTGACCGCGCCGCCCTCGAGGGTCGCGGGCCGCTCGGCCCGGGGGCCTAGGCGAGCGAGGCGGGAAGCAGCGCCCGGGCGAGCACCTTGCCCTCGTTGCTGAGGTGCTCGCGCATCGCCGCCTCTGCGCCGTCCGCGTCGTTGCGGCGCAGGGCGTCGACGAGCTTCAGGTGCTCCTCGATGACCTGTTCAGCCCTGCCGGCGGAGCGCAGGCCGACCATGCCGAGGAGCTGGATCTGCTCGGCGAGCTGGCCGAGCACGTTCACCAGCCGGGCATTGTCGGCGAAGCTGATGATGCGGTCGTGGATCGGGTTCGCCACCGGGAACGACTCGCGCAGCTTGCCCTCGCGGATCAGGCGCAGGCCCTCACGCTGGCGGCGCTCGAGCTCGTCGACGAGCTCGGGGGTGACGTGGTTGTACTCGACGGCGCGGCGCGCGGCGAAGCTCTCGAGCTGCTCGCGCAGCTCGAAGATCTCGATCACGTCGCGGATGCCGAGCTCACGGACGAACACGCCGTGGTGGGGGAGGCTGCGCACCAGGCCGACCGACTCGAGCCGCCGGAGCGCCTCGCGTACCGGCGTCCTGCTGGCGCCGAGGGCGCTGGCGAGGCGGTATTCCGAGAGCGCCTCGCCGGGGGCGAGCTGTCCCGAGAGGATCTGCTCGTGAAGCTGCTGGTAGACGACCTCTACAACGCTGCCGTCGTCGTCGCGGACCGGGAAGAGCTCCACCGAGGGGGCCGCGGAGTAGGCACCGCTCGACGAGAAGGCTCCGTCGTCCGTTCCTGGTGCTGACACGGGTCCATCCTCCTCGACCGGTTCGAGCGTCACTCGTCGCACACCCTCGAATGGTGTCCTCGACAGGGAGTGTACCGACAGCATCCCGACAGCACGGCGATGGGCGGCAATCCGCGCCACGCCGGTGTGCGCAGGGAGGCCGGCGACGGGGGTTGCGTGCCCCGGACGCCGGCACGACGGCCGGCCAGACCTGGCACGCCGTCGCGCCGGCACCTCGGTCTCCACCGCGCCGGGACCCGGCGTCACCAGGGGGAGGCGGCGCCACCGCGGCGCATGGAACACCCTAAGCATACTGTCGTCATACGTCGATGTCGCCGGGGGGACCGCACCTGTGGGGGCGCGCCGTCGATACCTCGGCGCCAAGCGAGGAGGCGGCGATGGCGAGGCACGATCGGTCGGCCGAGGCGCGGCTCGGCCGCCTGGAGGATCTGGAGGAGATCGAGCGATTGATCCTCGACTACCAGCGCCATATCGACGCCCGCGACTTCCGCGCGCAGTCGCTGCTGTTCGCCGAGGAGGGCGAGTGGGTCGGGGCGAGCGGGAGCGCCCGCGGGCCGGCGGCGGTCCAGGCGATGTTCGAGGCCAAGCTGGCGCCGGCGGACGGCGCCGCCGCGCCGCGTGGCTTCCATCTGACCGCCAGCCCGCTGATCGAGCTCGACGGCGACCGGGCGACAGCGGAGGTCGCCTGCCGCGTACATCGTCCCGGGCCCCGACGGCCCGCCGGCGCTGCACACCTACGGCCACTACCGCGACGTGCTCACCCGCGAGCACGGGAGCTGGAGGTTCCTGCGGCGCGAGTCCCATTACGACATCCCGTTCCACGAGCTCGCGCCGTCGGCGTGAGGGGCGGCGCGCCGCGGGCCGTCGCCCCCGGGCTACTGGGGGGCGAGGGAGCCGTGGGCGTTGCGGAAGTTCGGGTCGACCGAGCTGTCGTCCGGATTCCTCCCGGCGATCATCCCCTCGGCGCGGCCGCGCAGCGCATCGGCGAACTGCTCGGCGTGGGTGAGGATCCAGAACTGGCGGTCGGCGATCGCTTGGAAGACCTCCGCTGCGACCTCGTCGGCCTGCTTCAGCCCCTGGATCTCGCCGTCCGCGACCTGCCTCGCCTCCGGCGCCGGCCCGAGGTGGGCGGGCCAGTTGCGCTCCGCCCGCAAGATGTCGGTGTCGACCGCCGCGAGGCAGAGGACGGAGATCCCGACGTTCGAGCCGGCGGCCGCGAGCTCACGGAAGAGCGCCTCGCTCAGGCCCACGACGGCGTGCTTGGTCGCGCTGTAGTTCGCCGCGCCCGGCGCGACGACCAGTCCCGCCACCGAGGCGGTGTTGACCACGTGGCCCTCGTCGCGCTCGACCATCCCGGGAAGGAAGGCCTGGAGGCCGTGGACGACGCCCCAGAGGTTCACGCCGATGACGAACTCCCACTGCTCGTGGGTCATCTCCAGGAACGGCGCGAGCGACCCACGGCGAGATCGAAGTGCAGAAGCTCTTCGCCGTGAACGGCCCGAGCGGCACGTACTCCCACGCCTGGATGTCCCGCGCGCTCCAGTCGATGAGGAGCACGACGCCGAAGACGTGGTCGCGGAAGGCCGAGACCGGTACCGGCTCGCCGAGGCGCGACGGCGTCCCACCACGAAGCCCACCTCCGCCTCGAAGTCGAGCTGCTCCGTCGGCCGGAGCGCGGGACCGCCGGAATCGCACGGAGCGAGCTGTCCGGCCGGGCGGACGCCCGGCGTGCCCGAGACCACCACGGTGGCGGCCCGGCCGTGGTAGCCGATCGGCATCTGGCGCCAGTTGGGGCGCAGCGGCTCATGGCCCGGCCGCAGGATCCGCCCGGCGTTCGTGGCGTGCTCGAGCGAGGAGTAGAAGTCGACGAAGTCGGCGACCTCGATCGGCAGCATCACCTCGACCTCGCCGACCCCGACGAGGAACCGGTGCAGCTCGTCGCGCCCGTCGGGAGCGGACACCGCCGCCTCGATCTCCGATGCGGTGCACGCCCAGCCGGCGCGGCCGCGCGCGAGGAAGCCCTTCATCGAGGGGGCGTCGAAGATGTCGTCGCCGAGGGCCGCGGCCAGGTCGAGGACGACCTCACCCACGCGGGCGCCGACCCGGGCGCGCTCCCCGGCACGGGCGAAGACGCCGTAGCTAAGGCGCGAGCGGGAGAACGCGACGCCGCTCAGCTCCTCGAACCAGGTTCCGTCCATCGCCAGCCCACCTTCAGGAGCTTCGCATCCGGGTCGCGGAGGCGAGCGGTCACGCGCGCGTATCACCGTTTCCGGGCGCGCCCGCACCGCCGGAATGACGGACGAAGGGCAGCATACCAAAGGTGTCTTGCCAGTATGCAATTGCCGCGGGCGTCGTGGAGGAGCGGGCGGAGGCGCCCACGGCTGTCGTCTCCCCGCGCTCCCCAGCCGGTGCCTGCTCGGAGAAGTGCAGCCGGGTGCCTGATCCGCGCTGCGTCCGGGCTCGTGCGAGCGCGTCCGCGGTACGCTCCGCCCGGCGCTCCTGGCGGCGCGGTCCCTCGCGACGCCGGCCACGACGACAGGGGGTTCTTGCATGACCGCGCTCTCGGCGGACGGCAGGACGGCAGTGCTCGAACGGGGTCGCGCGGCGACGCCCGACGAGCTCGCGCGCCGGGCCGACTGGATCCGGCTCCAGACGGTCCAGCTGATCGACCGGGCGGGTCTCGGTCACTACTCCAGCACGTTCTCCTGCGCCGAGCTCTTCTCGGTCCTGTACTACCGGGCCCTCCGGCTCAGCCCGGGCGACCCGAGCTGGGCCGACCGCGACCGCTTCCTCCTCGGGAAGGGCCACGTCGCGACGGGCCTGTGGCCGGTGCTCGCCGACCTCGGGTACTTCCCGGCCTCGTACATGGAGAGCTTCGGCCAGATCGGCTCGCCGCTCAGCGACCACCCGAACATGCGCACGGCGCCCGGGATCGACTTCAGCTCGGGCTCGCTCGGCCATAACCTCTCCGTCGGGGTGGGCATCGCGCTCGCTGGCCGCCTGCACGGCCGCGACTACCGGACCTTCGTGCTCACGGGCGACGGCGAGCTCCAGGAGGGCCAGGTCTGGGAGGCGATCATGTCCGCGTCCCACTACGGGCTCGGCAACCTCGTCGCCATCGTCGACGCCAACGGCTTCTCAGGTGGAGGACCGACCTCCAAGGCGATGAACATCGAGCCCCTCGGGTCGCGCTTCGAGGCCTTCGGCTGGACGGCAAGGGAGGTCGACGGGCACGACGTCGAGGCGCTCTCGGAGACCTTCGACTCGCTGCCCGACCCGGGCTCGGACCGGCCGGTCTGCATCGTCGCTCGGACGATCAAAGGGAAGGGCTCGAAGATGATGGAGGAGTCGCCCCAGGCGTGGCACCTCGGATTGCTCGCTCCCGACCAGCGCGACCAGGTCGTGCGCGAGATCGAAGCGAGGCTGCCGTGACCGACGCCACGCCCCAGATGGAGAACGTCTTCTTCGAAGAGGAGGAGGAGAAGGCCGGCCCGGGTCCCCGGGGCGGCAACATCGTCGGCGACGAGCTCGCCCGCCTCGTCCAAAAGCGTGACGACATCGTCGTCCTATCCGCCGACATGGGCGCCGTCGTCGCCAAGCTGCGCGAGCTGCGTCCCGACCGCTACATCGAGCTCGGCATCGCCGAGACGAACACGGTGTCCGTCGCCGCCGGGCTGGCGGCGTCCGGCTTCCTCCCGTTCGTCTTGTCGATGGGGCCGTTCGGGGCGATCAAGTGCGCCGAGCAGATCCGCACGGACCTCGCCTACAACGAGCTGCCCGTCCGCTTCATCGCGCGGCTCTCGGGCCTGGCGATGGGCTTCTTCGGCCCGAGCCACCACGCGGTCGAGGACATCGCGATCGCCCGGTCGATCACCAACCTGACGGTCGTCGCGCCCTCGAGCGACAACGCGTTCGTCGCGTTGCTGCGCTCCACGATCGACCACCCCGGGCCCGTCTTCTTCCGCATCTCAGAGGGGCTCGACCGCGAGCTGTACCCGCAGCCCCCCGCGTTCGAGCGCGGCCGCTTCGTTCCCGTGCGCGCCGGAACCGACGTCACCGTGATCGGCACGGGGGTGGGGGTCCAGCTCGGGCTGGCCGCCGCGGAGCTGCTCGAGCCCGAGGGCGTGAGCGTCGCGGTCCTCGACGCCGCCTATCTCAAGCCGTTCGACGACGAGGGGGTTCTCCGGGCGGCGGCCGAGACCGGAGCAATCCTCACCGTGGAGGAGCACAACGTCACCGGCGGGCTCGGCGCGACCGTCGCCGAGGTCCTCGGCCGCAACGGGGCCCCGGCGCTGCTGCGGGTCCACGGGCTGCCCGACGAGGAGCTGGCCGTGGGCGTGCCCGCCGCTCTGCAGGAGTGGTACGGCCTGACGCCGGAGGCGATCGCCGCCGAGGTCCGCCAGCTCGTGGCCGACCGCCGCGCCACGCTCGGCGTCGCGTCCGGCGGAGCGTGAGGCGCGGCCGGTGAGGGCCCTCACGGTCGTCCCGGGCGTGGTCGCGGTCGCCGAGCGCCCCGACCCGGAGCCGGGCGTGGGCGAGGTGGTCGTGTCGGTGCACTCCTGCGGCATCTGCGGCTCCGACGTCCACGGCGTCGAGAGCGGCCGGGCTGCGCCGGGATCGGTGCTCGGCCACGAGTTCGCCGGGACGATCGCCGAGATCGGGCCCGGGGCCGGCGACTGGAGCACCGGGCAGGCGGTGGCGGTCAACCCCCTCGGCAGCTGCGGGGCGTGCGACGCCTGCCGGCGGGGGCTCCCGTTCCTCTGCCCGAGGCCCAACATCGGGCTGACGGCACCGGGCGGCTTCGCCGAGCTGGTCGCGGTGCCGGGCGCGCAGCTGCACGCCTTGCCCGACGGGCTCGAGGTCGAGCTCGGGGCCCACGTCGAGCCGCTGGCCGTGGCGCTTCGTGCCGTCGAGCTGGCCGGGTGGTCGCCCGGTGACGACGCCCTGGTGTTCGGGGTCGGGAGCATCGGGTTGAGCGTCATCCTGGCGCTTCGCGCCTCGGGGCCCGGCCGGATCGTCGCCTTCGGGCGCTCGCCGGGCCGCCGCGCCGCCGCCGCCCGGGTCGGAGCCAACCTCGTCCTCGACGCTCGGGAGACGAGCGTCGCCGAGCACGTCGCCGCGACTGGCGGCCGGGTGTCCGCCGTCTTCGAGTGCTCAGGGGCGCCGGAGGCGGTCGCGGCGTGCACGCCGGCGCTCGCGCCGGGCGGGACCATCGTGGAGGTCGGGCTGCCCGCACGCCGGCACCGGTCGACCTCGCGGTGTTCGTCGGCCAGAACCTTCACCTCGTCGGCTCGTCCGCGTTCGACGTGGGCCACTACCGTGCGGCGCTCGCCCTCATCGCGTCCGGCGCGGTCGACGTGGAGCCGCTCGTGAGCGAGCGCGTCACGCTCGACGACGCCCCAGAGGCGTTCAGGCGGCTCGCTGCTCCCCGGGACCTGGTCGGCGTGCTCGTCCAGCCCTGGCGCTAGTGGTTCCGGAGCCGCCCCGGGCGGCGCAGGCGGACACGCCGAGCCGGGCGCGGCCAGAGCAGGAGGGATGATGCAGGAGTTCAGCGGAAAGACGGCCGTCGTCACCGGGGCCGGAAGCGGCATGGGCCGGGCCTTCGCCCAGCGCTTCGCCGAGGAGTCGATGCCGCGTCGTGCTCGCCGACATCGAGCAGGCGGCGCTCGAGCGCGCCGTGTCCGAGCTGCGTGCCGCCGGCCACGACGTCATCGGCGTGCCCACCGACGTCTCCCGGCGCGAGTCCGTCGAGCACCTGGCGGAGCGCGCCGCCGAGGCGTACGGGAACGTCCACGTGCTGTGCAACAACGCCGGGGTGGAAGGCTACCTGGACGGGGCGATCTGGGAGGCCAGCGACAACGACTGGCAGTGGACGATGGGCGTGAACTTCCGCAGCGTCGTCCACGGCATCCAGGCCTTCCTGCCCGGCATGCTCGCCCACGGCGAGGATGGCCACGTCGTGAACACGGTGTCGATGACCGCCCTCGTGCGCGGCGGCAACATGTACGGCATCGCCAAGCACGCCGTGCTCGCGCTCAGCGAGACGATGCACGCCGAGCTCCGGGCACACGGCGCGAACATCGGGGTGACGGCGCTCTGCCCGGGAATCATCGCGACCCGCTTGTTCCGGGGCAGCCGCAACCGTCCCGCCGAGCTGCAGAACGAGACCGCGCCGCCCGGCGCCGACCAGGGGCGGGAGATCCGCGACCGGCTCGATGCGCGCCTCGCGCAGGGCATGCCGCCCTCGCAGGTGGCGGACATCTTGTTCCAGGCGATCCGTGACGACCGGTTCTACGTCCTCACCGATCACGACTGGGACGACGCCATCCGGACCCGGAGCGAGGACATCCTCCTCGGAAGGAACCCGGACCTGCAGGTCCGCGGGGGCTAGCGCCGGACCGGTGCCGGCGAGACGCCGGACCGGCGGGAGGCAGCGGTAGGCCGCAGTTCGCGCCGCGAGTTGATCGGAGTGGGAACGAGCAGAGGGAGCGGGTAGCGATGAGCGAAGGACGGTTCCAGGATCGGGTTGCCGTGGTCACCGGCGGCGCGGGCGGCTTCGGTGCCGCAGTCGGCGCGCGACTGGTCGCGGACGGCGCGCGCGTCGTCCTCGTCGACTGGGAGGAGGAGCAGCTCCGCCGGGTCGCCGCCGAGCTCGGGGCGCTGGCGCTCACCGCGGACGTCTCCGACGAGGCAGCGGTCGCCGGCTACGTGCGCCGTGCGGTCGAGGAGCACGGCCGGATCGACCTGTTCTTCAACAATGCCGGGATCGAGGGCCGGATGGCGCCGATCGTCGAGCTCGACGTGGCCGACTTCGACCGCGTGATGGCGGTCAACTGCCGCGGCGTGTTCCTCGGGTTGCGCGAGGTGCTCCGCGTGATGCTCGCTCAAGGCGGCGGCTCGATCGTGAACACCGCCTCGATGGGAGGGGTGAAGGGAGGCCCCAACTTCAGCCCGTACATCACCTCGAAGCACGCGGTCGTCGGCCTAACGCGCTGCGCCGCCATGGAGGGGGCCGCCCACGGGATCCGGGTGAACGCCATCGCCCCGGGGCACATCGACACGCGCATGGCGCGCGCCCTCACCCGCCAGCTCTCGCCCGAGGATCCCGACGGGCTGATGCAGGCCGTCGCCGCCCACGTGCCGATGGGTCGCTACGGGACCGCCGAGGAGGTCGCCAACCTCGCGACGTGGCTGCTCAGCGATGAGGCAAGCTACGTGACCGGGGGCGTGTACCTGGTCGACGCGGGAATCACGGCCGCCTGAGGGCGGGCGCCGTCCGGAGCGACAGGCACACCGAGCACCGGCAGCACCGGTGACCGTCGTCGTCACCGGAGGGACGGGGTTCATCGGCTGCCACGTCGCCGCGTCCTTCCACGCCGCCGGTGAGCCGGTGGCGGTGACCCGGCACCGGCGGGACCCCGTCACCGACGCGTCGGCGGGGGACCGACCGGGGGCGATCGCCGTCGTCCAAGTCGACGTCGCGGACCTCGGCGCCCTCCGCGAAGCGGCGGTGCGCCTCGGCGCCGAGAGCATCGTCCATCTCGCGGCGCCCGGTCCCGACGACACCTACCGGGGCGCCGGGATCGACGCCACGGTGCGCGGGCTGGCGAACCTCGTCGAGGTAGCCCGGTCACTGGAGCTCCGCCGCGTCACCGTCGCCAGCTCCATCTCGGTCTACGCCGGGGTGCGCGACCTTCCGTACCGGGAGGACGGTGCCCTCCCGCTGGCCACCGGGGACCCGATCGCGGCGCTGAAGCGAGTCGTCGAGGAGCTCGCGCTCCACCGCGCCGGGACCGCCGGCCCCGACGTCGTCGTCGTGCGCCTCGGCGACGTGTACGGACCCGGCTACCGGACGATGCGCAACGTCCCGAGCCGCGTCGCCCACTGCGCTGCTGGCCACGCGCCCGAGGCCAGGGCGCGCCCGCAGCCCGAGCCGGCCGCCCACGACTACTGCTACGTGGCGGACTGCGCTCGCGCGATCCGAGCCGGCCACCGCGCGGAGCGGCTCGAGCACCGCGTCTACAACGTCGGCGGCGGCCGGCCGGTCACCGCCGGCGAGGTGGTGGAGGTTGCCCGCGCGCTGCGGCCCGGCGCGCCGTACGAGCGCCTGCGCCTGGACGCTCCGCAAGGCACCGGGGCCCCGGGGGGAGGCGCAGCGGGTTACATGGACCTCGGACGGCTCGGCGAGGTGCCGGACGCGCTGCCCCGCTACGGCATCGCCGAAGGCATGGCGGCGTACATCGACTGGCTCGAGCGTCACGAGTGGTGAGCCGGCGCGCCGGCCGCGGCGGCGACCTGGCGACGCGCCCGAAGTTGGATCCGCAGATATGCTCCGCGGCGGTCGCGTCGGCGTCCGGCCCCCGAGGAGGGTGAGCATGATCATCGACAGCCACGCCCACGTGGTCGCCGGCCCCGCCCTCCACGCCGTCTGGACCACCTTGGAGGCCTCGGGCACCTACGGCCCGCGGCCCAGGGTGGATCCGCTTCGGGACGACCTGGTGAGCGGCGCCGAGCGGCAGCTGAAGCTGATGGACGAGGTCGGCACGGACATCCAGCTCACCTCGCCCCGGCCCTTCGTGATGAAGCACTCCCACCGGCCCGGCCAGCTCGTGCACTGGTGGATCGGGTTGTACAACGACGCCATCGCGTTCCAGGCAGAGGCGCACCCCGAACGGATCAAGGGGGTCGCCGGCCTCCCCCAGGTCGCCGGCGCGCCGGTGAGCGACCTCTTCGACGAGCTGGACCGCACGGTGAACGACCTCGGCTTCGTCGGGGCACTGCTCAACCCGGACCCGAGCGAGGGCGCCGGCACCTCGCCGGTCCTCGGGGACGAGTACTGGTTCCCGCTCTACGAGCGGCTCGTCGCGATGGACGTGCCGGTGCTCATCCACTCCTCGGGCTGCTACGGCCGGGAGAACTACAGCGAGCACTTCATCACCGAGGAGAGCCTGGCGATCCTCTCGATGATCCGGGGCAAGGTCTTCGAGGCCTTCCCGGCGCTGAAGGTCGTGGTGCCCCACGGCGGCGGGTCCGTCCCCTACCAGCTCGGCCGGTGGGTCGCCCACGACATGAACGTGCGGGCCCGCCACCCGGAGGCAGAACCCTTCGAGGAGACGCTGCGGCGGTTCTGGTTCGACACGTGCCTGTACACGGCCGGAGCGCTCCGCCTCCTCGTCGAGACCGTCGGCGCCGACCGCGTGCTGTTCGGCACCGAGCGACCCGGCAGCGGCGGCCCCCTCGACGACCTGAAGCCGGTCATCGAAGGGCTCGACGTGCTGGGCCCGGACGACCGCGAGGCGATCTTCGAGCGCAACGCGCGCACCGTGTACTCGCGCCTCGGGTGACGGCCAGACCCCTCGACGGCCCGCTTTCAGTGAGTCGGGCCGGACGACACGTTATGCTCGGCGCGTCCCGGTCCCTTCAGTGCAAAGAAGCCCGCCACGACCATGCTGCGCAGCGAAGTCGATGCGACCTCCCCGGACACCGGGCCGGTCGACCAGGTCGTGGTCCAGCTGCGGTCGTGGATCATGGACGGCTCCCTGCTGCCCGGCGTCCAGCTGAGGCAGGAGGAGATGGCCGATCTCTTGCAGGTCAGCCGCCTTCCTGTACGCGAGGCGCTGCGGATCCTCACCGAGCAGGAGCTTCTCGAGTACCGGCGCCACCGTGGCTACTTCGTGGCACGGCGGGAGAAGGACGACATCGCGCAGATCAACCGGATGCTCGACCTGCTCGAGCCGGAGCTGCTGAGGACGGCGCGTTGGCCGACGGCGGAGGAGCTAGCGACGCTCCGACAGCTGAACGCGCAGATGGAAGAGCTCGTCATGACCGACGAGACGGCCCGCTTCATCAACCTCAACCGGACGTTCCACTTCACGATCTTCTCGCTGTCGCCGCTCACGGTGATCTTCGGCGAGGTCAACCGGCTCTGGACGATGATCGATGCGAACACCGCAAGAAGCCTGGCCTCGCCCGAGGGCAAGAAGCGGACGCTGAAGGAGCACCGGGCGATCATCCGCTCGCTCGAGAAGAAGTCGCTCGCCGACACGCTGCGGACGAGCGAGCTGCACCGCATGAGCACGTACACCTCGGGCCTCGGCGGTCTCGGCTAGGCGCTCCGCCCGCCCGCCGGCGCCGCGGCGGCGCGCCCGCCCGCCGGACTCGCCCCGGGAAGGTCGCATGGCCGAGCTCGTGATGGGCCTCGGCACGTCCCACTCGCCTCAGCTCAGCACGCCGGTGTCGACGTGGTCCGACCACGCGGCCCGCGACCGGGCGAACGGCCGCCTGCTCGGGACCGACGGCGAGTACCACAGCTACGACGACCTGCTCGCCGCGGCCGACCCCGCCGTGAGCGCCGAGCTCGGCACCGAGATCTGGGAGGAGAAGTACGAGCGGTGCCAGGCCGCCATCGCCGAGCTCGCCCGCCGACTCGAGGCGGCGCACCCGGACGTCGTGGTCGTCATCGGCGACGACCAGGAGGAGCTGTTCGACGAGGAGGGGACGTCGACGTTCTCGCTCTTCCTCGGCGGGCAGCTGGCGGACCTGGCGCCGAGCGCCGCCGCCAGGGCGAGGATGCCCTTCGGGCTCCAGGAGGCGCTGTGGGCGGCGCACGCCCCCGACGGCGACGTCTACCCCTCGCAGCCGGCGCTCAGCCTCCATCTCGTGGAGCAGCTGATCGCCCGCGACTTCGACGTCAGCCGGTTCTCGCGCCAGCACGAGGGGCGCTCCCTCGGCCACGCCTTCACCTTCGTGCGGCGCCGCCTCGGGCTTGCGGGTGACGTCCCGATCGTGCCGGTCTTCGTGAACACCTACTACCCGCCGAACGTGCCCTCGGCGGCGCGCTGCTACGCGTTCGGCGGGGCCCTCGCCGAGGCGATCGCGTCCTGGCCCGAGGAAGCCCGCGGTGGTGGTCGTGGCGAGCGGGGGGCTCAGCCACTTCGTGATCAACGAGGCGCTCGACCGGCGCGTGCTCGGGGCGCTCGCCCGCCACGACGGCGCCGACCTGGCGGCGATCGAGCGCAAGCACCTCCGCTCGGGCACCTCGGAGATCCTGAACTGGGTGGCGGCGGGAGGCGCGTTTCGTGGGCGCGACATGGAGGTGGTCGACTACGTTGCTGGCTACCGCTCGCCGGCCGGGACCGGCACCGCGATGTGCTTCAGCGTCTGGTCCTGACGCCCCGGCCGCCGTTGGCCACCCGACACCGGGCGCAGTAGCTTCGAGACGATCACGGAGGTCGTCGGGCCCTTCGGCGCGCGACCAGAGCGGAAGAACGGCAGGTGGCTCGTGGACGTCGCCGTCCTCGTCAAGCAGATCCCGGACCCCGACACGCCGGCGGACTTCGACCCCGAGACGCGCACGCTCGTGCGCAGCGGCGGCCTCGTTCTCGACGAGTCCGACAGCTACGGCGTCGAGATGGCGCTTCAGCTGGTCGAGCAGGCGGGCGGCGGCGAGGTGACCCTCGTCTCGATGGCCCCCGACGGCGAGAGCTCCGGGCTGCGCACCGCGCTCGCGATGGGCGCCGCGAAGGCGGTCCTCGTCTCCGACCCCGCCCTCGCCGGGAGCGACGCGCTCGGCACCGCCAAGGTGCTCGCCGCGGTCGTCCGCCGCATCGGCGCCGACCTGGTCGCTGGCGGCCACGGAGTCGACCGACGGCTACACCGGGACGGTCCCCGTCCAGATCGCCGAGCTGCTCGGCCTGCCCGTCGGTGACGCTTCGCCAAGTCACGTCGAGGTCGACGGCTCGGCGGCTGCAAGGTCCAGCGCCAGACCGAGGCCGGCTACGACGAGGTCGAGCCTGCCCGCTGCCGGCCGTCGTGACGGTGACCGCCGGTGTGGTGGAGCCCCGCTACCCGTCGTTCAAGGGGATCATGGCGCGCCAAGTCCAAGCCGGTCGAGCAGCTCGGTCTCGCCGACCTCGGGCTCGACCCGGGCGAGGTCGGCGGCGCCGGCGCACGCCAGGAGATCGTGTCGATCGAGCCGGTCGGCCGAGCGCAAGGCCGGGGAGGTCGTCGTGGACGACGGCGAGGGCCACCGCCGATCGTCGCCTTCCTCGAGGAGCTCAAGGTCATCTGAGTCGGCGGCGATGAACAGGCACCTCGATCGGGTGTTGGCCGAGCAGCGGGCAGGGCCGCCCGCTCACGTGACGCTGGAGCTCGTCGCGGCGGCGCGCGCGCTTCGCGGGGGACGTCGACGCCGTCACCTGGGGCGCCGGCGCCGCGGAGGTCGCCGGCGAGCTCGGCGCCCACGGGGTGCGGCGCTGCTTCAGCCTCGGCGACCTCGACGGCGCGCTGGCCGGGCCCGCGTGCCGCCGCCGCCGTCGCCGGCGGTCTCGGCGCGGGCGAGCTCGCCCGACGCCGTCCTGGTCGGCGACCACCTACGACGGCCGTGACGTCGCTCGCGCGCCTCTCGGTGAAGCCTCGACCGGCCGGTGCTGACCAACGTCGTCGGACTGGACGACGCCGGCGGCGCGCTCGTCAGCTCCCAGCCGTCTTCGGTGGCACCCGGGTCGTCCGGGCCCGCTTCACCGGAGCCGGCCCGGCGCTCGTTCCTGGTGCGCCCGAAGTCGTTCGCGGCCGAGCCGACCGGAGGCGGGGCGGCCGAGCTCGTCGAGCTGGACGCGCCCTCCGCAGGGCCGACCGACGCCGCCGAGGTGGTCGCCCGCCACGTCGAGGAGCGCAGCGGGCCGAGCCTCGACGATGCGAGTGTCGTCGTGTCCGGGGGCCGCGGCCTCGGCTCGCCCGAGCACTACGCGCTCGTCGAGGAGCTCGCCAGGCTGCTCGGCGGCGCGCCGCGCCGCCTCGCGTGCCATCGTCGACGCCGGTTGGGTGCCCTACTCCTACCAGGTGGGCCAGACCGGCAAGACGGTAAAGCCGAACGTCTACATCGCCTTCGGCATCTCCGGCGCCACCCAGCACCTCGTCGGCATGCGCGGGGCGCTGCACGTCATCGCGGTCAACAAGGACCCCTAGGCGCCGATCTTGGGCCTGGCCGACCTCGGCCTCGTGGGCGACGTCCACAAGGTGCTGCCGAAGCTCATCGAGGCGATCAGGGCGCGCTTGTAGCCGGGGACGGTCGTCAGCTCTCCATCCCGGCGCCGAGCCCGCCGGCGACGGTGACGACCTGGCCGTGGAGGAAGTCGGACCACGGCGTGCAGAGGAGGAACATCGCCCCGGCCGCCTCGGCGGGCGCGGCGGATCGACCGAGGGGGATGCTGGCGAACACCGCGTCGCGAAGCGGCGCCGGGATCCCGATCCCCACTGCCTGGCCGCCGCGCTCGAGGGGCTCGGCGACGTCTGCGGGGGCGGTGAGGCGGGTCTCGACGAAACCGAAGGCCACCGCGTTGACGTTGATCTTGAGCGGGCCCCACTCCTTGGCGAGGGTCTTCGTCAGCCCGAGCAGCCCGGCCTTGGCGGCGGCGTAGTTCGCTTGGCCGGGGTTGCCCATCGTCCCCGAGATCGACGTGACGTTGACGACCTTGCGGAACACCTCCTCGCCGCGGTCGCGCTCGCGCTTCGCGGCCTCGCGCATCACGCCGCCCGCCGCGCGGAGGAGGCGGAACGCGCCGACGAGGTGGACCTGCAGCATCGCGTCGAGCTGCGCGTCGCTGAGCTTGTGGATCACCCCGTCCCACGTGTAGCCGGCGTTGTTGATCACGATGTCGACGCCGCCGAGCTCGTCGACGGCGCGCGCCACGAGGGCGTCGGGCACGGCGGGATCGGTGATGTCACCGGGGACGGCGACCACCCGGCTGCCGATCGCCGGGGCGGCCCCGGCGAGCGCGTCCACGTCGAGGTCGTTCATGACCACCGCGGCGCCCTGGCCGGCGAGGAGGGTGGCGGTCGCCCGGCCGATGCCGCGCGCGGCACCGGTGACGATCGCCACCTTGCCGTCGAGGAGGCCGCTCACACGGGCGCGGTCAGCGCCGGTACCAAGCGGGAAGCTCGGCGTCGACGTTCACCCAGACCGACTTCGGCTCGGTGTACTCGTGCATCACCTCGAAGCCCATCTCCCGGCCGTAGCCGGACTTGCCCACTCCGCCGAAGGGCGACGCGGGGCTGACTCGCTTGTAGGAGTTGATCCACACCATCCCGGCACGCAGCTCGCGGCGACGCGGTGGGCCCGGGAGAGATCCCGGGTCCACAGGCCGCCGCCGAGGCCGTACTCCGTGGCGTTCGCGATCCGCAGCACCTCGTCGTCGCCGCCGGCGGGGAACGTCGCGACGCTCACGAACGGGCCGAACACCTCCTCTTGGCAGACGCGGCTCGTGGGGTCGGCCCGCACGACCGTCGGCGCCACGTAGAAGCCGCCTTCCAACTCCGGTCGGTCCTCGGGCGGCCCCCCGCCGGTCAAGACGTCAGCTCTCTCGTCGCGGGCGATCTTCACGTAGGCGAGCACCCGCTCCCGGTGCTCGGCCGAGGTGAGCGGCCCCATCTCCGTCGCGGGGTCGAGGGGGTCGCCCAGGCGGATCGAGCGGGCGAGCGCGGTGAAGCGCTCGACGAACTCGTCGGCGATGGGCTCCTCGAGCAGGATCCGCGATCCGGCGATGCACGCCTGGCCCTGATTGTGGAAGATCGCGAAGGCCGAGCCGTTGACGGCGGCGCCGAGGTCGGCGTCGGCGAAGACGATGTTGGCCCCCTTTCCGCCGAGCTCGAGGTGGAGCCGCTTCAGGTTGCCGGCGGAGGCCTCGACGACCCGTCGCCCGGTCGCCGTCGAGCCGGTGAAGGAGACCTTCGCGATCCCTGGGTGCGCCGCGATGGCCGCGCCGGCGGTGGAGCCGAGCCCGGGGACGATGTTCACCACCCCGGGCGGGAAGCCGACCTCGGCGACGAGCTCGGCGAGGCGCAGGCTGGTCAGCGGCGTGAGCTCGGCCGGCTTCATCACGACGGTGTTGCCGGCCGCGAGGGCCGGGCCGAGCTTCCACCCGCAGAACATCAGCGGGAAGTTCCACGGGACGATCTGGCCGACGACGCCGACCGGCCCGCGCAGCACGTAGTTCAAGAACCCGGGGTCCACGGGGATGACCGAGCCCTCCACCTTGTCGGCCATGCCGGCGAAGTAGCGGAACGTGGCGGCTGTCCGGGGGACGTCGAGGACGGTGGAGTCGCGCAGCGGGTGGCCGGTGTCGGTGGACTCCAGGCGGGCGAGCTCGTCGGCGTGGTCCTCGATGGCGTCCGCCAGCCGGTCGAGCAGCCGGCCGCGGCTCGCCGCCGCGATCCGGGCCCAGCCGGGGAAGGCCTCGCCGCGCCGCGCCGACCGCCCGCTCGACATCGCCCGGCCCCGCGGCGGCGATCTCCGCGATCACCTGGCCGGAGTGCGGGTTGAGCACGGGGAGGGTCGCGCCGTCGACGGCGTCGACGAACTCGCCCCCGATGAACAGCTTCGTCTGCACCGTGGCTAGAAGGAGACGGGAGTGTTCGAGAGCTTGCCGGCGCGCAGCAGCGCCGGGAGCTCCGACGAGGCGTTCTCCCAGACGAGCAGCATCGAGCGCTTCGGCGAGTAGCCCTGGTGGCGGATGTCGGCCGGCATGGCGGCGACGTCGCCGGCGCGCATGATCACCTTCGCCCGCTTGGCGCCCGAGTCCCGGTCCTCGACCTCCCAGGTGATCTCGTCGGAGAGCTGGATGAACCACTCGACGCGGTCGTTGCCGTGGATGATCGGCAGGATGTACTCCTCGGTCGTCGGGCAGTAGAGGCTGTCCTTGCAGACCGCGACGACCGAGGGGTTCCACGTCACCTGGGAGCGGCTCAGGTAGGCGAAGAGGTTGAAGCCGCAGACCCGGTCCTCGAAGCCGGGCTCGGGGTGGAGCTCCGGCTGGTCCTGGGGAACGTCGGCGAACATGCGGTTGACGGGGTGCCCGTTCTCGTCACTACGCAGCTCCTCGTCGCCCGGCACCGAGACCATGCGCTTGGCGAGGACCCGGCGGCGGGTGACGGCCGCGTCGTTGTCGCCGTGCTTCGGCCCGAAGGCCGAGCCCGTCTCCTCGGGGCTGGCGAAGGGATCGAAACCCTCGTTCGTCCAGTCCGAGAGCATGTCGGTGAAGACCGCCCGGATGGCCGGCGTCTCCAGGGTCTCCATGTGGTCGAGCTCGGCCCGGCGGTAGGCGTCGTTGAAACGGCCGGCGAACACGTCCACCGTGCCGTAGTGGTTCATGGTGCCGAAGACCTGGTCGAAGTTGACGATCCCGTAGAAGAAGTCCCAGGCGACGTCGCGCTGGAGCGCGCGGAGGAAGGCGTCGGCCGAGACGACGTGGCGGCCGGTCGGCCAATGGATGTAGACGAAGTACTCGTCGCGGGTGAAGCTGAACTCGCCTACCTCGAAGCTGCGGTAGCCGAGCTCGCCCGGCTCACCCGCCGCAGTGACGTGACCCGCGGCCTCGGTGGTCGCCATGCCGGCTCCTTCCTCCCGCTCAGACCATGGTCTGGCAGATCTTGGCCCACTTCTCGACGGTGTCGGCGCCCTGGATCGTCTGCAGCAGGAGCACGGAGGGACGGCCCGAGCAGAAGCGGTAGGCGCAGTGCTCGGGGAGCAGGACGAGGTGGCCCCGGCGCGCGACGACCCGGCCCATCGGCGTACCCTCCGGCTCGCCCACGAGGGCGATCGACCCCTCGGTGCCCTCCGGCACGACCGAGGGGTCGGCGAGCTCGACCAGCTCGACCTCGACCTCGCCGTCCATCACGAGCGCCGTCTCGTCGTGCGCCGCCGCACGCCACTGCGAGGTCCCCTCGGCCCGGATCGCCTCGACGACGTACTGGAGGTTCTTCGCCACCGCCACCTTCTCGTACGGCGCGGAGCTCGCCGCCACCTCGAAGAGGTTGGAGAAGGCGTAGCGACGTGGGTCGTCGTCGATCGGCTCGACGCGGCCCTTGCGGTGGCTCGCGAGTGTGCCGAACGTGGTGTGGTACCCCATGAGGCCTCCTCGATGAGGGCTGCAGGGTCCGAAGGCGCGTTGCGCAAGCATGATCGTCGCCGTCCCACGTGGTGTCAATGGCGCCGGGGTCAATGGCGCCGGGGTCAACGGCACCGGGGTCAGGGGCACCGGGGTCAATGGCGCCGGGGTCAACGGCACCGGGGTCAGGGGCACCGGGGTCAGGGGCACCGGGGTCAGGGGCACCGGGGTCAACGGCACCGGGGTCAGGGGCACCGGGGTCAGGGGCACCGGGGTCAACGGCACCGGGGTCAGGGGCACCGGGGTCAGGGGCACCGGGGTCAGGGGCACCGGGGTCAGGGGCACCGGGGTCAGGGGCACCGGGGTCAGGGGCACCGGGGTCAGGGGCACCGGGGTCAGGGGCACCGGGGTCAGGGGCACCGGGGTCAGGGGCACCGGGGTCAGGGGCACCGGGGTCAGGGGCGCCGGGGTCAGGGGCGCCGGGGTCAGGGGCGCCGGGGTCAGGGGCGCTGCGTGGCGCCGAGCCCTCGGCGCGCCCGGTCCGGCGCCTCGGCACCGCCCGCGGGCCCGGCGACGATCACGTCGCGGAAGCGAGCGACGATCGGCTTGAGCGTCGCGGCGAGTGCCGGCGCACGGCCGCGGTCGACAGCGCGTGCTCGGACCGGACACCGACAGAGCGCAGATCGCCCGCCCGAGGCCGTCGTGGACCGGGAGCGCCACGCAGCAGACGCCTTCGGCCTCCTCGCCGTCGTCGACGGCGTAGCCGACCTCGCGGACGGTCGTTAGCTCGGCGCGAAGGCGCGCGGGGTCCGTGATCGTCGTCGCGGTGCGCGCCGGGAGCCCGGCAGCGTCTGACGATCGCAGCGACCTCGTGCTCGAGCAGGTGGGCGGTGAGCGCCTTGCCGACCGCCGTGCTGTGGACGGGGACCCGGTGACCGACCTCGGCGAACGTCCGCAGCCGGTGGGCCGAGGGTGCCTGGCCGACGTACACGGCGTGGTCGCCCTCCAGCACGGCGAGGTTCGCCGTCTCGCCGGAGGCGGCGGCGAGCTCGCGGAGGAACGGCTGCGCCCGCAGCGCGAGGTGGCGCGCGGCGGAGTCGCCGAGGCGCAGGAGCGCCACGCCGAGCGCGTAGCGACGCTCGCCGTCCTGGCGGGCCCAGCCACGGCTCGAACAGCGTCCTCAGCAGCCGGTGCACCGTCGCCTGCGGCAGGCACGTCGCCTGCGCCAGGGCGACGACGCCGAGCGGCTCGCGCGCGCTGCCGAGCACCTCCAGGAGCTGGAGCGTGCGGTCGACCGACTGGACGGCGCCGTTGGCCGCCGCCTCGGGGCGAGGGGCGACCGCGGCCGGCTCGTCACGGGACCGGCTGGGGCGACCGGTGCCAGGGCCGGCGCTCATGTCGTTTCCCGCCCCGCCGTCCCGGCGCCGGGAAGCGGCGCCCCGCTGAGGGAGGCGTCGAGCACCTGGATGAGGTGGGCGACGGGGATCGTGGCTCCGCGACGGGCGAGGGCGGAGCTGATCTGCATCAGGCAGCCCGGGTTGGCGCTGACGAGCAGGTCGGGGCCGGCCGCCAGCACGTTGGCCGCCTTGCGGTCGCCGAGCTGGAGCGCCGCCTCCTCCTCGACCAGGTTGTAGACGCCGGCCGAGCCGCAGCACAGCTCGGCCTCGGCGAGCTGGCGCAGTTCCAGCCCGGGGATGGCGCCGAGCAGCGCGCGCGGTGCGTCCCGGATCTGCTGGGCGTGCCGCGAGGTGGCACGCGTCCTGATAGGCGACGACGCCCTGCAGGGCGTGGCAGCGTCGCGACCGGGCCCGCCGCGACGAGGAATTCCGTTACGTCGCGGGTGCGCTCGGAGAAGGCGCGGGCCCGCTCCGCGTAGGCCGGGTCGTCGCGCAGCAGGTCCGCGTACTCCTTCATGGCCGAGCCGCAGCCGGCGGCGTTCACGACGACGGTGTCGACGCCGGCGTCCTCGAAGACGTCGATGGTCGACCTGGCGAAGCGGATCGCCTCCTCCTCGCGGCCGGCGTGGCCGGAGAGCGCCCCGCAGCAGCCCTGCCCCGCCGGGACGACGACGTCGAACCCCTCGGCGGCGAGCACCCGGGCCGTCGCCGCGTTCACCTCCGAGAAGAAGACGGCCTGCACGCAGCCGGTCAGGAGCCCGACGGTCCCTCGCCGGGTCCCCTGCGCCCGGACGTGCCCAGCGAGGCGCTCGACCGGGCCGCAACGCGGGGCGATCGCCTCCATCCGCCGCAGCGGCCCGGGCACGAGCCGTGCTCCGATCGGCGAGCGCACGAAGGCCCGCAGCCCGCTGCGCTCCGTAGCGGCGAGCGCAGCACGCGCCATCCGCAGGCGCCGCGGATAGGGGAAGAGGGCGAAGATGGCGCCCCTCGTCGCCCGCTCGGTGCGGCTCCGGGGGCGCGGCGCTCGACCTGGGCTCGCGTCGCCTCGATCAGCTTGTCGTACTGCACGCCGGACGGACAGGCGGTGACGCAGGCCATGCACGACAGGCAGCGGTCGAAGTGCTCGACGGCGGCGGGTCCGAGCTCGGCGCCGTCGAGCACCTGCTCCATCAGATGGATCCGCCCTCTCGGCGAGTCCATCTCCTCGCCCCAGACCACGTAGGTCGGGCACGTCGGCAGGCAGAAGCCGCAGTGGACGCAGTCCCGCACGAGCTCGCGCTCGGGCGGGCGGTGGTCGTCGAAGCCCTTCGGGAAGGACGCCGCGCCGGCGAGCCCGCGCTGCCCGCCACGACCTGTCCCGACCGTCATCAGATGCCTCCCACGAAGCGCCCCGGCGAAAGCCGCTGCTCGGGATCGAACTGCGCCTTCACCCGGCGCATGAGGTCGAGGCCCTTCACCGGGCCCCACACGTCGAGCGCCGCCTTCACCTCGCTCGGCGCCCGCAGCACGACGGCGCTCCCACCGAGACCCTCGAGCCGGTCGCGCAGCGCCCCGACGAGCCCGGCGACGGCGCGCACCTCGGCCTCGGGGCCGAGGCCGACGAAGAGCACCCCGACGCCGGCCGAGCCGCGCACGGCGGGCGAGCACCCGTGCTCGGCGGCGAGCCCGCGCAGCGACGCCAGGACGGCAGGCGTCGCGCCGACGCCGGCGCTCACCTTTACCGTCGTGGGCCCGGGGAGCGTCCCCCACCGGGCGGGCGGGAGGTCGGACGCTGCGGCCGAGCGACCGAGCAGGCCGGCCGCCGCCTCGGCTCGTGCCGTCACGCCCGCCTCGCGGCCTTCCACGAGCGCGGCGAGGGTGACCGGCCCGCCGGGGAGCGCGCGATCGACCTCCAGCGCGCTCGGCGCGACCTGGGAGCCGAGCATCGCGCCGAGCGGCGCCGTCAGCGCCCCCTCGTCGTCGAACGTGGCGACGACGTAGCGCCGGTGCGGAGCGACCGGGCGCAGGCGGAAGATGACCTCGGTGACGATGCCGAGCGTGCCGTAGGAGCCGGTGAGCAGCTTGGCGAGGTCGTAGCCGGCGACGTTCTTCACCACCTTGCTGCCGCTGTGGGCGACGACGCCGTCGGCGCGGACGAAGGTGAGGCCGGTGATGAGGTCGCGCACCGCGCCGTGGAGCATGCGGCACGGACCGCAGCAACCGGTCGCGACGAGGCCACCGATCGTCGTGCCAGGCACCAGCTCGTCGACGGGCAGCCGTTGTCCGGCGCCGGACAGGACCTCCTGGAACGCCGCGAGCGGGGTGCCCGCCTCGACGCGGGCCACGAGGTCGCCGGTCGCGTGCTCGACGACTCGCCGCATCCCCGACAGGTCCACGACGAGGTCGACCGCCCACGGTGGGTTCCCCCAGTCGAGCTTGGTTCCCGAGCCGCGGGCGACGAGGCTCAACTGGTGCTCCGCCGCGACCCGCACCACGGCGGCGACCTCGCCGGTCCCCGCCGGCGTGGCGACGTGGCTCGGCAGGGCGCCGTCGACGGCGTCGGCTGCCTCTGCGGGGCGGACGTGCCCACCGGCGCAGGCGCGCTCCAGCTCGGCCAGGACCGACATCAGAACAGCTCGGCGACGCCGGCCTCGTGGAGAGGATGGACGCCGTGCCGCCGTCCGGGCACCTCGCCGCAGAGCCGGGGGGTGGGGAAGACCTTGCCGGGGTTGCAGATCCCCGCCGGGTCGAAGGCGCAGCGGAGGAGCTGCATGGTGTCGAGGTCGTCCTCGCTGAACATCTTCGGCATCGACTTCGCCTTGTCGACGCCGACGCCGTGCTCGCCGGTGATGGAGCCCGCCGTCGGCGAGGCAGAGGTCGAGGATCTTCGCCGAGACCTGCTCGGCCCGCTCCTCCTCGCCCGCCACGGCGCTGTCGAAGAGCACCAGCGGATGGAGGTTGCCGTCGCCGGCGTGGAAGACGTTCGCGACGCCGATCCCGGACTCCTCGGAGAGCCGGGCGATCTCGCGCAGCACGTCCGGAAGGGCGGTGCGCGGGACGACTCCGTCCTGGACGATGTAGTCGGGGCTGATCCGGCCGACGGCGGCGAACGCCGACTTGCGGCCCTTCCAGATCCGTGCCCGCTCCTCGTCGTCGGCGGCCATGCGGACCTCGAAGGCGCCGTGCGCCCGGCAGTGCCGCTCGACCTCCTCGAGCGCCGGCGCGACGTCGGCGGCCGGCCCGTCGAGCTCGACGATCAGGACCGCTCCGGCGCCCGCGGGGTACTCGCAGCGCACCGCCGCCTCGGCGGCCTCGATCGCGAGGGCGTCCATCATCTCGATGGCGGCGGGAACGACGCCCGCGGCGATGATCGCCGAGACCGCGCTCGCCGGCCGCGTCGGTGTCGGCGAAGGCGGCGAGCAGCGTCTGGATCGACTCGGGCGCCCGGAGCAGCCGCACCGTCACCTTCGTCGCGATGCCGAGCGTGCCCTCGGAGCCGACGAACGCGCCGAGGAGGTCGTAGCCGGGGGCGTCGAGCCGCCGCGCCGGCGCCGAGCTCGACCACCTCGCCATCGGGCGTGACGACCTCGAGGCCCGTCACGTGGTTCGTGGTGAAGCCGTACTTCAGGCAGTGCGCTCCGCCGGAGTTCTCCGCCACGTTCCCGCCGATCGAGCAGATCTGCTGGCTCGACGGATCGGGCCGTAGTAGTAGCCGTGGGGAGCACCGGCACGGCTGACCGCGAGGTTGGTCACGCCCGGCTCGAGCAGCCGCGCGCTGGTTGGCGACGTCGACGTCGAGGATCGTCGCGCATGCGGGAGGTGACGACGAGCACGCCGTCCGCACGGGGGAGTGCGCCTCCCGAGAGCCCGGTGCCCGAGCCTCGGGCGACGAAGGGGACGCCGAACGCCGCGCACGTGGCCACGACGGCCTGGACGTCGCGGCTCGAACGGGCGAGGACCACGAGGGCCGGCACGACGCGCAGGTGCGACAGGCCGTCGCATTCGTAGGTGCGCAGCTCGGAGAGGTCGGTGACGAGCGCCTCCTCACCGACGACCCGCCGCAGCCGCTCGGCGACCGGGCCGATCAGGTCTCGCCTGCTCACGGCATCGAGGCGTAGGCACCGACGGTGAGGAAGTCGGGGTAGTCGTCGTCGAGCGCCACCGCCACGAACAGCGAGCTCGCCCGCTCGAACTGCTCCGCGTCGAAGTCCTCACCGTACACGGCGCGGATCTTGTCGAGCTCCTCGTCGACTACCCGCTCGACGAGCTCGCGGGTGACCGGCTCCCCGTTCGTCAGGACGACGCCCTCGTGGAGCCACTGCCAGACCTGGGAGCGGGCGATCTCCGCAGTGGCCGCGTCCTCCATCAGGTTGAAGATCGCCACCGCGCCGTTGCCGGCGAGCCACGAGGCGAGGTACTGCAGGGCGACGCTGACGTCGTTGCGGAGCCCCGCCTCGGTGCACGCACCGCCGGCCGAGGCGACGTCGAGCAGCGCCGCGGCGCTCGGGGGCGCCTCGTGGCTGCGGCGCGCGATCTGGTTCGGCTCGTCCCCGAGGACCGCGTCGAAGACCTCCTCGCACAGTGCGACGAGGTCGGGATGGGCCACCCAGGAGCCGTCGAAGCCCATCTCGGCCTCGCGCTCCTTGTCCTCGCGGACCTTCGCCATCGCTCTCTCGTTGACCTCGGGGTCCCGTCGGCTCGGGATGAACGCCGCCATGCCGCCGATCGCGTGTGCGCCGCGCCGGTGGCACGTCTCGACGAGCAGCTCCGCGTAGGCGCGCATGAACGGGGCGGCCATCGTCACCGAGTTGCGGTCAGGGAGCGTGAAGCGACCGCCGAGGTTGCGGAGCTTCTTGATGATGCTGAACAGGTAGTCCCAGCGGCCGGCGTTGAGCCCGGCGGAGTGGTCGCGCAGCTCGAAGAGGATCTCGTCCATCTCGAACGCGGCGGGCAGCGTCTCGATGAGCACGGTGGCTCGGACGCTGCCCCGGTCGAGCGCGAGGGCGTCCTCGGCGTGCGCGAAGACCTCGTTCCACAAGCGGGCCTCGAGGTGGCTCTCGATCTTCGGGAGGTAGTAGTAGGGCCCGAGCCCGAGCTCGAGCAGGCGCGTCCCGCAGCGCACGACGTGCATCGCGAAGTCGAACAGGGATGCCGAGACCACCTCGCCGTCGACGAGCACGTGCTTCTCGACGAGGTGCCACCCGCGGGCGGGCGACGACGGTGGCGAGCTGGTCCCGAAGCTCGTAGCGCTTGCCGTCCGGTCCCGTGAACTCGATCGTCCTGTCGAGCGCGTCGCGCAGGTTGATCTGGCCCTCGACCATGTTGTCCCAGCGCGGGGTGTTGGCGTCCTCGAAGTCGGCCAGCCAGACCCGGGCGCCCGAGTTGAGGGCGTTGATCGCCATCTTGCGGTCGGTCGGACCGGTGATCTCGACCCGGCGGTCGACCAGGCCGGGCGCCGGCGCCGCCACGTGCCAGTTGGCCTGGCGCACCTCGCTCGTCTCGGGGAGGAAGTCCGGGAGCACGCCGCGGTCGATCTCGGCCTGGCGCTCGGCGCGCCGTGTGAGCAGCGCGGCACGACGAGGGCCGAAACGGCGCTGCAGATCGGCCAGGAGCCCGAGCGCCTCGTGGCTGAGGATCTCCTCGTAGCGTTCGCCGACGGCGCCGACGACCTGCACGCCGGCCGGTCCCCGGAGCTTGGCCATCACCTCTCCGATCACACGAGATTTCCACAATGTGGAATCTCCATCCCACAATGGAGGCACTGTAAGTGAGGGAGCGGAGACCCCGCAACACCGCTAGATGGCACGCGTGAACAGCAGGATGCCGAGCACCACGATCACGATGCCGACGATCAGGATCGCCGCGCCGCCGGCGGCGCGCGCCGCCACGCGCATCCCGCCGAACAGCACCAGCGCCGCCCCGATGACCAGCCCGATGATGCCGGCGATCTCGTGCTTGCTGATCCCGCTCTTGCTCGCTGCCGCGAGGATGGCTCCCAGGCTTGCGGTGGCGTGCATCGGTTCGTCTCCAGGCTCGGTCGGGCGCCGGCGCGGGGCAGGGCGCCCCGGCGGTGTCGGGCGCCCGAGACTGTAGCGAGCAGGCGCATGCCGCGTCGCCCGGCCCGCGTGAGCCCTTCGCCGCGGCGGCCGGCTTCCCGGCGGCACGCGGCGCGCACCAGTCCCGGGCCGGGGCGGCGCACGCGGGCGGGGTTGCTAGCCGCCGGCGAGATCGGCGAGGCGGCAGGGGATGTCGGCGTCCTCGCTGAGCAGGTAGCTGGCGCAGATCCGGTGGTACCCGTCGGCGATGGTGAGCGGGGCCGCGCTGGCCATGCGGCCCCGCACGAGCAGCACCGGGGAGAGCTTGGCGCCCTTCCTCACGCGCTTGAGGTCCAAGGCGACGTGGAAGTTGTCGATGGGCAGCGCCTCCAGCCGGCTCGCCCGCAGCAGGTCCTTCGCCTTGCGGTGGATGATCGCCGACTCCCGAAGCGCCGCGACGGTGCGCTCGGCCTCCTCCTCGCTGGCGAGCAGGGTGAGGTAATCCTGAGCGGCCGGGTAGTCGTGCGCGTCCGGCTCCGTCTTCCAGTGTTCCCGTCTTGGCATCGCACACGCTCCCTTGCTCGACGTCCGGCGGCACACGGCACGCCGGCACATGGGTCCCCGTGGAACTAGGTCGCCTGCTCCCCGCCGGTCGGCGGTCGATCTCGTTCGGCCATGACGCGGAACTCGCCGACGAGGGGGTCGAGCGTGCCTTGTGCCGCCATTGCCGCGCTCTCGTCCGGGCCACGACCGCGAAGCACGATCGCGAAGCCCACCGCCACCAGGGAGCCGAGGAGCGGGCCCACCACGTAGACCCAGAAGTGGCCGAAGTTGCCGAGGACGAGGTCCGGCCCGAACGAGCGCGCCGGGTTCATGGAGGCGCCGCTCACCGGGCTCGACCACAGCCCCGCGAGGGCGATGTACCCGGCGACGGCGATCGCCGAGAGCGCGCCGACGTTCTGGGCGCCGGACGCGGTGCCGAGGATCGTGGTCACGAGGCCGAGCGTCAGCACCGCCTCGATGAGCATCGCGTGGACGTCGCCGATCGAGGCTCCGGGCTCGGTCGCGCCGAGCATGCCCACCTTGCCGAAGACGGCCCAGAGGAAGCCGCACGCGAGTGCCGCCCCGGCGAGCTGCACGAGGATGTAGCCCGGCACGCGCCGCCAGGGGAAGTCGCGGCGGAGCGCGAAGGCGACGCTCACGACCGGATTCAGGTGCGCCCCGGAGACCTTGCCCATCGACAAGATGACCGCCATGACCATGAGGCCGGGCGCGACGACCGCGGCGTCGCGCCCGATCCCGCCGTGCGAGACCGCCGACACGGCACCGGCGCCGGCGCCGACGAGGACGAGGAAGAAGGTGCCGAGGAGCTCGCCGAAGAGGCGGCGGTACTCGCGGCTGACGTTGGCGAAGTCACGTGCCCAGGGCGCTGCGTGGCGGCCGGTCGCCTGCACGAGCACCAGCCCCCCGTCGTGGAGCGCGGGCGGTTCTGGGCTCGGCTCCTCGGCCTGGTGCTGTTGGCCCATCTCTCCCCCCACGAACGCGGACGCGCCCGCGCTGCGACAGCCCAGCATGGCACTCGAGGGCAGACCTGCGCCGCCGTGCCCGGGGTCCGCGCCCCGCGGGCGTCAGATCCGCTCGAGCGACGGCCCGTCGAACAGTGGCGTGATGGCGAGGCGCTCGACATCGGCCGCCATCTCGGCGTCGGTGGGCGCGCCGGCCGGCCCCGACGCCGACTCGAGGACCGTGCGCAGGATCCGGTAGTCGCCGGGCGTGACGAGGAAGAGCTGCGGGCGCGAGAGCACGTACCGCACCGCGCGACCGATCGCCTCGGGATCCTGCAGCGGCTGGTACCAGCTGTTGCGGGGACCGTCGGAGTTGTGCGGGTCATCGGGCCAACGGCGCCGGGCGACGGAACTTGATCGCCTGGACGGCGACGCCGCGCTCGGCGCACAGGCCCAATAGCTCTTCGACGTCGGCGCGGTAGTCGTCGTTGGCGAGCATCGTGAAGTTGTAGGGGAGGAGCACGGAGTCGTAGTCGAATCGCTCGAGGCTGCGCAGGTGCATGCGGGCGATCCGGGTGCCGTGACCGGTCACCCCGATGAAGCGCGTCAGGCCTTCGTCGCGTGCCCGCACGAGGGCCTCGAGCGCGCCGCCCGGCGCGTGCGCCGTCTCCCACTCGTCCTCCTCGACGAGATTGTGGAGCTGGATGTGGTCCACGTGGTCGACTCGCAGCCGCTCCAGCGAGCGCTCCAGACTGGCGCGGGCCGCGTCGCCAGAGCGCTGCGCCGTCTTCGTCGCCAGGAAGAACTCGCCGCGGTGCTCGGCCATCCACGGCCCCACCCGCAGCTCGGCGTCGCCGTAGTCGGCTGCCACGTCGATGTGGTTCACGCCGAATTCGACGAGCACCTCGAGGAGGGCGTCCGCCAGCTCCTGGGTCGCGGACCACAGGGCGGCCGCGCCGAAGATCGTGCGGCTGCTCAGGTGGCCGGTCCTTCCGAACTCTGCGGGTTCGATCATGATCCGAGCGTACCGACGGGGACCCCCGGGCCGGAGTTGGCCGCCCGTCTCCCCGGGGATGCTGATGCTGCCCCAACTAACATCCGCGGCGTGATGGACGTCTCGGCGCACGTGGAGGCGCTGGAGCGCGAGGGGGCGCTGCTGGCCCTTGCCGCCGCATCGGCCGGTCTCGACGCGCCGGTCCCGACCTGTCCCGACTGGCAGGTCCGCGACCTCGTCCGCCACCTCGGGAACGTGCACCGCTGGGCGAGCGCGGTGGTGCGCTCGGCCCGCACTTCGCCCCTCGACGCCGAGGAGCAGCGCGCGCTGTTCGGCCCGCGTCCACGCGACGCCGAACTGCTCGCCTGGTTCCGCTCCGGGCACGGCGAGCTCGTCGAGGCGCTGATCGACGCCTCGCCCGACCTCGAGTGCTGGGCCTTCCTGCCAGCGCCGTCGCCGCTCGCGTTCTGGGCGCGGCGTCAGGCACACGAGACCGCGGTGCACCGGATCGACGCCGAGTCGGCGGCAGGCGAGGTCGGCCCCGTGGCCGCGGCCTTCGCGGCGGACGGCATCGACGAGATGCTCTGCGGTTTCGCCGCGCGGCCGCAGTCGCGCCTTCGCAGCGACCTCGCGCGCTCGCTCGGGATCCACGCCGGCGACACCGGCGACACCTGGACGGTGCGCGTTGGCCCGCAGTCGGTGGAGGTCACCGGTGAGGACCCGGCACGTGCCGGTGGGGTGAGCTGTGTGGTGGAGGCAGATGCCCGGGCGCTCTACCTCCTCTTGTGGAACCGGCGCGGCGTCGAGGGCCTGCGCGTCACCGGTGACAGGGGCATGCTCGACCTGTGGCGCGAGCGGATGCAGGTGAGGTGGTCCGGCCCGAGCTGACACGACGCGGGATGCGAGCGGGCGTCCGGCGGTGAGTAGGAGGTTCCATGGCACTTCCCGTGCTGCTCGGTCCAGACGACGGCGAACGCAGGCAGGCGCGAGGCAGCGTCATGGTCTTCAAGGCGCTCGCTGCGACGACCGGCGGCCGCTTCTCGCTCATGGAGCGTTCGCTCCCGCCGGGCGCCAGGATGCCGCCGCCGCATCGCCATGTCGATTGCGAGGAGGCCTTCTACGTGCTCGAGGGCGAGATCACCTTCGTCCTCGACGGCGTCGAGCACGTGCGGGGGCCGGGTGACTTCGTCCTCGTTCCGGGCGGCGGGTCGCACACCTTCGGGAACCGCAGCGCCGCTCCCGCGCGCCTGCTCATCGTGCACGCCCCGGCGATGGATCGCTACTTTGCCGAGCTCGAGCAGCTGTGGTCCGGTGCCGAGGCGCCAGCGTTGGAGGAAGAGCTCGGGCTGATGGCACGCCACGGGATGGTCCCCGGTTGACCCCGGCGCTCACGGCCGTCACCAGCTTGCCCACCCGAGGCGGCGACGCGCTCGGGGCGGCGCCCGACGGGGGCCGCCAGCGAGCTGGCGGCCGCTCGCGTGAGCGACGAGGATGCCCGGCATGAGCGGAGAGGCGTCCCTCACGATCGGCAGCGGGCCACCGGAGACGGTGCTCCCGCCGCCGCCGGGCGAGTGGCAAGCGGACCTGGCCCTCGCGCTGCGCAGCGGGGAGAGGGGAGCGCCCGGCACGGCCGGTGCCGGAGACCTCCGCGCCCGGGTGGCCGCGGTGGCCGCCGCGCACCCCCGCTTCATGGAGGCGTGGGTCGAGCTCGTCGACCTCGCCCGCGACGACGTCGAGGCGTATGCGTACCGCCGCGCGTCGGCTACCACCGCGGCCTCGACGCGTTGCGCGGCGCCGGTTGGCGCGGCACCGGGTACGTGCGCTGGCGGCACCCGTCGAACCGCGTGTTCCTCCGCGCCGTGGAGGCGCTGCGCCGTTGCGCGTCGACGATCGGCGAGGCCGACGAGGAGGAGCGCTGCCGCGCTGTTCCTCCGCCAGCTCGACCCGGAGTGGCGCGGGCTGCCTGTCGAGTGAGGCAGGAGCGACGCGCGCCGGCGCCTCGCCGGCCGGCGCCCGCTCGCGCTAACGGCCGATCCGCTCGGCGGGAAGCGCCGGCGTCACGAGCTCAGGGTCGGCCAGGCGCTGGCCTGTCCTGACCAGCAGCTGTGCTGCGCGCAGCGCGAGCCGGCGCCGCAGGCGGTGGCGACTCCGGCCCGCGCCCACGGCGCGCGCCCACCGCTCGATGTCCTCCCGCCGGGCTGCAGCGAGCTGTTCCATCATCGCCGGGTGCATCGTCCACCTCCGGCGGCGCCGCGACCCCGTCGCCACCAGCCGCCATCGTAAGCATTCGGATTGACGAAGGCAACAACATTCCTATATAGTCAGTCGCCTATGCAGATCGGCGACAGCGAAGCGGGGCGGTCGGCCGGTATCGAGGTCAGGACGTCTCTGGCGGTCGAGCTCGCCTGGGTGCTGTCCGGGGCAGAGAGCGACTACCTCCGGACGGCGCACCCGGTTGTCGACTCGCTCTACGGGGAGGACCCGGAACTCGAGGGCCGCGTCCGGTCCTTCTGGAGCGCTGGGGACCGGTGCTACTCCGAGCTCCTCGTCCTCGCGCAGCAGGGCGGGTCGCTCACCGGTGCCCGAGGGATCGACGAGCTGGTCGACTCGGTGCTCGGTGCCGCCGTGTCGCCTCCCGCCGAGCTGCGCCTGGCCACGGAGACACCGGACGTGCGTGCGGAGATCCTCGGGCGCGTCGACCGCCTCCGTCGGTCATCGCGGCTTCGCTCGTCGTACGCGGCGCTGCTGCGCGACGTGTGGTCGCCGGTCGAGGCGCACTGGGCCCGCAGCGGGCGCCGCGCCTCGGATGCAGCCTGCGCCGCGCTCGGGCGCGAGGTATCCCGCGGCGCCCGGTGGCAGGACCTCGTGCGGGAGGAGTGCGAGCTCGCGAGGAACCTCCTGCCGGGTATGTCCGAGCTGGTCGGGCCGGGGGACCCGGTCGTGCTCGTCCCTGCGGCCTACTCGGGCAAGCTGATGCTGCTCGACCTGCCCGGCGCGTTCCTGGTCGGCGTGCCGGCGTCGACCGGCACCGGTACCCGGCGAGACGAACTCGCGGCGCGTCTCAAGACGCTGGCCGACCCGACCCGCCTCGCGATCGTCGAGCTAGCGGCCCGGCGTGCCTGCACGGTCGGGGAAGCGGCCCGCGCCGTGGGCGTTGCCCAGCCGACGGTGAGCAATCATGTGAAGCTGCTCCGCGACGCCGGCCTGCTGGCGGTCGAGCGGCACGGCACGCGCCGGGAGCTGGTCGTGCGGGCCGACGCGCTCGGCGGCTTGCTGGAGGAGCTGCGCGCCGTGGCGGCGGTCGAGCGAGCGGTGCCGGGAGCGCCCGTCGGCGATTGAGCGGTCGCGCGCCGCCCCGCTCTTACCGATCTCGGCGACGCAGACCGGTGCTCAGGAGCCGGGCCGCCCTGCTTCTTCCTGTTCGATCGCGCCGATCTCCGCGACGCGCTCTGCATGGCGGCCGCCGTCGAAGCCGGTCGAGAGGAAGACCTCCAGGATCGCCAGCGCGAGCTCGGGAGCGACGACTCGTGCGCCGAGCGACAGCAGATTGGCGTCGTTGTGGCGCCGAGCGAAGCGGGCCGTGTACTCGTCGTGGCACAGCGCCGCCCGCGCGCCGTGGACCTTGTTGGCCGAGATGGCCTCGCCTTGGCCACTCCCACCGATGACGATCCCGACGTCGGCGCCGCCCGCGACCACGCGCCGCGCCGCCGCCGCGCAGATCGGCGGGTAGTCGACCGGCTCGGTCGAGAAGGTGCCGATGTCCTCGACCTCGTGCACGCGGCCCGACACGAGGTGCCTGACGACCACACCCTTCAGCTGGAAGCCCGCATGGTCCGACGCGACGACGACACGCACCGCTCAGCGCACCTCCCGGCCGGGCCGGCCAGTGCCGCCGCGCTCCTCGCCGGGGCGGTGGGTGGCGGGGCTCACGACTGCATCATGACACCGGGATCGGGCGCGAGGCTCACGCGTCCACGCTCCGACGGCGATGCCGGCTCCGGTCTCACCAGGCCGAACGACCCGCCGGTGCTCGTCCTCACGAGCCTGGCCTCGGTGTCGGCGGAGACGCGGCCGCCTGACCGAGTTGGGCCAGACGCGGCGGCGCGCTTACTGCTGGTAGTGCTCGACGACCTCGGCGGGTCGGACGTGCGCCTCGTCGGGGTTCTGCCCGGCGCTGCGCCGGGCGCGGCGCTGGCGCAGCAGGTCCCAGCACTGGTCGAGGGCGACCTCGATCGAGCGCAGCCGCTCCTCGTCCTCGGGTCCGAGCGGGGTGCCGACGTGGGCCCCCTCGATCTCGTGCTCCTCCTCGGCGAGCCGGCTGATCTCGTGCACGATGTCGCGGTCGTCCATCTGACCCACCTTTCCGCCCGCCCGGCTTCGGCGGTGCGTCCCGAGCCTACGGCGCGGCCGCGCTCGCCCGCGCAGGAGGCGCGGCGCCACCGGTGACGCGCCGCCGCCAATTGGCTGCCGCGGGCACGGGCATCGTCCGGTCCTACGCTGGCGCCATGCCACTGTTCTCCACCCACAAGCAGGAGATGGTTAGCCGCGAGCAGGCGCTGCCGGGCCGGCCCGGACCGATCACCGTGCCCGGCCGGCACCTGGTGCTCGGCACGCCACTTGCCCCGCCGTTCCCCGACGGCCTTGAGCAGGCCGTCTTCGGGATGGGCTGCTTCTGGGGCGCCGAGCGGAAGTTCTGGCAGGCCGAAGGCGTGTACACGACCGCCGTCGGCTACGCGGGCGGCTACACCCCGAACCCCACCTACGAGGAGGTGTGCTCCGGGCGGACCGGTCACGCCGAGGTGGTGCTCGTCATGTTCGACCCGGCCGCGACCAGCTTCGAGACGATGCTCCGGCTCTTCTTCGAGGGTCATGACCCGACCCAGCACATGCGCCAGGGCAACGACGTTGGAACCCAGTACCGCTCCGCTGTCTACGCCACCTCGCCCGAGCAGCAGCGCGCCGCCGAGGAGGCCCGGGAGCGTTACAACCCGCTGCTGCGCGCCGCCGGGTACGACGCCGTCGAGACCGAGATCGCGCCTGCCGGGTCCTTCTTCTACGCCGAGGACTATCACCAGCAGTACCTCGCCCGGAACCCCGACGGCTACTGCGGCCTCGGCGGCACCGGCGTGACCTGCCCGGTCGGGGTCCTCGGGGAGTGACGCCGGCCCGGCCTGCCGGGTCCGCCGCCCTGCAGCTTGCCGTGACGCTGTAATCGTGTAATCATCATTACATGAGAGCAAGCAGTGACAGCGTCTTCGCAGACTGGTTCACGTCGAGGCTCGACCCCGCGTGGTTCGACGGGCTCCCCGACGTGCAGGTGGACGACGAGGAGATCCTCGTCGTCGGTCGTCTCGCGCTCGCGAGCGGCTCGGCACAGGGGGCGGCCGAGGCCGCACCCGCCGACGAGGGCAGCGAGGGGTCGTCGCCCGGCCACGAGGAGGTCGAGCTCGCGCGCATCGCGACGTTCCGGGAGGAGACGCGCGACCAGCGCATGGCGATCGCTCGCGATGCCGAGCGCGTCTTCGGGCGTACGGTCTCGTGGGGCGCGAGCTGCGGCGGGAGCCGGCGCCTGTTCACGCATCTCAGCGTGCCCGTGATGACCCGTCTGCGCCTGCCCGAGCGTGCGGTGCTCGACACGCTCGTCGAGTCGGGCGTTGCCCGGAGCCGAAGCGACGCCGTCGCGTGGTGTGTCCGCCTCGTCGCCGAGCACGAGTCGGAGTGGCTCGCCGAGCTGACCCAGGCACTCGGCGCGGTGCGGCGCGTCCGGGCGGACGGTCCCGGCCGGCGCTGACCGCCAGCAGGGTTCGCGGATCCCGACCCGGCCGGCGCGAACCGGCCGGGTCGCGGTCGCAGTGCCGGGCGCGCGCCCGCTCAGACCTCTCGCGACGACGCCCAGATGTCGATGCCGACATCGGTGGCGTGCTCGTCGATTGCCTCCAGCTCCTCCGCGGTGAAGTCGAGCTCGTCGAGGGCGGCGACGTTCGCCTCCAGCTGCGCCACGCTGCTCACGCCCACGAGGGCCGAGGTGACGCGCGGGTCCCGCAGCACCCAGGCGATCGCCATCTGCGAGAGCGACTGCCCCCGGGCCTTGGCGATCGCGTCGAGGGCGCGTACCCGTGCGAGGTTCTCCTCGCTCAGGAAGCCGCGGCTCAAGGACCCCTCGCGCGTGGCCCGCGAGCCCTCGGGCACCCCGCCGAGGTAGCGGTCGGTGAGCATCCCCTGCGCCAGGGGGGAGAAGGCGATGCAGCCCGCTCCCGCTTCGTCCAGGGCGTCGAGCAGGCCGCGTTCGATCCACCGGTTGAGCATCGAGTACGAGGGCTGGTGGATGAGCAGCCGGCTGCCGAGCCCGCGCAGGATCGTCGCCGCCTCGGCGGTGCGCTCGGGGGAGTACGAGGAGATCCCCGCGTAGAGGGCTTTGCCCTGGTGGACGGCGGTGGCGAGGGCGCCCATGGTCTCCTCGAGCGGCGTCTTCGGGTCCGCCCTGTGGGAGTAGAAGATGTCGACATAGTCGACTCCCATGCGCGCCAGGCTCTGGTCCAAGCTGGCGAGCAGGTACTTGCGAGAGCCGAAGTCGCCGTAGGGACCCGGCCACATGTCGTAGCCGGCCTTTGTCGAGATGACGAGCTCGTCGCGGTACGGGCGCAGGTCCTCGGCGAGGACGCGGCCGAAGCTCGTCTCGGCGGAGCCGTACGGCGGGCCGTAGTTGTTGGCCAGGTCGAAATGGGTGATCCCGAGGTCGAAGGCGCGCCGCAACACGGTGCGGACGTCCTCCAGAGGGCGGGTCGAACCGAAGTTTTGCCACAGTCCGAGCGAGATGAGCGGCAGGTCCAGACCGCTGCGGCCGCAGCGCCGGTAGCCCTTGCGGTCGTAGCGACCCTCGGCAGCGTCGTACGGCATCGATCCTCCTCGCGGGCGTTGACCAGACACACCGACCGCCACCAGACGCTACGACCAGGGCTGCGACGGCGCCAGGTGCCGCGGGGGCGACGCCCGGTCCTCCTCGGTGCCCACTTCTCGTGCCGGTCGGAGATGTGACGAGGATGTGACGAAGAGCACTAGGAGGGGGTCGCTGATGGTCCTAGCGTCACATGCAGGGCCGGAGTGGTCGAGGCGAAAGGTTGAGCTGATCCGGCGAGGGCAAGCATCGTGTCGCCGGGAGGGATAACCTGCTCCTGGCTGGCGTGAAGACCTAGAAGGTAGTTACTCACCCAGACAAAGGGGGGGGCATATGGCAAAGGAAGAATCCTTTGAAGTCGACCCGAGGAAGTACGAAATCTCGAGGCGACGGTTCCTACGCAACTTGACGGCTACGGCCGCGGCGGTGCCGTTCATGGGTGGTCTCGCCGAGGTCCTTAGCGAGCGCGGGGCGGCTGCCCAGACCTTCAGGGACGAGTCGCACCCGATGTTCGCCAGCCACCCGAAGTACTACTTCACGTTCGTGAACCACGTGACGACGAACACGTTCTTCACCGCGACCATCTATGGGCTGACGGACAGCGGCGCGCATCCTGGGCATCCCGACCCCGCAGTGGACGGGATCGCAGCTCTCGATCGTGTCTGAGATGGTGACGGCGTTCGACCAAGCGGTCGCGGCGAAGCGGAAGGGGATCGCGACCACGCTGATCGACCCGATCGCCTTCAACGCGCCGGTGGACCGTGCGCTCACGCAGGGCATCCCGGTCGTCGCGTACAACGCCGACGAGCCGGGCAACAACCGCATGTCGTACATCGGCCAGAACAACCTGACGGCTGGCGCGGCCGCCGCGGCGCGAATCGTCAAGGTGGTGCCGAAGGGCGGCCTGGTTGGTATGGTCATCGCCACCCCCGGGTCGGGGAACATCCAGCCCCGGATCAACGGCGCCCTGCCGATCTTCAAGAAGGCTGGCCTCGCCACGACGGTCGTCGCCGGCGGCGCGGCGCAAACTGCCGAGCTCGCCGCCGTCGACTCGTGGTACCTCGGCCACAAGGACGTGAAGTTCATGTACGCCGTGGACTCGGGCGACTCGATCGCCGTCGCCGACGTCATCGCCAAGTACAAGCTGAAGGGCATCGTGGGCGGCTCGGGTTGGGACGTCGGCATCCCGGTGCTGCAACAGGTCGCGGCGGGAGCGCTCACGTTCTCGATCGACCAGCAGGCCTACCTGCAGGGCTTCATCCCGACCGTCCAGCTGTTCCTGTACCAGATCTCTGCGGGCCTGATGAAGCCGGCCAACACCGACACCGGTCTCGGTTTCGTCACGAAGACCAATGTGTCTCCTTACCTAGCGCACGCAACACGGTGGGAGGGCAGCGGAGCTGGCGAGACGGCGTACGCGCCGCCGACGCACATCGCGGTCTGATACGTGGCACAGGCGACACTCGCCACTGAGGGCGAGTCGCCGGGTGCCCCCGCTCCGCCCTCCGGGGCGGAGCGGGGGCACGCGCCGCTCTCGCTGTTGAGGTTGCTCATCCAGCGCAGGGAGATGACGGTCATCGTCGTCACCGTGCTGGTGATCATCTACTTCTCGTACCGGAACTCGAATTTCTATTCGGTCGCGAACATCATCACCTTGGTGCAGTACTTCGCGCCGATCGCGGTCATCGGAGCGGGAGAGACGCTGGTGATCGTGCTCGCCGAGATCGACCTCTCCGCGGGGGCTGTGTACCTGACGGCACCGTGGTTCGTCTACCTGCTGTGGTCCGGCGGGCTGCCACTCGGTTGGGCGATCGCCGTCGCGCTGGCGTGCTGCGTCGTGATCGGGTTCTTGAACGGCATGATCGCGGTGGGGTTGGGGGTCTCCTCGCTCATCGTGACCCTCGCCACCAACTACGCGCTCTTCGGTCTCGTTCTTGTCGTCTCGAACGCGACCCAGGTCGATATGCCCGGGGTGACCGGCCACTTCGGGATCGTGTTCGGCATCGGCGACTGGTCGACGATCCTCTGGGCGCTCGGGATCGTCGCGGTGGCCTGGGCGCTGCTGAAGCGGACCCGCTTCGGGGTGCACATCACGGCGACGGGCGGCAACCTGCTCGGCGCCGCCGAGTCCGGGATCCCGGTCCGCCGGGTCAAGGTCTGGTGCTTCATGCTCATCGCCTTCGCTTCGGCGTTCGCCGGGATCCTCGACGCGATACGGATCGAGAGCATCAACCCCGGCAACTCGGGGCTCAACATCGTCCTGCCAGGCATCGTCGCGGCCGTCATCGGCGGCACGGTGCTCACCGGCGGGCGGGGAACCATCGTCGGCACCTTGATCGGCGCCCTTTTCCTCGGCGTGCTGGAGGACGGGTTCAACATGATCGGCGTCAGCGCCAACTGGTTCTACCTTGCAGAAGGAGTGTCCATTCTCGTCGCCATGGCGGTCAACACGGAGCTCGGCAAGCTCGCAGCGAGGACGAAACGGTGACTATCACGAGCGAGAACGTCGAGGGCGGTCCGCCAAGCCCCGAAGGTGGCGGCACGGGTGACGTGATCCTGAGGACCGAGGGCATCACCAAGCGCTTCGGTGCCGTCGTTGCGCTGCGCGGCGTCGACATGTACCTGAATCGGGGGGAGGTTCTCGGCTTGGTCGGCGACAACGGCACCGGCAAGAGCACCTTCGTGAAGATCCTCTGCGGCTTCCACCGTCCCGACAGCGGGCGGATCTTCCTGGAGGGCAAGGAGGTCCACTTCCGCTCGGTCACCGACGCCCGCGCGCACGGGATCGAGACCGTCTACCAGGACCTCGCCCTCGTGCCCCAGCTCACCGTGTACCAGAACCTGTTCCTCAACCGGGAGCTCACGTTCTTCGGCAAGGTGGGCTGGGTGTCGAACCGCAGGATGCGCAAGCTCGCCGAGGAGTACCTGGACGACATCAAAGTCGACGTCCCGGACATCGATGCCGACGTCGAGATGCTCTCCGGCGGCCAGCGCCAGGCGATCGCCGTCGCCCGTGCGACGCGCCTGAACGCCAAGATCCTCCTGCTCGACGAGCCGCTGGCGGCGATGGGCGCAAAGGAGTCGGCGCTGATCATCGATCTTGTGAAGGAGCTGCGCAACCGTGGCGTCTCGATGATCGTCATCGACCACAACTACACCCACCTGTTCGAGCTCTGCGATCGCGTGAACGTCATCCAGCAGGGCACGATCGCCTACGACCAGCTTGTTCGGGAGACCTCGGTCGAGGCGCTCACCGAGTTGATGGTGTCGGAGTACCGCCGCCAGGTGATGGCGGGCCAGGCCGAACTGGCCCGTTGAGCCCGGGCCGGGGACGACCGCCGAGGTCGTGCTGGAGCCACAGGCCGAGATCGGGGAGTGCCCTCTCTGGGATGCGAGCGATGTCTCGCTGCTCCTCGTCGACGCGTCCCGGGCTTTGGTGCACCGCTACCGTCCGGCGATCGGTACGTGCACGACCTTCGCCACCGCGGTCAGCGTCGGCTCGCTGGCGCTGTGCGAGGACGGCGATCTCGCGCTCGCCGACGGCTTCGCGCGCTGCGGGCCGTCCGGGGAGCGGCTCGAGCGCTTCGGCCGGGTGTGGCTCGATCCCGGTCTGGTCCGCTTCAACGACGGGAAGGTCGACCCTTCCGGACGCTTCCTCGCGGGGACGATGCACGTGGGCGAGAAGCTGCCCGTGGGAGCGCTGTACCAGCTTGCAGCGGACGGCGCCGTGGAGAGGCTCGTCGAGGGCGTGACCATCTCGAACGGGCTGGGCTGGGCCGAGTCGGGCCGTGTCCTCCACTACGTCGACGAGCGCGACCCACGGCGTCGACGCCGATCCGGCAACTGGGGCGCTCTCCGGTCGCCGCCGGATGGTGGAGCTGGCCGAGTGCGCCGGCCTGGCGGACGGCATGGCCATCGATGACGACGGATGTCTCTGGCTGGCCCTGTTCGGGGGAGCTCGCGTCGATTGCTTCACGCCCGCGGGCGACCTCGACCGGACGGTTCCGCTGCCGACCACGAACGTGACGAGCGTCGCCTTCGGCGGCCCCCGCCTCAACGAGCTCTACATCACGACGGCCCGCATCGGCCTCGGTGCCGGCGATCTCGCCGACCAGCCGCACGCCGGTGATCTGTTGGTCGTCGACCCCGGCGTGACCGGGCCCGCGCCGAGCCGCTTCGCCGCCCGCCGGCGGGTCGCGGTCGGGCCGGAGACGACAGCGTGATCCAGACCCGGGGGCTGACGAAGCGCTTCACACGTACCGTCGCGGTGGACGATCTCACCTTCGACGTCCTCCCCGGACGGGTCACAGGCTTTCTCGGGCCCAACGGCTCCGGCAAGTCGACGACGATGCGCCTCGTGATCGGGCTCGACCGGCCCACCTCGGGCGCGGCGACCGTGAACGGTCGCCCCTACCACCAGCTCCGCTGGCCGCTTCACGAGGTCGGCGCGCTCTTGGAGGTCGGCGCGCTCCATCCGGGCCGGCGCGCCCGCGACCACCTGCGCTGGCTGGCGCGCACCAACGCGATCCCGCTCGCGCGCGCCGACGAGACCCTGGAGCTCGTCGGGCTCGCCAGCGTCGCTGGCCGGCGCGCCGGGGCCCTGTCGCTCGGGATGCGCCAGCGCCTCGGGATCGCAGCGGCGCTGCTCGGCGACCCGTCGACGCTCCTCTTCGACGAGCCGGTGAACGGGCTCGACCCTGAGGGCATCGTCTGGGTCCGCACGCTGCTCAAGTCGCTCGCCGCCCAGGGCCGCACGGTCCTGGTATCGAGCCACCTGATGAGCGAGATGGCCCTCACCGCCGACCACCTCGTCGTCATCGGGCGAGGCCGGCTAATCGCCGACGCGAGCGTCGACGATTTCGTGCAACGCGCCACCGTCGGGTGGACCCGAGTCGTCACGCCCGAGCGGGACCGCCTGTGCCTGGCGCTCGAGCGCTCCGGGGCCGGCGTCACCGTCGCCGACGACGGCAGCCTTGAGGTTCGCGGCCCGGACACGGCTCGCGTCGGCGAGCTCGCGCACCAGGCGGGCCTCGTCCTGCACGAGCTCTCCCCGAGGCACGCCTCGCTGGAAGAGGCCTATATGGACCTGACCGCCGAGAGCGTCGAGTTCCACGCGCCGCAGGGCGCCGAGGCCCGGCGATGAGCGACGCGCCGGCGGCCGTGCGCATCCCCGCCGGCACGGCGCCGGCCGTCCCGAGCGCGGAGCGCAGCGGGCTCGCGGAGCTGCGCGACACCGTCGCGGCCGAGTGGATGAAGCTCCGCACCCTCCGTTCGAGCTCCATCACCCTGGTCGCCGCCTTCGTCTCGATGCTCGGCATCAGCGCGCTCATCTGCTGGGCGTTCGCCCATCACTACGCCTCATTGCCGCCGCTCGAGCAGGCCGTCGAACGCGTCACGCTCGACGCCTCGTTCATCAGCGTGAGCGGGATCTTCCTCGCCCAGCTCCCGATCGGCGTCCTCGGGGTGCTCACGATGAGCTCGGAGTTCGCCACCGGCCTCGTCCGGGCGACCTTCGCCGCTGTGCCACGCCGGATGACCCTGGTCGCCGCCAAGGCGATCGTCTTCGCGGCCGTCTCGCTCGTGATCGGCATGGTGGGCTCGTTCGCGTCGTTCGCCATCGGCCAGGCGGTGCTCTCCAGCCAGGGCATCCAGACGACGCTCGGAGCGCCGGGGGTCCTGCGGGTCGTGATCGGCGGGGGTCTCTACCTGCCGGTGCTCGGCCTGCTGGGGCTCGGTCTCGGCGCGATGATCCGGCGCACCGCCGGCGGCGTCGCAGCGCTCTTCGGGCTGCTGCTCGTGCTCCCGGTGATCGCCTCCGTCCTGCCCGCGCCCTGGGGCCCGGACATCCAGGAGTATCTGCCGAACCAGGCCGGCTCGGCGCTGCTCCACGCGTCGGGCGCCTCCGACCTGCTCGCGCCGTGGACGGGGTTCGGCGTGTTCTGCGCGTACGCGGCCGTGGCGCTGGCCGTGGGCGCGCTGCTCGTGCAGCGCAGGGACGCCTGACGCTCAGCGCAGGGGCGCCGTAGCTGTCGTCCGCGCCCGCAGCTGTCTCGGGGGCCAATCGCTGCCTTCGGGGACCGATACCTGATCGCGTGCCGCGGCTAGTGACGCCTACAGTCGCCCGGTGCGCCTTCCCCGGAGCCTGCTTGTCGCGGCCGTGTTCGTTGGGCTGTGCGTCGCCGTGCTCGGCAATCTCGGCGCTTCGCGGGCGCGCCCCTCGGGCTCCCCGAACGGGCGTGGCTCGGGCTCGACCACCACGTCGGCGCCCCTCGCCACCTCCGCGACCAGCTCCACCGCATCGACCGCCACAACGACCGCGGGGTACTCCGGCGCGAGCCAGGCCTCGAGCCCGGCCGAGCTGTTCTCCGGCCCCCAGCGTCACCTGCACGCGGGCCCGAACCTCCTGGCGGGCTCCGACCCTTCCGTGCTCCCGGCGGACGTGCTGATCGCCGACCGCTCGAACAGCCGGCTCCTGATCGTCGACCCGACCGGGCGGATCGTCTGGCAGTTCCCACGCCCAGGCGACCTGCGTCCCGGCCAGACCTTCAAGATCCCTGACGATGCCTTCTTCACCCCCGACGGGAGCGAGATCCTCGCCACCCAGGAGGATGACCAGGTCATCTCCCTGATCGACGTTCAGACGCACCGCATCGTCTGGCAGTACGGCACGCCGGGCGTGCCGGGCATGGGCCCGAACCACGTCTGGAACCCTGACGACGCGATGGACCTGCCCAACGGCGAGATCGTCCTCGCCGACATCAAGAACTGCAGCCTGCTGGTGCTGCGCCCGCCGAGCCACCTCCCCGTCGAGCGGATCGGCGAGGCGACGAACGCCTGCACGCACGAACCGCCGTTGCGCTGGGGAAGCCCGAATGGGATGTTCCCCCTGACCGACCACGACTACCTCGTCACCGAGATCAACGGCGACTGGGTCGACGAGCTCACGCCCGCCGGGAAGGTGCTGTGGTCGACGAACCCCCCCGGGGTCGCCTACCCCTCGGACACGAACGAGGTCGCCCCCAACCGCTACCTGACCGTCGACTACTCCGACCCCGGCCAGATCGTCGAGTTCGACCGCAACGGGCACCTGCTCTACCGGTATGCGCCCGCCAGCGGCGCGGGCAAGCTGAACCAGCCCTCGCTGTGCGTGCCCGTGCCGGCGAGCCACGACATCTTGTGCAACGACGACTTCAACGACCGGGTGATCGTCGTCGACCCCCGGACGGGTCGCATCGTCTGGCAGTACGGCCACGACGCGGTGTCCGGCACCGCGGAGGGTTACCTCGACCGACCCGACGGGGTCGACCTGGTGCCGCCGTACTCGATGGACGTGACGCACGCGGCCACGATGGGTCGGCCGACCGCCCGGTGCGTGGCATCGGACCCGTCCGGAACGTGCACGTTTGGGGCGGCCGCGGCAAGAGCCGCCGGCTGAGCACCCCCGCTCGGTCCCGGTCGACGACGCAGGCGCCGCGGACGACGGCGATCGTCGGCGCGGCGCCAGCCGGGTTCCGCGAAGATGCTCGGCGCATGCACGTCGTCATCTTCATTGCCGGACTCCTCGTCGTCCTCACCACCTGGGCGAGCCTCGTGGCGACCCTGGTCCTGCCGCGGGGACGGACGCTATTCCAGCGGGGCTCCTGGCTCGTCGTCCGGACCGTCCAGAAAGCGTTCGTCGCCGCGGCGCGGGTGCTGCCCGGCTACGAGGCGAAGGACGCGCTGCTGGCCGTTGTCGGCCCGGCGGCCCTGCTCGCCCAGCTCGCCGCGTTCCTGGGCTTCTTCGCGCTCGGAGGCTGGCTCATGCTGTGGCCCTGGAGCGGGGCGTACGGGCTGGCGTTCCGCCAGAGCGTCGCCGCGTTGCTGACGGTCGGGCTCGATCACGTCGGAGGGCCGACGAACGACGCTGTCCTCGTCGCCATCGCGGTCAGCGGTGCGGTGACGATCGCCCTGCAGATCGGCTACCTGCCTGTGCTCTACCAGGCTTTCGCCCGCCGGGAGACGCTCGTCACATTGATGGAGAGCAGGGCCGGAATCCCCGCGTGGGGTCCCGAGGTGCTGATGCGCCACCAGCTCGTCCGCACGCTCGACGAGCTGCCGCCCTTCTATCGAGATTGGGAGCTGTGGGCGGCCGACGTGGCCGAGAGCCACAGCACCTACTCGGCGCTGCTCATGTTCCGCTCGCCGGAGGCCGGCTACTCCTGGCTGCTGTCGCTGCTGGCGGTCCTCGACGCCGCCGCCCTGCAGCTGGCGCTGTGCCCCACCGCCGCGCCTTCGCAGGCTCGGATGTGCCTGCGGATGGGCTTCACGACCTTGCGCAGGATGGCCCGGACGCTCGGCTGGCACTACGACCCCGACCCCTCGCCCGACGGAGACATCGACCTGCGCTACGACGAGTTCGCGTCTGCCGTCGCCCAGATCGCTGAGGTGGGCTTCCCTGTCGAGCGCACGGCCGAGGAGGCCTGGCCCCACTTCGTCGGGTGGCGGGTGAACTACGAGTCGATCGCGTACCGGCTCGCCGACTTCCTGGTCGCTCCGCACGCGCCGTGGTCGGGCCCCCGGCGCCACCTCCCGCCCGATGTCGTGCCACCGGACCGCCCGCCGCACCGCGCGCCGGGCGGCGTCGTCCACGACGCGCAGCGCTTCAGGCCGCAGAGCTGACGTCGGCGCGTTGTTAGCCTGCCCGCATGCCCGATGAGATCCCCGCACGAGCGCTCGTCGTCGCCGCGCACCCCGACGACATCGACTTCGGCGCCGCCGGGACCGTTGCGACGTGGACGGCGGCGGGCGCCGAGGTCGCCTACTGCGTCGTGACCGACGGCGACGCCGGCGGCTTCGACCTCGACGTCGACCGGTCGTCGATGGCCGCCATCCGGCGCGACGAGCAGCGCGCCGCCGCGTCGGCTGTCGGGGTGGAGCAGGTGGAGTTCCTCGGCTGGCCGGACGGCCGGCTCGTCGCCGAGCTCGACCTGCGACGGGACATCGCCGCGGTGATCCGCCGCCACCGCCCCGACCGGGTGCTGTGCCCGAGTCCCGAGCGCAGCTACGAGCGGCTCGCCGCGAGCCACCCCGACCATCTCGCTGCCGGGGAGGCGACGATCTGCGCCATCTATCCCGACGCGCGCAACCCCTTCGCCTTCCCCGAGCTGCTGCGGGACGGGCTCGAGCCGCACACGGTCCACGAGCTGTGGCTGATGGCGTCCCCGACGCCGAACCACGTCGTCGACATCACCGAGGTGATCGACCGCAAGATCGCCGCGCTGATGGAGCACAAGAGCCAGCTCCCCGACCCGGCGGCGACCGAGGAGCGCGTGCGCTCGTGGACGGCGGCCGCCGCGGCGGGCGCCGGTCTCGGCGAGGGCCGCCACGCCGAGGTGTTCTCGATCGTCCAGGTGCCCTGAGGCCGGCGTGCGCCGTTCGGCCTCGGCCGGCCGGGCCGGCTCAGGCCGCGGCGTCGACGTCGGGCAGCTCGGCGGTGCAGTAGGCGCAGCGGTGGGCCCGGTAGGGGATCGTCGACAGGCACTCCGGACAGTCCTTCGTCTCCGGCGCCGTGTCGCCCGACCGCCGCGCCCGGGGCGGCTCAGCGACTCGATCGGCTGCACCACGAAGAAGAAGACCGCCACGGCGATCGCCAGGAACTCGATCAGCGCGTTCATGAAGTCCCCGTAGCGAAAGACGCCGTGGTTCAGGCTGAACGAGAGACTCTCGAAGTCCGCCTTGCCCCGGTATCGAGATGAGCGGCGTGATCAAGTCGGTCACCAGCGCCTTGACAACCGTGCCGAACGCGGCGCCGATCACGATACCGACCGCCAGGTCGACGACGTTGCCCCGAAGCACGAACGCCTTGAAGTCCTTGAGCACGGTCGCTCCCGTTCCGCGTCGGTCCCGCCGAGTTCTCGGCGTGTGCCTGTGCTGGGGCACGCCGACACGATTGCACGCGTGGATCGACGACTGGTGACTCACCGATGAAGTTCTTCGCCCAGGTCTTTGTCACGCTCCTCGTCATCATGGACCCCCTTGGCAGCGTGCCGGTGTTCATCGCCCTCACCGCGAGGCGCAGTGCCGGGGCGTGCCGGCGTCTGGCATGGCAGGCTGTGGCCGTCGCGGGCGGTGTCATCGCCGCGTTCGCGCTGTTCGGCCAGCAGATCCTGGAGTACCGCGGCATCACGGTGCCGGCGCTGCAGGGCTCGGGCGGCCTGCTGTTGCTCCTCGTCGCGCTCGAGCTATTGACCGGCCGGGCCCAGACGCCGGTCGAGGTCGATGACGTGAACGTGGCGCTCGTCCGGCTTGGCACCCCGCTGATCGCCGGCCCTGGCGCGATCGCGGCCACGATCGTGTTCGTGCGGGCCGCACACGGGGTGCACGGGGCCGCCGCCATCGCCGGGCGCTCCGTTTCTCGCTCGCCCTGTTCGGGTGGCTACATCTGAGCGGCATCCAGCTCGTCGCACGCGGATATTCGGCCTGCTGCTCTCGGCGATCGCCGTCCAGCTCGTCGCCGAGAGCATCAGGGGCTTCGTCGCCAGGTGACGAGCGCGCGCGGGCCGCGCTGCACCTGGCTGATCGGCGCGCGGTGCAAACGCTTGAATAGCGAGCGACGGCGCTCTATCCTCGACCGGCGGGGCGGCTGGCGCCGGGGCTGTACGCCCGTGGCCGGCCGGGACCATGCTTGCTCGGCGCGGGTCCCCGCGGGTTGCCGAGTACCGAGGGCAGTCGGGAACAGGGGAGGTATGCGGTGACGCGTACGGCGAGATTGGGCGTGTTCTCCGCGCTGTTCGCCGTGGCGATTGGCCTCGTGGTGTTCACGGCGATGGCCTTCCTACGGACGAGCCCGCCCACCATTGACTTCACGCAGGGCCACAAGGCCGGTCAGCCCGTCGACATGACGGTGCAGACGGTGGGTTCGATCGGCTTCGGTCCCCACCCGACCTGGGTCTCATACCTGACGAAGACCCCGGGCGGCCGATGGGTGAACACGACGCTCTGGGACCTGCCGGCCCACACCCGGATCAACATGACGATCGACGAGTACGACAGCGGCAGCCCGCTGCGGAACCAGCAGATCGGGTCGATCTACGGGGTGATCGGTAACCAGGCGTTGCTGAACGGCAAGCCGGTCAGCCTGATCAACTCGAACGCCGGCAACGGCGTCGCCCACACCTTCTCGGTGCCCGAGCTCGGGATCAACGTCCCGCTCTACGGCGTCAACGGCAACGCCAAGAACTTCTGCAGCTCGGCGCCGTGCACGCTGAGCGAGGCGCACAACACCATCCAGTTCAGCTTCATGACGCCCGGGCCAGGCCAGTACCCGTTCCAGTGCTTCGTTCCCTGTGGCCTTGGCTTCCTCTACGGCAACGGAGGACCCATGCAGACGATCGGGTACATGGGCGGGTTCTTGAAGGTGGTGGACTGATGGCTGACCCGGCCGGCGGCAGTCACCGTGCACGCAGCGAGGACGCGCGCCACGCCTGGCGGATCTTCGCCATCTGGTTCGTGCTCTCGGCGGTGATCGACCCGCTCTACTACTTCCTCGCCGGGCCGCACATGCCGCCGGGCGCCGAGACGTCGGCGGCCTCGGGGGCACAGTTCGACCTGAACGTCGTCATGGTCACGGCCATGCCCGTCGTCATCGCCGTGGTGCTCTACCTGGGCTACGCGGTGGTCGTCTGGGGGGCCAAGCGCTCGGGCGACCGCGAGGCGGTCGGTGGCCCGAAGTACACGCGCAACCTCGCGCGTCCAGATGGCCTTCATCGGGGTCACCACGCTGATCGTGATGGGCATGTTCGTGTTCGGCACGGTGGAGCTGATCGTCCCGGCCGGAGCCGGCGGTGGCGAGGGGCCGAACCCGATCTGGACCCCGACCTCGAAGACGATCCTGCCGATCCAGGTCATCGCCCAGCAGTGGAAGTTCACCTACCGCTACCCGACGTTCGGCGGCTTCGAGACCGATCAGCTGATGCTGCCGGACAACACCACGGTCGCATTCCACGTCACCTCGCTCGACGTGATCCACTCGTTCTGGGCGTACCAGCTGGGCGTGAAGGCCGACGCCAACCCGGCCGAGGACAACGTCGCCTACACGACCACGCAGCAGACCGGTGAGTTCACCGTGCGCTGCTCGGAGCTCTGCGGCCTCTGGCACGGATCGATGTACGACTTCGGCCACATCATGACCAAGCAGGGGTTCGAGCAGTGGGCGACCTCGACCGAGCAGAAGCTCGCGCCGGCGACGAAGCTCCTGCCGAAGTTCGCCTACACCTACGTCCCTGACGCCAACGGCGCCGACGGCGGCTACTACCCCGACAACGTGGACCCGTACAGCAACGTGGAGACCTACGGCGCCTCCACCACGCAGAGCTAGCCAACGAGACGGTTCGTTGCTCTCGCATCCAACCACCAGAGGTAGCGCTTCCGCCGCGCAAACGGCGGAGAGGGAGACGGCTGAGCGCGATGGCTATCGACATCAGAGAGTCGGTCGACGTCGGGCAGCCGGGAGGCGGCGCGCCCAGCGTCCGCCAGTCGAACCGCCCCTCCTGGCTTGGTCAGCACCTCGGCACGGCGATCATCGGAGCTGTCGCCGGCTACGCCCTCGGCCACTTCATCGGCAACTCGATCGCCAGCGGGTATGTCCACGTCGCGAACAGTGGCCAGAACGACGTCGCCGTCTGCCTCGGGCTCGCCTTCGGCGTCTTCGGATGGCTGGCCGGCGTCGGCGCGCTGAACTACCCGCTGGCCAAGCTGGTGGGCAAGGAAGCGCCCGACGAGATCGCCGAGACGGGCTGGGGCAGGTACTTCCGCTACACCCTCGACCACAAGGTCGTCGGGCAGCAGTACGTCATCGGCGTCCTGCTCTTCCTCTTCACCGGCGGCCTGCTCGCCATGGCCATCCGCACCGAGCTGCTCTACCCGACGAACCACCTCATCGGGCCCGGCACGTACATCGCGATCGTGGGCGAGCACGGCACCATCATGATGATGATGGCGACGTCGATCGTCATCGGGCCGCTCGGCAACTGGCTGACACCGCTCCTGGTCGGATCACGCCGGATGGCGTTCCCGAGGATCGAGGCCTTCTCCTTCTGGATCTTCACCGCCGGCTACCTCGTCATCCTGACCGCCCTGCCGCTCGGTGGCTTCCCGACCGGCTGGACCGGCTACGCCCCGCTCCAGACGGAATCGGGAGCGGGCATGGACTCCTACCTGGTCGGCTTCGCCGTGATCGGCACCGGCATGATCCTGGCGGGCTTCAACATGGCCGTGACGATCATCAACCACCGCGCCCCGGGCATGAGCTGGGGCCGCGTGCCGATCTTCGCCTGGTCGCTGCTCGCCACCTCGTCGCTGCTGACCCTGGCCACGCCGCTGCTGTTCGTGGCCGGGCTCTTCGGCGTGCTCGACCGCACGGCGCTGACGGCCTTCTTCGTCAACGAGCACGGCGGGAGCTCGTTCCTCTGGGAGAACCTCTTCTGGTTCTTCGGCCATCCCGAGGTCTACATCATGGCGCTGCCGGGCTTCGGGATCGTCGCCGAGATGCTCCCGGTGTTCTGCGGCAAACCCCTCTTCGCCTATCGCGTCGGCGCCGCCGGGATGGTCGGCGTGGCGCTGCTCTCGTTCTTCGTGTGGCAGCACCACCTCTTCCAGAGCGGCATCAACCCGGACATGCGGCCGCTGTTCATGCTGACGACCGAGCTGATCTCGATCCCGACCGGGTTCATCTACCTCGTCGGTCTGGGCACCTTGTGGAGGGCGAAGATACGTTTCGAGGTGCCGATGCTGTTCTGTCTGGCGCTCTACTTCAACTTCCTCATCGGGGGGATCACCGGCGTGTTCCTCTCCGACGTGCCCGTGAACGTCACGCTGCACGGCAGCTTCTTCGTCATGGCGCACTTCCACTACACGATCATGGGTGGCCTCGTGTTCGCCTTCTTCGGCGGCCTCTACTACTGGCTGCCGAAGATGACGGGCTACTCGATGAACAAGCGGCTCGGCCAGATCCACTTCTGGGTGATGTTCATCTTCTTCAACCTGACGTTCTTCCCGCTGTTCGTCGTGGGCCTCCTCGGCATGCCGAGGCGAGTCTTCGAGTACGCCAGCGGCTGCAGGGCCTCAACGATTTCTCGACGGTTTGCGCCTACGTGCTCGGCGCCTCGTTCGTCATCTTCATCGCCAACTTCGTCTGGTCGATCTACATCGACCCGAGGCCGGCGCCGGCGAACCCGTGGGGCTCGCTGCGGTCTCGAGTGGCAGACCCCGACGCCGGTGCCCTTCTACAACTTCGAGCGCATCCCGGTCATCCTCTCCGACCCGTACCACTACGGCGAGGAGAACCCGCTGCCCGTGGCCGACCTCGGCCTCGGCGGGACGCCGGTGGCCGCGGCGGTCCTGAGCGGCAACGGCGAGCATGCGTCCGGCAGCGACGGGGGAGGTCCGAGTGTCTGACGTGAGAGCAGTACGCGCCCGTCCGGAGACGGAGACGCCGGAAGAGCTCGAATTCGAGCTCCGCGCGGCCGAGGGCTCTCTGTGGACGGGTGGCCGGCTCCTCATCGGGATCCTGATCTTCGCCTTCGCCGGGCTGGCGTTCGCCTACTTCTACCTGCGCTCGGCCAACAGCGAGGGTCTGTGGCGGCCGCACGGCATCACGGCGCCGACCGAGGTCGGTGCGGCGATCTTCGCCGTCGCCCTCGCGACAGGGGCGGTCAACTACTTCGGGACCAGGCGGTTCCATCTTGGCAGCGTCGTGGACTGGGAAGTCGCGGCATGGACGGCGGTGGGCGGTGGCCTGCTCGCCGTCGGGCTGCAGATCTGGGAGCTGACCCGCCTACCCTTCTACCCCGGCTCGAGCGGCTACTCCTCCTGCTTCGTCGCCTGGGCCGGGATGAACATCGCCTTCCTACTGGGCGCTGTGTACTGGCTGGAGACGCTTGCCGCCCGGGCGCTGCGCCTGCGCCGCGAAGTCGGCGAGGACGGCGGGGCTGCACGATCGACGGCGCCGACGGCCCGCCTGTTCCGGGGGAACCTGGAGGCGTGCACGTACTTCTGGGGCTTCGTCGGCCTGGTGGAGCTGCTGTTCTGGCTGCTGTTCTACGTGGTATGAGTGGTTCACGGTGAGCGCGGACGCGATGGAGCCTGTCGGCCCCTAGGCTGGCGGACGACAGGGAGGTGGCTCGATGACGCTCCGCGGCAGCCGCGGCACACGCAGCGACACAGAGCATGGTTGGCCCTCAGGCGCTGACCTTCGCGATCCCGATCGGGACGTTCGCTGTCGTCGTCCTGTGGGGGTTCTTCCAGCGGCGGCGTCCGCTCCCGTGATGGACGGGGCCGTCGCCGGACGGTCCCTCGAGCTCACCTCATCGATCCGGGCCCTGCTGAGCTGCCTCGGCGGGCTGGCGGTCGTCCTCGCGCTGGTGCCTCCGGTCGCGTCGCACGTCGGCCGGTACGCGTTTGTCCAGGCGCTCCAGTTCACGCTGCTGGCGTTGGTCGCGCCGGCCCTGCTCGTGGTCGGGGCGCCGTGGAAGACGCTGCGGCTGGCGCGAAGCGACCGGATCGGCCCGCTCATACCCGGGAACGGGCCGGCTGTCGACCGCTTGGCGGCCCGGCGCCAGCGCGCCGACCGCTACGTGGTCGCGTTCGCCTACCTGGGGCTCTTCTTGGCCGTCGTCATCGCCTGGCGCGTGCCGGGATCGGTCGACGCCATCGCCACGCATCCTGCGCTCGCCCTCCTCGAGGCGGTGACGCTCGTGCCGGTCGGCGTCGGGTTCTGGTTGGAGCTGATCGGCTCGCCGCCGCTCGAGCCCCGTGCCTCCCGGCCGCAGCGGATGGCGCTCGCAGCGGTGGCGATGTGGGTCGTCTGGCTGCTCGCCTACCTGATCGGTTTCTCCCGCGGGGCATGGTTCCCCGCCTACCACCACGTCGCGGGTCGTGGGCTGAGCCTCAGCGGCGACCAACAGGTCACCGCCGCCGTCTTGTGGTTCGTGTCGCTCTGCTGCTTCGTGCCCGTCATCTTCGCCAACCTCGTCCGGTGGCTGCGCAGCGAGGAGAACCCGGACGAGGAGCTGCGCCACATCCTGCGCGAGAAGCGCCGCCGGGGCGGTCCCGCCTAGGACGCCTGGGTGGTGCGCCGGTCAGGGGGCGCGTGTCAGCGGGATCGCCGGCAGGTTTGTCGAGAGCACGTGGCCCGCTTCACGGACCGCCGACCCCACCGCCTGGCGGTCCTTGTTGAGGTGCGCCTCCTGCACCGCGAGATCGGACCGTGCCTTCGCCACACTCGTGCCGAGGAGAAGGTTGTCGATGTCGGCGATCGCCAGCCGGCCGTCGGGGAAGGCCCAGTCGATGGTGTGGAGGACCGCCTGATTCAGGTACTTCCCCGCACCCGCGGTCGGGAGCTGGATGCCTGCGAGGTCGACGATGGATTGGTTCGTGTACGAGCAGGCGTTGGCGTCGTCGCTCAGCACCGCCGGCGCTTCGGAGCGGTCCGCGGCGCTGAGACTGTTGCTCGTGACGCCCGCCAGCACGGTGAAGGCCTCCTTCATGCCGAGGCTGCAGGCGCCGATGTCCGAGTTGATCTCGGAGATCGTTGCCTCGGCGGAAGCGACCTGGGAGGCGCGCGAGGCGTGGGTGGGCAGGTCGCTCACGACGCTGACCGCGGCGAAGATGACGACCGCGCCGATGATCAGCACGGAGCGCCGCTTGAAGAACGGGCGCCGTTTGGCCTGCTCGCCCGGCGCGAGGCGCCCCGTCGAGTCCGGCACTCCGACGGCGATCCCCGCCGACGGCGTCCCGGAGCCGTTGGTCGACGCTGGACCGCCGGTCACGGCAGCAGCCGCCGGGCGTAGGCGGCGATGCCCGAGCCGAATCGGGTCATCTCCGCTGCGGGGAGCGAGTAGGCACCCTTGCGGTTCTCGAAGGCGAAGGGCGTCGCGCGATACGCCAGCGTCCCGTCGGGCGCGATGAAGTACAGCAGGTCATTGTGGGCGAGGGTGCCCGTCGAACGCTGGACGTCGACGGTGATGCCGTAACTGCGCCACACCGCATCGAGGGTCGCGAGGCTGCCGGTGAGGAAGTGCCAGTTTGTCAGCGAGCCCAGCCCGCTCAGCACCCCGGCGCGCGGCGGCCGCCGCGGTGGAGGTCACGAGCGGGTTCGCGTTGACCGTGACGAACGCCACCTCGGCGGCCCTCGTGCCGAGATCCTGGGTCGTGTGGCCGAACTCGTTGGCGAGCACCGGGCAGATGTCGCTGCAGCGGGCGTCGAAGAACGACAGCACGACCACCTTGCCCCGCAGTCCGGCGAGGGTCACCTGCTGGCCCGCGGCGTCGACCAGGTCGAATCCCGGCGCGGTGCCGTGGAGGTCGGTGATGCCGAGGAATGCGGCCAACGGCGCGTGCAACGTGGGCTCGGCCGGCGCGATGGTCGGTGCGGGCTTGCTGGAGGCCTTCGTGGCGGGCCCCGGGTTGTTGAGGGCGTTGTCGAGGATGCCGCCACCGATGCCGATGACGGCGAGGGCGGCCCCGAACCACCACATGACCTTGCGCGAGAGCGGTGGCGGTGGCTGGGAGAGCAGCGCCGTCCGGTCGACGACGTAGTCGTGCGAGACGGCGGGCGCTTCGGGGGTGCTGTCGTGCTCGACGCTCATCACGGCGTGGCGGGGGCCGCCGCGCTCAACCGCAGGCGGCGTCGCCCCCCGCGTGCAGCCCGGCGCGACGCGCGCTCGCCGGTCGTGCCCGTCAGACGATCAGGGGTGCCGGATGACGGCATCAGCGCCCATCGCGATGAACAAGAGCGTGAGGTACGAGATCGAGTAGCCGAAGAGCTGCATGGCACGCTTCGGGCTGGGGTCGCGCCGGAGCGACCACGCCCGGCCGAAGAAGATCCCGCCGAGGACCGTGGCGATGACGACATAGGCGAGGCCGAGGTGGGCGACCGGCCCGAGCACGATCGAGAGCGCCCAGAGCGCCAGCGTGTACAGGATGATCTGGCGCACGACCGAGCCGATGTCGGTGATGGCCGGGAGCATGGGCACCTTGGCGTTGGCGTAGTCCTCGCGGTAGCGGACGGCGAGCGCCCAGAAGTGGGGCGGGGTCCACAAGAAGATGATCCCGAACAGCACGAGCGGCGCGAGCCCGAGATGCCCCGTGACGGCGCTCCATCCGACGAGCACCGGGACGGCACCCGCGGCGCCGCCGATCACGATGTTCTGCGACGAGGAGCGCTTCAGCCACATCGTGTAGACGCCGACGTAGAACGCCGTCGCCGACACCGCGAGCACCGCCGACAGCAGGTTCACGGTGCGCCAGAGCAGCAGGAACGAGGCGATCTCCAAGGAGAACGCGAACACGATCGCCTCGGCCGGGGACACCACGCCGGTCACGAGCGGCCGGCGCTTGGTGCGCTCCATGATCGCGTCGATGTCGCGGTCGTAGACCATGTTGAGCGCGTTGGCGCCACCGGCCGCGAGCGCCCCGCCGATCAGGGTGAGCACGACGAGGCGTGCGGACGGGAGCCGACGTGCCGCGACGAACATGGTCGGGATCGTGGTCACGAGGAGGAGCTCGATGATGCGCGGCTTCGTCAGGGCGACGAACGCCCTGACGCGCGCGGTACGCGTTCGGCGAGATCGGCGCAGCGGCTTCGGCTCCCCCGATGCCGGTAGTGGCATCCACCCGCCCAGCCTACCTGGCGCCATGGGGCCGGGGGCAATCGTTCGCTTTTTCTCGCCGGGAGTCGCGAGCGGCGGTCGCGACCGGTCCGCCAGGCTCCGGAAACCCTCGTCGCGGCCGCACCGACGCCGTCGCGCGACCTCCACGTAGCCGAGAGGCGACGACAGCTCGAGCTTGCCGATAGGAGCGGATCCCGTCGTGACCCGTGCCCGTTGCCCCGGCACGGCGGGCCGATGGCGCGGCACGGTGGGACCGGCGTCGACGATCGAGCTGCACAGCACAGTTGTCGGGGGATGTTCCCGGCTACCGCCCGAAGGAGCTGATCGGCGCTGTACCTCGGTCCGAGCACGGTGCGCAACCACCGGTCGGTGGGGTTCAAGAAGCTCGGCGTCCACTCCGGCCGAGCTCATCGCGAAGCTGCAGTCGTCCGAGCGCGGATGAGGCCGGCAGGGCTGCCCTGTCTCGAGCCCCGCCGCGACGCGCGCCTAGCGCCGCCCCCGACCTGCCGGCGCGACGCGCTCACGGGCGCCCCGTCCCGCGGCGAGCCGCTCGGCCCGCAGCATCAGCTCCTCCTCGTCGTGCAGCGGGGTGAGCTCGCGCCCGGTGGCGAGGCCAAGGAGGAGGTCGGCGAGCGCGGTGTTGCGCGCGAGCACGGGCCCGTGGAGGTAGGTGCCGATGACGCGACCGCAGCAGGCGCCGTCGCTGCGCCCGTCGTTGCCGACGCCACGCACCACGCGCCCGAGCGGGCGCACGCCGGGGCCGGGCACGGTCCTGCCGGCGTGGTTCTCGAAGCCGGTGAGCGAAAGGAGCCCCGCCGCGCCCATGCCGTCGGGACGCCAGAAGTCCGGGCCCAGGCCCATCGACGCGTCGATCTCGACGAGCAGCTCGCCGACGGCACGGGGCTTGCTGCTGCGGACGGTCTCGACGTCGAGCAGGCCCACGCCCGGCTTCCTCGAGCCGTCGCCGCCGGGGAAGGAGTGCCCGAGGATCTGGTAGCCGGCGCACACCGCGAGGACGACGGCGCCGCGCTCGACCGCCCGGGCGAGGGCGCCGTCGGCAAGCACGGAGGCCGAGCGGGTCTGGGGAACGTCCTCGCCACCGCCGAGGCAGTAGAGGTCGCCCGACTCCGGCAGCGGCCGGTCGGAGGTGGCGAGGACGAGCTCTGCGGGGATGTCGCGCCAGCGCGCCCTGTTCGCCAGGATCCTGCCGTTGCCGCCGTCGCCGTAGGTGCCGAGCAGGTCCGGATGGACGACGACGACGCGCAGCGCGCTCGTGGCGGGCGCCCGAGCGGCGCGGGGCACGGCCCGATCGGCCCCGGCGGCCGGGCCCGGGCCGCCAGCGGTCCGCTCGGCGTCCCCGGCGGGGCGGATCGGAGCGCCGGTCACCTCGGCGACGCCCCCGCCTGCTGCCGTGCGTGCGATCCGGCGGCGCAGCTCCTGGAAGGCGGTGTAGTTCCCGATGTAGTCGGCCCGCGGGGCTCCGAGCGTGTCGAGGGCGCGAAGCGCGTCGTCGGCGACGACGTGGTCGACGAGCGCATGCCGAAGGCGCACCGCGAGGTCGCGGCGCCGCTCGCCGGTGGCGATGACGAACCGTCCGGCGAGCAGCTCGAAGGGCACGTCCCACAGCCAGGACGGGTCGTGGCCGTCGGCGTCGCGGGCGTTGATGCCGACGACGACGGGGTCGGTCCCCCCGTGGAGCAGCTCCAACATCTCGGTCCAACCGGCGGGGTTCTTGGCGAGCAGCAGCTGGACGTCGGTCCCGCCCCGGCGCACGAGGGCGAAGCGCCCGCCGACCTCCTGCACGACCGCCATGCGCTCCAGCGCCACCTCGGGCTCGACGCCGAGCCGGGAGGCGGCGACGGCGGCCATCGTCGCGTTGGCCCGGTTGAACCGCCCGGGCAGCGCGAGGTCGAAGGAGATCGCCCGGCCGTCCGCGAGACGCAGCGTTGCGCCGGACAGCTCCGCGTCCGGCGCCGGGCGGGCGAAGCCGCAACGGCACGCCCACGCGCTCTCGTCCCCGGCTCCGGCGAAGCCGAGCTGCTCGCCGCAGACCGGGCAGTTGAAGGCGTCCGAGCGCCAACGGCCGCCCGCTGCCACCCAGACGACCTTGGAGGCGGCGGCGGCCGCCCACACGACGAGCGGGTCGTCGGCGTTGGCGACGACCGTCGTGGCGAGGCCGCCGAGCGCGTCCCGCCACCGCTTTGCGACCATCCGCACCTCGCTCACCCGGTCGAGCTGGTCCCGCGAGAGGTTGAGGAGGACGACGACCTCGGGGCACAGGGCGTCCGCGACGGTGCCGAGGTAGCCCTCGTCCACCTCCAGGACGCCCGGGTCCGCCGGGCCGGCAGCCGAGGCGGCGAACGCGCTCACGAGGCCGGCAGGCATGTTGGCGCCTGCGACCGAGGTCACCACGCGCCCTGCACCGCCGAGCGCCTCGGCGAGCAGCCGGGTCGTCGTCGTCTTGCCGTTCGTCCCCGAGACGAGCGCCACCGGTCGCCCCGCGCCGAGGCGGGCGAGCAGCCGCGGGTCGATCGCCAGGCCGACCCGGCCGCCGACAGTCGAGCCGCTGCCGAGCCCGAGACGCCGGGAGAGGGCCGCAACGGCGCGCACCGAGCGGAGCGCCACCGCCGTCCTCACGCCCTCGATCCCCACGGTCGACCTCCACGGGCTCCCTCGAGCCCGAGCCACGGTACCCGCCGCCCGCACGATCCCTGCGCCGCGCCCGGCGGCGCAGGTCTCGGCGGGAACGGCGCCCGGGTGGCCGCGGCGTATCCTTCGAGCATCAGGCGGCCCGAGCAGCCGCGGCGGCCGCCCGCCCGGGCGCTGGAGGCGGTTCCGGGCACGACACAGGGAGGGTTCGATCGGTGGACGGCAGCGCAGCGGCCCCACAGGTGCTCGAGGTCGGTCCGCGTGACGCGCACGTGCTCGTCAGCGACGGCGCATTCCTCCTCGACGTGCGCGAGCCGCAAGAGTGGTCCGCCGGTCACGCACCCGAGGCCGTGCACGTCCCCCTCGGCGAGCTCGGCGCCCGCGTCGGCGAGGTGCCGAAGGAGCGCGACGTCGTGGTGGTCTGCCGCTCCGGCGGGCGCTCCTTCGCCGCCGCGACGGCGCTCGTCGAGCACGGCTGGCGCGCCCGCAACCTCGCGGGCGGGATGCAGGCGTGGCGCGACGCCGGCTTCGACGTCGTGACCGACGACGGCGCCGCTGGCGTGGTCGCCTGACGATATGCCCCAGATCGACGAGACCTTCCTGGCCCTGCCGCTCGAGGTGATCCGCTCGGCGGCGCTCGGGCGCGCGGCCGAGCTCGGCTGCAGCCACGCCGAGGTGCGCGTCGAGCGGATCCGGACCCAGGCGATCTCGCTTCGCGACGCCCAGGTGGAGGGGACCGTGGACGACCTGGAGCTCGGGGTCGGGGTGCGGGTCGTGCACGACGGCGCCCTCGGCTTCGCCGCCACGGTCGAGCTGCATGCCGACGCCGCGGCCGAGCTCGCCGAGCGCGCCGTCGACACGGCGCGGCGCACGGCGGTCGCGAGCACCCGCCGAGCCGAGCTCGCCCCGGAGCCCGCGCACGGCGAGGTCGTCTGGGTGGCGCCGTACCGGGTCGACCCGACCTCGGTCCCGCTCGCTGAGAAGGCGGCCCGTCTCGGGGAGTGGAGCCGCCGGCTCCTCGGCGCCCCGGGCGTGGACCACGTCAGCGCGTCGATGCTCGCCGTGTCGGAGCACAAGCACTACGCGGATCTCGCCGGCACGGTGGCGACCCAGCACCGGGTGCGCGTCCACCCCGTCCTCGAGGCCCTCGCGCTCGAGCGCGAGGGCGGCGCGTTCGAGACGATGCGGACGCTCGCCCCGCCCGCGGGCAGAGGCTACGAGTACCTGGAGGGCGACGGCTGGGACTTCGAGCGCGAGGTGGACGAGCTCCCCGGCCTGCTCGCCGAGAAGCTCGGATCGCCCTCGGTCGAACCCGGCGCCTACGACCTCGTGATCGACCCGACGAACCTGTGGCTCACGATCCACGAGTCGGTGGGTCATGCCACCGAGCTCGACCGAGCCCTCGGCTACGAGGCGGCCTACGCCGGGACCTCCTTCGCCACGTTCGACAAGCTCGGCACGCTCCAGTACGGCTCGGAGCTGATGACGGTGACGGGCGACCGCACGACCCCGTACGGGTTGGCGACGATCGGCTTCGACGACGAGGGCGTCGCCGCCCAGTCGTTCGACCTGGTGCGTGGCGGCGTGCTCGTCGGCTACCAGCTGGACCGCGGCATCGCCGCGGAGGCGGGGCTCGGCCGCTCGAACGGCTGCGCCTTCGCCAGCTCGCCGCTGATGACGCCGATCCAGCGGATGGCGAACGTCTCGCTCACGTCGGCGCCGGGGGAGGGGCCGGTCACCGAGGAGCTCATCTCCGGGGTGGAGCGGGGCATCTACGTCGTCGGGGACAAGAGCTGGTCGATCGACATGCAGCGGCACAACTTCCAGTTCACCGGGCAGCGCTTCTTCGCGATCCGCCACGGCCGACTGGCCGGCCAGCTGCGCGACGTCGCCTACCAGGCGACGACGACCGAGTTCTGGGGATCCCTCGCCGGCCTCGGGGGCTCGTCCACCTACCTGCTCGCCGGCGCGTTCAACTGCGGCAAGGGACAGCCGGGCCAGACGGCGCCGGTGAGCCACGGTTGCCCCTCCGGCCTGTTCCGCCAGGTTCGGGTGCTCAACACCCGGCAGGAGTCGGGCCGATGAGCATCCCGGGCGAGCGCCTGGCGCCGGCGGCCGAGGTGGCCGAACACGCCCTCGCGGCGGCCGGCGGCGGGGACTGCGTGGTGGTGGTGCACGAGCGCAGCGACGCCGACGTGCGCTTCGCCAACAACACGACGACCACGAACGGGTGCCGGCGCGACCGCAGGGTGACCGTCGTCCGCTTCGTCGAGCGCGACGGGGGCGTGGCGGTCGGGGTGGCCAGCCGCAGCGGAGGCGGCGACGTCGCCGAGCTCGTCCGCGCCGCCGAGGCCGACGCCGCGGAGGCGGCGCCCGCCGAGGACGCGGCGCCGCTGATCGGTGCGGGCGGCGACGACCCCTCGTTCGGGGACGAGCCCGCGCTGACGGGGATGGAGGTCTTCTCGGGAGTGCTCGAGGAGCTCGGCGAGGCGTTCGGGCGCGCACGCTCCGAGGGCCGCGTGCTCGCCGGGTTCGCCACGCACGAGGTCGCGACCACCTACCTCGCGACCTCGACGGGGATCCGCCGCCGCCACGCGCAGCCGACGGGCTCGCTCGAGCTCGTCGCCCGCTCGCCCGACGGGAGCCGCTCCGCCTGGGCCGGGGCCGGCACGCCGGACTTCTCGGACGTCTCGCTCGCGTCCATGGAGGGCCGACTCGTCGAGCGCCTCGGCTGGTCCGAGCGCCGCATCGACCTGCCCGCGGGGCGCTACGAGACGATCCTGCCGCCCGATGCCGTGGCCGACCTCGTGATCGTCCTCGCCGAGGCCGCGAGCGGCAGGGACGCCGAGGACGGCCGGAGCGTCTTCTCGGCGCCGGGCGGCGGCACGCGCATCGGGGAGCGCCTCTTCGAGCAGCCCTTCAACCTCTGGAGCGACCCAGCGGCGCCGGGCCTCGAGTGCGCGAGCTTCCTCGTCACCGAGGCGTCGGGGGCCGACGTCTCGGTGTTCGACAACGGCGCCGCGACCGGCCCGCTGCGCTGGGTCGACGACGGGCGCCTCGAGCGGCTGCGCTACCACCGGGCCGGGGCGGCGCGCTCCGGCGCCGAGTTCACCCCGCCCGTCGACAACCTCCTGCTCGCGCTCCCCGGCGCCGAGATCTCCCTCGACGACCTCGTGCGGTCGACCGAGCGGGGGCTGCTGCTCACGTGCCTCTGGTACATCCGCGAGGTGGATCTCGCGACGCTGCTGCTCACGGGGCTCACCCGCGACGGCGTGTTCCTCGTCGAGCGCGGTGAGGTGGTCGGCGCGGTGAACAACTTCCGCTTCAACGAGAGCCCGGTCGACGTGCTCGCCCGCACCGTCGAGGCTGGCCGCCCCGAGCGGGCGCTGTCGAGGGAGTGGGGCGAGTGGATGAACCGGACGAGGATGCCACCGCTCAGGGTCGCCGACTTCAACATGAGCTCGGTCAGTCCCGCGAGCTGAGCGCGCGGGCAGCCAGGACACGCCATGCTCATCGAGCTCGCCTACGGCACGACCGGGCTGACGGTCGAGCTGCCCGACCGCACGACGGTCGTCGCGCCCGAGCACCGGCCGGGCGCGCCCGACCAGCTGGCCGAGGTCCGCCGGGCACTTCGCGAGCCGGTCGCCGGGCCCCCGCTCTCGGCGCTCGTGCGCCGCGGCCAGACCGTCGCGATCTCGATGTGCGACGGCACCCGTCCACAGCCGCGCCACCTCATGATCCCGGCCGTCCTCGACGAGCTGGAGGGCCGGGTCGACCCCGACGACGTCGTCGTCCTCGTCGCGACCGGCACGCACCGGGGGAACACCGCGGCGGAGCTGGCGGCGATGCTCGGCCCGGAGGTGCTCGAGCGCGTCCGTGTCGTGAACCACGATGCCCGTGACGACTCCTCGCTCGCCTACCTCGGTCGCCTCGGCGACAACGTGCCCGTCCACCTGAACCGCCACTTCGCCGAGGCGGACGTGCGGATCACGACCGGCTTCGTCGAGCCACACTTCTTCGCCGGCTTCTCGGGTGGGCCGAAGCTCGTCGCGCCCGGCCTCGCCGGCATCGAGACGACCCTCGTCCTCCACGACGCTCGCCGCATCGGCGACGCCGCCGCGACGTGGGGGGTCACCGAGGGCAATCCCGTCCACGACGACGTGCGGGCGATCGCCCGCCACCTAGGCGTCGACTTCGCGCTCGACGTCGTGCTCAACCGCGAGCGGGAGGTGGTGGCGGCCTTCGGCGGGGAGCTGTTCGCGATGCACGCCGCGGCCTGCGCGGTCTCGCGTCGGGTCGCGATGCAGGCGGTGCCGCAGCGTTTCGACGTCGTCGTCACGACGAACTCCGGCTTCCCCCTCGACCAGAACCTCTACCAGGCGGTGAAGGGCATGTCGGCCGCGGCCGAGATCGTCCGCCCCGGCGGACTCGTCGTCGAGGCGGCCGAGTGCCGGGACGGCTTCCCGGACCACGGCGAGTACCGTCGGCTGCTCACCTCGGCGCCCTCGCCGGAGGCGCTGCTCGCGGCCATCGCCGCGGCGCGGAGACCGTTCCCGACCAGTGGCAGGTACAGGTGCAGGCGCGCGTGCAGGCGGCCGCCCGCGTGCTCGTCCACACCGACGGGCTCTCCGACGCCGAACTCGCCGAGGCCCATCTCGGCCCGGCGAGCGACGTCGGGGCGGTCGTCGCCGAGGAGCTGGCGCGCCTCGGGGAGGCTGCGACCTGCTGCGTCCTCCCCGAGGGACCGCAGACGATCCCGTACCTCGCGGCCCGCTGAGCTCGCGCTCGATGCACCGAGATCGCGCGCGGTGGTGCCGCGCGACCGGGCCGGCGCGCCCGCGGGCCGTGCGGACGGCCGCCGCCACCGCCGGCCCCGCCGGGGAGCTGGCGGCGCCCGACGGGCGCCTGCAAGGTGGCGGGTACGCCTGAGCTGCCCGCATCGGGCATGCTGGAGCGATGGATAACGCCGACGAGACCGTTCCCGGGAGGTACCACGGCAGCGGCGTCAGCGCGACTCCGTTCCTGCGGGAGGTCGCCGCGCGGGCATCTCCTCGCACGACGACGCGCCGGACGCGCGTCGTTGCGACCATCGGGCCGGCGTCGGACTCCCCCGAGACCATCGCCGCGATGGCGGCCGCCGGGATGGACGTCGCCCGGATCCCGCTCGCCCACGGCTCCATCGACGAGGCGATCGCGCGCGTCCGCCGCGTGCGCGAGGCCGCCCCGGAGGTGGGCGTCCTCGCCGACCTGCCCGGACCGAAGATCCGCTCGTCGCCCTTTCGCGACGGCGGGGTCATGCTCGTCGCGGACGCCGAGGTGCACCTGGTCCCGGGATCACAGCTCGAGGCGAGCTCGGCGCAGACGATCGGCATCGCGCTCGACGAGGTGGCGGCCGGGCTGGAGGAGGGGGACATGGTCGCCCTCGGCGACGGCGGCGTCTCGCTGCAGGTCGTCGGGCGTGACGGCGACCGCGCCATCGCCCGAGTCCTGAACGGCGGGCACGTGCAGGGCCGGCCGGGCGTCACCGTGCCCTCCAGCCGGGTGCAGCTCGCCACGCCGACCGAGGACGACCTGGCTCGACTGGAGGCGCTCGTCGCCGAAGGGGTCGAGCTGATCGCCGTCTCCTTCGTCCGCTCGGCGGCGGACATGCTGGCGGTGCGCTCGGCGGTCGGCGACGCCTCGACGATGCTCATCGCCAAGATCGAGACGGCGGACGCGATCACCGATCTCGACGCGATCCTCGCCGTCGCCGACGCCGTGATGGTGGCACGGGGCGACCTCGGCGTGCGCGTCCCGCTCGAGGACGTTCCCCACCACCAGAAGCGGATCATCCGCTCCGGCGTGCGCTACGGCCGGCCGGTGATCACGGCCACCCAGATGCTCGAGTCGATGATCACCTCCCCGGTCCCGACGCGTGCCGAGGTGACGGACGTCGCCAACGCGGTGCTCGACGGGACGAGCGCCGTGATGCTCTCCGGGGAGACGGCGATCGGCCACGACCCGACGCGGGTCGTGGCGACGATGGCCCGGATCGTCATGCGCACCGAGCAGGACTTCGACTACCTCCACTGGGGCGCCAACCTCGGCGTCCAAGAGGTGGCCGGCGACGCCTCCTCCCCGGCGCGCATCACGGCCGCGATCACCGGCGCGGCGTGGCGTGCGGCGCTCGAGCAGGACGCCGCGGCGATCATCGCCTGCACCCGTTCCGGCGCGACGGCCCGGGTGATCTCGCGCTTTCGCCCCTCGATGCCGATCGTCGCCGCGACCCCCTCCCTGCGCACCGTCCGCCAGCTCTCGATGAGCTGGGGCGTCGACGCGCTCTTGGTCAGGGAGTCGACCAGCACCGACGACATCGTCTGGTTTGCCGTGAAGCGGGCCGTCGAGGAGGGCTACGCCAAGCCGGGAGACGTCGTCGTCGTCCTCGCGGGGTCGCCGAACGGGCCGGAGCCCGTCACCGACACGCTCCGCATCGTGCGGGTCAGCTGACCGGAGGAGCTCCGGCCGGCAAGGAAGAGGAGGGGAGTCGATGCGGAAGTTCCTCCGCAAAGGGCGCGAGGTGGAGCTGTCGGCCATGTCGGCCGGCGCGACGCCGACCTTCAGCGCGCCGCCACCGACCACGCCCGCCGAGGTCGGTCTGGCGTTGCGCTCGGCACGCGAGCGCGCCCGGCTCGGGCTGGACGAGGTTCGCGACCGCACCGGGGTCCCGAAGGTCGACCTCGACGCGCTCGAGCAGGGCCGTTTCGACCTGCTCCTCGTCGAGCAGGCGGCCGTCGTCGCGCTCTGGCGCTTCGCGGAGCTGGTCGGGCTCGACCCCGCCGACCTCGTCGGGGTCCTCCGGAACCACTGGCCGAACCGCGCCCTCGCGGTCGACGCCTTCCGCCTCGGCTCGTCGCCGGACTCGATGCCGCTCGCCCGCCTGAAGGTGGCGCGCCAGCTGCTCGCGCCGATCACCGGCACTCGCCAGCTCGGGGCGGGGTCGTCCTCCGGCTCCGGCATCGGGCTCTCGGAGGCCACGCGCCAGCTGCTCGCCTCGACCTCCTCCAGCACGGCCCTCGCCGTCGCCGCGATCGGCCCGGGCCGCTCGGCGCGCCGGCCGCGCACGCGCGCGCCCGGAGCCCAGCGGCGGCCGCCGGCCGCCGACGACGAGGACGGACACGGCCCCGCCGGGGAGGAGCCCGCCGAGCGCGCCGCCCAGCCGGCGGACGAGGTGCGGGCGTCCGGGCCCGCGCCGGGCGAGCCTCCGGTCCGGGGCGGAGGGCGCAAGGCCGACCAGGTCGCGCCGGACGACGTTGCCGCGGCGGGCGGCTCGCCCCCCCCGGTGCCGCCGGAAGCGACCGTCGCGGCCGAGGCCGCGAGCCTGCTCGGCGGCCCGGAGCTCGTGGGCGTCGCGACGGAGGAGACGGAGCGGGACGCGGCCGGGGCGCGTCAGCGCGGCTGGGCCGGGCACGTCGCGCGGGTAGTCGCCGAGCGCTTCGGCATCGAGCCCTTCGCCGAAGCGTACGAGATCGGCGGTGAGGACCTGGCGACCTGAGGGCGCGCCGCCGCCGAGGGCCGAGGACGGAAAGGGCCCTGCCCGCCGGGTGCACGACGCCCGGGCTGCACGGCTGTGGTAGCAATCAGCTCGAGGCGATCGGCCCGCCACCGAGGAGGCGGACCGTGGGTGAGCACGGAGACGGGACAGATGAGCGAGGCTGAGGCGCAGGGCGCGGCGAAGGCGGCACGGCAACGGGCCGGCGCACACGAGCGGGGCCTGCGGGCGGAGAGGGGATGCGGCTGATGGCGAGCGCGATCGGGGTCACCCCCGAGCACCTTCAGGCGATATCGGGCGAGGTCCGGCAGGGCGCCGCGGCGATCGAGCTCATCGTTGCCGAGCTCCAGAAGAAGATCGAGCCCCTGACGACCGAGTGGACCGGCGCGGCCCGCGAGTCGTTCGAGGAGCTGTGGAGCCAGTGGAACGAGGGCGTGGAGAACGTCCACCAGGCGCTCGTCGCCATCGCCGAGCTGATCGCCAAGGCCGGGCTCGCCTACGCCGAGGCCGAGCGTTCGATCGCGGCCGCCTTCCAGCTCTGAGGCGGCTGCGCTCCCCGGTCCGGCGACCGGCAGCGCTCGTCCCGGGCTGCTCGGATCAGGGCGCGCCGGCGACCGGTGGCAGGTGGACGACGACGGTCGTGCCGCCCTCGCGCAGCAGCCGGATGCGCGCCCGGGTGATGCGCGCCAGGTTCGCCTCGGTGAGCGTCTCCGACGGCGGCCCGATGGCGACGATGCGACCCTCGGCGAGCAGGCCCAGCTGATCGGCGTAGGCGCCGGCGAGCGTCAGGTCGTGCATCGTGGCGAGCACGGTGAGCCCCTCCTCACGGCGCAGCCGGTTCACCAGGTCGAGCACGTCCTGCTGGTAGGCGATGTCGAGCCCGGACGTCGGCTCGTCGAGGAGCAGCACGGGCGACTCCTGCGCGAGGGCCCTGCCGATGACGGCCCGCTGGCGCTCCCCCCCCGACAGCGAGGAGAGCAGGCGCTCGGCGTAAGCGTCGAGCCCGAGCGCGCCGAGGACGCGCCGGGCGATGGCGACGTCCCGTGCGCTCTCGGCGCCGAGCGGCCGCAGGTGCGCGGTGCGACCGAGGAGCACGTAGTCGAGGACGCGCAGGCCCGGCGGCACCACGGGGTGCTGCGGCACGAAGGCGACGAGGCGGGCCCGCTCCGCCGGGCGCAGGACCTCGAGCAGCGCGTCGCCCACCGAGGCGCTGCCCGCGTGGGGGACGAGCCCGGCGACGGCTCTCAGCAGCGAGGTCTTCCCGGCGCCGTTCGGGCCGACGACCGTGAGCCACCCGCCGGCGGCCACGGTGAACGACACGTCGTCGACGAGCGCCCGCTCCCCGACGCGCACCTCGATCCCCTGGCAGACGAGGTCGCCGCGAGCTGCCGCCGCTGGCGGGTCCGGGGCGCGCCACCACCGGCGGGCGGGGCCCGCCTTCGGCGCCGGCACGGTCCCGCTCGTGCGGCTCACCAGCCCGCTCCGGCGCGCCGCCGCAGCACGAGCACGAAGAACGGTCCGCCGAGCGCGGCGGTGACCACCCCGATCGGCAGCTCGGCGGGGGCGAGGGCGACCCGGGCGACGAGGTCGGCGAGGACCAGGAAGCCGGCGCCGGCGACGAGGGACATCGGCAGGATCACGCGGTAGCTCGTCCCGCCGAGCAGGCGCACCACGTGGGGGACGATGATGCCGACGAAGCCGATCAGACCGCTCACCGAGACGGCCGCCGCCGTCCCGAGTGACGCGGCGAGGAGCACCACGAAGCGGGTCCTGCGCACGTCGATGCCGAGCGCCTCCGCCTCCTCGTCGCCGACCGCGAGGACGTCGAGGCGCCTGCGGAACACGAGGAGCACCGCCGCGCTGAGCGCCGTGTACGGCAGGAGCAGCAGCGTGTCGTGCCAACCCGGCGTCGACAGGTCGCCGAGGATCCAGCTGTAGACGTCGCGCAAGGTCTGGGTCTGGCGCAGCTGGAGGAAGGTCTGGACGGCGGTGAACATGGAGGAGATCGCCACCCCGGCGAGCAGCAAGGTCGCCGGGGAGCGCTCGCCTCCGGCCACGCCGAGGCCGTAGGTGAGGGCGACGGCGACGAGCGCCCCGGCGAACGCCGCGACCGGGACGTAGGGGAGGGGCCCGGTGGCGCCCTCGGCGCCGGAGGTGATGGCGATGGTGGCGCCGAGGCCCGCGCCTGCCGCGACGCCGAGCAGGTACGGGTCGGCGAGCGGGTTCCTGAACACGCCCTGGTACGAGCCGCCGGCGAGCGCCAGGGTGCCCCCGACCAGCAGACCGAGCGCGACCCGCGGCGCGCGCACCTGCCAGACGATCGCCGCGTCGATCGGGCTCAGCGGGACGTGGAAGTGGAGCCCGGTGAGGCGGTCGATCAGCTCCAGGATCTCGCCGCGCAGCGCGATCGGGGTCGGCCCGATGAGCAGGCCGACGAGGACGACGCCGAGGAGCCCGGCGAGCGAGCCCGCCAGCACGAGGGGATGGAGCGCCCGGTGGCGGGCCGGCCCGGGCGCGTCCACCGCGTCAGCCCTTCGCCGCGGGCGTCGAGGGCACGGCGTTGACCGCGTGCACGACCTCGCGAGCAGGTCCACGATGCGCGGCCCCCAGCGAGAGGCGACGTCCTCGTTCAGCTTGATCACGCGGCCCGTGCGCACGGCCGTGAGGACCGACCAGCCCGGGCGCGCCCGGACGGAGCCGACCGAGGCGCCGTCGGCGAGGAAGACGAAGGTCGGGTTGGCGTGGACGACCGTCTCGCTCGACAGCTGGGGATAGTCGCTGCCGTGCACCGAGCTGCCGGCGATGTTGGCGAGGCCGGCCAGGTGGAGCACCGAGCCGATGAACGTCGCCGACGTCGCCGTGTAGAGCGTCGGGTCGAGCTCGTAGAAGTAGGTGAGCGGCGGGTACCGCTTGTGCACCTCGGCGACGAGCTGGGCGATCTGGGTCCGCATCTGCCGCACCACGCCGTTCGCTCCGGTGGTTTCGCCGGTCAGGCGGCCGAGCTCGGCGAGCTCGGAGTACGTCTGGGCGAGGTCCCGGGCTGCCGGGAGGTAGAGCACCGGGATGTTCAGCAGCTTGAGCGAGGCGACGAGGTTCGGCGGGCTCGGGTTGTACGAGATCACGACCAGGTCGGGCCGGTAGCCGGCGATCGCCTCGACGTTCGGGGTGTAGCCCGACAGCGTCGTCCGGGGGGCGTTCGACGGGTAGTCCGAGTCGTTGTCGACGGCGACCACCTGGTGCCCGGCGCCGATGCTGAAGAGCATCTCGGTGGCGGTCGGCGACAGCGAGATGACCCGATGCGGCCGGCTCGACAGCGTGACCGGCCCGTAGGGGCTCTGGACGGTCACGGGGTACGGGGCTGCGGCACGCGCGGGCCGCCCGGCGCCGGCCGGCGACGCCGCGGCGCCCGTCGCCGCGACGGCGATGGCCGCCGTGGTGGCGAGCGCACCGATCATCCTGACGAGACGTGACGACACCAGCGATCCTCCTTCCGTCCGAGTTAGGAACCTCGACGGTGAGGACCACGATCGTCCCAACCGCACGAGCCGCCCTTCCTCGAGAGCTGTTCTCCGTGCACCGTCGGCCAGGCGATCTGGCTCGGCCCCGAAGGGCCTTACAGCTGCGGGACAGCGCCGGACTCGCACCGGACTTCGCTGAACCGACGGTCGACGTCACCCTACACGTGCGCCCCGGGGGCCGGCAGGCCCGGTCGCGAGTGGCGGGCGCGGGCGCTCCGGGCCGAGGTCCCGGCGCCGGCGCTCAGCGAGGAAGTTCGAGCGAGCCGGCCACGGAGCGTCCCGGGTCGGGCGCGGCCGTGATCCGCGCTGCCGGTCCGTGCCGGCGCGGCCAGCGGACGCTTGCGGCTCAGCCGCAGGAAGACCGTGAGGGCCACGGCGACGTAGGCGACGTAGCAGACCGCCTGGAGCGCCGTCGGCCGGTCGGCGTAGCCGAAGAAGCTGTGGAAGATGTCGCCGAGCGCCGAGTCCTCCGACAGCACGTGGCTGGTGTTCCACAGCGGGTGCGCGAGGAACGTGATCCAGCCGAGCTGCTGGAGGTTCTCGACCAGGTCGGCGACGAGGCCGGCGCCGAACACCATCAGCAGTCCGCCCATGACGGTGAAGAACACCGAGAGGTTGATCCTGCGCCCCAGGCGGTAGATGACGATCGAGAGGGCCAGCGCGGCGACCAGCCCGGCCAGCGCGCCGACGAGCGTGCCGCTCGTCCCAGTGGCGAAGACGATCGCGAGCGTGAACACGGCGGTCTCGAGGCCCTCGCGCCCGACGGCCTGGAAGGCGATGAGCGCCAGCCCGACCCGCTCGCCGCGGCCGATGGCCGCCTCTGCCCGCTCGCTCAGCTCCTTCGAGATCGTCCGGGCGTGCGAGGCCATCCAGAACGTCATGTACGTGAGCACGGTGGCGGCGAGGGCGTAGGTGGCCGTCTCGAACACGAGCTGGACGCGGGAGCCGCTGTAGGTGCGGATCGTGAAGTAGGCGGCGAACGCGCCACCGCCGGCGAGCACCAGCGCGGCGACGACCCCGGCGATGACGTCCCGGAAGTACCGCCGCTGGCCGATCCGGTCCAGGAACGCGAGGAGGATCGAGACGATCATGCTCGCCTCGACACCCTCTCGGAGGAAGATCACAAAGACTGGGACCATCGCGCTCGACTCCCCGCACCGGACAGGCTCTGGCCTGCAGTATTCAGGTTTACCTGAATAAATCTATCCGGTCAACCTGAGACGCCGCACAGCCCCCGAGCTGGGGCGCGGCGTCAGCGCGTGGCGAGGGCGACCAGGTAGGCCGTGACGGTCTCCTCGACGAGCGCGGACGCCTCGGCCAGCGCTCGCGCGCGCCCGAAGCACGCGACGAGCGAGACCACCTCGACGCCCCGCTCCCTGCACGCCCCGAGGTCGACGGACGCGTCGACGTCGCCGACGACGCACAGCACCGGCACGCGGCCGCCGACGCGCTCGATCACGCCGCCGACGACCTTGCCGGCGAAGGAGGGGGGATCGAGGCGCCCTTCGCCGGTGACGACGAGCTCCGCCGCCGCCAGCTTCGCGTCGAGGCCGACGAGCTCCGCGACGAGGTCGAAGCCGGAGACCACGCGCGCGCCGAGCACGGCCAGGCCGCCGGCCAGGCCGCCGGCCGCCCCGCCGCCGGCGATGCCGGTGACGTCGGTCGAGAGCTCGTCGCGGTAGCGGGCGGCGAGCGTCACGAGCCGCCGGCTCAGCAGCGAGACTGCCGCGGCGTCGGCGCCCTTTTGCGGGCCGAACACCGTCGCCGCCTCCAAGAAGGGGGTCGTGACGTCGCAGGCGACCAACAGCTCCACGCCGCGCAGCGCATCGCGGCCGCCGATCGCCTCGACCGCGCCGAGCCCGCCGTCGGTCGTCGCGGAGCCGCCGGCGCCGACGACGACGCGGCGCGCCCCGGCGCGGACGGCCGCGACGATGAGCTCGCCGGTGCCCCTCGTCGTCGCCGCCACGGCGTCGTTGCCGGCGGCGCCTCCGACGAGCGCGATGCCGGACGCGCGGGCCATCTCGATCACGGCAGTCGGCGCCCCGTCGCTCGAGACCAGGCGCCACTCCGCCGTGACCGGAGCGCCGAGCGGACCGGTGACGACCGTGGTGCGCTCCTCGCCGCCGACGACGTCGAGGAGACCCTCGCCGCCGTCGGCCATCGGCACCTCGGTCGCCTCCCAACCGGCTCGCCGGGCGGCGCCGGCGATGCTCGCGGCAATCTGCGAGGCGCTCGCCGTGCCGCGGAACTTGTCGGGCGCGGCGGCGAGCCGACCGGGCGAGCGCTGCATCCCGGGGACGCTAATCGGGTACTCACCGTGCACCACCACGCTGGTGACGCCGCGGCGAACGGCGACCGAGGGCGCGAGGGGGAGCTGCTGTCGGCCGGGGTCGATACATCGGATGATTGCGCCCGAACGGTACCCGGGTGCGCCTTCACATCGGGCCTCCCATCCCTTCGGGCGTATGAATAGGTGCTGGTACCACGCTCGGACCCGGACGCGACACGAAGCGTTGACGGGGGCGAGTCATCCGATGTACGGTGCGGATGGGTGCCGGGCCGGCGTGCCGCGGCGTGTGCGGGCACGACCCAGCCTCTGGCCGTAAGGACTGCGATGGCAGCGATCACCAGCTTCGACACCCACGATGTCCGCTTCCCGACGTCGCGGACGCTGGACGGCTCCGACGCGATGAACCCCGATCCGGACTACTCGGCCGCGTACGTGACGGTGCGGACCGACGTCGAGGACGGGCTCGCGGGACACGGCTTCGTGTTCACGAACGGGCGCGGGAACGAAGTCGAGCTCGCGGCGATCCGCGCGCTCGAACCGCTGCTCGTCGGGGCCGATCTCGAGGGCACGCTCGGCGACCTCGGCGCCCTCTGGCGCCGCCTCGTCGGCGAGAGCCACTTCCGCTGGCTCGGGCCGGAAAAGGGCGTCATGCACATGGCGATCGGTGCCGTCGTCAATGCCCTGTTCGACCTCGCCGCCAAGCGGGCCGCGAAGCCCCTCTGGCGCTACCTCGCGGACCTCTCGCCCGAGCAGCTCGTGCGGCTCGTGGACTTCCGCTACCTGAGCGACGCCATCACGCCCGACGAGGCGCTCGACCTGCTGCGCCGGGGCGCAGAGGGCAAGGACGCCCGCATCGCCGCACTCGAGTCGTCGGGCTACCCGGCCTACACGACCTCCGCGGGGTGGCTCGGCTATACCGACGAGCGCCTGGCGTCGCTGTGCGACCAGGCGGTGCCGCGACGGCTTCTCACTGGTGAAGCTGAAGGTCGGAGCCGACCTCGACGACGACCGGCGGCGCTGTCGGATCGCGCGGGACGTGATCGGTGACCACGTGGGCCTGGCCGTCGACGCGAACCAGGTCTGGGACGTCGGCACGGCGATCGACTGGGTGCGCGAGCTCGCCTCGTTCGACCTCGCGTGGGTCGAGGAGCCGACGAGCCCCGACGACATCCTCGGCCTCGCCACGATCCGCCGCGCCGTGTCGCCCGTGCCGATCGCGACCGGCGAGCACGTCGCGAACCGCGTCGTGTTCAAGCAGCTTCTCCAGGCCGGCGCGATCGACATCATGCAGATCGACGCCTGCCGAGTCGCCGGCGTCGACGAGAAACCTCGCCAACCTCCTCCTCGCCGCCAAGTTCGGGGTGCCGGTCTGCCCGCACGCCGGCGGCGTCGGGTTGTGCGAGATCGTGCGCCACTTGGCGATGTTCGACTTCGTCGCCGTGTCGGGATCCCTCGACGGGCGCCGGATCGAGTGGATCGACCATCTGCACGAGCACTTCGTCGACCCGGCCGTCGTCGTCGCCGGTCGCTACCGCGCGCCGTCGGCGGCGGGAGCCTCGACGGAGATGCGCGCCGAGTCGATCGCCGCGCTACGCATTTCCCGCCGGCCCGGTCTGGCGGGAGGCGAGCGGAGCAGGAAGGGCGGGGTGATGGGGGCCGACGGACTGGACGGACTGCGGGCGATCGTCACCGGCGGCGCCTCGGGCATCGGGCTCGCCACGGCGCGCCTGCTCGCGGCGAGCGGAACGGCGGTGGTCGTGCTGGACCTCGCCGAGCCGCCGGAGGAGGCCGCGCTCGTCTCCGTGCGCTGCGACGTCGCCGACGACGAGAGCGTGCGCGCCGCTGTCGGCGAGGCGCTCGCGTATCTCGGCGGCCTCGACATCCTCGTCAACAACGCCGGCATCGGCGCTCAGGGCACCGTCGAGGAGAACACCGACGACGAGTGGCGCCGGGTCTACGAGGTGAACGTGCTCGGCATCGTGCGCGTCACGCGTGCCGCGCTGCCCGCGCTCCGGGGTTCGGCGCACGCCGCCATCGTCAACACGTGCTCGATCGCCGCGACGGCCGGGCTCGTCCGCCACCGCGCTCTACAGCGCCACGAAGGGCGCGGTCCTCGCGCTCACCCGTGCCATGGCGGCCGACCACGTCACCGAGGCGATCCGCGTGAACTGCGTCAACCCGGGCACCGTCGAGACGCCGTGGGTGACGCGCCTGCTCGACCAGGCGGCCGATCCTGTCGCCGAGCGCGTCGCGCTGGTCGCCCGCCAGCCGCACGGCCGGCTAGTCCAGCCCGAAGAGGTGGCCGCGGCGATCGCCTACCTGGCCAGCCCGGCCGCCGCCTCGACCGTCGGGACGGCGCTCGAGGTCGACGGCGGCATGGCCGGCGTGCGCCTTCCACCGCCGCGTCCCTAGCAGGGGCGGGCGCGTCCGCTGCCGTCACGATCCAGCCGGGGGAGGCCCCGGAACGTCCCGACCCGAGGGGGTGGGTATGGCCGTCACCGACGAGGCGATCGAGAAGATCAAGGAGATGATCGTCTCGGGCGTGTTGCAGCCGGGCGAGCGCCTCCCGAAGGAAGAGGAGCTCGCGACGACCCTCGGGCTGTCCAGGAGCTCGCTTCGCGAGGCGGTGCGCGCGCTGTCGCTCGTCCGCATCCTCGACGTGCGCCAGGGGGACGGCACCTACGTCACGAGCCTGCGACCCGAGGTCTTGATGGCCGCGATGAGCTTCGTCGTCGACTTCCACCGCGACGACTCGGTGCTCCACTTCCTGGAGGTGCGTCGCATGCTCGAGCCCGCGGCCACCGCGATCGCCGCCCGGCGCGTCGGCGACGACGAGGTCGCCGAGCTCCGGGCCATCCTCGACGAGGTCGACCCCGGCGCGGAGCCCGAGACGTTCGTGGCGAACGACCGCAAGTTCCACAGCACCCTCGTCGCGTACTGCGGCAACCCCGTGCTGACCTCGCTGCTCGAGTCGATCTCCGGCCCGATCCACCGGGCACGGGTCTGGCGGGGGGTGACCGACGCCGACGCGCCGCAGCGGACGGTGCGAGAGCACCACGCCATCGTGGACGCCGTGGCGGCGCACGAGCCCGACGTCGCGGCCGCCTGTGCCGTGGTGCACATCGCCGGGCTGGAGCAGTGGCTGCGCCACGCCAGGTCGTCCTGAGGGCGAGCCGCGGCCGCCCCCGTGTGCCGTGGCGATCGCCGGCTCTAGTGTGTCCCCTGCAACACCGACCGGGCACCACCACGGTGCCGCCCGTGCCCCGGCCGACGGGGCGGCCAAGGAGGCAGTGACATGACGATCGCCGTAGGGGACCAGATCCCCGACGTCAAGCTCTCGACCATGACCGCCGACGGTCCGCGGCCGATCTCCAGCCGCGAAGCGCTCGGAACGGGCAAGGTCGTCCTCTTCGGCGTCCCGGGGGCCTTCACCCCGACCTGCTCCGACTACCACCTGCCCGGGTTCGTCCTGCGGGCCGAGGACCTACAGGCCAAGGGCGTCGACACGATCGCGTGCATCTCGGTGAACGACGCCTTCGTGATGGGCGCGTGGGGCGCCGCACAGAACGTCGGCGACTCGGTGCTGCTGCTCGCCGACGGCAACGCGGACTTCGCCAAGGCGACCGGCCTGGAGATGGACGGCAGCGGGTTCGGCATGGGGACGCGCTCGAAGCGCTTCGCCGCGATCCTCCAGGACGGCGTGGTGACGCACCTCGCGGTGGAGCCCGGCGGTGGCCTGGACGTGAGCTCGGCCGACGCCGTGCTCGCCGTGCTCTAACCCCGCCCCGTGAGTGGCGCCGGCGGCGACGGCCGGCTCGTCTTCGTCTCGCGGCACCTCCCGGGGGACGCGCTCGACCGCCTCGCCCGGGGCGCCGAGGTCGACCTGTGGGAGGACGATCTCCCGCCGCCCCGGCCGGTCCTGCTGGCGCGGGCCCGTGACGCCGCCGGCCTGGTGGTGATGTCCACCGAGCGGGTCGATGCGGAGCTGCTCGACGCGTGCAAGCAGCTGCGCGTTGTCGCCACCGTGTCGGTCGGCTACGACCACGTCGACGTCCCCGAGCTGACGGCGCGGGGAATCCCGTTCGGGAACACGCCGGGCGTGCTGACGAACACGACGGCCGACATCACCTGGGCGCTCATCCTCGCTGTCGCCCGGCGCGTCGTGGAGGCGCGCGACGCCGTGCTCGCCGGGAAGTGGGTCTCGTGGGACCCGATGTTCATGCTCGGCAAGGAGCTCGCCGGGGCGACCATCGGGATCGTCGGGGTGGGGCGGATCGGCGAGGCGGTGGCGCGCCGCGCGGCCGGCTTCGACATGCGCGTGCTCGGCTGGTCGCGCTCTGGGCGTGAGGTGCCGGGCGTCGAGCCCGTTGTGCTCGACGAGCTCCTCGAGCGCTCGGACGTCGTGTCGGTGAACGTCGCCCTCACCGGCCAGACGCGCCACCTGATTGGCGCGCGCGCGAGCTCTCGCTGATGAAGCCGGACGCCATCCTCGTCAACACGGCGCGGGGACCGATCGTCGACCAGGAGGCGCTCGCCGAGGCGCTCGCGGCGCACCGGATCGGCGCCGCCGGGCTCGACGTGACCGAGGTCGAGCCGATCCCGCTCGACGACCCGCTCCTCACGCTCGACAACTGCGTGGTGCTGCCGCACATCGGCTCGGCGACCCTCGTGACCCGCTCGCGGATGGCTCGGCTCGCCGTCGACAACGTGCTGGCCGGTCTCGCCGGCGAGCGCCTGCCCAACTGTGTGAACCCCGAGGTCTGCGGCTGATCGGCCGGCTCGGCCGGCTCGCGGCCTGGCCACTAGGCGGGTGCTTGACAGAGTTGTGAGTGATCACTAACTTAAGTGGTGTGAGCGTGAACCGGGCCCGGACCCTCCCAACCGCAGGGGGCGATGCCTCCGTGACGCGGCGAAGCGGGATCCGCATGTCGGCTGAGGAGCGCCGCGAGGCCGTGGTCGCGGCCGCGGTGCGCGAGTTCGCCCACGGCGGGCTCGACGGCACCTCCACCGAGACGATCGCCCGCCGGGCCGGGATCTCCCAGCCCTACCTCTTCCGGCTCTTCCCGACGAAGCTCGATCTGTTCCTGGCCGCGGTCGGCGTCTGCTTCGACCGCGTCGAGGCGAGCTTCCAGGCGGCGAGCGGGGAGCTCGAGGGCGAGGCGGCGCTGAGCGCGATGGGGATGAGCTACGCGACGCTGATCGGCGATCCCGATCTCCTGCTGCTCCAGCTGCACACGTACGCGGCCTCTGGGAACGCGGAGGTGCGCGGCTACGTGCGCGGCCGCTTCGAGCAGCTGATCGGCTTCGTCGAGCGCCGGACCGCGCGTCGACCCCCTCGCCGTGCGCGAGTTCTTCGCGACCGGGATGCTCTGGAACGTGGTGGCGGCGCTCGGGCTGCAGGACTTCGCCGAGCTGTGGGCGAAGGCCGACTGCCTGCCGCCGGGCGACCCGTTCGCCGCGCGAGCGACCGATGTCGGCGCCGGCGCGGGACCGGCCGCCGGCTGAACGTGGGCGGGCCGCGGGCGTACGTTCGCGTCCCGCAAATCTAGTGACCACTAACTAAACAACCAGTCGCACCGCACCGACCAGCCGACCAGCGAAGCCACACACCTTCCGACCAGAGGAGGAGACCGATGCCACCGACCACGCAAGCCCCGGCGCCGAGCGCCATGCTGCACGACCAGGCGGTCCCGGCGACGCGCCGGGGGCCGATCGTCTGGGCCGTGGCCGTCACGGGTGCCGCCCAGTTCATGGCGGCGCTCGACAACCTCGTCGTGACCATGGCGCTCCCGGTCATCCGCGAGAAGCTCCACGCGGGCCTCGCCGGTCTCGAGTGGACCGTGAATGCCTACACCCTCACCTTTGCCGTCCTGCTCCTCACCGGCGCCGCCCTCGGCGACCGCTTCGGGCGCCGCCGGATGTTCCTCGTCGGCCTGACGCTGTTCACGGTGGCGTCGGCGGCGGCGGCGTTGGCGCCGAGTATCGGCGCGCTGATCGCGGCGCGGGCCGTGCAGGGTGCGGGCGGCGCGATGGTCGTCCCGCTGTCGCTCACCTTGCTGAGCGCCTCGGTGCCCGCGGAGAAGCGGAACATGGCGCTCGGGATCTGGGGAGCGCTCGGGGGCCTCGCGGTCGCGATCGGCCCGCTCGTCGGCGGCGCCGTCGTCCAGGGCGTCTCCTGGCAGTGGATCTTCTGGCTGAACGTGCCGATCGGGCTCGCCCTCCTCCCGATGGCGCGCCTCAGGCTCGGCGAGTCCCGCGGCAGCTCGGGCGCGCTCGACCTGCCCGGCGTGCTGCTCGCGAGCCTCGGGCTGTTCGGGGTCGTGCTCGGCCTCGTGCGGGGCGGTCAGGCCGGGTGGACGAGCCCGGAGGTGTTCGCCTCCTTCGCAGGCGGCGCGATCCTGCTGGCGGCGTTCGTCGCCTGGGAGCGCCGGGCCCCGGTGCCGATGCTGCCGCTGCGGCTCTTCCGCAGCCGCCAGTTCTCGGTCGTGAACGCCGTGGCGCTGCTGATGAGCTTTGGGATGTTCGGGTCGATCTTCCTCCTCGCCCAGTTCCTGCAGACCGTCCAGCACCTCTCGCCACTCGCCGCCGGGGTGCGCACGCTGCCGTGGACCGGGATGCCGGTGCTCGTCGCGCCGCTCGCCGGACTGCTCGTCGACCGCCTCGGCGGCCGGGCGCTCATCGCCACCGGGCTCGCCCTGCAGGCGACCGGGCTCGCCTGGATGGCGATCGTGCTCTCGCCGACGACGCCCTACCTCGACTTCGTGCCGGCGTTCGTGCTCTCGGGGGTCGGGATGGCGCTCTTCTTCGTGCCCGTCGCCTCGGTCGTGCTGACCTCGGTCGGACGCGCCGACGAGGGCGTCGCCTCCGGGACCAACAACGCGGTGCGCGAGCTCGGCGGCGTGCTCGGCATCTCGGTGCTCGGCGCGGTGTTCTCCGGGCTCGGCGGCTACGCGAGCGGGGCGACCTTCGTCGCGGGACTCGTGCCGGCGGTCACGGTCGGAGCGGTGGTGGTAGGTGTCGGCGCCCTGGCGGCGCTCGCCCTCGGCCGCCGGGCGAGGCGCGCCGGCGCCGAGCTCGCCCTCGCTCCTGCGCTCGAGGCCGCTTGAGGCCGACGACCGCACCGCCCCGCCGTCGGTCCGGGTCGCGCCACGAGCGCCCCGGCCGGCGGTGGCTGCGCGTCGAGGGAGAAGCGGTAGATTTGAGATCATGACGAGCGAACGCACCGGCTCCGGCGAGGCGAACGGCCGTACGACGGGGACGCTTCGCGTCAAGCGCGGGCTCGCCGAGATGCTGCGTGGTGGCGTGATCATGGACGTCGTCACCGCCGAGCAGGCGAAGATCGCCGAGGACGCCGGTGCCGTGGCCGTGATGGCACTGGAACGGGTCCCCGCCGACATCCGGCGTGACGGCGGCGTCGCCCGGATGAGCGACCCGGCGCTCATCACCGCCATCCAGGCGGCCGTGACGGTCCCGGTGATGGCGAAGGCACGCATCGGGCACTTCGCCGAGGCGCAGGTGCTCCAGGTGCTCGGCGTCGACTACATCGACGAGAGCGAGGTCCTCACCCCCGCCGACGAGGCGCACCACATCGACAAGTGGGCCTTCACCGTGCCGTTCGTGTGCGGGGCGACCAACCTCGGCGAGGCGTTGCGCCGCATCTCGGAGGGCGCCGCGTTGATCCGCTCGAAGGGTGAGGCCGGGACGGGCAACGTCGTCGAGGCGGTGCGCCACCTGCGCTCGATCCTGGGAGACCTCCGCAAGATCACGACCGCCGACCCGGCGGAGCGCTACGCGTGGGCGAAGAACCTCCAGGCGCCGATCGAGCTGGTGGAGGAGATCGCCGGGACCGGCAAGCTCCCCGTCCCGCTGTTCTGCGCCGGTGGCCTCGCCACCCCCGCGGATGCCGCCCTCGTCATGCAGCTCGGCGCCGAGGCGGTCTTCGTCGGCTCGGGCATCTTCAAGAGCGAGGACCCCCCGCGCCGGGCGCGTGCCATCGTCGAGGCGACCGCGCACTTCGAGGACGCCGAGATCGTCGCCAAGGTGTCCCACGGCCTCGGCCAGCCGATGGTCGGGGCCGAGATCGCGACGCTCGACGTCAGGCTTGCCGAACGCGGCTGGTGAACCCGGCGGGTCCTGCCCCCGGCGCACTGGGCGCCGGGCTGCGAGCCGGGGTGCTCGCGCTCCAAGGTGACGTGCGCGAGCACGCCGCCGCGTTGGCGGCGCTCGGCGCCGAGGTGGTGCCCGTGCGCCAGCCCGCCGATCTGGACGGGCTCGACGCGATCGTGTTCCCCGGCGGGGAGTCGACGACCCTCGGCATGCTGCTGGACTCCTCCGGGCTCTTCGGGCCGCTGGCGGGGCGTCTCGCCGCGGGCCTGCCCGCCTTCGGCACCTGCGCCGGGATGATCCTGCTCGCGCGCGAGGTGCTCGACGGCCGGCCCGACCAGCGGCCCTTCGGGGCGATCGACATATCGGTGCGGCGCAACGCGTTCGGCCGCCAGGTGGAGTCGTTCGAGGCAGACCTGGACGTCTCGGTGGTCCCCGGCGGCCCGATGCACGCGGTCTTCATCCGCGCGCCGGTCGTCGAGGCGGTGGGACCGGGCGTCGACGTCCTCGCCAGCGTGACGTTCCCCGACGGCACGCAGCGCCCCGTCGTCTGCCGGCAGGGGAGCGTGCTCGTCGCCGCCTTCCATCCCGAGCTCGCCGGTGACCTGCGTCTCCACGAGCTGCTGCTGCGGCAGGCCGCGGGTTCGGCCGCGGACGGGCCCGGCGGCCGGGGGCGCTAGCGGAGGGCCGCGACGCCGCCCCGCCCGGCCCGGGCGTCGTCGATCGTCGTGCGCAGCGCCTCGAACAGCTGGGCGATGAGCTGCACGGTGCCCTCGTCGACCAGCCGGCCCTGGTCGTCGATGCGCTCGCCGACCCCGAAGACGACGACCTCGGGCTTTCGCACGACGATCGAGTCCGTCCAGAGGAAGGACTGCCGCAGGGCCAGCTGGGCGCGCAGGCTGTCGAAGTTGCCGGGCGCCGCTCCCATGATGGCGATCGGCTTGTGCTGGAGCGCCGAGGCGGCGACGGGGCGCGAGGCCCAGTCGATGAGGTTCTTCAGCCCTCCGGGGACGCCGTAGTTGTACTCGGGCGTCACGATGAGCAGGCCGTCCGCCGCGCTGATCCGCTCGCGCAGCTCGCGCACGACGGCCGGCGGCACCTCGCCGTCGAGGTCCTGGTCGTAGAGGGGAAGGTCCCGGAGCCGGCCGTACGGCTCGACGCGCACGCCCTCGGGGGCGACGCGCACCGCCTCGCGCAGCAGCGCGTGTTGTACGAGCCGGCCCGGAGCGAGCCGGAGATGCCGAGGAGCTCGTAGGCCATCGTGGTCGCCCGTCTGGTTGCTTGCGCCGTCGAGCGCCGCCGGTACGGCGCCGGAGCGTAACGAGGCCGGCGCGCCACGGTGCCGGACGGGCGGCACGGTGGGGCCGCCGCCGGTCAATACGATGCTGGGCATGGACGACGGGGGCGGTGCGGGAGCGTCCCCGCCGCTGTACGTGCGTGACCCGGTCGCCTCCTACGACCCGGTGCGCTCGGAGGAGCGGCACGCCTCCTTGCGTCGCGACATCCGCCTGCTTGGCGAGCTGCTCGGCGAGACCCTCGCGCGCCAGGAGGGCGAGGAGCTGCTGCGCCTCGTCGAGGAGGTGCGCGCCGCGTCGAAGGCGGTGCGGGGCGCGCCCGGCGCGGACACCACGGGTACCCGGCTGGCGGAGCTGCTCGGCGCCGTCGAGGCACCGACGGCGCTGCGCCTCGCCCGGGCGTTCGCGGCGTACTTCCAGCTGGCCAACATCGCCGAGCAGGTCCACCGCACCGCCGAGCTGCGCGGCGACCGCCGGGAGGGGCGCACGTGGCTGCGCGACGCGCTCGACCGGATCTGCGCTCACGGGCTCGATCCGGGGGAGGTCGCGGCCACGCTCGACCGACTGGAGCTGCGCCCGGTGTTCACCGCGCACCCGACCGAGTCGGCCAGGCGCTCGGTGCTGTCCAAGGTCCTCGCCATCGCCGAGCTGGTCGAGGAGCTCGACGCCTCGGCCACCGACCGGGAACGGGCACGGCTCGAGCGCGAGCTGCGTGAGCTCGTCGAGCTGCTCTGGCAGACGAACGAGATCCGCTCGGGACGCCCGCGTCCCGAGGACGAGGCCCAGAACGTCCTCTTCTACGCCGACCAGCTCTACCGCGAGTCCGTGCCCTCCCTCCTCGAGGAGCTCGACTACGAGCTCGGGCGGATCGGCGTCGAGCTCGACTTCGGCGTCTCGCCGTTGCGCTTCGGCAGCTGGGTCGGCGGGGACCGCGACGGCAACCCCGCCGTCACCCCTGCGGTCACCGGGGACGTGCTCGTGGCCCAGCACGACCTCGGCACCCGCCGGCTCGTCGAGGCGCTCGACGACCTCACCCAGGCGCTCAGCAACTCGACGGCGATCGCCGGGGTCTCGGCCGAGCTGCTCGCGAGCATCGAGGCGGACCGCGAGGCGCTGCCCGGGGTCCACGCCCGCTACGTGCGACTGAACGCCGAGGAGCCCTACCGCCTGAAGTGCTCCTTCATCCGCCAGCGGGTGCTGAACACGCGGACCCGCATCGCGTCGGGCACGCCCCACGTCGCCGGGGCGGACTACCTCGGCGCGGGCGAGCTCCTGGAGGATCTGCGCGTCGTACACGACTCGCTGATGGCGAACAAGGGCGAGCGGGTCGCCCGCGGCCGCGTGCGGCGCCTGGCGAGCCTCGTCGCCACGTTCGGGCTCCACGTCGCGACCCTCGACGTCCGCGAGCACGCCGCGCGGCACCACGCGGCCCTGGCCGCCTGCTTCGACGGGCTCGGCGAGCTCGACCGGCCCTACGCCGAGCTCTCGCCGGCGGCGCGTGCCGAGCTGCTTCGCCGTGAGCTCGCCCTCGCACGTCCGCTCACCTCGCCCTGGACGCACCTCGAGGGTGAGGCCGCGGCGACGTTCGACACGTTCCGGGCGATCCGCGCCGCGCTCGACCGCTTCGGCGAGGGCGTGATCGAGAGCTACATCGTCTCGATGACCCGCGGCGCCGACGACCTGCTGGCCGCGGTCGTGCTCGGCCGTGAGGCCGGGCTCGTCGACGTCCGGGACGCGACGGCGCGGGTCGGGTTCGTGCCGCTGCTCGAGTCGGTCGCGGAGCTGCGCGCGGCGGGGGCGATCCTCGACGAGCTGCTGGCGGACACCTCCTACCGCGTCGTCGTCCGGGCGCGCGGCGACGTCCAGGAGGTGATGCTCGGGTACTCGGACTCCAACAAGGACGCCGGCATCACCACGTCGCAGTGGGAGATCCACAAGGCCCAGCGCCAGCTGCGCGACGTGGCCCAGCACCACGGGGTGCGGCTCCGGCTCTTCCACGGGCGCGGCGGCACGGTGGGGCGCGGCGGCGGCCCGTCGGGCGAGGCGATCCTCGCCCAGCCCTTCGGGACGGTCGACGCCTTCTTGAAGGTGACCGAGCAGGGCGAGGTGATCTCCGACAAGTACGGCCTCGCCGAGCTCGGCCGCGAGAACCTCGAGGTGAGCCTCGCCGCGGTGATCGAGTCCAGCCTGCTGCACCGGCGCTCCCGCCAGGACGAGGCGACGCTCCTGCGCTGGGGCGAGACGATGGACGTGTTCTCCTCGGCGGCCGAGCGGGCGTACCGCGACTTCGTGGGCCGGCCGGGCCTGGCCGAGTACTTCGTCACCTCGACGCCGGTCGAGGAGCTCGGCTACCTGAACCTCGGCTCGCGCCCGAGCCACCGCCCGGGCGCGGGCGCCGACCTCTCGTCGCTTCGCGCCATCCCCTGGGTGTTCGGCTGGACCCAGTCGCGCCAGGTCGTCCCCGGCTGGTTCGGCGTGGGACGGGGCCTCGCGGCGGCCGGCGACGACGGGCGCGGCGAGGAGCTCGCCGAGATGTATGAGCGCTGGCCGTTCTTCCGCACCTTCGTCGCCAACGTCGAGATGACGCTCGTGAAGACCGACCTCACGATCGCCCGCCGCTACGTCGAGGCGCTGACCGACCCGTCCCTCCACCACCTGCTCGGCGAGGTCGCCGAGGAACAGGAGCGGACCGTCGCCGGCGTCCTCGGGCTCACCGGCGAGCGCCACCTGCTCGGGTCGCGCCCGCTGCTCAGACGCACGCTCGAGGTGCGCGACGACTACCTGCGGCCGATGCACCTGCTCCAGGTGGAGCTGCTGGAGCGCCGCCGCCGTTCGGACGAGCCGGACGCCGAGCTCCTGCGGGCGCTGCTCATCACGGTCAACGGGATCGCGGCGGGGCTGCGAAACACCGGCTGACACGGGGCGTACCGGCGCGCATTAGCGTGAACGGGAGGACGAGCCGGCGGCTTCACCCCGGCATCGGCGAGCGATGGAGCGCACGTGGAGATCAAGGAGCTCGGACACCTTGTCCTGTACGTGCGGAACGTGGAGCGCTCGGCGCGCTTCTACCGCGAGGTCCTCGGCTGGCGCCAGGTCATGCCGTCGCCCGACGACGACACCCTCGGGCTCCCCGCCGCCGCCTTCTCGAGCGGCCGGACCCACCACGAGCTGCTCCTCATCGAGGTGGGGGAGGACGCCCCCGCGCCGCCGCCGGGCCGGCGCACCGGTCTCTACCACTTCGGTCTGAAGGTCGGCGACACCGACGACGAGCTGCGCGACGCCCTGCGGCGTGTCGAGGAGGCTGGGGTGCGCGTCGTCGGCGCTTCGGACCACACGGTCACCCACAGCCTCTACATCCTCGATCCCGACGGCAACGAGATCGAGCTGTACATCGACGTCGCGGGCGTCGACTGGGCGAACGACCCGTCGAAGTTCGCCGCGCCGGTCAAGCCGCTGCGCCTCTGATCGCTCCGGGCCCGGGGGACGACAACGCCGCTCCTCCGCCCCCGTCACCGCCGGTGGTCCGGCCCGCGCCCGGTTCAGCGCGATCGCGTCAGTGCGGCACCCAGGCGTCGGGGTCGGAGGCGAGCCGACGGACGTTGGCCGGCAGCTTGCCGCTCGCGACGTCGGCCAGGGTGGTGTGCTCGAGCACGGCGCGAAGGCTGGCGCGCACCGCGATCCAGACCTCTTGGAGGTGGCGTGCCGCGCCCTCGTAGGCTGTCGTCTCCGGCCGCTCCCCGCGCACCTCGGCGAGCGGTCCGTCGATCGCCCGGATGACGTCGGCGACGGAGATCTCCGATGCGGGCCGGGCGAGCCGGTAGCCGCCCTCGGCGCCGCGCTGGCTCGCCACGATGCCGGCGCGGCGGAGCTCTGCGAGGATGCCTTCGAGGAACTTGGCGGGCAGTCCTTGGGACTGGGCGAGCGTGGCACCGGCGATCGGGCCGCCGCCGTCGGCCGCCAGCGCGACGAGCGCGCGGACTGCGTAGTCGACCTTTGCCGAGATGTGCACCGCTGGATTCTGCCTGCTGGCGGCGGAATGTCAAGTTCGAGCGCGCCGCCGCAGTTCTCCACGTGCCGCCGCGCCCCAGCGCGACGGCACGGCGGGCGGCTCCGCCTACCGGTCGCTCGCCCAGTAGTTCGGCGCGTCGACGACTCCGGTGAGGTCGTGGGGGTGGCTCTCGCGGATCGCGCTCGGCGTCACCCGGATGAACTTGGCGCGGTCGTGCAGCTGGGCGATGGTGCGGGTCCCGCAGTAACCCATCGCCTGGCGCAGACCGCCGACGAGCTGGTGCACGACCTCGTTCAGCGGGCCGCGGTAGGCGACGTTGCCCTCGACTCCCTCGGGCACCACCTTCTCGGGATCGATGACGCCCTCTTGGGAGTAGCGGTCCTTCGAGTAGGAGCGGGCCGACATCGCCCCGAGGCTGCCCATGCCGCGGTAGCGCTTCACGGGGCGGTTGCCGACGATCGCGATCTCGCCCGGGCTCTCCTCGACGCCGGCGAGCAGGCTGCCGAGCATCACGGCGTTCGCCCCGGCACCGATCGCCTTGGCGATGTCGCCCGAGAAGCGGACGCCGCCGTCGCCGAGGATGCCCACGCCGTGGCGACGCGCCTCGGCGGCGCATTCGCGGATCGCGGTCCACTGCGGCACACCGATGCCGGTCACGACGCGCGTGGTGCAGATGGCGCCTGGGCCGATGCCGACCTTGACCACGTCGGCGCCCGCCTCGGCGAGGGCCCGGGTGCCCTCGCCGGTCGCGACGTTTCCGCCGATGATGACGCCGGTGCGCCAGTTCTCCCGCAGCTCCGCCACGGTGTCGATCACCCGGCGGGAGTGCCCGTGGGCCGTGTCGACGCAGATCACGTCGACCTCGGCGTCGATGAGCGCCTTGGCCCGCGCCAGCCCGTCGTTGTCGACCCCGATGGCGGCGCCGACGCGCAGCCGGCCGTCGGCGTCCTTGGCCGCGAGCGGGAAGGCCTCCTGCTTGGTGATGTCCTTCACCGTGATCAGGCCGCGCAGCCGGCCCTTGTCGTCGACGATCGGGAGCTTCTCGACCTTCGAACCCTGCAGGATCCGCCTGGCATGGGCGAGATCGGTCCCGATGGGAGCGGTGATGAGACCTTCGGCCGTCATGACGTCGCGCACCGGCGTGCTCACGTCCTCGTGGAAGCGCAGGTCCCTGTTCGTGATGATGCCGACGAGGTGATCGTCGGCGTCGACGACCGGGATGCCCGAGATGTGGAAGTGGCGCATCAGCTCGAGCGCCTCGGCGACGGGGCGATCCGGGAGAATCTTGACGGGATTGAGCACCATCCCCGCCTCGGAACGCTTGACTCGGTCGACGTCCTCGGCCTGGCGCTCGAGGGGCATGTTGCGGTGGATGATCCCGAGGCCGCCGAGCCTGGCGAGCGCGACCGCCAGGCGTGCCTCGGTCACCGTGTCCATCGCGGCCGAGACGATGGGGATGTTCAGCTCGAGCCGGTCGCACAGCCGCGTCGTCGTATCGATCTCGTACGGAAGGACGTCGGACTCCTGGGGGACGAGCATCACGTCGTCGAACGTGAGGGCGAGATCGCCGAACGCTCCGGGCTGCATCATCTCCATAAGCCACCACCTCGCCGTCGGCCGGACCGTCCTTGCCCTAGCTATGAACAGTACCGGCCACGGCGGCGCGGCAGGCGGCTCGGCGGCGCGGTCCGGCGCAGTGTCGACCGGGGTGCGCGACGGGCCGGGCCCCAGGCGTCACCGCAGCCCGAGGGCCGCGGAGCAGGCCGGCCAGGCGCTCCAGCCGACACGGCTTTGGAGCGTGCGTGCCGCGCTGTCCTGCACGGCGGGCGGCGCCGCGTTCGGCATGCCGGAGAACCCGATCGCCCACCAGGTCGACAAGGCGAACTGATAGGCGCCGTAGTAGCCGTTGCCGGTGTCGGTGGCGTAGTTGTCGCCGGACTCGCACTCGCGAAGCGCGAGCCACACGCCCTGCGTGGGCAGGTAGGAGCTGCGGATCGCGCCGCGCGGCCCTGTGCGGTGCACGGCGCTGGCGATCCCGCGACCGGCGAGCCTGACCAGGCCGACCGCATGGGCGAACGGCGCGACCGGACGCAGGGGCAAGGCCCCGTCGGCGGTGACCCGGTCGAGCAGCTCGGCGCGCGCGACGCGCCGGGTGCGGTGGGGGGAAGTCTTGTGGGGAAGGTGTCGGGTCGATGCGGCGGCGACGGTGCCATGGCCGATCGCGCCCGAGGCGGTCAATACGACAGTGGTGGTGCAGAGTGCGAGCAAAGGGTGCTTGCGCATCTTGCGCCTCCTTGGATCTCGGGAAGCCCCTTGGGGTCCAGGTGGGTTTGGGATGCGGGCAGACCGTCCTTGGTGCATACGGCTCGCGGTCCGGTGCCGGGAGGGCTGGCCGGGCCTGGGCGCGCACGGCGCCCGAACGAGGTGCGGACGGGGGTGGCCCTTGGCTGGTTCGGTGGCGGCTCCTTCTCACTCCGGGGGCACGGGCGCGGACCGGCGCACGACAGGGATCGGCGGGCGAGCGGTCGACGCCGGTCCGAGGCGGGCAACTCTGGTTGCCGGCGCCGCGTCCGAGCGTGCCCCCATCCCGGTCGCTGCGACACGGGACATGTGGGGTGACTGTCCGGGTACTTGGTCTCGGCACCTTAGCTCATCCGCGCGGCCTGGTTGCGAACTCCGATGCATTCGCCCAGCTCGGAGCCTCTTCCGGCTGCCCGGTGTATGGCAGTCGTCACGGAATCGTCACGATTGGGCCCGGGCCGGGCACCTCGGCCGGGCCGCGGGTCGGAGCCCCGGTACGATGCGGGCCGTGCCCCCGCCCACCGGCGAACAGTTCGTCCTCGTCGAGGGCGATCAGCACGCCGTGGTGACCGAGGTCGGGGCGACCCTCCGTGCCTACCGGCTCGGTACGACCCCGATCTGCTGGGGCTTCGAGGAGGACGAGATCGCCGGCGGGGGACGGGGCCAGGTCCTGGCGCCGTGGCCGAACCGCCTGGAGGACGGCACCTACCGCTTCGACGGGACCGAGGCCAACGCGGCCCTGGACGAGCCGGCACGGCGCAACGCCATCCACGGCCTCGTCCGCTGGCTCCCCTGGCACCTCGAGGCGCGCGACGACTCCTCGGTGAGGCTGTCGTGGGTGCTCCACCCCCAACCCGCCTACCCGTTCCGGATGCGGCTCTCGGTCGAGTACGCGCTCGGGCCGGAGGGCCTCGCCGTCTCGACGATCGCCACCAACGAGGGGGGGCGCCGCGCCCCTTCGGTCTCGGCTTCCACTCGTACCTCGCCCCTGGCGCAGCCGGCGTCGACCGGGCGACCCTCGTGCTGCCGGCACGGCGGAGGCTCCTCATGAACGAGCGGGGCCTTCCGACCGGTTCCGAGGAGGTCGCCGGGACCGTCTACGCCGACCTCGCCAGCGTGAGCGCCGGCGGCCGCGGGGGGGCGGTCCTCGACGATCGGCACCTCGACGACGGCTTCGGCGACCTCGTGACGGAAGGCGACGGCAGGTGGCGTGCCCGGCTGGTTCCGGGCGACGGCAGCGGTGACGAGGTGGTGCTGTGGGCCGACGGCGCGTTCGGCTGGTTGATGTGCTTCACGGGTGACACGCTCGCGACCGAGGACCGGCGCCGCGGCGTCGCGGTCGAGCCGATGACGTGCCCCCCGAACGCGCTGCGCACGGGTGAGGGCGTGCTGTCGCTCGATCCGGGCCAGTCCTTCTCGGCCTCGTGGGGGATCGCCCCGGCGGGACTCGGCGGCCGGCGCCCGGCGGGGGACCGCCAGGCCGGCGCCCGCCGACGCGGCGCTAGGCGCCCGGGGCCTCCTCGCTTCGGGAGCCGAGGGTCGCCAGGGCGACCAGCGCCCCACCGATGATCGCCAGGCCGGCGGCGAGCAGGGCGATGTGCAGCCCGGCGTGGAACGCGCCGTACGCGGCGTGGATCACCTTGTTGACGATCGCTCCGTAGCGCTTGGTCTGCTTCGACGCGTTGGCGGGGATGCCGCCGGTCTCGACGGCGCCGATGACGATGGCCTGGAAGGCCGAAGGGATGCCGAGCGCGTGGAGCCGCGCCGAGAGATCGGTCGTCAAGTGGCCGTTCACCAGGGCGCCGAGGACGGCCACCCCGAAGACCGCGCCGAGCTCGCGGCTGGTGTTCGTCGCCGAGGCGGCCATGCCGGAGCGCTCGGGCGGCACGACGCCGAGCGCCACGGAGGTGACCGGGACGACGCTCGTGCCGAAGCCGACGCCCGCCATCACGAGCGTGAGGATCAGCCAGTTCGAGGGCGTGCCCGAGCCGAGCATCACGTCGGAGAGCAGGATGCCCGCCCCGGCGAAGGCCGCGCCTGCGGCCATCGGGATGCGCGGCCCGATCTCGGCGACCCAGCGACCGGCGAAGAGTGACGCCACGATCATCGCCGCCGCCATGGGCAGGAACTCGATCGCCACCCGGTAGCCGGAGTAGTTCACGACCACCTGCAAGTAGAGGGCGGTGAAGAAGAAGATCGAGAAGATCCCGAAGAACAAGGTGAATGCCACGATCAGCGCACCGGCGAACTGCGGTCGGCGCAGGTACCGCAGGTCGAACATGGGCGAGCGGGCGAGCAGCTCGGCGACCACGAACCCGAACGCAGCGGCAGCGCCGACGGCGAAGAGCGCGATCACGTCGCTCGCGCGGTAGCCGGCGGTCTCGCCGACGATGACGGCGAAGGTGAGCGACGCGATGGCGAGCGTGCCGAGGAGGAAGCCGGCGATGTCGAGCCGGGCGCTGGTGGGGTCCGAGCTCTCCGGCAGCGTCACCTTCGCCGCGGCCATGAGCAGCACGCCGACGGCGAGGTTGAACCAGAAGACGGCGCGCCAGGTCCCGAGGCCGACGAGGGCACCCCCGACCACGGGGCCGGCGGCGAGCGCCAGCCCCGATACCGCTGCCCATGCGCCAAGCGCCTTCGCCCTGCTGCTCCGCTGCGGATAGAGGTGCCGGAGGATGGAGAGCGTCCCCGGTTCCGAGGCTGCCGCGCCGAGCCCCATCACGGCGCGCCCGGCGATCAGCATGGTCGGGCTGGTGGCGAGGGCGCCGATGAGCGAGCCGGTGCAGAACACCGCAAGGCCGGTCAGCAGCAAGCGCTTGCGTCCGAAGCGGTCCGAGAGCGACCCGGCCATGAGCATGAGGCTGGCGAAGACGAGCGCGTACGCGTTCACGACCCACTGGAGCTGCGAGACGCCGGCGTGCAACGTCGCCTGGACGTTGGCCAGCGCGACGCTGACGATCGTCGTGTCGAGGAACGTGAGGAACAGCACCGCGCACAGCGTCGTGAGCGCGCGGCGCTCGCCACGGCCGTCGCCGGTCGGCCGGGGGTGCATCACGTCGAGCGGTGTCGAGGCGATGCCGGTCTCCCGCTACGCGCCGGCGCAGGCTGTGGTGGAGAGCGGGCGAAGCGGCAGGCGCGCGCCGGAGCACTCCCCGAGCGGGGAGAACCGGCGGCGGACGATCGCTGCGAACCGCCGACCGTTCCGCAAGGGTCGGATCGCCTCCGCCGTGTGCGCCGGGTCGAAGAAGACGGCCTTCCGGCCCGCATGCATCTCGGAGACGGCTGGAGAACCGTGCTGGACGGCGCAGGGCATCGGTGACCTGGCGGGCTTCGGCGCCCTGCCGAGGTCGGTCGAGCTCAGCCCCGCCAACGTGACGGCAACGGCCGCCGACCCCGCGGCTCGTGACCACCGGGTCCTCCACATACGCACCACCTCCAGAACGACTCGCCGCTGACGGACGCCGAGGCAAAGGGAAGTTTCTCGCACAGACACTAGGACGCCTCCTCACGACGAAGCGGCATGGGGCGGCGCCTCGTCACGACGGGCGGTGGCGGAGCGCCCGGCACTGGAGCGCCCGGCACGGGGGCGGACGGGCCGTCATCGCCCCATCGGGGGGACTCAGCTCGTTGGTGTCGTCGCCGGTGTCGTCGTCGCGGGCGTGGTCGTGACGGTCGTCGTGGTCGCCGGCGTGGTCGTAGTCGTGGTCGAGGTAGTCGTTGCGGGCGCCGGGCGCCGCGGTGGCACGGAGCGCACCGGTGTGGTCGTCGTGGTCGTGGAGGTGGTGGTGGACGTGGTGGGACTCGCCGGCACGGTCGGCGGTATCGTGCCGCCGCTTCCGAGCTCGCTTCCGAGGTCGCCCGTCGTGACCGTGACGAGGGTGCCGATCGGGTCGTAGGGGTAGACGATCTTGGCGTTGGCCTCGGGGAGCTCGACGCAGCCGTCGCTCTGTGGGAACCCGTACTGCGCCCGGTAGAAGCCGTGGACGGCGTCCGAGCCGTTGAAGTAGGAGACCCAGGGGATGCCGGGGTCGCTGTAGTGCGACCCGTCTGGGTTCGTGCCGGTCATCGTCGTCGAGGTGTAGCGGACGTAGACCGGCCACGTCCCGAGCTGCGTCGGCGCGGCTGCCACGCCGGTGTTCGCGAGGGTCTGGTAGATGACGCGCCCGTCGCTCCAGATGTAGAGGGTCTCCGGCGCCGTCTCGGTGGTGATGAGGTAGTTGTAGGGCTGGGTGGTGGCGTCATGGGCGGCCACCGCTTGCAGGATGGCGCGCCATACCTGTGGGCCGGCGATGCCGTCGTCCGTGAGGCCGTGGTCGAACTCGAACGACATCACCGCGCCCTCGGTGATGGTGTTCCACTCGCCCGCCTGCCACAACGTGGCCAGCTGGCTCGGCACGTGCGCGAAGCGCCAGGCGAAGCGTCCGGGCTGTGCCGCGAGCGGGATGGCGCTCGGGCTCGTCGGCTCAGCGGCGAGGCTCGCCCCGGCTCCGACGAAGCGCACCGGGAGGTAGCCGAGCTCGGCGAGGAGCTGCTGGAGGCGGAGCGTCGAGCCCTTGGCGACGGTGAAGCTCCAGGCGACCGTGGAAGCGAAGCGGCCGCCCGATCGTCCGCGTACCCCTGCGGCGCCGCCGGGCACGGTGACGATCTCGGTCGTCCCGGGAGGGATCTCGCCGGTCGGGCGGAAGGCGAGCGTCGTGTCGTTCGGCCGCGACCAGGTGCCGGCGACGGCGGGCCGCAGCGCCGGCATCGGCGAGCTGGCCGCGAGCGGCCGCGAGAAGCGGATCTTGATGGTCGGGCGGTAGCCGACGTTCGCCGCCCGGGGGGCCGGTGCGATCGCCAGCAGCCGGAGCGGTGCGACAGCCCGGTGGGCACGGGTGCGAGCCTTGGTGGCGCGCGCCGCCAGGGTGCCACCGGCGTGTGCCTGCCCGGTACCGGTAATCGCCTCGGCGCGGCGCACGGCCGCGAAGGTTGCCACGCCCCCGCCGGCGACGGCGATCGCCACGCCCGCGCCCATCCAGAGCCCCCGTCGACCACGGGGGCCCGCACTGCGCCGACGCTCGGATCGCTCAGCAGACACGGGCCAGGACCTCGGCCAGGAGTGTACGTACCTCTTCCGCCCGAGCGGTCGCGCCAAGCTTGCGCCCCTCGCGGTCGCGTACGTAGAAGGTGTCGACGACCTCGTGACCGAGCGTGTCGACGAGCGCCGCCGCGACGTCGAGGTCGGCCGAGGCCAGCGTGGCGGTGACGTGGTGGAGGAGCCCGAGGCGGTCAGGGGCCCGAACCTCGACGATCGAGGCGAGCTCGGAGGTCGTGTCGTCGACCGCCACGGCGACCTGCGCGGGCCGGGCCGCCGCCGGCCGGCGAGAGCGCGAGTAGGTGCGGTCCTGGGCCTCCAGGCGCTCGTCGAGCTCGAAGGAGCGGTTCAGGGCGCCCGCCACGTCCGCCTCGACGGCCGCCCAGTTCGGTTGGCGGTCGAAGGCCGGTTCCACGTCGAAGACCTCGAACGCCATGTCGCGCGTCCCGCACCCGCCGTCGCCCGCAGCACGTTGCAGCCGTGGAGCGCGAGCACGCCGGTCACGGCGGCGAGCAGGCCGGGCCGGTCCGGCGCGACGACCGTGACGCGGCGCCCGAAGGCGCGCAGCGCGAGGCGGCCCTCCTCCATCGCGCCGACCAGCTCCGGTGGCATCGCCGGAGGGGCTGGGGCGGCGAGCGGGCGACCGTCGAGCACGTCGCCGACGCGCGCGGTGAGGGTCGCGACGAGCTCCGCCTTCCACGGTCCCCATGCGGACGTCCCCGTGGCGACGCTGTCGGCTTCGGTCAGCGCGGCGAGGAGCGTGAGCGTCCGGCGGTCCTCCACCAAGCGAGCGACGACGTGCGCCGTCGAGGGGTCGTCCAGATCGCGGCGGGTGGCCATCTCGGGGAGGACGAGGTGGTAGGCGACGAGGCGCAGGAGGACCGCGACGTCCTGCTCGGAGAAGCCCATGCGCCGAACGACGCGCTCCGCGATGTCCCGGCCCACCTGGCTGTGGTCGCCCGGCGTGCCCTTGCCGAGGTCGTGGAGCAGCGCCGCCATGACGAGCAGATCCGGGCGGTCGACCGCGCTCAGGTGCGAGCAGCACCGGGCGACCGCCTCCAGCAGGTGCCGGTCGACCGTGTAGCGGTGGTAGGCGTTGCGCTGCGGCCGGTTGCGGACCACCGTCCACTCGGGGAGGAACAGTTCGAACAGACCCCGGCGGTCGAGCGCCTCGACGACGGGGACGAGGGCGTCACCGGTCTGGAGGAGATCGAGGAAGGCGTCGCGCAGCCGAGGGGTCCACGGCTCCGCCGGGGCGCGGGCGTCGGCCGCGAGGCGATCGAGCGACTCCCGCTCGATCAGGACGTTGCGTTGCGCGGCGGCGCGGGCGACCCGGACGACGAGCGTCGGATCGCCGGCGGGGTCGGCGTCGTCGGCGAGGGCGACCTCCCCGTCGCGCACGACGACGCCGGGCTCGATGGTCGACGTCGTCGCGGCGTCGAGCGCGGCCGGCCCGCGTAGCACCCGCCGAGCACGGCGCCACGCCTCCTCGCTGCTCGCCGAGATCGTCCTGCCCGCTTCGGCCATGGCCGCCATCAGCACGTCGGCGTCGTCCATTTGGAGCAGCGCCGCGACCTGGTCCTGCTCCTGGAGCAACAGCCGGTCGTTGCTGGATCCCGCGCGGCAGTGCAGCGCGACGCGAGCGGAAAGGATCAGCCCTTCCGCCTCCGCGATGGCGATCGGCTCCTGTGCCGAGGCGATCACGGGCATCGCGAGCGCGAGGGCGCGAAGCGCTGCGGCGTCTCGCAGGCCGCCCGCCGACCGTTTCAGGTCGGGCTCGAGCAGGAAGGCCAGCTCGCCCGCGCTGTGATGGCGGGCCGTCACGGCGTCGTCGAGCAGCGGGAGCATCGTCGGGGCCTGGCGCTGCCAGAGCTCGGCCACTGACGACTGCAGCGGCTCCCCGAGCTTCGCGTCTCCGGCGACGACCCGGCAGTCGAGCAGGCCGAGGATCGCCTTCAGGTCGCCGCGTGCGACGCCGAGCGCTTCGCGGCGCGTTCGCACGCTGTGGTCGAGGCGCAGCCCTTCGTCCCAGATCGCGTACCAGAGCGCCTGGGCGACTTTCTCCACGCCGCGCCGGCCGCGGTGTAGCAGGACGAGGTCGAGGTCGCTCCCCGGGCAGAGCTCGCGCCGCCCGTAGCCGCCGACGGCGAGCAGCGCGTAGCCGCGGGGCTTTCCTTCCGTCGCCTGGTCGAGGAGGTTCGCGAGGACGGCGTCGACGGCGTCGGAGTAACGACGAGGCAGCTCACCGGGCCAGAGCGCCCCGCCGAGCACGGCCGCGGCGAGCTCGTCGCGTGCAGTACGGATCGAGCGCGCCACAGGCTCGGGCCCGGTCCCAGGCTCGGGACGCACCGTCGCAGGGTCGCTCGTCATCGAAGCCCAGGCTAGGGGACCGATGCGACGTCCCGTGTTGCCAGGTTCGGCGCTGCCGACGGCGCGAGAGAGGCGACGTGGACACGCCCGTCGATCCCGACGCCGAGCTCGTCGAAACCGCGCCGGGTCAGCTGTGCCCAGGTGTCGGTGCCGTCGTCGAGCGCGATCTCGAGTCGCACCTCGAAGCCGAGCCGGGCCACGCTGCGGATCGTCCCGGGTCTCGACCCCGGCGCCGGCTCCCGCGTGACGACCAGGTCGTGCGGTCGGACCCACGATCCGTCGAGGCGCGTCGCCGGTCCGAGGAAGGTGAGGACGAACTCGCTCGCGGGGTGGTCGTAGCACTCGGCCGGGGTGCCGACCTGCTCCAGGCGCCCGTCGTGGATGACGGCGATGTGGTCGGCGACCTCCATCGCCTCCTCCTGGTCGTGGGTGACGAGCACGGTCGTGACGTTGATCCGCCGCGTGGAGCTGGCGTAGCCAGCTGCGCAGCTCCTTGCGGACCTGGGCGTCGAGGGCGCCGAACGGCTCGTCGAGCAGCAGCACACGGGGCTGGACCGCGAGCGCTCGCGCCAGGGCCATGCGCTGACGCTGGCCACCGGAGAGCTGGGCCGGGTAGCGCTTCGCGAAGCCCTCCAGCCGCACGAGCTCGAGCAGCTCGTCGACGCGCGCCGCGATCTCCGCCCGGGGACGGCGCCGCACCTTGAGGCCGAAGGCGACGTTCTCCCACACCGTCATGTGACGGAACGGCGCGTAGTGCTGGAAGCAGAAACCGATCCCGCGCGAGCGCGCCGGCAGGCGGGTGACGTCCTCGCCGTCGATCGCCACGGACCCGACGTCGGGCACCTCCAGGCCGGCGATCACCCGGAGCAGGGTGGACTTGCCCCCGCCGCTTGGCCCGAGGAGCGCCATGAGCGAGCCGGCCGGCACCTCCAGGCTGACGTCCTCAAGCGCGACGGCGCCGCCGAAGCGCTTCGAGACGTGCTCGACCGTGATGCTCATTGCAGTGCCTCCTCCTTGCGCCTGCTGGCGCTAAGCGCGATCAGCACCACGACCGAGATGAGCCCGAGCACGAGGGCCCCGGCGTAAGCGCCAGCGGTATTGAAATTGGTGAAGGCATCGTCGACGAACTGGGTGAACGTCTGCGTATGGCTCACGATGTCGCCGGACACCACGCTCACCGCGCCGAACTCGCCGAGCACGCGAGCTGTCGTGAGCACGACGCCGTAGGCGACGCCCCAGCGGATGGCGGGCAGGGTGATCCGCCAGAAGATCGCGAAGGGCCCGGCCCCGAGGGTGGCGGCTGCCTGCTCCTGCTCGTCGCCGAGCTCCTGGAGGACGGGCAGGACCTCCCGGACCACGTAGGGGAGCGAGACGAAGGCGGAGGCCAGCACGATGCCGGGGAAGGCGAAGATCACAGTGATCCCGTGGGCAGTGAGCCACGGCCCGAGCCAGCCCTCGCGACTCGAGTAGAACAGGACGAGGGCGAGGCCCACGACCACGGGTGAGAGCGACAGCGGCAGGTCGATCAGCGCCTCCACCACGGTCGCCCCCGGGAAGCGGTGCCTCGCGAGGAGCAGGGCCATGCCGATGCCGAAGACGGTGTTGCAGACCACGGCGACCAGCGCCACCTCGATCGTGAGCTCGAAGGCATGGACGCCGGCCGGTGTCGTGACGGCGCGCCACGCCGAGCCGACCCCGGGCGAGAGCGCACGCCAGATGACCGAGCCGGCCGGCAAGCCGACGAGAAAGCCCATGTAGGCGAGGCCGAAGGCCCGGAGCCCCCAGCGCCAGGTGAGGCGCGCCCAGCGGCGCGTGCCGCCGGTCACGCCGCGTCCTTCGGCAGCAGGCGGCGGCGCAAGAGCGAGAAGGCCGCGAGGACGATGAGGGCGATGACGAAGAGGGCGAGCGATTCGGCCGCCGCGCCGGCCAGGTCGTCGCTCTCGATGAGCCCGAAGATCTGGACGGAGGCGACCTGGGTCTTGAGCGGGATGTTCCCCGACACGAGGGCGACCGAGCCGTACTCGCCGAGGGCGCGGGCGAAGCCGAGGCCGGCGCCGGTGATGAGCGCAGGAACGAGGGCCGGGAGCGTCACCCGCCGGAAGGTCGTCCACGAGGAGGCGCCGAGGGATGCGGCCGCCTCCTCGGTTTCCCGGTCGAGCGAGGCCAGCACCGGCTGGACGCTGCGCACGGAGAACGGCAGCGTGACGAACGCCAGGGCCACGACGACCGCCACCCTCGAGAAGGCGATGTTCATGCCAACGGGGCTCCCGGGACCGTACACGGCGACCAGCGTCACCCCCACGATCACCGTCGGAAGCGCGAACGGGAGGTCGACAAGGGCGCCGATCACCCGGTTCGTCGGGAATCGGTCACGGACGAGCAGCCACACGATGGCCAGGCCCACGAAGGCGTTCACGACGACGACGATCAGCGAGCTGACGACGCTCAGCTCGAGAGCGGCGACCGTCTCGTGCTGGGTGACCGCTTGCCAAAGGGCGCCCGGGCCGCCGGTGAAGGCCTTCGAGAGCACGGCCGCGATGGGCAGCAAGACCAGGAAGCTCAGATAGACGGCTGCGAGGCCCGGGCCGGGCAGGCGTGTGACGACGCGCCCGACCCGGGGCGCCGAAGCGCCCCGGGTCGGGCGTCGTCCTGCGAGAGGAGCTTCGAGCCAGGTTGTCACGCCGCCGGGCTAGCTGGACGACGTCGAGGCGCCGAGGGACTGCTCGATCTGGGTGACGACGCCGGTCTTCGTGCCGAAGAACGTGGTCGCCACCTGGTCCCAACCGCCGAGATACTGGATCGTGAAGAGCCCGTGGTTCGGCGGGTCCGGAAACTTCTTCCGGAACTGTGCCGCCACGGTCGGGCGCACCGGTCGGTAGCCGAGACGAGCCCATTGCTCCTGTCCGGCCGGTGAGAGCAGGAAGCTGACGAAGGCCTGGGCGGCGGCCGAGTTCTTCGAATTGGCAGTCACTGCGATCGGGTTCTGGATGAGGATGGTCTGCGGCGGGATGACGTAGCTGATGGGCCTACCTGCCCGCTCGGCCTGAATGGCGTCATCCTCGTAGTCGAGGAGGACGTCGTTCTTGTTCGACGATTCGTCCTGGAGGAATGCCTGCAGCTCGGTGGCAGCGCTCGTGTCCTGCACGACGGTCTTGGTCAGCAAGGTGCGCAGGAAGCTCTGGGCGTTCGAGGCGCTCTGGCCGAGCTTGAGCTCGGCGCCGTAGGCGGCCATCAGGTTCCAGCGCGCGCTGCCGGAGCTGAACGGGTTCGGTGTGAACACCCTCGTGTTCGACTTCACCAGGTCGGCCCAGGTCTTCACGTGCTCGGGGTTTCCCTTCGGCACGACGAACACGACGACCGAGTTCGTCACCATGCCGTGCGTCGTCGGGTCGGCATTCCAGCTCGGGGAAACCAGCTTCGCCTTGACGAGCCGCTCCATGTCGGTCGCGAGCGAGAAGTTCACGACGTCGGCGGGCGAGACCCGCGGCCACCGAGCGCGACTGGCTGCCCGAGGGCCCGAAGGAGGTCGTGAAGGTGACGTTCTTGCCCTCCGAGGTGGCCTGGAAGGCCTTGATCAAGGCGTCGTAGGCGGGCGCCGGCGTGGAGTACGCCACGAGCGCCACCTGACCGCTCGGGGCCGATCCGGCGGCGGCGCTGCCCGCGCCGGCGAGGATGCCGGTGCCCGTGGCAAGGAGCGCGGCACCGACGGCGGCGAGCTGGTTCCGGCGGCGTCGGCGCGCTGGCTCGGCACCGCGGGCGGTCGTAGGCGCCTTGGCGGGCCGGGCTCGCTCGGGTGATCCGGGCCGGTGGGCGAGTCGCACGTCGCACGTCTCCTTCCGCCGCGTCCCGTGGCCGAGACACGCCGATCGATGACCTAGTTAGGTTAGTTCGCCAGTCAGAGCACTTAATCCGACTGCTTTGGTCAAGATTATGTGTGTAGTGTGAGCTCGTCAACTTCTCAAGCTTCCGCGACGCCCGGCGGGCGACGACTGACTGGGCTCCGCCCCAGGTAGAATCGCTAACAAGGACCGCACGAACGGGGCGGCCCAAGAGCCCAGGAACGGCGGTGGCGAGATGATCCAGCCGACAGGAGGGCCGCCGAAGCTACGGCCGGTGCACGGGCTCGTCGTCGTCGGGCCCGTCGTGGTCGCCGCCGTGGTGGCGTTCGCCGTCCTCTCATTTGTCGTCGGGACGATCGCCTTCCTGGTGAAGTTGATCGTCGTGCTCGCCGTCCTAGCGCTGGTCGTGCGGCTCGTGCGACGCCGCGCCCGCCGCTGACCGAGCGCGACGTACGAGCCCGCCCTGCGGTCCGTAGGTCCGACTTGCGTGCCCCCCCGCCACCTGCTGGTGGCACCGATGTGCGACGGGCTGAAACGCCGGGCGCCGGATCCTCGCTCAGGTAGCCCCTGTCGTCGTCGCCCGTCTGACGAGCGTGCCGACGCCTATCTCGCAGGGTCGACCGTGACCGCGGCCCTGAACGGTGCCGGCCGATGCCCCTTCACGGCGCGCCAGGCGGGGGAGAGGGGCTGGGTGAGCACGACGCGTCCGAGTGATACGGCTCGGAACTCAGCGACGTAGACGGGAAGGCCGAGAGTGGCGGCCCGACCGCAGCGCGCGACCGGTTCGACGACGAACACGTTCGAGCTCCTGGCGGCCTCCCAGGGACTGATCGCCGCAGGGTACACCGCCGGGTTTTGGAAGGACGCGGACTCGACCGCCTCAATCTCGACGAGCTGGCCGACCCGAACGCGACTCGCCAAGCCGGACGAGAGTCGAAGTGTCGTGGCCCCCTGTGGCACGCAGACCGGCGGGCCGGGCTCGTAGGGCTCGAAAGCGTCGGCGATCGCGACCCACGAGTCCTTCGCGCAGCTGAGGCAGGCCGGGACGATGCGGTCGGCCGGTGGACCGTCGAAGGGCGCGACCAGCGTGCCCGCGTGGCCCGGCAGGGTGATGCGCACCGCGAGCGGCCCAGGCTGCGATCCGCACCAGTTCCACCAGTAGACGATGACCTGGGCGGAGGCGCCGGCTGCGAGCACGAGCGGGCGTACCGGGCTGGTCGGCTGCCGGTAGGCAACTGCCAGGCTCGCGCCGGAACGCCCGACCAGGCTGAGCCTTGCGATGCCGGTCAGGCGGCAGCTCTCGCCTGTCTCGTTCGTGAGCACGAGCGTGCCGCTCGCGCCCATGTTCTCGTCTTGTCGACCGCCGGTGGCACTCAGGGCGCTTGCCGAGCAGGGAGGCGCCGACGCCGCCGCCGCGCCACCTCGAGGGGCGAACGAAGCCCCGAGCGCTGCACCGAGCCCAACTCCGCCCACCATGTCGAGAAGGAGCGCTGCCACCACTGTCGCGAGCAACGCTCTAGCCTTCGAGGCTCGCATCTGAACTCCAATGATCTGTCGCGGCGAGCTGGCCAGTTCCTTTCCGCCCGCCGAGCATTACGTTGCTCCCTCTCGTGGGTTCGAGCCAGAGCCCTTCGTCCCCATGCCGGACACGCCGGCGCGGAGGACTGGCCACCTCGGCATCATCGGGACCTTCGACCCTCCCGACCCCCTCGGCGGCTCGCGTACCGTCGCGTCGGAGGTGGTCAGAGTGCCGAACGAACTGGTGTTGGGCGAGGTCGTCCGGGCATGGGTCGGCCAGGAGCTTCCGGGCGATGCCGAGGCCGCGGCGAGGGTGGCCGCGCGGGCGCAGGCGGCCTACGCGCGCGGCGCGTCGGTCGGCGAGGCGTGCTACCAGGCGCGTGCCTACCTCGCCAGCTGGCTTCGGCACCCCGCACACCGAAAGGTTGACCGCGATGTCCTGGTCCCGCTCGCTTCGTGAGCCGTGGCGGGTGCCGGGCCCGCACCTGGGGCGCTGGCAGGAAGGCCTCGTCCATCGCCGCGAATGGTCGCGGGACAGCGCCGAGATCGTCGGCGCCTGCGAGGCGTTCCTCCTCGGCCGGCTCCTCGAACACGTCGAAGAGCACGCCGCCCCGATGCCGGTGTGGGTGTGGACGAACCTCTTGGCGCACGGCACGGAGGACGAGCTGCGTTTGGAACGCGCGGCAGTGCGGGAGCGAACGACCACCTCCCGCGGTGACTGGCGAGAGGCCCGCTCCTATCTCGCCTCCGAGGTGCTCGACCTCGCCGCGACGTACGGACCGCTCGCCGAGGTGCAGCGTGCGGCGCTCGTGCCGTTGGAGTTGGAGCTCGCGGCGCGCGCCGACGTCGTTGATTGGTCGGCCCGCCAGTGGGTCGGAGCCGTCCAGGCATCGCTCTCCGGGTACCGGCACGCTCGGCGACGCGCCGCCATCCGAGCGGGGCGCCCGTCTCGCTGATCGGTGGCGAGCGCCGATCACGCACGAGCCAGTACTGGCCTCTGGGATCTGGGCTCCGGGATTTGGCTGTTTGCACCGGATCGAGGCTCTGGGTCCGCAGTGCTGGCGCCAACCGAACACGGTCTCGGTTGGCCAAGCCAACCCCTGCCGATCGGCCGTTGGATTCGGAACCTGGGGCCGGGAGACGCCGACGAAGCCGGGGCCCGCACCGCCCTCCGATCATCGGGCCACGGGACTTGACATCTGACGGCAGTCCCGTCCTTGACGGCGCGACTCGAATAGGAGTAGCGATGGTCGGATAGGTTGAGTCGCGGTCTACTCGGGAGTCGAGATGCGTTCCTCAAACGGCGCCTGAGGTAAATGGATGGAGACTCCTCCACCGACGGGCCATCTCATCGGCGCGATCTTCTCGGCGAGCTCGGACGCGGTGATCGTCGTCGATGCCGAGGGCTCCATCGTGCTCGCGAGCGCCGCGGTGACGTCGCTGTTCGGCTACTTCCCTGAGGAGCTCGTGGGCGAACCGATCGAGGTTCTCGTCCCGCCCGAGCGACGCGGCGGTCACGTCACCCATCGCAAACGCTTCAGCGATGTCGCTCGGGCCCGGCGCATGGGCTCAGGCCTTCAGCTGTTCGGCTTGACGCGAGACGGCAGAGAAGTCCCGATCGACGTCAGCCTCGACCCCACCGAGGTCGACGGCAGGCGCTATGTTGCCGCCTTCGTCCGTGACGCAACCGAGCGGCTGCGAGCCGTCCGCCAGCTCGAAGCCGTGAACGAAGTCACCGGCCTCCTGCTCACCGGTGCATCGCTGGAAGAGACCATCGCTTTGATCATGGCCTGGTCGCGCGAGCTCGTCGGGGCCAAGGCCGCGTGGATCGTGACACCGAGCGGGCATGGCTCGCTCGTCATATCGGCGGCCGACGGACCCGGGACAGACGTCCTTGTCGGGATCGAGCTCTCGGAGACGACGAGCAGGTCGGCCGAGGTGTTGGCCTCGCGTGAGATCGAGGTGCTGGAGGAGATCTCCCACGCGACGAACGTGCCCGCCGCGGCCGCGCTCCTCGGGCTCGGCACGGCCGCGTACGTGCCGCTCGCGAGTGAGGGCGACAGCATCGGCGTGCTGGTCGTCGCTCGTGAACAGGGCGCCCCGTCGTTCGACAACTTCGACCTGAACCTGGTCGGCGTCTTCGCCGGAGCAGCGGCCGTCGCGTTGACGCTCGGGAACGCGCGCGAGCAGTTGGACCGGCTCCGGCTGATCGAGGAGGACGAGCGGATCGCCCGAGACCTCCACGACATGATCGTCCAGCGGGCGTTCGCGGTCGGCATGTCACTCCAGGCGGTGCGCCAGCTCGCGCCGGGGCCGGTGCTCGACCGCATCGATGCGGCGGTGCAGAGCCTCGACGACATGATCCGTGACCTGCGCAACATGATTTTCCGCCTCTCCCACCCGATCGCGGCCGGGGGCGTCCGCGAAGAGCTCTTCGCGCTCGCGGACGAGATGGCCGCGCAGCTCGGCTTCTCGCCACGCATCGCCTGCCAGGGTCCCGTGGACCACGCGCTCGCCGGCGAGCTCTCGGCCGAGCTGTTCAACGTCTGTCGCGAGGCGCTCTCCAACGTCGCCCGCCACGCCCACGCGAGCGAGGTGCACGTCGTGCTGGGGGTCGAGAACGGGTGGGTCACCCTCTCGGTCGCCGACGACGGCATCGGGGTCGTCACCGGGCCGACCGCAGGCAACGGCCTTCCGAACATGCTCGCGCGGGCCCAGCGGCTCGGAGGCACCTTCGAGCTCGGCCGACGTGAGCCGTCGGGAACCCTGTTGACCTGGAGCGTTCCCGTTCGGAACTGATCCCCAACACTGGCCATTCGGCCCTAGTTCGGCCGGGCGGCAGCTTGGATGATCGGGTGATGTGTGCTGAAGGGAGTCGACGGGCGGGGGGATTCGTGCCGCTCAGCGAGGACGAGTGCCTCGAGCACCTGCGTTCCTCGCGCGCCGGACAGCTCGCCACGACGATCCGGGCGCTGCCGGTCATCGCCCCGGTGCACCTCGAGCCGCTCCACCTCGAGCGCGCAGGGCTCGTGCTCGCCGTCGAGCCGGTCCTCGGCGCTGTCGTCCGGCTCTCCGCCGACGCCGTTGTCGCGCTCGCGGTGAGCAGTCCGGGCGAGACCGCGGGTGCCGAGTGGACCGTGCTCGCGCAGGGTGTGCTCACCGCCTCCGCGCCCGCCGACGCAGCGCGCGAACCGGGTGATCCGGCTGTCGGTGATGTCGTGGACCGCTTTCTTCTTCGATGCGAGGTGCTGTCTGGATGGCGACGCTCGACGCCCGACGGCCGATAGGTGAGGCTGGGGACGACGAGGAGCAGTAGGTCGGCATCGTTGATGCAGGCGTAGCTCGCGAAGGGACCATGGCCAGCCCGAGGGCGGAGAGGCGGTCGCACCCGGCGACGACTTCGACGGGGACACCGACCCGCGCCAGGCGCTGGCGACGCTGTTTCGCGGCTTTCGGACCTCGCCCGGCGGACTGTCGGCTCGCGAAGCCGAGCGGCAGCTCGTCGTCAATGGGCCCGACGAGCTCACGCGACGTGGCCGGCGCAACCGGCGCACACGCTCTTCGGCGTCCTCCTGCCGGGCGTCGGTGGGGTCGGCATCGTCGGGTTCGGTCGTGCTCGGTTCGCCCCGGTCCCTCGCCAAGAGCGTCCTCGCAGCGCGCCCGGGCCTGAGCGGGCGTGCCTAGCCTGGTCGCATCATGTGCGGCCGCTACGTCTTGGTATCGCCCACGGAGGATCTGGTGAGGTTCTTCGACGCCCGGGAGGCACCGGGGCTGACCGATCGCTACCTGCCGAGTTACAACGTCGCGCCCACACGGCAGGTGCTCGGCGTCGCGATGACCAACGACGGGGGTCGCCTGCTCGACACCTATCGGTGGGGCCTCGTCCCCTCGTGGGCGAAGGACGCTTCGATCGGAAACCGCCTATTCAATGCGAGAGGTGAGTCCGTCGCCTCGAAGCCGGCCTTCTGCTCGGCATTCAAGCACCGCAGGATCGTCGTGCCCTCGGACGGCTTCTTCGAATGGCAACACGGGCCGGGAAGCGCTCGCCAGCCCTTCTACTTCACGAGAGCCGACGGTGAGCCGCTCGGCTTTGCCGGCCTGTGGGAGGCGTGGCGGGACCCGGAGCGGCGCGACGACCCGCACGCCTGGGTCCGCACGTGCACGATCATCACGACCGGCGCCAGCGAGGACGTCGCCGCGTTCCACGACCGCATGCCGGTCGTGCTGGAACGCGCGGCCTTCGATCGATGGCTGGACCTCGACGGCACCGATCGCGATGAGCTGGAGGGCCTTCTCCGGCCCCCTTCCTCGGGCACGCTGGTCGTCCGCCCCGCTGACCGGAGGGTCGGCGACGTGCGAAACGACTCCGCGGAGCTGCTGGCCGGACCGCTGCGGTAGGCCGCGCCCCGGAGATCGGAGCGAGCGGCCGGTCGCCGGCACAGGGTCACGGTCAAGGCCACGCTGAGGCGGCGCGGGTCCGGCGCGCGATGTGTGTCAGCAGCTCGCGGACAGGCCCAGCCGGCGGCTGGGCAGGACCTTGCCACACCGCCTGCAACCGCCGCCGCAGGTCCAGCCCGTCGACCGCGACGCGCGTCAGGCGCCCGGCTGCGAGGTCGTCCGCCACGGCCACCTCGCTCAGCACTCCAGGACCTGCCCCGGCCACGAGGGCGGCGCGGATGGCCGAGGTGGTGGACAAGGCGAGGGCGGTCGTGGCGGGCTCGAACTCGGCTCCGAGCGAGTCGCGCAGCGCGGCGCAAAGGGTGTCCCGGGTGCCCGAGCCTTCCTCGCGGCTGACGAGCGCGGTCGCTGCGAGTTCACGCGCCGTGATGGGGTTGCGCCTGCGGGCCCAGGGGTGGTCCGGCCGGACCACGAGGACCAGCTGGTCGAGGGCGATCACCCGGCACCGGAGGTTGCGTGGCCGGGACGGACCCTCGATGAAGCCGACATCGGCCTGATCGTTCCGCACGTGCTCGACCACCGCATTGCTGTTTGCGGCGGTCAGCACCACCTCGGGGACGGCGGTCCCCGAGCGCAGTGCGGCATCGCGCGAGGGACACGAGCCAGCCGGGGAGCAGGTGCTCGGCGATCGTGAGGCTGGCACTGACGCGCAACCGCGCCTGTCGCTCATGGCGCAGCGCGGCCAGCCCGACGTCCAGCTCCCCGGCGGTCTGCAGCAGACGTTCGGCCCACTCGGCGACGACGACACCGGCCGGGGTCAGCGTGGACCCTCGGGGGCTACGGGCGACGAGCTGCACGCCGGTCTGCCGCTCGACGGCGGAGATCCTGGCCGAGACGGCCTGCTGGCTGATGCCGACCTCGCGGCCGGCGGCGTTCAGGCTCCCGGAGCGCGGCGACGGCGAGGAGCAGCTCCCACGCTCGCAGCTCGGGCATCCTCGTGCTCAACGCCACGCTGACCAGCTTATGAGCCACAAGTTGACGCTGTTACCCGGTAAAGAAATGGCCCCTACCGAGCAGCTCGGCACGGGCGCACAGTTCGGGCATGACGATGACAGGGCGAATCGCAGAACCCGAGGAGCAAGCGCCTCGGCTCACCGAGGTGCACGCCGCGAACGGCTCCCACGCCCTTGCCAGGTTCGGGTTGCTGCGCGACCTCGACCATCCGCGCCAGGTCTTCGGGTACCTCACGCCGAACTGGTACGCCTCGGTCATGGGCACGGGCATCGTCGTGGTGGCCGGGGCCTCGCTGCCGGAGCAGTTCCGGGGCCTTCGCCCCGCCGTCACCGCCGTCTGGGCAACGGCGGCGACCATGCTGGCGGGCGTCACGGTGCTCACGGCCCTGTACTGGCGGCACCACCGAGCGATCGCGAGAGGCCACGCCTCGGACCCGGTGATGGCCCACTTCTACGGCGCCCCGCCGATGGCGCTGCTCACCGTGGGCGCAGGCGCACTCCTGCTCGGTCGCGCTCGTCCTCGGGCTGAGGGTTGCGCTCGACCTCGACTGGATCCTGTGGGGTGTCGGAACCCTGGCGGGCCTCGGCGCCGCGGTCGCGGTTCCGTACCTGATGTTCACCCGCCACGAGGTGCGGGAGGACAGCGCCTTCGGCGGCTGGTTGATGCCGGTGGTGCCCCCCATGGTCTCGGCATCCACCGGTGCGCTGCTGGTCCCCTACGTGCCGGCGGGCCAGGCACGCCTGACCCTGCTGCTCGGCTGTTACGCGATGTTCGGCCTCAGCCTCATCGCGTCGTTCGTCATCATCACCTTGATCTGGCAGCGGCTGGTCGTGCACAAGACGGGACCCGCCCAGATGGTGCCGACGCTGTGGATCCTGCTCGGACCCCTGGGCCAGTCCGTCACGGCGGCGAACCTGCTCGGCGGCGCCGCGCACCTGGCGCTGCCGGCGCCGTACTCGACCGGGCTGCTGGTGCTCGGCGTCGCCTACGGCGCGCCCGTGCTGGGCTTCGCCGCGCTGTGGGGATGCCTCGCCCTGGCGGTCACCGTCCGAGCGGCACGGGAGCGGCTGCCCTTCTCGCTCTCCTGGTGGTCGTTCACGTTCCCCATCGGGACCTGCGTCACGGGCACGACCGGGCTCGCCCTGCATACCAGTTCGGCGGCGCTGCGCGTCGCCGCCGGGCTCCTCTTTCTCGCCCTCGTCGTTGCATGGCTCGTGGTGGCCACTCGCACGGTGCTCGGGAGCCTGCGCGGAAGCCTCTTCCTTCCGCCCGAGGTCAGCGGGACCGCCGGCCGAGCTGGAAGAGCGAACGTATGTTCGCTATCGTGATGCCTCCATGCACCCGGCGCGTCTCGTCGACCCGGAGCCAGAACGACCGGTAGGCCAGGTCGGGAAGGGACGCGCCGGCGGGGCGGAGCTCGCCTCGATCGACCGGCGCACCCGGCCGCTCGTCCTCGCCCGCGACGAGCTGCTGCCCGTGGCACCGCCTCTCGCGGAGCTGCTCGGCACGCCCGGGCTCCGCCGGGGGAGCACGGTCGTCCTGGAGGGCTCGGGCGTGCCCGGCGGGACCTCCCTCGCTCTCGCCCTGCTCGCCGGTCCGAGCAGCAGCGGCGCGTCGTGTCGCCGCGGTCGGCCTGCCGTCGCTCGGTCTCGTCGCCGCGGCCGAGCTCGGCGTCGCCCTGGACCGCCTCGTCCTGGTGCCCCACCCGGGCCGGCGTTTCGCCGCGGTGGTCGCTGCGCTGCTGGAGGGTTGTGACGTCGTCATTGCCCGCCCGCCGGCGGCGCTGGCGCCCGGCGAGGCCGCCGTTTGGCCGCACGCGCCCGGGAGCGCCGGGCGGCCCTGCTCGTCGCCGCAGGGACGGTGGCGACCCTTCCGGATCTCGTGCGCGGCGTCCCCGGACGGCCGAAGTCGGGGGGAGGGCCGGCCGGGGACACCGTCTCTCTGCGCCCGAGTCCGCGGAGGTGCGGCTCTCGGTGGTGGCCGGCTCCTGGGGAGGCATCGGCCGCGGGGTCGGCCGCTCGGTCCCCGGCCCATGGAGGTGGTCGCGGACCAGGCGCCGGGCGACGCCCCCCGAGGTCAGCGTGCGCCTGGTGCTCCCCCTACCGGCAGAGGGAAGCGTCCTCGAGACTCTCGTTCCACCGGGCGGGGCCGAGCGGGGCTATCCGGAGAGCCCGGTGATCTGGCCGTGCTGCCCGCCAGCGCGAGATGAGCGCCCGGCCTCACCGCACGCTCGTCGTATGGTGCCCGGACTGGCCGGTCAGCGCGGCAGGGCGGGCTCCGGAGCAGGCGGTCGCCATCGTGGCGGGCCAACGGATCGTCGCGGCGTCGGCCGCCGCCCGGGAGGTGGGGGTCGCCCGGCCAGCGTCGCCGTCAGGCGGAAGCCTGCTGCCCCGAGCTCGCCGTGCTGGCGCGTGATGTGGGCGGCGAGATCCGGGCCTTCGAGCCGGTCGTCCGGGCACTGGAGGCCTTCGGCGCCCCCGTCGCGGTGCGGCGGGCCGGATGGGCCGCGCATGACGACGCGGGCCCGCCCGCTACTTCGGTGGTGAGGCCGCCCTGGCGGGCGCCGTGGCCGCCGCGATCGCGAACGCACTGCCCACGCTCGCACGCCGCGCCGATCGGTGACCCGGTGCCGCCGCTGCTCACCGGCCCGTGGTGGCGCGTCGGATCGCCAACGGTCCGTTCGCCGCGACGATGGCGGCACAGCGTGGCGTGGTCGTGCCGGCGGGCCGGGCCGCCTCCTTCCTCGCGCCGTTCGGGGTCGAGGCCCTCGGCCGCCCGGAGCTCGCCGAGCTGCTGCGCCGTCTCGGGATCAGCACCCTCGGCGGGCTCGCTTCCCTGGACGAGGCCGACGTGCTCGCGCGGTTCGGGCCGGACGGGGCCAGGGCGAACGGCTCGCCAAGGGCCTCGACGAGCGCCCGCTCCAGGGGCGCCCTCCGACGCCTGACCTCGCCGTCGTGACCGAGCTCGACCCCCCTGCCGAACGGGTGGACGCCGTCGCCTTCGTCGCCAAGGGGCTCGCCGAGGCACTCTGCGGTCAGCTCGCCGAGCGCGGCCTCGCCTGTACGTTGCTCGAGGTCGAGGTCGAGACCGGCGATGGGGGGCACTTCAGTCGGCTCTGGCGACGATGGTGCCTCGACGCCCCGCTCGTCGCCGAGCGGCTGCGCTGGCAGCTCGAGGCGTGGCTCGTGGGGAGGCCGTCGGACGGCCCGCCCTG
>CAVXWO010000002.1:0-233889 GCA_963765505.1 uncultured Actinomycetota bacterium
CCCCTCTCACATCATGGCCGCGATGATCCCGCGGCCTCATGGGCCTGGGCGGCGACAGCGAGGCGCGGAAGGCGCACCGGGCGAGCGGGTCGGGCCGGCGAATGCCGCGACCGGGCCGCGGCCCGCCGCGCTGGCGGGCGCGCGCCGGCCCAGCTGCCGCCCCCCATCGACGCCGAACAAGCTCAATAATTGCTTCCGCGGCCGGGTCGGGCACGGGGCGGCCCAACCGCCGACCCCGCTCGGGCGCCCCCCCGCCCCCCCCCCCCCCCCCCCGTCGCAGACAAGCTCGCCGAGACCAAGCGCGCCGAGCGCGACCGCAAGGCGGCCCACAAGGCGGAGCTGGCCGACGCCAAAGCGAAGAAGAAGGCCGCGTCGGCCGACGCGGCCGCGCTGCACCGCGCCGAGCGCGCGGCCGCGCACGCCGACACGCACCGCGCGAAAGCGGACGAGCGCGCCGCGGCGCACCGGGACGCGCACAAGGAGCACGCAGGCGCGCCCTGGTGAGCACGGCGTGCGGCACTGCAAGCTGTGCGCGGGCGGGCGCCCGCGCAGCGCGAAGGCCGGCCACCGCGGCGGCGCGCGCGCGGGCGGTGCGTGAGTGGGGAGCCGGGCGGCCCCCCCCCCCCCCCCCCCCGCCCGGCTGCCGCGCCCGCGCCTGGGGCGCGGCGGGTGGGAGAGCGCGCGCGCGTGTGTGGCGATTGGGCGCGGTTCGCGGGGACAACAGGTGCGGCGCGCGCCGCCCCCCCCCCCCCTCCCCCGCTTCTCACTGCCTCGGCCGCTTCGCCCCCAACCGGGCCCGGCGCCGCCCCGGACCGCGCCGGGGCGGGGGCGGCCGCACGCCGTAATGGGCGTGCTGCGGAAGCGGGCGCCAGGCCTGGGGGCTGGCCGTAGCCGCCCGCCGGCGGCGCAAACCCCGACCACCCGGCCGGCGGCCGTGCCGCCATGTGCGGCGGCGGCCGCATCATTTGCGGGGGTGGACGCATGATCGGGGCTTGGGGGCGGGCCACGTGCGGCGCGGGCGCGACCGGCGCGGGCGGCTGCGGCGGCGGCGCCGCCGCCCCCGGCGCCGCCGCCAGCGTGGCCACCGCCGGCTTGCCGTCAAACACGCGCCCGTTGAGACCGGCCACCGCTGCGGCCGCGGCGGCGGCGTCGACAAAGCGGAGGACGGCGGCGCCCTTGCTGCGGCCGGTCGGGCGGTCTGTATAGAAAAGGGGGGCCCCACGAGCCGCCCAAAGGCCGACGCCGCGGCGACGAGGTCGGCGTCGGTCGTCCACCATTCCAGGTTGCCGACGAGGACCGAGGTGCCCGGGGCGGCGGCGGGCAGGGCGGGGGCCGCCGAGGTCGGACGGGGCGGGGCGACTCCGGGCGCCGGCCCGGCTCCTGCCGCGCCGGCCGCGGACGTGACCGCGGGGCGCGCGGCTGACGGAAGCGAGACGTCGACTGGGGAGAGGGCGGTGGGGCGTCGAAACAGGAAGACGACACCTCGCGCCCGCCCCCCTCCCTCGCCCTCGGACCCCGCCAGTGCACCGCCGCCAGCACCACACCCACCTGCAATGTCGTCGTACATGTCGTCGTCGCCGTCGTCGGCCAGCGGCGCGGGCGCGGGCGCGGGCGCGGGTGGCGGGGGCGGCCGCGGCCGGCGGTGCCGCCGGCCGCGGCGGCGGCGCTGCGTCTGGAGGGTGATGGGCGGCTGGGCGTGGGCGCGTGGGTGCGCCGGGGCGCGCCGGTGCCACGCCGCCGACTGCCGGCGCGGCGTCGCGCCCTCCCTGGCCCCCGCACGCACCCACGCCGGGCGGGCCGTCGTCCATGGTGCCCTAGGGGCGGCCGGATGTGGGGCGAGGTGTGAACAATGTCGTGCGTTTGCCGGCGCCGACGCCGCGACAGACCGCCCCCCGCCCTCCCGCCCCCCACCCCACCCCCGCGATCGGATGCCAGGCTGACCCAGCGCCGCCGCCCGCGCGCAATTCGCCAAAGGCGGGCGCCTCTAGTCCCATGGCGCCGCGCAAGCGGCCCCCGCCCGAGGGAGAGACCGTGATATGGCTGTCCGACGACGACGACGCCAAGCCGGGGGCGCTGGCGCCGCGGCGCCAGGTCCGAGGCGGGGAGGGAGGGGGGGCAGAGTCGGCCGCACGCGGCTCGCGCCCACGCCCCACCGCTCCCCCACACAGCCCGCCCCTCGCCCGCCGCGCGCCGGCGAACTGTCCCTGGCGCCGGCCCAAGGCGGGACGGCGCTGGCGGCGCGCCAGCTCGCGGCGCACCCCGCCACGCCGCGCCCCCCCTCGCCCTCCACCCTGCCGTGGACCGACGCGTGCGCGCCCGCCGGCGTCGCCGACCTCGTCGTGCACCCCAAGAAGCGGACGCTGTGCGCGCGTGGCTGGCGCGCGGGCGCCGCGCGCGCCGCTGTTGCCGCTCGCGGAGGGCCCCCTGGCTGCGGCAAGGCCGCCACCGTGACCGCCGTCGCCGCTGAAGCCGGGATGCGCGTGTTGGAATGGGTGCCGCCCCTGCAGGCGACGTGGGACGAGGCGAAGTACGTTGAGCGAGGGGCGGGGGGCGGGGCGAGGGCGCTTTTGATGCGGGCGCGCCGCGGCACGCCAGCAAAGTGGACGCCTTCCTGTCCTTTGTCGCCGGCACACGCTTGCGCGGTCTGTCCTTGACGCCGATCACGGCCGGCGCCGACGCGGGCGGGGCGGCGGGGAGCGTGATCGTCATCCGGGACCTCCCCCACGCGCGCGACGCGGCCGCCGCGCGCGGCCCTCGCGGCCGCCGTCGCCGACCTTTGCGCCGCCGCCGCGTCCCCGGTCGCCCTGCTCGTCACTTCGGGCGGCGGCCGGGGCGGGGCCGGTTCGCGGGGCGGGCGCGGCGCCGACGCGGCGGCGGGCGTGGCGGGCGGCCTGCACCGGGACCTGGTCGACGCCGCCATCGCCGCGGGCGCCACACGCCTTTCGTTCAACCCGCTGACCGATGCCAACATCGCGCGCGCGCTGTTGACCGCCGCCGCGCGCGCGGGCGCCGCGCTCGGCGCGCCGCGCGCGGCCGCGCTCGCGGCCGCCGCCGGCGGCGACCTGCGCTCCGCCCTGCTGGCCGCCCACCTGGCCACCGCGGGCGAAGCTCCCGCGCCGCGTCCGCGGGGGCCGCCGCCCCGCAAGCGGCAGACGCGGGCGCAGGCCGCGGCGGCCGCGCCCGACGCGACGCGCGGCGACGCGGCCGCCGCCGCCCGCGCGGCCGCCTTTGCCGCGCGCGACTCTGGGTTGGACGCCCTGCACGCCCTGGGCCGCATCCTGCACAACAAGCGGGACTGGAGTGCCGGCGTGGCTGGCGGCGGAGGCGGCGCCCTCGGCCCCGCCGCCTCCACCGCCCGCCCGCCCGCCACCGTCGACGCCGATGCCGCGCTGGCCGCGTCCGGCCTGGACGCCTCCACGGCGGCCACGTGGCTGTTTGACAATCTGCCCCTCTTTGTGGCGGGCGACGCCGCCCTCCCCGACGCCGCCGCCGCCGCCCGCTACCTCGCCGCGGCCGACATTCTGGCCCGACCTCAACACGGCGCCCTGGCGGAAGCCGCGGCGTTGGCGGTCGCCGGGCGCGGCGTCCTGTTTGCGCGCGCGCGGCCCGCGCCGGCCGGGTGGCTCTCCCTTTGCGGCCCGATCGGCCTGCAGGCTGGCCGGGCGACGGCGGCCAACGCGGCCCGCCTGCGGCAAGCATTGCCACTGGCCGGCGCGGCGGCGGCGGCGGCCGACACGCTGCCGGCGGCGCGCGCGCTCGCGGCCGCCGCGCCCGGGCGCTACGGCCGCCTCCTCCCCGCCGCCTGGGCGCGCCTGTGGGAGGGGCGCGTCGTGGAAGGGCGGCCCCGGCTGGTAGGCGCGGCCGCGGCGGCGGCCGCGGCGGCCGCGGCCGCGGTCGTCGTCGGCGGCGCCGACGACGACGCCATCAGCGACGGCGAGTGACGCGGCGCGCGCGCGCCCGCCCCGGTTCCGCCTGCTTTCTCTGCCTTTTGCTTTTGTGTGTAACGCGTCTCGCACTCGCCCGTCGCAGCCGCAACCCCCGCGCGCGCGCTCCCCACTCCCTCTCCCGCCACCCCCGTCACGGCCGGAACGATTGCGCGACCCGCCGCAGCGTCGCCTCCGACTTGGCCCACTGCTTTTCGGTGGCCTGCACCACAAACAGGTAGGCGAGACCGTCCTTGGCGGTGGCGACGGCCAGGGAGCGGGGCGGGTTGAGCGCGTAGGGCGTGTTGAACTCGAGGTAGTACGCGTCGCGCGCCCGTCCAACCTCGGCCCCGGTCGCCGCCACCACCTCCTCCGCTTCCGGCGGCATATTGTTGGTCACGTACGCGCCCAGCGCCTGGGCGACGCCGGCTGGGGCGCCGACCTTGTCGATGCCGGCGCGGACGTCGTTTGTGAGGCGTTTCAGGGGCGACACCATGACGCGCGCCCCGCCGTCGGCGCCGGAGAAGACCACCTCGGTCCACGGCTCGTCGCACCGGGGCTGGCAATAGTTGCCCGACTGGATGTTGGCGACCGTCCCTTCCCGCCACGACGCGGGCAGCGCAAACGTGTACGGCGTCTTGATCGTCCCCGCCCGCAGGCTGGGCGTCCGATCCATGGGCACCGTGTACTGGACAAAGCCGTCGAGGCCGGGCGCGGGCGGGAGGTAGGAGCCGACCGGCGCGGCCGCGCCGGCGGTTGCGGCCCGGGGGAGAGCGACTGCCAGGCCGCCGGCCAGCAGGGCGGCGCGACGCGATGTGGCCGCGGGTGGGGCCGGCGCGGGGCGGGCGGCGCCGGAGTGGGCGGCCGCCGCCGCGCGGGCGGGCGTGGGCGCGTGGAGGGCGCATTGGAGCGGGCGGCGCCGGGCGGCGCGTCAGCGACTGCGCGGGCGCGGTGTCGAGCGCGGGGTCTCGCGGTCTCGGAAGTGCGGGCACGAGCGTCGCGGCGTCGCTCGCGCTCGCCCGACCGGCGCACAGCGCGCGGCGCCGCCCCGCCCCCCCCCCCCCCCCCCCCCCAACCGGGCCGAGGGGGCTCGGCGCGCCCCCCATGGCGGCGGCGGCGCGCCCGCGCGCCGCCCCGGCGAGCCGCGATTGGCGCCCGCGCTGCGAGCGCGCGCGCTGCGCCGCGCCGCGCTCCGGCCGCGCGCCGCGCCGGACGATGACGACGACGACGACGCCGTCCTCCCCGACCTGGACCCCACCCCCGTCCCCCGCGCGGCCAAGTCCCGCGCCTCGCGCCCCCCCCCCGCCAGCCGCATGCGCAGGCCGTCCGCCTCGTTCGCCGCCGCCGTCGCCGCGGGCGCCACCGAGCAGGACGCGGCGGCCGCCGAACTGGGCGCGTCGGGCGGCGGCAAAGGGACTGCCCGAGACGTCAAAAAGCTACACCCCCAAGGTCGCGGCGCCCTGCGCGCTCGCGCCGACGCGGACGCCGCCGCCAAGAAAGGCGGGCGGCCAAGCGGTTTGAAGCCGGCAAAGCGGCGTACGCGGTCGGGAGGTATCCGGGAGGCGTCGCAGCTCGTGAGCGCGCGCTGGACGCCGAGGGCCGGACTTCACCCAGCTCGGCGGCGAGATCCAGCTGTGGCTCGGCCCGGCCAAGTCGGCCGGGGCGACGAGGCCGGCGTGTTGGCGTCTACAGGAGGTCGAGGCGGCGCACCCGAGCCCCAAACTGAGGAAGCAAGGTGCGGCGGCGGCGGCGCGGCTGGCGCGGCCGAACCTGCGCCCGCCCCCGGCCCGCCCCCGGCCCACCCCCCACCCCACCACCACCCCAGCCGCCGACCTGCGCTACATCATGGAGGCCCCAAAACTGCGCGTCGGCGCCGACGAAAGCCGACGCTGCCCTCGGTGGACGCGGCGCCGCCGCGCGCGCCCGGCGAGCGGACGCGGCGGCGCGCGCCGCCGCCGCCGCGCGCGGGCGGGGCGCGTCCGCCGCGCCGCCCGCAAACGCTCGAGGAGCGGTGGGCGGAAGAATGGGACGCCGCCGGCCATCATCCCCAACCGATACGTCGCCATCGCGGTCGCCGCGGTGGCGGCGGGGCTGGCGGCCTACTCGGCGGGGCTCAAGTGAGGCGCGGGCGCGCGGCACCTGCGCGCGGCGGGCGCGCGGCAGCTGGCGGGCGAGGGGCGAGATTGGGCGGACGCACACACAATGTCACACTGGTTTGAAACGGGGCGGAACGCGGCCGGCGCGGCGGGCGCGGGGGCTTGGGGGCGGGCGGGGAGGAGCCGGTGGCCCGCTCGCCGCGCGCCGCGCGCCGCGCCCACTCCCTCCGTGTTTTCCCCGTCCCCAATGCCGCCCCTCCAGGCGCAACATCCACGCTGCGTGCGACCACTGGGGGGCAGGCGCGCCCCCAATGTGCGCCATTTCTACTGCCCACGCCGCGCTCCCCGCGCCCGCCCGACGGCCACCGCCGACGCTGCCGGTTTCCACGTGTCCCGCATGAAGGCGGCCGCCCCAAACCAGTGGCGCCTCGCCTGGCCATCGACGTGCGGGCCACCACAGACCGCGACGAACTGCGCGCGGCGGCCGGGTTCCGAGCGTTTTTTTTTTACGTGCACCCGCCCGAGCGCGCGTTTGCGGGGCGGGTGGGTGGCGGCGTGGGGAGGTGGGAGAAGGAGGGGCGCGTTTTTGGGCGGAACCCTGACGACGACGACGGCGGCGCGCGGTCCCCGCCCCGCGTCCACAGATTCACCAGGCCCTGAAAGCGGACGAGGAGTACGACGCTCTGCTGGCCGCGACATCGGCGCCTCCGGGCGCGGAGCGGTTTGCCGCGATCGTGGCCGTCGCAGACCCGGCGAGCCTCGTCGCGGTCGGCGGGCCCGACCTCGAGCCGCTCGCGACCCCCGCCGGCGCCGTCGTCGGACCCTGGACGTCGTGAGCGTCAAGGCGGTCAAAGGGGAGGCGTTGATCGGGGCCAGCGCGGCCCCCGCGTACATGGCGAATGTGTGCGCCGCGCCCTGTGCACGGCGCCGCGGCGTCGGCGCCGCCCTCCTCGGCCGCCGCCCGGGCCACCGCCACTTCTAGGGGCGCGGACGCCTTGTTCTGCACTCGTTGGCGGTCAACCAGGTGGCCGAAAGATTTTATCTCGGGGCCGGCTTCGTCGTCGAGGCGTCCGAGTCGGTCGCCGCCGCCACGCGCCGCGGCCACTGCCTGGACGGCGTTGAGGGGTTGGGGCGCACGGTGCTCTACCGGGACGTGACGTTTGGGGGCGGGAGCGGGCGTGAGGCGAAGGCGCGGGGTCGGGTTTTGGGGCGCCCGGCCGCGCCGCCGCGCGGCGCACAATCGCAACGCCCTAGATGTGCGCGCTTTTGCACAGCGCCCGCCAACCTCCAACGCCGCACGCGGGCGCCGACTGCGCCCCTCGCCGCCCGCCCCCTCCCCGCGGGTGTCACCCGCCACACCCTCTCCCCTCCGCCTCACTTGCGGGGCGGCGCCTGCCCCTGCACGTCGTCCGGCGGCGGCGCCGCCGGCTGGAACATGCGGCGCGGGGCTCGCGCGCGGCGAGCGGTCGGGGCGGCGGGCGCGCGGCCGCCGGCCGCGCGCGCGTGCCCCCCGCCGCGCCACGCGCGCCGGGCGCCGGCGGCGCGCTCCCGTCCTCCTCCAGGATCCATTTCAGTGGGTCGTACTCGTCGCCCGGCAAGGCGCGTCGGGCGCCGCACGGGCGGCGTCGGCCGCGGCGCGCCCCGCGGCGCGCGCCGCCGCGCGGTCGGCCGCCACGCGGCCCGCGCCGTCGGCCGCCGCCCGGACGGCCTGGCGGAACGCGTCGAATTTGGCCACGCCGCGCGGATTCTCCAGCAGCGGACCCAGCAGGCGGTCGTCGGCTGGGCCGCCCGCGCCGCGCCGCCGCCGCGCTGCGCGCCGCGCGCTCGGCCGCCACCCGCCCCGCGCCCGCCGCCGCGTCGCGCACCGCCTGGCGCAGGGCGTCAAATTTCGCGACGCCGGTGGGGGCGTCGAGCAGGGGGGGCGAGCAGGCGGTCGTCGGCGGCAGAGCCAGCGCCCGCGCCTGTGCCGCCGCCCTTCTTGGCAGCGAACTTGGGCGGCTCCAGCTCGCCCAGTCCCGCCAGCGGGTCGTAGCGCGACTTGATGGAGTCGTTGCCCGCGCCGCCCAGGGCGTCGGCCAGCGACCGCACGGGCGACGGCGCGGCGCGGGCCCGCAACCAGCGGCGGGGCGGCCGCAGCCGCCGCTTTCGCGGCCGCCCGGGCGGCGCGCGCGTCCGCGCCCTCCCAAAGGGGGGCCAGAAGTCGGCGGCGGCAAGCACGGCCGCCGCGGCGAGGGAGAGGGGCGACCCCTCGCCCTTGGCCGCCATCAAGTCCCCCAGGCCGCCCGCCTTGGCGCGCGCCGCGCGCGCGGCGGCGGCGGCGGACGTGGCGGCATCCATGGCGCGGGTGGCGACGGTGGGCTGGGCGGCGGGCGTGGCGGCCGCCCGCGCTCGACCCCCTCCTTGGCCGCGGCCAGCGCGTCCAGCGCGCCCGCCACCGCGCCCCCGGCCCCGCGCGCCTTGGCGATGGCCGCCTTGCGCGCGGACTCGCGCGCGGCGGCCGAGGCCTCGGCGAGGGCGGCTTCGACGCCGGGGTCGCCGCGCGCGCGCGCGTCGCGCGCGGTGGCCTCGCCCGCGGCGAGAGCCGAGGCGGCCGCGACGCGGGCCGCGGTCAGGCCGGCTTCCGCGGCCGCGACGGCGGCGGCGGAGGCGCCGCTGGAGCGGGCGGCTTCGAGTGCCGCCGCCGCGCTGGCAACCGCGTCGGCCGCCGCGCGCGCGCCGTCGCGCGCGGCGTCGAGCGCGGTCGGCGCCTCGGCCGCCCGCTTGGCGGCGGCGCGCGCGACCGCGGCCTTGGCGTCGGCGACCGCGCGGTCGGCGGCGGCGCGGTCGGCTTGGGCGACCGCCGGACGGCGCGCGCGGCCGCCGCTTTGGCGTCCGCCGCCGCTTTTGCTTGCGCCTCGGGCAGCTTGCGCGGCCCGCTTGGCGGTCTCGGCCGCGATCCGGTCGGCCGCGGCGCGCGCTTCGGCGAGCCGACGAGTCGACCGGCACGGCGACGGTCGTCGTGCACGACTACCAGCTCTCGCTCGCCATCGGCAAGGAGGGACAGAACGCCCGGCTCGCCGCCGCGCCTTACAGGCTGGCGGATCGACATCAAGAGCGAGACCCAGCTCGCCGAGGAGGAGAGCGCGTACGCCGCCGTCGACTGGGCGGAGGGCGAGTGGGTCGAGAGCGAGAGCGGCGAGATGGTCTTCCAGCCCGCAGGTGGTGGTGACGCCATCTCGATGGAGCAGTGGGCGCAGGGCGGCGAGGAGTCCGGCGACGTCCCTCCGCCGCGTGCGGTGCCCGGCACACCGGCCGCTGCCGAGCTTGCTCCTGACGGCTCGGAGGCGCCCGCTCCGGCAACGTCGGAGGGGGAGCCGGCAGGCGGTCCCGAGGAGCCTGCGGCCGACGGCGAGGAGGTCGCGGCGGCGGGCGTTGCCGCGCTCGCCACGGAGCCCGTCGCGCCGGCCCCGGACCGCGTGGTGGAGGAGGGCGCGTCGTCGTAGCTGGCGGCGCCCGCTCCGGCGGCTCCGCCCGATCGGCCGGACAGCCTCCGGCCGGTGCGGGCGGTGGCCCGATCCGCACCTGTGTGGGCTGCCGGCGCCGGGACGAAGCTCGACGGCTCGTGCGGGTGGTCGCCGAGGACGGGCACCTGGTCGCAGGCCATGGGCGGCCCGGCCGGGGCGCCTGGCTCTGCGCAGGCTCGCTCGGCTGCCTGGAGCTCGCGCTGCGCAGGAATGCGTTCGGCCGGGCGCTCCGGCGCCCGGTCTCGGTGGACGAGCCCGAGGAGCTAGCCCGTACGCTGGGGCTAGGGCACGACGCCGGTGAAGGTGTGCGAGGATAGAAGGCGCGGCGTGAGCCGTCTAGACGGCGCGTCGCGATGATGCGCTGAGAAGGGACTATCGGGTAGTTGGCGAAGAAGATCCGCGTCTACGAGCTCGCTCGTGAGCTCGGGCTGACGAACAAGGAGGCGCTCGACCTCTCCTTGTCGCTCGGCATCGGTGTGAAGAGCCATTCGTCCTCGATCGAGGATGCCCAGGCTGACCGCGTCCGCCGGAAGGCGGAGCGCGAGGGTCTCATCCGTGCCGTCCAGCCCGAGGAGCCGGCTGCGGAGCCAGCCCCGTCGCGCCCGGCGGCCGCCGAGCGCCCGGCCACCCGTGCCGCCGCTCCTGCCGCGGCACCGGCCCCCGAAGGCCAGCCGGCCGCCGCGCCGCGCCGCCCGGCGCAGCCCGCGGCGGAAGCCACCCGCGAAGAAGCCGTCGCCGCAGCGCCCTCGGCTCCGCCTGCTCCGGCCGAGCACCACGTCGTCCGCAGCCGACCGGCCAGCGAGCTCGCCGAGCAGGTCGCGCGCCACGGCCCGGACGGCACCCCCCGCCCCCCGCCCGGTCCCCGCCGCGAGCGAGCCCCGCCCCGCTGCCGGCTCGCCCGGCCGTAGCGGCGAGCGAGCCCCGCCCCGCGCCGGCTCGCCCGGCGGCCGAGAGCGGGCAGACGCCCGCGGCGGCCCAAGCCGGTCCGCAGGTCCGCCCGAGCGCGCCCCCCGCACCGAGCGCCGGCCGCCCCGCCCAGGGCCCCGCGGCGACAAACCAGCGCCAGCCGCTCATCGGACCTTCGGGCAAGCCCATCCCACCGCCCCCGGGCGGCCCGCCGCGCTCGTTCTCGGGTCGCCCGATCCCGCCGCCGCCTGGCCAGGGTGGTCGCGCCGGGGCGCCGACGTCGCGTCCCGCCGGCCCCGGTGGCCCGCCGCGGACGGGCTTCGGGTCAAGGCCCGCAGGTGGCGGCGCGCCGCGCCCCGGCGGCGGCTTCGCCGGCGGACGCCCAGGTGGCGGCGCCGGAGGCGGGTTCGCCGGCGGTCGTGTCGGTGGCGGCATCGGCGGCCGTCCTGGCGCCGCGCCCGGAGCACCGCCAGGAGGCATCCGCGGCGGCCCCGCCGGCCGTGGACGGCCGCCCCAGCGGCGGACGCACCGCCGCCGGCGCAACCAGGAAGAGCTGGAGCCGATCCAGGTCTCGACATACATGCCGTCGAACGCGCCCGTGCCCGAGAACGAGGTGATCATCGAGCGCGGCAGCACGCCCCAAGAGCTCGGTCCGAAGCTGAACCGCTCCGCCGGTGACGTCATCCGGTTCCTCTTTCTCCAGGGAGAGGTCGTGACGGCGGCGCAGTCGCTCACCGACGACATGATCGAGCTGTTCGCCGCCGAGCTCGGCGCGCGCATCAAGCTCGTCGACCCGGGCGAGGAGCAGGAGGCCGCGCTCCAGGCCCGCTACTTCGCGGAAGCCGACGCTGAGTCCGAGGAGGCGAGCTCGCTGCGGCCGCGGCCGCCGGTCGTCACCGTCATGGGCCATGTCGACCACGGCAAGACGAAGCTGCTCGACCGGATCCGCGAGACCGACGTCGTCGCCGGCGAGGCGGGTGGCATCACCCAGCACATCGGCGCCTACATGGTCGAACGCAACGGCCACCAGATCACGTTCATCGACACGCCGGGCCACGAGGCGTTCACCGCGATGCGCGCCAGGGGCGCGCAGGTGACCGACATCGTCGTGCTCGTCGTGGCGGCCGACGACGGCGTCATGCCCCAGACGGTCGAGGCGATCGACCACGCCCGGGCGGCCAACGTGCCGATCATCGTCGCCGTGAACAAGATCGACCGGGAGGACGCCGACGTCAACCGGGTCCTCCAGCAGCTCTCCGAGCACGGGCTCGTGCCCGAGTCCTGGGGCGGCGACACGATCACCGTCGAGGTCTCGGCGCTGCAGGGCCTCGGCATCGACGACCTGCTCGACCAGCTCGCCGTGCTCTCCGAGGTGCTGGAGCTGAAGGCGAACCCGGAGGGTCCCGCACGCGGCACCGTGCTCGAGGCGAACCTCGACATCGGCCGCGGGCCGGTCGCGAGCGTGATCGTCCAGCGTGGGACGCTGCGCGTGGGCGACCCGATCGTCGCCGGCTCCGCATGGGGGCGCGTACGTGCGCTCATCGACGACCGCGGCGACCAGGTCAAGGAGGCGCTGCCCTCGATGCCGGTGCAGGTGCTCGGGCTCTCCGAGCCGCCGATCGCCGGGGACGAGCTCCGGGCGACGCCGGGCCTCGGGGTCGCCGAGACCATCGGCGAGGCCCGCGAGCAGCGCATGCGCTTCGCCGGCTACGCCCAGACGCCGGTCGCGCCGGGCGCCGGCGCCAAGCTGGAGGACATCTTCGAGCAGATCCAGCGGGGCGAGACCGCCACGCTCACCCTGGTCCTGAAGGCCGACGTCCAGGGGTCGCTCGAGGCGGTGACCGAGAGCCTGCGCAAGCTCGAACGCGACGAGGTGAAGGTCGCCTTCGTGCGGCGTGCGGTCGGCGGCATCACCGAGAACGACGTCCAGCTCGCCGTGGCCTCGAACGCGACGATCCTCGGGTTCAACGTCCGGCCGGACCGCCGTGCTCGCGACCTCGCTGAGAGCCAGAACGTCGAGATCCGCACCTACGAGATCATCTACAAGCTGATCGAGGACATCGAGGCGGCGATGGTCGGCATGCTCGCGCCGACCTTCGAGGAGGTCGTCACCGGCGAGGCCGAGGTCCGAGAGATCTTCCGGGTCCCCCGCGTCGGGGCAGTGGCCGGCGTCTATGTGCGCAGCGGCACCATCACCCGCGGCTCGAGGGTGCGCTTCCTCCGCGACGGCGTCGTCATCTGGAAGGGAACCATCAGTTCCCTCAGGCGCTTCAAGGACGACGTCCGCGAGGTCCAGTCCGGCTTCGAGGCCGGCATCGGCCTCTCGGACTTCCAGGACCTGCACCAGGGCGACGTCATCGAGACCTACGACGAGCGAGAGGTCCCGAGGACCTGACCGTTCGCGGCCGGCGACCCGGTGGGGGCGGGGCTCGCCCCCGGCCGCCGCGCCGGCGCCGGCGGTGAGGTCGCCGTTCGGGGCCGCCGTGTCGAGGAAGGAAGAGACGGCCGTGGCCGCATCCCGCCGCCGTGCGATCCGGCATCCCTATCCCCGCATCGCGCGGGTGAACGCGCTCCTCCAGGAGGTGCTGGCGGACGAGGTCGAGCGCCTCGCCGACGCCGACGAGCGGTTGCGGCTGCTGACCGTGACCGCCGTCGTCTGCGAGGCCGACCTGCGCCATGCCCTCGTCTACCTGGCATCGCTTCCCGAGGGGGCCGCGGAGGCGCTGGAGGAGCACCGGCGCGCGCTGCAGTCGAAGATCGGCGCGCAGGTGCGGATGAAGCGCACCCCCGCGCTGAGCTTCTCGGCCGACCCGGCGATCGCCGCCGGCGAGCGCATCGAGGAGGCGTTGCGGCGCGCCCGGCCCGTCCGCCAGGACGACGGCGGCGAGTGAGCGCGGCGCCCGGCCCCTCCGCCGCCGGGCGCGCGGCGCGACCGTCGCTCGACGGCTTCGTGGTCGTCGACAAGCCGGAGGGGTGGACCTCGCACGACGTCGTGGCACGCGCCCGGCGCCTGCTCGCCGAGCGGAGGATCGGCCACGCCGGGACGCTTGACCCCGACGCCACGGGTGTGCTGGTCCTCGGCGTCGGCCGGGCCACGAGGCTGATGCGCTTCGCCACCTCGCTCGCGAAGTCCTACGTCGGCGAGGTCGTGCTCGGCACGGCGACGACGACGCTCGACGCCTCGGGCGAGACGACGGCGACCTTCGACATGTCCGGCGTCGAGCTGGAGGACGTGCGCGCCGCCGCCTCGACGCTCACGGGGCGGATCGCGCAGGTCCCACCGATGGTCTCGGCGGTGCAGATCGGGGGGCGACGCCTTCACGAGCTCGCCCGGGAGGGGATCGAGGTCGACCGGCCGGCGAGGACCGTGGAGGTCTACCGATTCGACGTCGAGCCGACGGACGAGGCGGGCGTCTTCCGTGTCGAGGTCGACTGCTCCTCGGGGACCTACGTACGGGTGCTGGCCGCCGACCTGGGCGCCGCGCTCGGTGGGGCGGCGCATCTGCGCGCGCTGCGGCGCACCGCCGTCGGCCCGTTCCACATCGGCGACGCCGTCCCGCTCGACGCGCTCGACCGCGCCGACGTCGGTCCTGCCCGCGGGCTCGTCGCCCATCTCGCGCAGGTCACGGCCGGGGGCGAGCTCCAAGCGTGGGTGCGTCACGGCAAGGTGCTCGAGCGCCGCATCCTCGGCGTGAGCGGCGACGGTCCGTGGGCCGTGCTCGACGAGGGGGGCGAGCTGCTCGCCGTCTACGAGCCACGCGAGGGGGACCGGGCCAAGCCCGTCGTCGTGCTCGCGCCGCCGGCGGTGGCCGTGGCACAGGCTCCCGGAGGGCCCCCCGGTGTCGGGGACGCCCCGCGCCGCCGAGTAGCGTCCGCAAGGGTGGAGCAGGAGCAGCCGACGTTGGGCGCGACCTCGCGCGTCGCGGTGACCGTCGGCAGCTACGACGGCGTGCATCTCGGCCACCGCCGCCTCCTCGCCGAGGCGCGGCGATTCGCGGACGCCGCGGGCCTGTCGCTCGTGGCGGTGACGTTCGACCGGCACCCGGCGGCGATCCTGCGGCCGGCGCACGTGCCGCGCCTGCTGACGGCGCTCGACCACAAGGTCGAGCTGTTGCGCTCCGCCGGAGTGGACGACGTCGTCGTCCTCGCCTTCGACGAGGCGCGCGCCGCCGAGTCGCCCGAGGACTTCGTCACCGAGGTGCTCCTCGGCGAGCTGGGCGCGCGCCTCGTCGTGGCCGGGGCGAACTTCCGCTTCGGCCACGGCCACCGCGGCGACATCGAGCTGCTCCGGTCGATGGGCGAGTCGCTCGGCTTCGAGGCCCGGGGGGTGGACCTGATCCGCGAGGGAGCGGGCGGCGAGACCGTCTCGTCGTCGCACATCCGAAGGCTCGTCGCCGAAGGCGCCCTCGCGGAGGCGGCCGGTCTGCTCGGGCGGCCCCACGAGGTGCGGGGCGCCGTCCGCAGGCCGCCCGGGCCCGGCAACCTGGTCCTCGCCGTGCCCGCCGAGCTGCTGCTGCCACCCGCGGGCGAGTACGCCGCGACCGTTGGGCCGCCCGGCGAGGACGCAGCCGCGGTCGCGGCCACGGTGGTCGTGCCGGACTCGCCGCCGGCGGCGGGCACCGAGGTCCTCCTCGAGCTTCGTCCCGCCTCGGCGGGCTCCGGCCCCTCCCCGGACGGCGCCGGTGCGGGACGGCTCGCCGTCCGCTTCCTCGCCGGTGAGGCGGCCGGATCGCCGGGTCGCGTCGACGTCGGCGCGTCGGTGCCGGGCGGCGGCGACCGATAGCATCTTCACGATGGCGACCATCCCGATCAGGATCTTCGGTGATCCCGTGCTGCGTCAGCGGGCGTCCGACGTGGCCGAGGTGGACGGCAAGCTCGCCCGGCTGGCCGAGGACATGATCGAGACGATGTACGAGGCCCCCGGGGTCGGTCTCGCAGCGCCCCAGATCGGCGTGCAGCGCCGATTGTTCGTGTACGACGTCGGCGACGGGCCGAACGTCGTGGTCAACCCGCAGATCGTCGAGTCGAGCGGGGAGTGGAGCTACCACGAGGGCTGCCTGTCCATCCCCGACCTCGCTTGGGACGTCGTCCGGCCGAAGCAGGTGCACCTGGTCGGGATCGGGATCGACGGTGAGGAGCTGGACATCGAGGCCGACGAGCTGCTGGCGCGCTGCTTCCAGCACGAGGTCGACCACCTGGACGGGGTGCTCCTCGTCGAGCGGCTCGACCCCGACCAGCGCAAGGAGGCGAAGGCCATCCTCCGGCGCCGGACCCTCGCTGGCGCCGGCCTCGCCGGCGGCGACGCCAAGCCCGGCGAGCTCTAGGCACCGCCGCTCCGGCGCTGGCCCGCCTCGCCTTCCTCGGCACCCCGCAGGTCGCGGCCACGGTCCTCGGCGCGCTCATCGGGGCGGGCCACGAGGTCGTGCTGGTGGTCAGCCGCCCCGACCGCCGCCGCGGGCGGCGTGGCGCCCCAACACCCTCGCCGGTGAAGCTTCTCGCGTTCGAGCGCGGGATCCCCGTGAGCGAGCGCGCGGGCGACGTCGTCGACAGCGGCGCCGAGCTCGGCGTCGTCGTCGCCTTCGGCCGGCTCGTGCGTCCCGAGGTCCTGGAGCGGCTCCCGATGGTGAACGCCCACTTCTCGCTGCTCCCGCGCTGGCGAGGCGCCGCGCCGGTCGAGCGCGCCATCCTGGCCGGCGACGCGACGACCGGCGTCTGCCTGATGGCGCTCGAGGAGGGGCTGGACACCGGGCCGGTCTACGCCTGCGCCACGGTGACGATCGGCGAGGACGAGACCGCCGGGGAGCTGCGCTCCCGGCTCGCCTCCGTCGCTTGCGACCTGCTCGTCGAGCGCCTGGCGGGCGGCGTCGCCGGCCTCGGCGAGGCCGTGGCCCAGCAGGGCGAGCCGACGTACGCCGCCAAGCTCACCCCGGCCGAGCTCGCGATCGGCTGGGAGCGCCCGACGCTCGAGTGCCACCGCCTGGTGCGCGTCGGGCGGGCCTGGACGACGTTCCGGGGCCGCCGGTTGCTGGTATGGCGCGCCCGTCCCCGCCGTCCCCGCGCCCGTGAACGCGGGGGTCGGCGACGCCGGGCCGGGCGCCGTGGCCGTGCCTCCCGGCACGCTGCGGGACGGGCTGGTCGCGACCGGCGACGGGTTCTTGGAGCTCCTGGAGGTGCAGGGCGAGGGTCGGGCCGTCCAGCCCTATGCGGCTTGGGCGCTCGGCGCCCGTCCGCTGCCCGGCGAACGGCTCGGCGAGCCGGCCGGCGGGGGGCCGACCGGCGGGCGGCCACTCGCGCCGTAGGGGGGCTGCGGGCGGTACTGTCGACGCGATGCTCCCCGCCGGTGAGATCCGGGTTGCGCCGTCGGTGCTGGCCGCCGACTTCGGCAGCCTGGCCGAGGCCGTCGGCGAGGTCGCGACCGCGACCGACTGGCTCCACATCGACGTCATGGACGGGCACTTCGTGCCGAACCTGACGATCGGCCCCCCGGTCGTGGCCTCGCTCCGCAAGCACAGCGGCGCCTACTTCGACTGCCACCTGATGATGACGGACCCGGGCAGCTACCTGGAGGCGTTCCGCAAGGCCGGGGCCGACTCGACGACGGTCCACGTGGAGGTGGGCGACACCAACGCGCTCGTCGGCGAGATGCGCCGCCTCGGGCTCGGCGCCGGCCTGGCGCTCAATCCCGACACCCCCTTCGAGGCCGTCGAGCCCTACCTCTCCTCGATCGACCTCCTCCTCGTCATGACCGTCTTCCCCGGCTTCGGCGGCCAGCAGTTCATGGAGGAGGTCATGCCGAAGGTCGCCGAGGCACGGCACGCGATCGATCGTTGGGGGCTGCCCGTGGCGATCGAGGTCGACGGCGGGATCGACGTGCACACCGCCGCGGTCGCCGCCCGGGCCGGGGCACGCGTCTTCGTGGCCGGCAGCGCCGTGTTCGGTGCTGAACGGCCGTGGGAGGCCGTCGAGCAGCTCCGCGGGGCGGCGCTCGGGGCGCTGTCCGAATGCCCCGCCAAGTCGGGCAGCTCCGCGACCGCACGCACGCCGGACGGCGACGGCTAGGCACGCCGTGGCCGGAGGGGCCGCAGCGGGGCCGGAGCCCTTCTCGGTCGAGGACGAGACGTTCATGGCCCGCGCGGTCGAGCTCGCCGCAGCCGCCCGCCGGATCGCCTCGCCGAACCCCTGGGTCGGCTGCGTCATCGTCGCCGACGGCGACGTCGTGGGCGAGGGTGCCACGGCCCCGCCCGGCGGTCCGCACGCCGAGGTGAGCGCCCTCGCGGAGGCGGGAGCGCAGCGCCGCGGGGCGACCTGCTACGTGACGCTCGAGCCGTGCAGCCACCACGGCCGCACGCCGCCGTGCGCCGACGCGCTCGTGGATGCGGGCGTCGGCCGCGTGGTGGCCGCGCTCGTCGACCCGGACCCCCGCGTCGGCGGTGGCGGCCTCGAGCGCCTGCGGGCGCGGGGCGTCGGGGCCGAGGTCGGGCTGCTCGCCGGCGCCGTGGAGGAGCAGCTCGCCCCCTACTTGAAGCACCGGCGGACGGGCCGACCCTTCGTCGTGCTGAAGCTGGCGACGACCCTCGACGGCAGGACGGCGGCGCCCGACGGGTCGAGCCGCTGGATCACCGGCGAGGCCGCGAGGCGCGACGCCCACGAGCTTCGGGCAGACAGCGACGCCGTGCTGGTGGGTGCCGGGACGGTGCGGGCCGACGACCCGCTGCTCACCGTGCGCACCGGGGACCCCGGCGTGGACGGCGAGGAGCCGCCCAGCCGCCAGCCGCTCCGCCAGCCGCTCAGGGTCGTGCTCGGTCGCGCCCCGGCGACGGCGCGGGTGCACCCGGCCGTCGAGCTCTCGGGCGACCTCGGCGAGGTGCTCGACGAACTCGGGCGGCGCGACGTGCTGCAGCTCCTCGTCGAGGGGGGGGCGCACGTCGCCCACGACCTGCACGCCGCGGGCCTCGTCGACCGCTACGTCTTCTACCTCGCCCCGGCGCTGTTCGGCGGCGACGACGCCCGCCCGGCGTTCGCCGGCCCGGGCGCTCCGAGCATGGAGGAGCTGTGGCGCGGGCAACTGCGCGCCGTGACGGTGCTCGGCGCCGACCTCCGCGTCGACCTCGACCCGGCGGGGCGAGCACGGGGGCCTCGGCGGCCGCCGGTAGGATGACGGTCCCGAAAGAAGGGCGGAGGATGCCGAAGGCCACGATCGAGGATGCCGTCGCGGCGATCGCTCGCGGCGAGATGGTGGTCGTCGTCGACGACGAGAACCGCGAGAACGAGGGCGATCTCGTCGATGGCCGCCCAGTTCGCCACGCCGGACAAGGTCGCGTTCTTCTTGGAGCACACCTCGGGGCTCATCTGCGTGCCCCTCGTGCCGGAGCGCCTCGACCAGCTCAACCTGCCGCTCATGGTGGCGAACAACACCGAGTCCCAGCGGACGGCGTTCACCGTCACGGTGGACTACATCCACGGCACCACGACCGGCATCTCCGCCGAGGACCGCGCCGCGACGATCAGGGCGCTGATCCACCCGGCGACCCAGCCGACGGACCTCGCCCGGCCCGGGCACGTGCTGCCGCTGCGCTACCGCGAGGGCGGCTCGCTGAAGCGGGCGGGGCACACCGAGGCGACGATCGACCTCTGCCGGCTCGCGAAGTGCATCCCCGCCGGCGTGCTGTGCGAGCTCGTCAGCGAGGACAAGCGCTCGATGGCCCGCCTGGCCGAGCTGGAGCGCTTCGCCGAGAAGCACGGGCTCTGCCTCGTGACCATCGCCGATCTCATCGAGTACCGCCGCCGCTCGGAGAAGCTCGTCGAGCGGGTGTCGAGCGCGCGCATCCCGACCGACGCCTACGGAGAGTTCACCGGCTACGTGTTCCGCAGCCTCCTCGACGGCGAGGAGCACTTCGCCCTCGTGGCCGGCGACGTCACCGACGGCCAGCCCGTGCTGACCCGGGTGCACAGCGAGTGCCTCACGGGCGACGTCTTCGGGTCGGCCCGCTGCGACTGCGGCCCCCAGCTCGACTTCGCCCTGCGGCGGATCGCCGAAGAGGGCCGCGGCGTCCTCGTCTACCTGCGCGGCCACGAGGGGCGCGGCATCGGCCTCGGCCACAAGATCCGCGCCTACTACGCTCCAAGAGCAGCGGCCGCGACACCGTCGACGCCAACTTGGAGCTCGGCCTGCCGATCGACTCGCGCGAGTATGGCATCGGCTCGCAGATCCTGGCCGACCTCGGGGTGCAGCACCATCCGCCTGATGACGAACAACCCGGCGAAGTACGGGGGCATCGAGGGCTTCGGCCTCGACACCGTCGAGCGCGTGCCGATCCAGACGACGCCGACGGAGGAGAACATCTCCTACCTGCGGACCAAGCGCGAGCGGCTCGGGCACCTGCTCGAGGGGCTCGACGGTGGCGACTGAGCGGGTGGCGGCCTCGGGTGCACGGCCGGGCCCGGAGGCCTTCGACGCCGGTGCCCTCGCCGGCGCCCACGTCATCGCCGGCACCCTCGACGGCGGCGAGATCCGGCTCGGCATCGCGGTGAGCCGCTTCAACGCCGAGGTGACGACGCGCCTGTTGGCAGGAGCCCGGAGCGCCTGCGAGCGCCACGGCATCGCCGCCGAGGCGGTCTCGGTCGCCGTCGTGCCGGGCGCCTTCGAGCTGCCGCTCGCCGCGCAGGCGCTCGCCCACTCCGGCGTCGACGCCGTGGTCTGCCTCGGGGCGGTGATCCGCGGCGAGACAACGCACTACGACCTGATCGCCGGCGAGGCCGCCGCGGGCTGCCAGCGCGTCCAGCTCGACACCGGCGTGCCGGTCGCCTTCGGCGTCCTCACGACCGAGAACCTGGACCAGGCGCTCGCCCGCGCCGGCGGCGAGCTCGGCAACAAGGGCGAGGAGGCGGTCGACACCGCGATCGAGATGACCACGCTGCTGCGCGGGACGGTCCAGCTGGCGCCGGGCGTCACCGGGCCTGGCGTGGCGCACTCGGTGCGGGCACGCTAGGGCGATGATGCGCCTCGTCCTTCCGAAGGGCTCGCTCGAGCGCCAGACCCTCGAGCTGTTCGCCGCGGCCGACCTCGCCGTCCGGCGGAGCTCGGAGGTCGACTACCGGGCGACGATCGACGACCCACGCGTCGACGAAGTGCGGATCCTGCGCCCCCAGGAGATCCCCATCTACGTCGCCGACGGCATCTTCGACCTCGGGATCACCGGGCGGGACTGGATCGAGGAGACCGGGGCCGAGGTCACCTCGCTCGGCGTGCTCGGGTACTCGAAGTCGACGAACAACCCGATCCGGATCGTGCTGGCGGTCGACGAGGCCTCGCCGATCCGGGGGGTGGCGGACCTGCCCAAGGGCGTCCGCGTCTCGACCGAGTACCCGCGCCTCACCGAGCGCTTCCTGCTCCGGCACGGCGTGAAGGCCGACGTGCGCCTCTCCTACGGTGCAACCGAGGCCAAGGTGCCCGAGATCGCCGACGCCGTCGTCGAGCTCACCGAGACGGGCCGCGCGCTGAAGGCGGCGGGCCTGCGGGTCGTGGCGACGGTGCTCGAGTCCTACACCGAGCTCGTCGCCAACCCGGTCGCGGCCGCCGACCCGGTGAAGGCGCACGCCATGGGCCAGCTGCTCACCCTGCTGCAGGGGGCGCTCGAGGCTCGCACGCAGGTGCTCGTGAAGCTGAACGTCTCCGACGCGGACCTGGAACGCGTGATCGCGGTGCTGCCATCGATGAAGTCGCCCACCGTCTCGCAGCTGTTCGGGGAGGCCGGCGGCTACGCGGTCGAGACGGTCGTCCCGAAGTCGGAGATCAACGTGCTGATCCCCGAGCTGAAGGACCGGGGCGCGACCGACATCATCGAGCTGGCCCTCTCGAAGATCGTCCGTTAGCAGCACAGATGGGTCCCTCGCAGCCCGCCGCCGGTCGGCTCGGCGCGCTTGCACTGGCGCGCGCGCGGCGTGGTGGGCGCGTTCGACGACGACGCCGGCCTCGGCGAGGTGACCGACGACGCCGGCGTCACCTGGCCCTTCCACTGCACGGCGGTCGCTGACGGCAGCCGCCACGTCGACGAAGGGGCCGCGGTGTGGTTCCACCTCGCGCCGGCACCTCGCGGGCGCATCGAGGCCCGCGACGTCGTCCCCGACGCGGCGCGCCCCTGAGCCGTCGCTGCCAACGTGTCGCGCCCCGGTCCCGGCGGCCGGCGCGCCCGCCCGTCGCTCAGTCGCCGTCCGGCTCGGCGGGCCCCGCCGTGGCGTCGCCCGTCGCCGCGTCGCCACCCGCCGCCGTTGCCGTCGCATCGTCGGCGGGTGGTGCGTTCGCGATCTGCACGAAGGCGAGGCGGAGCTGGGCGAGGCCGTCGCGCAGCGACTGCGCGTGCTCGCCGAAGCGGTCGCCGAGCCCCTCGACAACCCCGCCGAAGGCGTCGATCGCGAGGCGCGCCGCCTCCAGGTTGGGCGGGCGTTGCCCGAGGTGCAAGGCGGCGAGCTGGAACAGCCCGTAGCAGTGGTTGGCGATCACGTCCTCGACCGGCGCGGCGAGGAGCTGGCGCTCGATGTCGGCGAGCTCCGCCGCCATCTCCTCGCGCAGCACCTCCGCCTGGGCGCGGTCGAGCGTGTCGGGATCCTCGTGCGGGTCGGGCCTCGCCCGCCCGGCGCCCTCCGGGCCCGGAGGGCGCCCGCTGCCGCGCCCGGTCCCGCCGTTGTCCTGGTCAGCAGCGACGCGGTGCTCCCCACCAGGTGTCCAGAGCGTGCTCATGCTGCTAGCCTAAATCCAAACTGAATGGGGAAAGCGGGGCCGCTCGCATGCGACTCCCACCCGGTCACCGCAGCCGGCCGCGCCGGCGACGGCGAGTGCACCGGGTCTCGGTTGTCCAGCCGGACGGCATCGCGGACCCCCTTTTGTCGTCGGCCCCGCCGAGCGCAGGGCTCAGACCGAGAGGAGTGATGCCCGATATCCACCGCCCCAACCGCCAACGAGCCGCGGATGAACGACCGCATCCGCGCCCGTGAAGTCCGCCTCGTAGACCCGGAGGGCAACCAGCTCGGTATCAAGCTCCTCCCCGAGGCTCTTGCGATCGCGCGCCAGATGGATCTCGACCTCGTGGAGGTCGCGCCGTCGGCGAACCCGCCGGTCTGCAGGATCATGGATTACGGGAAGTTCAAGTTCGACGAGGCGCAGCGGGCCAAGGAGTCTCGGCGCAAGGCGAGCAACGTCGGCATCAAGGAGATGAAGTACCGGCCGAAGATCGGCCAGGGCGACTTCGACACGAAGACGCGACAGGTGTCGCGCTTCTTGTCGGAGGGGCACAAGGTGAAGATCACCATCATGTTCAGGGGCCGGGAGGTGTACCACCCCGAGCTCGGCAAGCGGATCCTCGATCGGCTCGCCGAGCAGGTGGAGGGCACCGGCAAGGTGGAGTCCGAGGCCCGCCTGGACGGACGCAACATGGTGATGGTGCTCGCGCCGGACAAGCGGGCCCGTCAGTCCCAGGCCGCGCGGAGCGCCACGCATCCGGATGCAGCGGAGGGCGGCCCGCAGGTGAACGGGGCGGGCGGGGTGCCGGCGGCCGCCGAGGCGGCCCAGGGGGGCGAGGCGCCCGGAGCGGTGGCGGCGCCACCGGAGACGAGCACGACAAGCGGAGAGGGTTAGACGAGATGCCGAAGATGAAGACGGACCGGGGCGCGGCAGACGCGCTTCAAGGTGACCGGGTCGGGCAAGATCATGCGCCGCCGGGCGAACCGGTCCCACCTGCTCGAGAAGAAGTCCTCGGTGCGCACGCGCCGCCTCGGGCGCGAGGTCGAGGTGGCCAAGGGCGACCGCCGCCAGGTGAGGCGGCTGCTCGGCATCTGACACCCCCGACGCGGCGCCCCCCGGTGCCGCGCCCCCGAGGCGAGGCACCGGCCCGCCCGCCTCACCGAGATTGCTTCGACGAAAGGAGTACCCATGGCCAGGGTGAAGCGCGCCGTCCATGGCAGGAAGCACCGCCGTGTCGTCCTCGAGCGTGCCAAGGGCTACTACGGCAACAAGTCGCGCTCGTTCCGCTCCGCGAACGAGCAGGTCATGCACTCGTTGCAGTACGCGTACCGCGACCGGCGCGCGCGCAAGGGCGACTTCCGCAAGCTGTGGATCCAGCGGATCAACGCCGCGGCCCGCGCCGAGGGCATGAGCTACAGCCGCTTCATCGCGGGGCTGCACCGGGCGGAGGTCGCCGTGGACCGCAAGATCCTCGCTGACCTCGCCGTACGCGACCGGGAGGCCTTCGCCGCCCTGGTACGGGTCGCGGCCGACGCGCTCGGCGACGAGGCCGCGCCGGAGGTGCTGGAGGCCGAGGAGGCCGACGCGACCGAGGGCACGGACGCCGCCGCCGATGGCGGCGAGCCGGACGAGCCCCCCGCCGAGGAGGCGGGGGAGGCGGCTTCCTGACCCAGCAGGCGCTCGGGCCGCAGCACCAGCGCGTGCAGCGGCTCCGGCGGCTGCTGCGCCAGCGCAGCGTCCGGCGCGCTGATCGCGCCTTCGTCGTCGAGGGCGTGAAGATCGTGGAGGCTGCGCTGCAGGCCGGCGCCCCCGTCGAGGCCGTGTACCACGCCCCCGAGGCGGCGGAGTCGCCGGCCGCGGTCGCGCTGGTGGAGCGCGCGCGCTCGCCGCGGGCGCCCGGGTCTTCCCCCTCCAGCGCGGCGTGATGGAGCGGGTGGCCGACACCGTGACCCCCCAGCCGATCTGCGCCGTCGTCGGCTTCGTCGACGTCCCCCTCGACCAGGTGCTCGGCGCCTCGCCCCTCGTCGTCTGCGTCGACGTGCGTGACCCGGGGAACCTCGGCGCGATCGTCCGCAGCGCCGCGGCCGCCGGCGCCGGGGCCGTCGTGTGCTGCGAGGGGAGCGCCGACGTCTACAACCCGAAGACCGTCCGCGCCTCGGCGGGCGCCCTGTTCCACCTGCCGGTCGTCACGGCCGGGCCCGGAGCGGAGGTGCTGGACCAGCTCGGGGCCGCCGGGCTGCGCCGCGTCGCGACCGTGGCGCGAGACGGCGAGGACTACGCGACGGCGGACCTGTCGGGGCCGCTCGCGATCGTGCTCGGCAACGAGGCGCACGGCCTCGACCCCGCCCTCGGCGGGGCGTGGGACGAGGCGGTGACCGTACCGATGTCGGGGCCGGCGGAGTCGCTCAACGTCGCGATGACCGCCACCGTGCTCTGCTTCGAGGTCGCCCGGCGCGCCCGGGCCGGCGGCGCGGCCCGTCCCGGGCGGGCGGCGGAGTCGGCCACCTCCCGCGCGCCTTACGATGAGGGCCGTGACGAGCGGCCTCTCCCCATCGACTGACCCGCGCGCCGTGGCGGATCGCGCCTTCGACCGGATCGAGCTCGCCGCCTTCGTCGAGCGCGCCGCGGCGGAGATCGCCGGCGCCGGCGCCCTCGCCGAGCTCGAGCGCCTCGAGGCCGAGCTGGTCGGCAAGCGCTCCCCGCTCAACTCGTGGAAGCGCTCGCTCGCCAGCCTCGGCGAAGAGGAGCGCCGCAACGCCGGCCGGGCGCTGAACGAGGCGCGTGCCGAGCTCGAGGCGATCGTCGGGCGGCGCCGGGAGGAGCTGGCCTCGGTCGAGCGCGAGCAGGCGCTCGCCGCCGACCGCCTCGACCTGACCGAGGTGACGCTCGAGTGGCCGCCCGGCCACCTCCACCTCGTCACGCGCATCCGTGAGGAGCTGGAGGACGTCTTCCTCGGGATGGGCTACGAGATCGCCGAAGGGCCCGAGATCGAGACCGACTGGTACAACTTCTCCGCCCTGAACATGCCGAGGGACCACCCGGCTCGCTCGAACCAGGACAGCTTCTACCTCGCGCTCGGCGACCACGAGTCGCTGCTGCTGCGCTCGCAGACCTCCCCGGTGCAGATCCGCCTGCTCGAGCGGGGCGAGCTGCCCATCTACGCCGTCGCCCCCGGGCGCGTCTACCGGCGCGACACCGCGGACGCCCGCCACCTCCCGATCTTCCACCAGATCGAGGGGATAGTGGTCGACCGGGGCGTCACCTTCGGCGACCTGGCGGGCACGATCGCCGCCTTCGTGCCGGCGATCTTCGGCGGCGACGTCACCTCGCGCCTTCGACCCGGGTACTTCCCGTTCACCGAGCCGTCCGCGGAGTTCGACATCACCTGCGCCATCTGCCGTGGTGGTGGCTGCAGGACCTGCGGGTACACCGGCTGGATCGAGCTCGGCGGCTGCGGGATGGTCCATCCGGCCGTGTTCGAGGCGGTCGGCGTCGACCCCGAGACCTGGACCGGCTTCGCCTTCGGCTTCGGGATCGACCGGCTGGCGATCATGCGCTACGAGATCGAGGACATGCGGAGCCTCCTCGAGAACGACGTCCGCTTTCTCACGCAGTTCTGAGCGCACCGCAGGCCCGGCGCCCTGCGGGCGCAAGCGCCGGATCGGACCGAGTCGCCGCGGGAGGCCGCGGCCGGCAGACGGAGAGGACCGTGCACGTACCGCTTTCGTGGCTGAGGGAGTTCACGCCGATCGCGACCGACGTGCGCGACCGGTCGGCGGTGCGCGCGCTCGGCGAGGCCCTCGACTCGCTCGGGCTCGTCGTCGAGGGCGTGCAGTACGTCGGCGGCGGCCTCGACGGCGTCGTGCTGGCCCGCGTCCAGGAGATCCGGGCCATCCCCGGCGCGGACCGCATCCGCCAGGTCGTCGTGGACGCCGGCGGCACCGACCCGTTGGAGATCGTCTGCGGGGCGTGGAACTTCGTCGAGGGCGACGTCGTGCCGCTCGCGCCCGTCGGGACCGAGCTGCCGAACGGCATGGTCATCGCGCGCCGCACGATGCGCGGCGCCGTGTCGGAGGGGATGCTCTGCTCCGGGCGCGAGCTCGGCCTCTCCGACGACGCGGAGGGACTGATGGTGCTGGCCTCGACCGGCGCCGCCGGGACCCCGCTGCCCGGTGCCATGGAGCCCGGCCAACCCCTCGCCGAGTACCTCGGCATCGTCCCCGACGCCGTCTTCGACCTCGAGATCGAGCCGAACCGGCCCGACTGCCTCTCGGTCGCCGGGGTGGCCCGGGACCTCGCGGCGCGCCTGCGCCTGCCGTTCGCGATCCCCGAGCCCGTCGTCCACCAGTCCGGGCGGCCCGTCGGCGAGCTCGCCACGGTCGCGGTGTCGGCGCCGCAGGCCTGCCAGCAGCTCGTCGGCCGCGTCCTCGTCGGCGTCACCCCGCTGACCTCGCCGCCCGAGATCGCCCGGCGCCTCGTGCTGGCCGGGATGCGGCCGATCGGCGCGGTCGTCGACGCCACGAACTACGTCATGCTCGAGCTCGGCCAGCCCACCCACCCCTACGACCTCGACCGTCTCGGCGGCCACGGCATCGTGGTGCGCCTCGCCCGACCGGGGGAGCGGATCGTCACCCTCGACGGGGTCGAGCGGGCGCTCGGGGTCGCCCGTGACGCCGCCGGGCGGGAGGTCGAGGTCGAGGACTGCCTGATCTGCGACGCGAACGACGCACCGGTCGGCGTGGCCGGCGTGATGGGCGGCGCGTCGAGCGAGATCGGGCCGTCGACCACCCGGGTCTTCCTGGAGGCGGCCGAGTTCGCCCCCCGTTTCGTCGGCCGCACCTCGAAGCGCCTCGGGCTGCGCAGCGAGGCCTCCCAGCGCTTCGAGCGCGGGATCGACCCCGAAGGGGTCGTGCGGGCCGCGGACCGCGTCTGCGAGCTCGTCGCGCTCGCCGCCGCGGCGGCCGGGGTCACCCCGCCGACCGTCGCCCCGGGCGTCGTCGAGGACCGGCCGGTGCGGCGTGAGCCCACCCGGGTCCACGTCCGCACCGCCCGGGTGAACGCCCTGCTCGGCACGGCGCTCGAGACCCCCCGGATCGCCGCCTACCTCGCGCCGATCGGCTTCGCCTCGGTGCCCGAAGGTGACGGCCTGCTCGTCGAGGTGCCGTCGTTCCGTCCCGACACGACGCGCGAGGTCGACGTGATCGAGGAGGTCGCGCGCCACCACGGTTACGGCAACATCGCCCCGACGACGTGCCGCTCGCCGTACGTGGGGCGGAGGAACCGCTACCAGTCGGCCCGGCGCGGCGCTGCGCCAGCTGATCGCCGGCGTGGGGGCGCACGAGGCCTGGACGAGCTCGATCGTCGAACCCGCCGAAGAGCACCGTGGCGCGACCGGCGCAGAGCCGGTCGTGCTCGCCAACCCGATGGTCCAGGAGGAGTCGGTGCTGCGCACCCACCTGCTCCCGGGTCTCCTCGGGGCGCTCCGGCACAACAGCGCCCACCGCAACGGGTCGATCCGCCTCTTCGAGCTCGGCGCGGTGTTCCGCCCCTCCGGCGCCGAGCAGCCCGAGGAGCGCGAGCTGCTCGGCGTGCTGCTCGCGGGCGACGGGGACGACGCCGAGGCGGCCGTGGCGTGCTGGTGGCGCCTCGCCGACGGGCTCGGGCTCGAGCGTGACGCGCTCGAGCTGCGCCAGCGCGCGCCCTCCGAGACGGCCCCGATCGACCACCCGCTCGCCCTCGGCTGCCACCCGACGCGAAGCGCTCTCGTCGTCACCCGCCAGGCAGACGGCGCCGGGGCGCTCGACGGCGCGGAGGGGAGCGTCGTCGGCGTCGTGGGCGAAGTCGACCCCGCCGTGCTCGACGCGTTCGAGCTGCGCGGCCGGCGCGTGGGATGGCTCGCCCTCGACCTCGAGCGCCTGCTGGCGGTGCCGGGGCGCCCGACGCTCGCCCGGCCCGTCAGCCGCTACCCCTCGAGCGACATCGACCTCGCCTTCGTCCTCGACGAGCCCGTTCCCGCCACCGCGCTCGAGTCGGTGCTGCGGCGGGCCGCCGGCGAGCTCTTGGAGTCCCTCCGTCTCATCGACGTCTACCGCGGCCCGGGGCTGGCCGAGGGGACGCGCAGCCTCGCCTACCGGCTGCGCTTCTGCGCGCCCGACCACACGCTGACCGACGCCGAGGTGGCCGAGCTGCGCGCCACCAGCATCGCCACGGCCGAGGCCGAGCTCGGGGCGCGCCTTCGCGCCTGAGGCGCCCGCGCCTTCGCGCCTTAGGCACCCGCGGCTCCAGCCGGCGGGCCGTGCGGTCAGGCGTCCCCGTCCGGCAGGTCGTAGCCGAGCTCACCGGCGACGAGGCGTGCGAGGAGGGCCTCGGTCGCCGGGTTGAGGTACGCCTCGGCGAGTGCGAGCGCCCCAGGTTCGAGCGCGTCGAGGAAGGCGAAGGCGACGGCCTCCGTCGCATCGACGCCGGGTGCCAGCGCGACCTGCTCGACGGCGGCGAAGATCGCCTCGACCAGCTCCTCGTGCTCCCCGGCGCCGAGCAGCAGGCGGCTCGTCACCTCAGCGAGCTCGTTGAAGACGACCTGGGTCGTCAGGTCCTCGCCGACGTCGTCGGCGAGCGCCCGGTAGGGGCCGGCGAACCAGGCAAGGGCGGCGAGCAGCACCTCGACCGCCCGCAGGTCAGGCTCTTCGCGCACGTGCGACTCCCTCTTCCGCCGGCGGTGCCGGGCGTGGCGTCGAGGGAGACGGTGGTCGGCCTCCGAGAGGTGGCGGGCTGCGCTGGGTGCTCGCGTGCGAGCGGCGGGCACACCCTACGCCGGCGCTCGCGCGCCGGTCGAGGACGGCCGCGCGGATCCGGGCGGTGGTGCTCAGGTGGCCCAGCGGTCGAGGACGAACCACACGGCGCGCACCGTGACGTCGCCGGCGTTCCAGAAGCGGTGCGGGATGGTGGAGTCGAAGGCGAGCGAGTCGCCCGGGCAGAGGAGGTGCTCCTCGAAGCCGATCTGGACCGAGAGGCGGCCCTCGAGGACCAGGCTGTACTCGCGTCCGTTGTGGCGGATGGAGTGATCGGCGACGCTCGAGCCCCCGCCGACCTCGTAGAAGACCTCCATGAACTCGGCGTTCGGCTCGGGCGTCGGCATCAGCAGCTCCCACCGCACGCCCCGCTCGAGGTTGATGGCGCGCCGTTGGCCGCTCCGCTGGATGATCGAGCGTTCATTCGAGCCACCCGCGCTGCGCGGGTGCGCAGCGTCAGGCGCCGCGCCCGCGGGCGGGCACGGCTGCGAGCTCTCGTCCACGAAGAGGCTGTCCATGGAGACGCCGAGCACGTTGGTCAGGGCGTAGAGCGTGCTCACCGAGGGCACGACGCGGCCGTGCTCGATCTGTGAGATCAGGCTCGCCGAGCACTCGAGCTGGCGTCCGAGCTCGCGTACGCCGAGGCCGCGCCGCAGGCGGGCGTCGCGCAGCCGGCCGCCGATCAGCTCGCGTGCCCGGGCGGCGTCGTCGCGCCCCGTCGCTGCCGCGCCGTTGCGCCCGGTGGCACCCGGATCGTCGTTCGGGTTGGCCGCCGTGCCGTCGTGCTGCACGCCATGACTGTAGCTGACGACCCATTTCGGGCCGCTGGTCGCGGGACCGGGCGGTGCCGGGGCCCGCGTGCCGGCCAACAGCGCTTGCTGCACGCGTGCCGCGGACCTGGCGGGGGCCTCCCGGCGTGCGGCTCCAATTGCGTGCGGCTCCATTTAACGGTGCCGGGCGCCTGTATGTTGAAACTTGACGGCACCACGGCACCACGGCACCACGGCACCACGGCGTCCGCAGGCGGGCGCGACCGCGTGCGACGGCAGGAGGGCGGGATGTTCCACATCGGGGCGTGGGGCTGGGACTTCACCGGCGATCCGCGGGGCCACGACCGTGGGGCGCGGGGCTACGCCCGGGCCGCGCTCGTCGATCGCTCCGCAGGGGCGACGCACACCGACGTCGGGACGTGCCGCCTCGCCCCCGGCGGGGAGCTACCGCTCCACGTCCACTCCTACGAGGAGGCGGCTTACGTCCTCGACGGTCATCCGGCGGTCGAGCTCGACGGGCGCCGCTACCGGCTCGGCCCGGGCGACTTCGTGTTCTTCCCGGTCGGGGTCCCGCACCGCTGGGCGAACCCTGACGCCGGGGGTGCCGAGGCGCGCTGGCTCGACGTGAACACCCCCCAGGCGGCGCTCGCCGGCGCTCCCGGCGAGGACACGTACTTCCCGCCGGCACGCGAGGGGGAGCCGGTGGGGGAGTGGTCGGCCGGCGCGGCGAGCCCCGACCTCGCCGACCCGACGACCCGCCACCTCGGCCATTACGCCGGGACGCCGCCCCGAGCGCGAAGCTCTCGCCGTGTCGGGTCCGGCGCGCGGGCGCGCCCCGGCCGGGATGAACACGGCGGTGCTCGCCTACAGCGGCATCTCCGTGAAGATGATGGTCGACCAGAACCTCGGCGCCGAGCTGCTCACGATGTTCATGGTCGACTACGAGCCGGGTGGCGCCGCGCAGGTGCACGACCATCCCTTCGAGGAGGTCTACGTCTTCGTGGACGGCGAGATCGAGGGGGCGATCGAAGGGACGCGCCACACGTTTTGCGCCGGCGACGTCCTGTTCTGCGGCGTCGGCTCGAGCCACGGCTTTTTCAACGAGAGCGGCGGGCGCGTGCGCTGGATCGAGACCCAGGCCCCCCAGCCGCCGAGGCGCCACGCGTATCGCTGGGCGGCGCACTGGCAGCACCTGAAGGAGCGTCTCGAGCAGGGCCGATGAGCTGCTGGCCGCGGGAGGCCGCCCGGGCGGCCGGGCGACGAGCGCTCAGCGCGCGCCGAGCGAGCGCTCGAAGGCGGCCGCGATCTGGGCGTAGCCGGCGGTGTTGGCGTGGATGTCCGCCGCGGCCGCGTGCCGGCTGGCCGGGCACATCCACGTGAAGCGGCAGACCGTCGCCACGTCGAACGGCAGGCGCCGCCCACCGAAGCTCGTCAGCGGCAGCAGGTCGTTCGTCTTGAAAGCTGCGGCGACGTCGGCGAGAGGGAGCCCCGCCCGGCGGTAGATGAGGGCGAGCTCGGCGTTCAGGGCGTCGGTCGCGCTCAGCGAGAGCGACGCCACGGCCGCGCCCTTAGCCCCCGCCAGCACGTAGGTGACCGCGAGGAAGGGGTCGTAGTAGTTCATGCCGATCATCCGCGCGCCGGGGTCGTCGGCCGACAGCGCCGCCTTCAGCGCGGACAGCTCGGCCGGCAGGTGGCCGGCCACGTCGGCGTCGCCCCGGGTGATGCAGCTGGCGTCGATCCGCTGGCTGACGACGCAGCCGTCGATGTCGTTCGCGCCGAGATCGATCGTGACCAGGGCGACCTCGTGGCGGTGCGCGGCCAGGAACGCCAACGCGGCGGCTTCCTGGCTGGAGGCACCGAGCTCCTGGCGGTAGGTGGTGGCGCAGCGCCGCTCGGCAGGCGTGCCGGCCAGCGAGACGGTCGTCTCGCCGGGGCAGGCGAGGTCGACGAGGCGCAGGCCGCCCCGCGCCGCCGCCAGGTCGGCGGCGTAGCTGCCGGGGTAGCCCTGGTCGGGTTGGCCGGTGGCGTGGTCGAGCGGAGGGTCGGCGCCGTTGAACGCCGGCTGGTAGCCGGCGGCGAGCGAGTCGCCGAGCGCGAGCAGGTAGGGCACGGGTTGGGGCGTGCGGGGCGTCCGCGCCGTCGAGGCGGTCGCCCAGGGCGCGGCGGCGAGCACGCTCGTTGCGGCGATGGCCGCCGCCGCGAGCGCGACCCGCCCCCGCACGCGGGTGCCGGCGGTGCCGCTGCGTCTCATGGACCCGATGGTCGCATCTCGGGACCAGCCCGGTCAGGTCGGGACCGGTGGGCGGGCTCCGCCGCGCACGTCGTGGCCGCACCGGCAGTTCCCTGCGTCGCCGGAAGGTGTAGGCAGGAGGCATGCGAAACCTCCTGGAGCTGCACCGCCGGGCGATGGAGGACTTCGGCCGGCGCGTCGGGGCCGTCGGGCGCCGTTGGCACGAGCCGACGCCGTGTCGGGAGTGGGACGTGCGTGAGCTGGTGAACCATCTCCTGGTCGAGCAGCTCTGGGTGCCGCCGCTCCTCGCCGGCCGGACCGTGGCCGAGGTCGGCGACCGATTCGACGGCGACCAGCTCGGCAAGGACCCGAAGGCGGCCTGGGACGCGGCGTCCGAGGCGGCGCTCGCGGCCTTCGACGAGCCCAGCGCCCTGCAGCGCACCGTCCACCTCTCCTACGGTGACACGCCGGCCTCGACCTACTGCTGGGAGATGACGGCCGACCTAGTCGTCCACTCCTGGGACCTCGCCCGCGGCATCGGCGGCAACGAGGCGCTCGACCCCGAGCTCGTGGCCGTCGTCTACGAGCGCACCGAGCCCCACGCCGCCGCCCTGCACGAGTCGGGCCTGTTCGACCCGCCGGTGGCCGTCCCGCCCGGTGCCGACCTCCAGGTCCGGCTGCTCGCGCTGTTCGGCCGCCGCGCCGCGCCCGCTCCGGCCTGAGCCCACCTGAGTACCCGCCGGCGCAGCCTGGGTCGGCGGGCGGGCGCCCGGGTCCGTCGTCGCGCCGTCCGAGGCCGTGGCCGTCGGCTTCACGGCCGAGGGAAATGCCCCGTTGTTCGAGCGCGTCCCGCAGCAGGCGTCCACTCGGCCCATGCGTCCACTCGGCCCGTTGTCCACTCGGGCCCCGTGCGTCCACTCGGCGCAGCGGGCTGCTGCGCCGAGTGGACACGGGGAAGGCACGCCAGCACGACTGCGGCGCGGCCGGCGTCTCGGGCGCTCCCCCCGTCAGCTCGGCGCCGGGACCCTAGGCGTCCCCGCCGAACTTGCGGCGCAGCTCCTCGCGCCGCTCCTGGAGCTCGCGGTAGCTGATGCGCTCGGTGTCGGCCGACACCCCGAGGGACCCGCGTACGCCGTCGAGGTCGACCTGCTGGGCGCGAGGGTCGATGCCGATCTCCTCGGCGATCCGGTTGCCGTGGCGGGTGGCGAAGTAGGCGGCGATCACCGCGATCTCGCCGAGCAGGTCGACGTCGGGAGCGAAGGCCGCCACGGCGCCGTCGAGGAACAGGATGTCCTTCACGAAGAGCATCAGCTCCTTGGGCATCTTCGCCCCGTAGGCGAGCAGCTGCTTCGTGAGCTCGCGCAGTTGCGCGGTGAGCTCCTCGGCGCTCATCTGCACGACGTCCTGCGGCGGTGCGTCCAGGCCGAGATCGACGATGACCCGGTCGATGTCGGCGTCCGGCCGCAGTGCCCCGAGGTCGCGCAGCGCCTCGACCTGGGTGCGGACGTCGTTCAGCGTCCCGGCCATCACGAGGCGCAAGAAGGCGAGCCGCCGCGTCTCGTCGAGGCGGCCCGTGATCCCGAAGTCGAGCAGGGCGACGCGCCCGTCGTCCATGACGAACAGGTTCCCGCCGTGCAGGTCACCGTGGAAGACGCCGAAGAGCATGGCACCCTCGAGGAACGAGACCACGCCGGCGCGAAGCACGACCTCGGTCTCGATGCCCGCGGCCCGCATGCCCGCCACGTCGTCCCAGGCGAAGCCGTCGAGCCGCTCCATGACGAGCACGCGCCGCGTGACGAGGCGCGGGTGCGGTCGCGGCACGACGATGGAGCGTTGCCCGGTCGCGGCCAGGATGCCGGCGATGTCGAGCATGTTCTCGGCCTCGAGGCGGAAGTCGAGCTCCTCCACGATCGTCTCGGCGAACAGCTCGATGAGCGCCGGCGGGTTCGCCAGCACCGCGACGGGGATCCGGCCGACGAGGTGCGGCGCGAGGAAGCTCATCACCGCGAGGTCGTGGCGGACGAGCTCGTTCACCTGGGGGCGCTGGACCTTGACCACGACCTCCTCTCCGCTCACGAGCCGCGCCCGGTGGACCTGGGCGATCGAGGCGGCGGCGACGGGCTCCTCGGCGAACTCGGCGAACACCTCGCTGAGTGGGCGCCCGAGGTCGCCCTCGACGATCCGGCGCACGGCGTCGAAGGGCTCGGCGGGGACGCGGTCGCGAAGCAGCTTGAACTCGCCGACCAGCTCGGGCGGGAAGATCCCCTCGCCTGAGGAGAGGATCTGGCCGAGCTTGATGTAGGTCGGGCCGAGGCGCTGGAAGGCGAGCCGCAGCCGGTGCGAGAGGCCGGCACGCGACGCGGAGCGGCCCCGGCGCCGCTCGAGCACGTACCAGGGCCCGAGGGCGCGCCCGATCGCCCAGCTCACCGTCACGATCCGCCGCCACGGCGGCACCCTGCGCCGGCGCGTCAGGAGCGGCACGTCGGCGCGCATCCGCTCGCGGACCAGGTCGAGGCCGGTCCGCCACGGCAGGTCGTCGAGGTCGACGATCCACGGCGGGTTCTCGCTGAAGGCCCCGACCTCGAGGTCGGCGGGGCCCTCGCCCATGCTCAGGGTGCGACGGGCGCGAGCACCAGGCACCCGTTGTGCCCGCCGAAGCCGAAGCTGTTCGAGAGCACGGGTCCCGGGGTGAAGCGGCGGGGTGCGCCCGTCACGACGTCGAGGTGGATCTCGGGGTCCTGCTGCTCGAGACCGGCCGTCGGCGGGATCAGCCCGCGCTCGATCGTGAGCGCCGCCGCGACGCCCTCGAGCGCGCCGGAGGCCGCGAGGGAGTGCCCCGTCACGCCCTTGATCGAGGTGACCGGCGGCGCCGAGCCGCCGAAGAGCTTCTCGATCGCCTCGGCCTCGGCGAGGTCGTTGAGGGGCGTCGAGGTGCCGTGCGCGTTGATATGGGCCACGCCGGACGGCGCGATCCCGGCGTCCTCCAGCGCGAGCTCCATGCAGGCGTAGGCGCCGGCGCCGCCCGGCGCGGGCGCGGTGATGTGGTAGGCGTCGGCGGTCGAGGCCGCGCCGAGCAACTCGGCATAGATGTGGGCGCCGCGGGCCCGGGCGTGCTCCATCTCCTCGAGCACGAGCGCCCCGCCGCCCTCGGCGATGACGAAGCCGTCGCGCCGCACGTCGAAGGGGCGGGACTCGCCGCTCGTCGACAGGGCCGTCATGTTGCTGAACGCGGCGATGCCGATCGCGACCTGGTCCCCGACCGGGGTCATCGCCGCCTCGGCGCCGCCGGTGATCACTGCGTCGCAGCGGTCGTACGCGATGAGCCGGTAGGCGTTGCCGATCGACTGGGTCCCGGCCGCGCAGGCGGTGACGATCGTCTCGCAGGGCCCCTGCCATCCGAAGCGCATCGAGATCGCGGCCGCTCCGGCGTTGCCCATGATCATCGGCACGAGACGAGGCGAGACGCGCCGCGGCCCCTTCAGGACGAGCACGCCGATCTGCTCCTGGAGGGTCTCGAGGCCCCCGACCCCCGTGCCGAAGATCACGCCGGAGCGGATCGGGTCGGTGCCGACCTCGCCGGCGTCGTCGAGCGCCATGGCCGCCGCCGCCAGCGAGAACTGGGCGAACCGGTCGGTCTGGCGCGCCTCCTTCGGGTCGAACCAGCGCGCCGGGTCGAAGTCGGCGACGCGTCGCTCGCCCCGCGGCGCGTCGGCGAGCAGGCCCTCGAAGAAGGCGTCCGTGCCGATGCCGCAGCACGAGACGACGCCGAGGCCCGTGACCGCGACCCTGCGCTTCTCGAGCCGCCGGGACATCAGAGCTTCGTCGTCACGAGCTCGTAGGCCTGGCCCACGGTCTCCACGCCCTGCAGCTCGGACTCGTCGACGGTGATCTCGAAGGCCTCCTCGAGCGCCATGACGAACTCGACCAGGTCGAGGCTGTCGGCGTCGAGGTCCTCGGAGAAGCGCGCCTCGGGCACGACCTTGTCGCCGGGCACCTGGAGGACCTCCACCGCACAGGCCCTGAACTTGTCGAAGGTAGCGTCGTCAGCCACGTCGTTTCCCCTTTGCTCGTTGCGCTCGCCGCTCGTCGCGGGCGCGCGACGTCCGAATGTCAGTCCTCGGTGTCAGTGTCCCATCCCGAGGCCGCCGTCCACCGAAAGGACCGCTCCCGTCACGTAGGACGCGCCCGGCGAGGCGAGGAACTCCACCGCCGCGGCGACCTCCTCGGGAGCAGCGATCCGGCCGAGCGGCACCTGCTGAGCGAGCAGCGCGGTGCGCTCCTCGCCAAGCGCCGAGAGCATATCGGTGGCGACGAGGCCGGGCGCGACGACGTTCACGGTGATCGACCGGCTCGCCACCTCCCGGGCGAGCGAGCGGGCGAAGCCGATCAGGCCGGCCTTCGAGGCGGCGTAGTTCGTCTGGCCGGCGTTGCCGAGGAAGGCGACGACGGAGGAGACGAGCACGATGCGTCCGGAGCGGGCCTTCACCATCGTGGGCAGCGCCCGCTTGGCGACCCGGTAGCAGGCGGTGAGGTTCGTCGAGATCACCGCGTCCCAGCGCTCCTCGCCCATCCGCAAGAGCAGCGCGTCGTCGGTGATGCCCGCCGCGCATACCAGCACCTCGACGGGCCCGAGGTCGGCCTCCACCTTGGCGAAGCACTCCTCGACCTCCTCGGGAGAGGTCACGTCGCAGCGCAGCGCGCTGAGCGGCGCCGATCCGGCCGGGCCGTCCAGCGGCTCCGGCGGCGCCTTGGTGAACGTCACGGCGACCCGGTCGCCGCCGGCCTGGAGGCGCCGCGCGCAGGCGAGGCCGATGCCGCGCGAGCCGCCAGTCACGAGCACGCTGCGCCCGCTCACGCCGTCCCCGTCCCGCCGCGCTCGAGCGTGGTCGTGCCCCAGCGGATGATGGCCGACGCCCACGTCATCCCGGCGCCGAAGCCCGAGAGCAGGACGAGCTCACCGTCCTTCACCCGCCCGGCGTCGGCGGCCTCGGACAGCGCGAGCGGGATGGAGGCGGCCGAGGTGTTGCCGGTGCGGTCGAGCACGATCGCCGTCCGCTCCATCGGGATGCCGACCCGGTGGTTCACCGCCTCGATGATGCGCAGGTTGGCCTGGTGGGGGACGAAGAGCGCGATGTCCCCCGGGCGCACGCCCGTCGACTCGAGGACCTTGTTGATCGAGTCGAGCTCGGCGCGCACGGCTCGCCGGTAGACCTCGCGGCCCTCCATGCAGATGTAGCCGCCGTGGTCGGCGTAGAGGAGGGGGGCGGCGGAGCCGTCGACCCCGAGGTCGTAGCCGAGCACGAGCTCGTCGCTCGCCCCCGACTCGACGACGACGGCCCCGGAGCCGTCGGCGAAGAGCACCGCCGTCGAGCGGTCCTCCAGGTCGGTGAAGCGGCTCAAGGTGTCGCTCCCGATCACCAGGGCCTTGTGGACGCCGCCCGCGCGGAGCAGCGCGTCGACGGTCACGAGCGAGTAGACGAAGCCGGCGCAGGCCGCGTTCAGGTCGAAGGCGCCGCCGCGGCAGCCGATGGCGTGGTGGACGATCGAGGAGGTGGCCGGGATGGCCTGGTCGGGGGTGGTCGTCGCCAGGACGAGCAGCTCGATCTCGTCCGCGCCGAGGCCGGCGCGCTTCGAGCGCCGCGATGCCGGCCTCGGTGGCGAGCTCGGCGGTGGTGCCGCCCATGCGCCGCTCGCGGATGCCGGTGCGCTCCACGATCCACTCGTCGGAGGTGTCGAGGCGCGCCGCGAAGTCGTCGTTCGTCACGACCTTGTCGGGCAGGGCGCTGCCCCAGCCCGTGATCGCCGCTCCCATCAGCCCTCCTCGATCCGAGCTCTCAGCCACGCGACCGGCTGGCCGCCGACGACGCGCTCGCCGGGGAGGACGAGGACGCCCTGCAGGGTACCGGCGAACGCCGAGCGGACCTCCACGCTGCCCGCCCACCCGACGAGATCGCCGACGGCGACCTGCACGGGTGCGTCGGCGGCGCCGCCGTCGCGCTCGCCGCCGGCCGGCGCCTCGCCGGCGCTGGTCCTGGCGGCGAGCTTCGGCGTGGCCGAGGCGAAGGCCGGCGCCGGGGTGAACGGTCCGGTGGCCGGCGAGACGACCAGCCGCTCGGTGATCTGGTAGCGCTCGCCGACCTGGTGCTCGATCGTCGGGGCGGCCGCGCCGGCCGCGGCGGTGCCCGCCAGCGACTCGACGAGGGCCTCGAGGTCGGCCGGCGTCGCCACCGAGACGACGCGCACCTCGGTGGCGGGAAGGCTGCGTTTGGCGAAGCCCGTGAGCACACCGCCGGGGCCGAGCTCGACGAAGGTGCGCGCACCCGAGGCGTAGAGGGTCCCCAGGCTCTGGCGCCACCGCACCGGGCTGCAGAGCTGGGCGGAGAGCAGCCCCGGCCACTCGGCAGGGTCCGGGTGGGTCCGGGCGTCGACGTTGGCGACCACGAGCGGCTCGGACTCGCGGAACGTGGCCGCCTGGAGCGCCTTGCGCAGGCGCTCGCGAGCAGGCGCCATGAGCGGCGTGTGGAACGCTCCGCCGACCGGGAACGACAGGACGCGCTTCGCGCCGAGCGAGCGGGCGAGGTCGGCGACGCGCTCGAGGGCCTCGGCGGTGCCGGCGACGACGACCTGCCCGGGCGTGTTGAAGTTGGCGACCCAGGCGTCGCCCTCGGCACGCTGGCACGCGGCTTCGACGTCGTCGTCTTCGAGGCCGAGGATGGCGAGCATCGTGCCGGGGCTCTGCTCGGAGGCGTCTTGCATCGCGGCGCCGCGCTCGGAGACGAGGCGCAGCCCGTCCTCGAAGGTGAGTGCGCCGGTCGCGACGAGGGCGGTGTACTCGCCGAGGCTGTGCCCGGCGGAGGCCGCCGGCTCGAGGCCGAGGCGCTCGGCGGCGTCGAGGACCACGAGGCTGGCCACGAAGGTCGCCAGCTGGGCGTTCGCCGTCCTGGTGAGCGTCTCCTGGTCGGCGTCGAGGAGCAGTCCGGCGACGTCTTGGTCGAGGATTTCGCCCGCGTGCTCGACGAGCTCCCAGGACTCGTGGTCCACCCAGCTCGCGCCCATGCCAGGGCGCTGCGAGCCCTGTCCCGGGAAGGTGAACGCAAGCAAGCAATTGCCCCTTTCGAGCGTCGGCGCGCGCCGACCGCCGTCGCACCCGATCTGTTTGACCCGTCGACGCGGCCCGCGGTTACCACCGCGTCCGCGAACGCGACGCAAACTGTACGGGCCGGCGCCGGCCAGGGCACGATGCAACCCGCTGACCAGGTCGTTCGTCGCTCCGCCGGTCCCGGTGGGCCGGGGGGCGAAGCGGGCGTTGCGGGCGCGTCGGCGGACGGTGAACATGGGCCCATGGCCGTCCACCTGCTCACGACCGGCGGCACCATCGCGTCCAAGGTCAACGCGTCGGGCATCGAGATGACGGGCGGGGCCGAGCTGCTGTCCACCCTGCCCCCGCGCTGGGCGCTGCCCGAGGTCGTCGTCGAGGACCTGGCGGCCCGACCGAGCTGGGACCTCGACACCGAGGCGATGGTGGGGATCGCCCGGCAGGTGCGCGCCGCCGTCGTCGAGCGCGGCGCCGAGGGCGTGGTCGTCACGCACGGGACGGACACGATGGAGGAGACCGCCTTCCTCACCGACCTGCTGAGCGGGGAGGTGGCGGGCCGGGCCGGGCTCATCTTCACCGGGGCGATGCGCTGGTTCACCGACCCCTCGGCGGACGGTCCGTGGAACCTCGCCACCGCCCTCACCTCGGCCGCCCACGCCTCGCTCAGGGGCGCTGGCGTGCTCGTCGCGATGAACGAGCAGCTCCACGCCGCCCGCTGGGTGCACAAAGCCGACGCCCGCGGGATCGCCGCCTTCACCTCCTGGCCGCACGCCCCGGTCGGCACCACCCGCTACGGCCGGCCGCGCCTCGAGCAGGCGCCCCTCGGGTCGCTGCCCCACGCCGGCCAGTCGGTCGACCCCGCGGTGGCCCTCGTCACGGGCCTGCCCGGCCTCGGAGCGGGGGCACTTCGCGCCGCGCTCGACGGCGGCGCGCACGGGATCGTGCTGGAGGGCGTCGGCAACTCGAACGTGGCGAGCGAGCTCTTCCCCGTCGTCGAGGAGGCGACGCGCGCCGGGGTGCCCGTCGTCGTCGCCTCCCGCTGTGCGACGCCGCGCCTGCCGCTCGATGAGCTCGGGCCCGGCGCCGGGGAGGCGGGAAGGCACGGCGCCATCGGCGCGATGGGCCTGCCGGCGGCGAAGGCGCGCATCGCCCTCATGGTCGCGCTCGGTGCCGCCGGAGGCGCCGGTGCAGACGGCCCTGACCCGGTGGGCGGCGTGCGCCGCTGGTTCGACGGCCTCTGAGCGTGCCCCGCCCGGTGGCCCGGGCACGGGGGGTCAGCCGCTCGCGCCTCGTCCTTGGCAGCCCCGGCGGCGGTGGCGCCAGTGCGGCGGGCCTCGCGACGCCTCCGGGCGGGACCCCTTGCCGAGTCCCGCGGCGTCGACGCTCCGTCACGCTCCTGGCAGCGGCAGTCGGGAACATCCGACCGTTGTGCCGCGTCATCGGACGTGCCCTCTCGTTCCATCACCCCGCCGCCGGGGCCATGCGGCCTAACGGACGGCGCGGCGGGTCAGGTTGAGCTGCCGTCAGAGGGGTCGAGGTGCCGTCTGGCGCGTCGACCTTCCGCCGGGCGCGGTCGGCGAGGGCCGCGGGCCGATCGGCTGGCGGGGCGCGGTCCGCCGGTCCTGGCCGGGCGTCGCCTGCGGCGGGGCGGGACCCTCCGTTGCCGGTGCCCGGAGCGGGACTCGAACCCGCACGCCCTTTCGGACAGCGGCTTTTGAGGCCGCCGCGTCTGCCATTCCGCCATCCGGGCCGGCGGTGGCGGGCTCGGGCGCCCGGGTGGGCACGAGCGGGCGCGCCGGCGCAGCCGCAGACTACCCGAGGGGGCGGGGCATGCCCGTCCCTCGGGCGGGCATGCTGTTCGCGCCGGCAGCGCCGCCGCCGGGCACCGGACGGGAGGGCCGCGGGACCGTGAAGCTGCACGCCGTCGAGCTGGTCCGCCTCGAGCTCCCGCTCGCCGTCGCGCTGGCGACGAGCGCCGGCGAGCACGCCGTGCGGCCGCTCGTCCTCGTCCGGGTGATCACCGACTCGGGCGAGGGCTACGGCGAGTGCGAGGCGCTCGCCGAGCCGATCTACACAGAGGAGTACGCCGACGGGGCGGCCCGGGTCCTCGCCGACCACCTGGTGCCGCGCCTCCTCGCCGGCGGGCCCCTCGAACAGGGCTGCCCGGCCGTCGAGGGTCTCGAGCGGCTGCGGCCGATCCGCGGCCAGCGGATGGCCAAGGCAGCAGTGGAGATGGCGCTGCTCGACGCGTGGCTGCGCGCCGAGGGGCGCTCCCTCGCCGCGTTCCTCGGCGCGACGAACCGGCGCGTGCCCGCGGGAGCGACGGTCGGGATCGCCCCGACGGCCGAGGTCGTCGCGCGTGCCGCCGAGGCGGCCGCTGCCGGCTATCGCAGGGTGAAGCTGAAGATCGGCCCGGGGCACGACCTCGAGCCGCTGCGCGCCGTTCGGGCCGAGCTGCCCGCCCTGGCGCTCGCGGCGGACGCCAACGGCGCCTACCGCCTCGACCACCCGGAGGACCGCCGCGCGCTCGAGCTCATCGACGGCCTCGGCCTGGCGGCGCTCGAGCAGCCCCTCGCCGCCGAGGACCTCGCCGGCCACGCCGAGCTCGCCGCGTCGCTCGCGACTCCCGTGGTGCTCGACGAGTCGATCGCCGACGAGAAGGACCTGGAGGCCGCCCTCGCGCTCGGCGCCTGCGACGGGGTGTCGCTCAAGTCGGCGCGCCTCGGCGGCCTGCTGGCGGCGTGCCGTGTCCACGACCGCTGCCTGGCCGTCGGCGTCCGGCTCGCCGCCGGCGGCATGCTCGAGAGCGGGCTCGGCCGGGCCGCCTCGCTGGCGCTCGCCGCGCGCTCGGGCTTCGACCTGCCGGGCGACCTCGGCGGGAGCGAGCGGTACTTCGTGCCGGACCTCACCGCGGCGCACCTCGTGGTCGACGGCGAGCTCGCCGTGCCCGACGGGCCCGGCCTCGGCGTGGAGCCGCGCCCGGATGTCCTGGCGGCGGCGCGCACCGGATCGGAGCTGATCAGGCCGGCGAGCTGAGCGGCCCGGTTGCGATCGAGCGCCCCGGCGACGGATCAGGCCTGGGTGACGAGCTTCGGCACCGTGTAGCCGCGCAGCGCCTCGGGTCCGCCCTCCGAGCCGTAGCCGCTCTCCTTCACCCCGCCGAAGTAGGCCTCGGCCCCGCCGAGGTCGAACTGGTTGATCGCGACCATGCCCGACTCGAGCGCGTCCGAGACCGCCGTCGCCGTCGACAGCGAGGAGGTGAACGCGTAGCTCGCGAGCCCGTAGGGGAGGCGGTTCGCCTTGGCGATGGCGTCCGCGGCGTCGGTGAACGTCGCCATCACGGCCACCGGCCCGAAGGGCTCCTCGCGCATGATCGACGCCGTGTCGGGGACGTGCGCGAGGACGGTGGGCCGCCAGAACAGGCCGCGGCCGGCGATGCCCGAGCCGCCCGTCACGAGCTCGGACCCCCGATCGGTCGCGTCGGTGATCAGGCGCTCCATCGCGTCGACACGCCGCGGGTTGGCGAGCGGCCCCATCTCGGTGCCCGGCTCGAGGCCGTCGCCGACGGCGAGGCGAGCCGATGCCGCCGCGAAGCGCCCGACGAACTCGTCGTGCACGCCTTCCTGGACGAAAAAGCGCGTCGGGGAGACGCAGACCTGCCCGCAGTTCTCGTACTTCGTGCGCACGGCGAGCTCGACGGCACGCTCGAGGTCGGCGTCCGCGAAGACGAGCACGGGGGCGTGACCGCCGAGCTCGAGAGTGCACGGCTTGACGCCGTCGGCGGCGAGGCGGGCGAGCTGCTTGCCGACGGCGGTCGAGCCCGTGAAGGAGATCTTCCGGATCGTCGGCGAGGCGATGAGGTGGGTGGAGACCTCCGAGGGGACGCCGAACACGACGTTGAGCACGCCGCGCGGAAGCCCAGCGTCGGTGAGCGCCCGTGCGAGGGCGATGCCGGAGGCGGGCGTCTCCTCGGCCGCCTTGATGATGACCGTGCAGCCCGCGGCGAGCGCGGCGGCGACCTTGCGGGCGGGCACGACGAGGGGGAAGTTCCACGGGGTGAACGCCGCCACCGGACCGACGGGCTCGTGGAGCACCATGCAGCGCGTCCCGCCCCTCGACGGGATCACCCGGCCGTAGTCGCGGCGTCCCTCGGCCGCGAAGAACTCCAGGATGTCCGCGGCGAAGTCGACCTCGCCGCGCGCCTCGGCGAGCGTCTTTCCCTCCTCCGCCGTGAGCCCGGCGGCGATGCCGTCGCGGCGCTCGCGCAGCAGGGCCGCGGCGCGCTCGAGGATCGCCTGGCGCTCGCCCGGCGCGGTTGCGCGCCAGGCGGGGAAGGCGCGCCCGGCGGCGTCGAGCGCGCGGTCCAGGTCGGCGGGCGTCGCCATGGGGAGCTCGCCGAGCGTGGCGTTCGACGCCGGGTTGAGCACCGGGAGGGTGCTGCGTCCCTCGGCGCCCAGCCACTCACCGTCGATGAGGAGCGCTAGCTCCCCGTAGCTCGGCGCCAGCGTCGTCACGCTCGTCCCCCTCGTCCGTGCCCGGTCTCGTGCTCGCCCGGTGTGGTCCTCGTTCGGTGCGCCGCTGCGCACCGGCGGAGTATGCGCACCGGCGGAGTATGGGCACCGGCGGAGTATGGCACCCGGGCTGCCACGACGCCCCCGGGTCCGGACGGCCGCCGCCGTGAGGGTAGTGGGTCAGTTTGACCTCGGTCCCCACCCCGGCAGCGGACCGAGGTCAGACTTGGGCCTGTCATGTTCAGGGCGGTCTACGACTGGGTTCGGGGCAATCGGCTCCTCGTCGTGCTGTCCGCTCTCGCCCTAGTCGCACTGCCTACCGTCTTCGCCGTCTTCCCTGGCCTAGCGGTTCGGCTCAGCAGGGGTTGGCGCCGAGCTCATCATGCTCGGCTGGCTCCTTGTGGCGGCCTTCACCACCATCGCCAGCCAGACCCGCGAAATCGGAGAGTGGCTCGCAAGCGCAGGCAGCACAGTCGATTGCGCAGGGGAGCCAGCGGATCTTGTTGCGCCAGTATCTGACCCTGTTGCTCAGCTCCCAGCAGTCTCATATCCCAGACTGCTACCGGACGTCCGTCTACCTCAGTAATGACGCCGATCTGCTCCTCCCGTGGTTTCCAACCCAGGAGGTCGATCCACAGCACCCCACCGTCTTCAAGTATGGACAGGGGGCAACGGGAACCGCATTCGTTCAGCAGGAGCCGATCGTGGCGGTCGGGGACGCTGTTTCGAGCGACGAGTACGGGCTAACGCCAGCCCAGCAGCAGTATTTCTCCGAAGACGTCATCGTGGCTGCTGTGCCAATCCGCCTTCTGAGCGGAGTCGTCGCCGGCGCCCTCACCGTCATCAGCACTCTCAACGATGGAAGCTTCAGCTCCCCAGGGCCATCGTGCGGGACGAGGGCGTGCGGCTTCTTGAGGACCTGGCAGACAAGATTGGGGACGTTTTGAACATGGAGGGGGTACAGTGGGAAATGTGACTACGACGGTGCGCAGAACGAAGTCGGGTAACGGCGCCATGATCATCGTGCATGAGAGCGATGAGGCGCGGGCCGACCGGCAACGCCTCCGCCGGGAGCGCGCCACGGCAGAAGCCCAGCGGCTTCAGTTCACCCCGGGGCAGCTCGCTCTCCTGCGTCGTCAGCAGCCTCGCGACTCGCTATAACCGCCTCAGTCCAGCAGCTCCGCGATCTGCGTGTAGCTCCAGGGGTGCCGAGCGATCCCCGCGGCCATCGCCGGCGTCGTCGGCTTGCCATACCGCTTCGTGAGGGTCTGGTGGGGGCGGCAGAAGTTGTAGTGCATGAAGTGCAGACTGACCGCGTGGGCGTGGTTCTCGACCTTCTTGGAGAACGCGTTGGTCAGCCGCGTGAACCGGCGCATTCCCATCCTCATCGTGAGGTTCTGGCGCTCCACGAAGCTCGTACCGGCCTTGTCGAGGTCGGGACGGCCGGCAATCACGCGCTTGTCGATGCCGATGCACCGTGACGGGCTGTAGGTGCGCTCGGCGCCGGGGTCGGCCCCGTAGAGCTTGTGCAAGATCGAGTAGTCGATGTTGTCGCGGAACAGGCTGTCCACCACGTCGATATAGAGCCGCAGGCCATCGGTCGTGAGCTGGATGCGGTGGCTCGGGTCGATCCGTGAGCGCATGTCCGCGATGAAGGTGTAGGCGTCGGCAAGCGTGCGCTCGCCCACCAGCCAGCTCGGCGCCAGCTTCGTGTCAGCGTCGATGGCGACCCAGGTCCACACGTCCCCATAGCCGGGCGTGTCTTGGAACTCCTCGGGCACGTTCTTCTGCTTGGAGTAGCAGAACGACCAGATCTCGTCGCACTCCATCCGCGCTGGGCGCAAATTCGGTGAGCGCGGCGTCCTGGTACTCCGCGCAAGCCTGCCCGAGGTCCACCAAGAGCTTCGTGACGGTGTTCTTCGCGACGCCCGTCACCCGGACGATGGATCGGATGCTCATGCCCTCGCACAGAAGGCTCACAACTTGGCCCCGGCGCTCCGTGCTCAACCTGTTCATACTGACCATTATGCTTGACCGCCTCCGCAGAGTCAACTACAATGTTCCGATTTCTTCTCCTCAGATGAGGTAGAGTAATCGGAACAAGCCGAGAGTGGAGGTGTGCGGGTGGAGTGCGTCGTTCGATCAGCAGCCCCAGAGGTGACCAGCCGTCTCGATGAGCTCGGGCTCAGCGAACGTGGACTGGCCGACTCAGTTCGCTGGGGTGTGGAGTTCGTCTTCGGGTGCACCTTGAACGACCCAGACTACCTGCCGGGCATTCTCGGCTCGGGCAAGGTCACGCGCGCTGTTCGCGATTGGCTCGTTCCTCTCGGGTGGAAGCGTTCGAAGGTACTCAACCAGCCGAGCACGGTGAACCGCGATGGAACTGTCTCAATCGTTGTCGCTGGTGGTAATGCTGCAACAGGCGTGATTGGGGAAGACCTGGCGACTCGCAGTGCGAAGGGGCCTGCTACTTCGCAAGCGATCTCCAATAACCTCCAGGGCTCTCTGGCCGATCTCGACAGCTCAGTTCCGAGACTTGAAATTGAGGCTCCGCGCTTGACGTGGATGCTTCTCTATTTCATGGATGCTGAGCGCGAGCAGATCCGCGTTGAGCTGTCCATGCCGAGTCTCATGGACGCAAACGGCTATGTGTGTCAGTGGTCCGAGCGCAATATCCTCGCTGCAATTCTGTTCAATCAGGAGCCATCGGGCGTTACTGAGGATGAATATGCTGAAGCGCCCAAGCCGGAGGTTGTGCGCAAGCGCATCGAGTCTGTTTGATGGTCATTACACCTAGCCGCTTGGAACTCGCCAGAAGGAGAAACGGTCTAACCAAGAACGATCTAGCTCGCTTGGTGGGCGTGTCGACGCGCGCTCTGCTCGCATACGAGACGGGAGAGAGACGGCCCAGCGCCGAGACGATGGGCAAGATGGCAGAGGTGCTCGGATTCCCCGAGGCCTTCTTCAGGGGACCCGATCTAGAGGGGCCGCCAGTGGACGCGGCAAGTTTCCGCGCGCTAAGCCGATTGACGGCGGGGCAACGCGACCGCGCCTTGGCGGCAGGGACACTAGCTCTCGCCCTGTCGGATTGGATCGAATCTCGATTCGAGCTTCCACAGCCGTCAGTTCCGCGCCTTCGCTCTGTAGATCCAGAGACAGCGGCTGAATATGTGCGGGCCGAATGGTCACTGGCCGAGCGGCCCCTGGGCAACAGCATCCATATGCTTGAGGCTCATGGCGTTCGCGTGTTCTCTCTCGCGGAGGAGAACGCGGAAATCGATGCCTATTCGTTTTGGAGGAGCGGCGTACCCTACGTGTTCTTGAATACGCAGAAGACGGCCGAACACGGTCGGATGGATGCAGCACACGAGCTTGGTCATCTTGTGATGCACTGGCGCCATGAGACTCCCCGCGGCCGCGAATATGAGCGAGAAGCCGAGGCGTTTGCCTCCGCCTTCTTGATGCCTCGATCTTCGATCACCGCCGCCGCGCCGCGGGGCGCCAATCTCGATGGCCTGATAAAGGCAAAGCGACGGTGGAACGTATCAGCGGCTGCCTTGGCTTATCGGATGCACGTTCTCGGGATGCTAAGCGACTGGCAGTACCGGATGGTCTTTGTAGAACTCGCGCGTCGAGGGTTCAGCCGCAGCGAGCCCAATCCGATTCAGCGAGAGACCTCCCACGTCCTCGGCGCCGTCTTGGGCGTGCTCCGCGATGAAGGCATGACAAAGCAAGCGATCGCACAGGAACTCCAAGTCCCGGAGTCGGAGCTGGATGGACTCATCTTTGGCCTTGTGCTGATGGGTCTGGAGGGTGGCGGAAACCGCAGTGGGCGAGACGGCGAGCGTCCCGACCTACGAGTCGTCTGATCGCGCCGTCGACCACCGAGCCGCCGCAGCCCTCCTCGCAGCTTCAGAGCGCTGTTCCGCGGTCAGCTTGGCGGCCCGCGCCTTGCCGCCCTTCTGACCTCCGAGGCGCCCCAACTCCACCGCGGCAGGGTTCTTCCCTTCGTCGGGGTTCGGTTCCGGTTCGTCGCTCGTCGCCTGGTCCACGATGGCGCGGGCCATCGCGTTGAGGTCGCGAGGCTTGCTTGAGCGCTTTGGCATGTCACCAGCCTATTGCGTCCTGCGTGAGGTGCAACCCGACTTGACAGTCAAACTGACCCACTACCGCCGTGAGTCGCCTCCGCGGGATCGTCGTAGACTCCCCGGGGATGCGACCGGGTATCGGCGATCGTCGGCTGCGGGCCGAACGGCGGCTCTTCGAGGTCCACACGCGCCTCGTGCGCGCCCGCTCCGAGCTCGAGATCCTCGAGGAGCAGCACGAGGCGTTCGCCGAGATGGCCGAGGAGGCCAGGATGCGGATGCTCATCTCGGAGACCGCGCTGGCGCACCAGGAGTGGCAGGAGGCCAGGCGCCACGCCGAGGCCATGGAGCGCAGCTGCGCCGAGGCCCGGGCGCTCGTCGCCGACCTCGAGCGGACGCAGAACGAGCTGCTCGACGAACTCGTAGTCTGAGGGCGCACCTCGACGCGTCGGGGCGACCGGCCGGCACGGCTGGTCGGCCCCGCCCCGCGCGGCCCGCAGGACGTCCCGCCACCCGGCGGGGCCGGCAGGACCCAGCCCGGTGGAAGGAGCACAGCGCGTTGTCGAAGACGGTCGTCATCGCCGAGGACGAAGCCATCGTGCGCCTCGACCTCCGAGAGATCCTGGAGGAGGAGGGTTACGAGGTCGTCGGCGAGACGGGCAGGGGTGACGAAGCGGTCGAGCTCGTCCGCCGCCACCGGCCCGACCTCGTGATCCTCGACATCAAGATGCCAGCGATGGACGGGCTGGCGGCCGCCAAGGCGATCAACGCCGAGCGGCGCAACGCGGTGCTGATCCTCACGGCCTTCAGCCAGCGCAACCTGATCGAGCAGGCCCGTGACGCCGGCGCGCTCGCCTACCTGGTGAAGCCGTTCCAGAAGGAGGAGCTGCTGCCTGCGATCGAGGTGGCGCTCGGGCGCTTCGCCGAGATGCAGGCCCTCGAGGCGGAGAACGCCACGCTGTCCGAGGACAAGCGCGGCCTCGAGGAGCAGCTCGAGACGAGGCGCTGGATCGACCGGGCGAAGGGCAAGCTGATGGACGATCACGGCCTTCGCGAGGGCGAGGCCTTCTCGTTCATCCAGCAGAGCGCGATGAACCGCCGCGTCACGATGCGCGAGGTCGCCCGGGCGGTGGTGGAAGAGGGCCTGGCCCCTCCCGCCGACCCGGCCTGAGGCCCGGTGCTTCTCGCACGGCCCGGCCTCGGCGGCCCTGCCCGGCGGGGAGCGGGCCCCGCGCTCAGGCGGCGGTGACGTAGAGCTTCAGGCGGCGGTGACGTAGAGCTGTTGTGACATCTCCGGGCCGAGCGCGATGGTCGCGGTCTCGCCCTCGGCGCGCTCGAGCTCCACGGTGAGCGTGCCGTCGGGGGCGCGTGAGCGCACCCGGGCGTAGCAGCCGGGGACGAGCCCGTGGTCGCTCAGGTAGATCAGCGCCTCCTGGTTGACCTCGACGCGCTCGGTGATCCTGGCCAGACGCACCCTGCTCCCGGGCTCGGCGTCGGCCATGGCGATCTGCGGAGTGGCGTCGCCGATCACGCCGGGGATCGGGTTGCCGTGCGGGCACGTCGTCGGGTGCCCGAGGATCTCGACGAAGCGGGTCTCGACGTCGTCGGAGATCACGTGCTCCCAGCGGCCCGCCTCGAGGTGCGCCTTGTGCCAGGGAAGGCCGACGACGTCGACCAGGAAGCGCTCGGCCAGCCGGTGCTTGCGGACGACGCTCTCCGCCCGGTCCACGCCCTTGGCGGTGAGCTCGACGCCGCGCCCCGAGCGGACGACGTAGCCCCCGTCGGTGAGGCGGTGCACCATCTCCGAGACCGTCTGGGGCGAGTGCCCGAGGCGTTCGACGAGGCGCGCCTGGATCACCTGGACGCCTTCCTCCGACAGCGCGTGGATGGCCTCGAGGTACTCCTCGAGCGGGGGGTGGAACCCGTCCGACACGGGCGAATCGTACTCCTCCGCCCGGCGCCGGCCCACGGCGTGCCCGGCGGGCCCTCCCGAGGACGCCGGCGCTGGTTGGGCTTACGATCGTCCCATGGGCACCTATCTCCTCCTCGACGGGCACTCGCTCGCGTTCCGGGCGTGGTTCGCTCTCCAGGACGCGGGCATGAGGACCGCGTCGGGACAGGAGACCCAGGCCGTCTACGGCTTCGTGTCGATGGTGACCAAGCTCCTCGGCGACTTCCGCCCGACCGGCATGGCGGTGGCGTTCGACCGCCCCGAGCCGACCTTCCGGGACGAGATCGCCCCGGACTACAAGGCGGGCCGACCCCCGACCCCCGAGCCGCTCAGAGAGCAGGTCGGCCTGATCCGCGAGTTCGTCGCCGCCCTCGGCGTGCCGGTGCTCGACGCGCCCGGCTACGAGGCCGACGACGTGATCGCGACCCTGGCGACGCGCCTCGGGGCGCTCGGCGAGGACGTGGTGATCGTGACGGGGGACCGCGACGCCTACCAGCTGGTGGAGGACCCCCATATCAAGGTGCTCTACAACCGCCGGGGCGTGAGCGACTATGTCCTGTACGACGAGGCCGGGATCGAGGAGCGCACGGGTGTGCCGCCGGTGAAGTACCCGCTGCTCGCCGCCTTGCGCGGCGACACCTCCGACAACATCCCGGGGGTGCCCGGCGTCGGCGAGAAGACCGCCGCCAAGCTCGTCAGCACCTACGGCGACGTCGACGGCATCTTCGCCAACCTCGACAAGTGCACGCCGAAGCTGCGCGAATCGCTGGCGGCCTACGAGGGACGGGTGCGCACGAACCTCACCCTGATCCCCGCCGTGCGCGACGTCCCGGTCGAGGTCGACGTGCCCGAGATGACGCTCGGTCGCCACGACCGCGACGCGCTCGGGAGGCTCTTCTCCCTGCTGGAGATGCGCGCGCTGCGCGAGCGGCTCTTCGCGCTGCTCGACGAGCTCGACGCCGGCTCGAAGGGTGCGGCCGCCGCCGGGCCGCCGTCGGAGGGCGTCCCCGCCGGGACCGGCGCGGCCCCGTTGCCCGTCGTCGTGCTGGAGGACGCCGCCGCCGTCTCGACCTTCGCCCGCTCGCTCGCCGCTGAGCCGAGGGCGACGCTCGCCGTCGAGCCGGCCTGGGCCGGGGTGCCGGGGCGCAGCGCCATCGAGGGACTCGCGCTGCTGCCCGAGGGCGCCGGGTCCGTGACGTGGCTGCCCGGCGACCTGGTAGCCGAGGAGGCCGCCGCCGCAGGCCTCGCCACCATGCTCGGCGCCGGGGCGCCGGCCACCGAGGGGGACGGCGCGCCGGCGCGCGGCCGGGTCGTCGCCCACCGGGCGAAGGAGCTCATGCGGGCGCTGCTTCCCTCGGGGGTCGACGTCACCGGCCTGGCGCTCGACACCGCCGTCGCCGCCTACCTAGTCGACCCCGCCGAGGGCCAGGCCAGCCTGGCAGAGCTGGCGCAGCGCTACGGGCTCGCCGCGGCCGCGGCGTCGCCGGCCGCCGGTGCCCAGCTCGGTTTCGACCTGGAGGGACCGCCGACGACCGGCGTCGCCGAGGCGACCGCGGGGCGCGCCGAGCTCGTCGCGGCGCTCGGGACGCGCCTTGTCGCCGAGCTCGACGAGGTCGGGGCGACCCGGCTGTGGGAGGAGGTCGAACGTCCCCTGGTGCGCGTCCTCGCCAAGATGGAGGTGGCGGGCATCGGCGTCGACGTCGACCGCCTGCGGGGGATCGGCGCCGAGCTGACGAAGGAGGCCCGCGCGCTCGAGGTGCAGATCCAGGAGCTCGCGGGCGAGCCCTTCAACGTCAACTCGACGACCCAGCTGCGCACCGTGCTCTACGAGCGCCTCGGCCTGAAGCCCCAGCGGCGGACGAAGACCGGCTACTCGACCGACGCGGCGACGCTCGAGAAGCTGAGGGACGAGCACCCCGTCGTCGAGGCGCTGCTGCGCTACCGGGAGGTGGAGAAGCTCCGCTCGACCTACGGCGAGGGCCTCCTCGCCGAGGTGGCGCCCGACGGCCGGATCCACGCCTCCTTCAACCAGACCGTGGCCCGAACCGGGCGGCTCTCCTCGGACCGGCCCAACCTGCACAACATCCCGGTGCGCACCGACGAGGGCCGCCGCTTCCGGGAGGTCTTCGTCGCCTCGCCCGGCTCGATGCTGCTCGTCGCCGACTACAACCAGGTCGAGCTGCGGGTGATCGCCCACCTGGCTCGCGACCCGGGACTCGTGAGCGCCTTCGCCGAGGGCCGCGACATCCACTCGACGACCGCCTCGGCGGTCTTCGGCGTCGACGCCGGTGGAGTGACACCGGCCATGCGGGCGAAGGCGAAGATGGTCTCCTACGGGCTCGCCTACGGGATGGAGGCCTACGGGCTCGCCCAGCGCCTCTCGATCGGCGTGGACGAGGCGGCCGCGATCCTCGAGCAGTACTTCATCGCCTTCCCGGCGGTGCGGGCGTACATGGAGGGGACGGTCGCCGAGGCCCGCCGCCGCGGCTACACCGAGACCGAGCAGGGCCGGCGCCGCTACCTGCCCGAGCTCGCCTCGGACAACTTCCGGGTCCGCCAGGCGGCGGAGCGCCAGGCGATGAACGCCGGCATCCAGGGGCTGGCGGCCGACATCTTCAAGATCGCCCTGGTGCGCCTCGACGAGACGCTCGAGCGGAGCGGGCTCACCTCGCGCGTCGTGCTCCAGGTCCACGACGAGGTGCTGGTGGAGGCCCCGGAGGCCGAGCACGAGGAGGTCGAGCGGCTGACGCTCGACGCGATGCACCACGCCTACCCGCTCGCCGTGCCCCTGGAGGTCAACATCGCATGGGGCCGGACCTGGGCCGACGCGAAACAGGGCTGAATAGGCCTGTGTAGAATCGTTCTTGGTCGCGTCCCACCGGTCCCGCCTTCCACGAGCCGCCAGCGCGTGGTCGTCGATCTGGCCGGCGAGTGCGACCGTCCCAATGCCCATAGCCGCCCGTGCCCGGCACCGGTCCACGATGGCCCCGCAGCGGCGGCTCCCTCGACCTTTAAGGCGATATCCCTCTATGTCCGACCCCACGACCAGCACCCCCGACGAGTCGGCCGCCGCGACCGCGACGGCCACGGCCACGGCCGAAGCGCCCGGCTTGTTCGGCACCTTCGACGAAGACGGCATCTACACGCCGCGCCAGGTGATCGAGGACGACCTCGGCTCCGTCTCGTTCGACGACGCGATCGCGAAGACGATCGTCGAGTTCGAGGACGGCGACATCGTCGAAGGGCACGGTGGTCAAGGTCGACAAGGACGAGGTCCTGCTCGACATCGGCTTCAAGTCCGAGGGCGTCATCCCCGCCCGTGAGCTCTCGATCCGCCACGACGTCGACGCCCACGAGATCGTCAGCGTCGGCGACGACATCGAGGCCCTCGTCCTCCAGAAGGAGGACAAGGAGGGCCGGCTCGTCCTGTCCAAGAAGCGCGCCCAGTACGAGCGCGCCTGGGGCACGATCGAGGAGACGAAGGAGAACAACGGCGTCGTCCACGGCCCGGTCATCGAGGTCGTCAAGGGCGGGCTCATCCTCGACATCGGCCTGCGTGGCTTCCTGCCGGCGTCGCTCGTCGAGCTGCGCCGCGTCCGGGACCTCCAGCCCTACGTCGGCCGTACGCTCGAGGCGAAGATCATCGAGCTCGACAAGAACCGCAACAACGTCGTGCTCTCCCGGCGTGCGTGGCTCGAGGAGACCCAGAAGGAGCAGCGCGACGAGTTCCTGGCCAACCTGAAGCCGGGCGAGATCCGCAAGGGCGTCGTCTCCTCGGTCGTCAACTTCGGCGCCTTCGTCGACCTCGGTGGCATGGACGGCCTCGTCCACGTCTCCGAGCTGTCGTGGAAGCACGTCGACCACCCCGTCCTCGGTCGTGCTCGGTCGGCGACGAGGTCACGGTCCAGGTGCTCGACGTCGACCTCGACCGGGAGCGCATCAGCCTCTCGCTCAAGGCCACGCAGCCGGACCCCTGGCAGGAGTTCGCCGGAGCGCACCGGGTCGGCGAGCTGGTCTACGGCCGGGTCACCAAGCTCGTGCCGTTCGGCGCGTTCGTCCAGGTCGGCGACGGCATCGAGGGCCTGGTGCACATCTCGGAGATGGCGGCCCACCACGTCGACCTCCCCGAGCAGGTCGTCAGCCCGGGCGAGGAGCTCTGGGTGAAGATCATCGACATCGACCTCCAGCGCCGTCGGATCAGCCTGTCGATCAAGCAGGCGGCCGAGGGCGGCGAGGTCGCCGAGGAGTACCGCGAGGCCTTCGGCGAGCACGCCTACGACGCCGAGGGGAACTACATCGGCACCTTCGACTACTCCGCTGCCGAGTTCACCCCCGAGACCGAGGCCCAGGCGGCCTGGGCCGACTTCGCCGAGGACGGCACGCCGAACACGGCGGAGGCGGGGGAGGGCGCGCCCGCCGGGCGCGCCCGTGGAGGCAGCCCCCGTGGAGGCCGGAGCTGCCGAGGGCGCGGCCGCCGAGAGCGTCGCCGCACCAGAGCCGGCGGCGTCCGGCGAGGACGAGGCCTAGCACGCATGGCCTTCGCGGGGTCGCCCGCGGGGCGCCCGCGGGGCTAGCGGTCGGCTGACGGCGGTCGCGGCATGCTCGTCGTCGGGTGCACGGGTGGCATCGGGTCGGGAAAGTCGACGGTCGCGGCGCTCCTCGGTGAGCGTGGGGCGGTGGTCGTCGACGCCGACGCCATCGCCCGCGCGCGTCGTCGAGCCCTCCGAACCCGCCTTCGACGCCGTCGTCGAGCGTTTCGGGCCGGGCCTCGTCGGCGAGGACGGGCGACTCGACCGGGCCGGCCTCGCAGAGCTGGTCTTCTGCGACCCGATGGCCCGCGCCGACCTGGAGGCGATCGTCCATCCCCTCGTCCGCCGGGTGATCGCCGAGCGCCTGGACGCGGAGAGGAGCGGCGAGCGCGTCGTCGTGCTCGACGTGCCCCTGCTGGTCGAGACCGGGGGTAGGCAGCGCTACGGCGTCGACGCCGTCCTCGTCGTCGACGCCCCCGAGGAGCTCGCCGTCGCGCGCGTCGTGTCGACCCGGAGGATGACGCCCGACGCGGCGAGGGCCCGCGTGGCGGCCCAGGTGTCGAGGGGCGAGCGCCTGCGGGCCGCCGACTACGTCATCGTGAACATCGGCAGCCTCGACGAGCTCGCGGCAGATGGTCGACGCCGCCTGGCGGTGGATCGAGCGGCTGCGCCTCGAGCGCGCCGGGGCGGCCGGAGCGACCTGAGCCACGCCGGGTCCCGGCGGCCGGCCGGCCGCCGGGAGTGACGCACCCCGTCGGTACCATGGCCGCGTGCCCCCTTTCCGCGTCGTATCGGAGTTCTCACCGGCAGGGGACCAGCCGAAGGCGATCGAGGCGCTTGCCGAGGGGATCCGCTCCGGGGAGCGCTACCAGACATTGCTCGGCATCACCGGGTCCGGGAAGAGCGCGACCATCGCCTGGACGATCGAGCAGGCCCAGCGGCCGACGCTCGTCATCGCCCCGAACAAGTCGCTCGCGGCCCAGCTGGCCGGGGAGTTCCGGGAGTTCTTCCCGGACAACCGGGTCGAGTACTTCGTCTCGTACTACGACTACTACCAGCCCGAGGCGTACCTGCCGTCCTCGGACACCTACATCGAGAAGGACTCGTCGATCAACGACGAGATCGACCGGCTGCGCCACTCGACGACCGCCAGCCTGCTGACGCGCCGGGACGTGATCGTCGTCGCCTCGGTCTCGTCCATCTACGGTCTCGGCTCGCCCGAGGAGTACCGGGACCGGATCCTCGTGCTCCACCCGGGCGAGACGCACGACCAGCGCGCCGTCCTCCGGCGCCTCGTCGACCTCCAGTACGACCGGAACGATCAGAACCTGATCCGCGGCAAGTTCCGGGTCCGCGGCGACACGATCGAGCTGCACCCCGCGTACGAGGAGACCTCGGTGCGGATCGAGCTCTTCGGGGACGAGATCGAGCGGATCACCCGCTTCGACCCGCTCACCGGGGAGCTCCTCGGCGAGCTCGACGAGCTTGTCGTCTTCCCGGCGACGCACTACGTCGCCGGCGACGAGCCGATGCGCCGCGCCATCGCCTCGATCGAGGCGGAGCTCGGCGAGCGCCTGCGCGAGCTCGAGGGCGAGGGCAAGCTGCTCGAGGCCCAGCGGCTCCGCATGCGGACCGAGCACGACCTCGAGATGCTCGCCGAGGTCGGGACGTGCAGCGGGATCGAGAACTACAGCCGGCACCTCGACGGGCGTGGGCCGGGCGACCCGCCGTTCACGCTGCTCGACTACTTCCCCGACGACTGGCTGCTCGTGATCGACGAGAGCCACGTGACCGTGCCCCAGCTGCACGGCCAGTTCGCCGGCGACCGCTCGCGCAAGGAGGTCCTCGTCGAGCACGGCTTCCGGCTGCCGTCGGCGATGGACAACCGTCCGCTGCGCTTCGACGAGTTCGAGTCGCCGGGTCAACCAGGCGATCTTCATGTCGGCGACCCCGGCGCCCTACGAGCTCGCGGTGTCGGGCCGGATCGTCGAGCAGATCATTCGTCCCACGGGCCTCGTCGACCCCGAGGTCGTCGTGAAGCCGACGAAGCGCCAGATCGACGACCTGATCGCCGAGATCGACGCGGTGGTCCAACGCGGCGAGCGCGCGTCCTCGTCACGACCCTCACGAAGAAGATGGCCGAGGACCTGACCGACTACCTCCTCGAGTCGGGGCTGCGCGTCCGCTACCTGCACTCCAACGTCGAGACGCTGGAGCGGATCGAGATCGTCGCGCGACCTCCGCCTCGGGGAGTTCGACGTGCTGGTCGGGATCAACCTGCTCCGCGAGGGGCTCGACCTGCCCGAGGTCTCCCTCGTCGCGATCCTCGACGCCGACAAGGAGGGTTTCCTCCGCTCGGCGACGTCGCTCATCCAGACGATGGGGCGCGCGGCACGCAACGTCTCGGGGCGGGTCGTGCTCTACGCCGACGTGCTCACGGACTCCATGCGCCAGGCGATGGGCGAGACCGAGCGGCGGCGCACCCTCCAGCGGGCTTACAACGTCGAGCACGGGATCGACCCCCAGACGATCCGCAAGGCCGTGACCGACCTCGTCGCGCAGTTCCGCTCTGCGGCGGGCACGGCCGAGCTGCTGGAGCCGGTCGGTGCCCCGCTGCCCGGTGGGCACCGCGGGCGTTCGGACCGGTCGCGCCGCTCAGGCCGGCGCGCCGCCGAGCGGGCCGGCGCACCGCTGCCCGAGCACCCGGCCGAGCTGCCCACGGAGGAGCTCGGCCGTCTCATCGACACCTTGGAGGCCGAGATGCGCCAGGCCAGCGCGGAGCTGCGCTTCGAGTACGCCGCCCGGCTCCGGGACGAGGTCCGCAGGCTCCGTCGCGAGCTACGGGAAGTCGGCTGAGAGGTCGGTACGCTCGGACAGTGCACGAAACTCTCGTCATCCGCGGCGCGGCGAGCACAACCTCAAGAACGTCTCGCTCGAGCTGCCGCGGGACCGCTTGATCGTGTTCACCGGGCTGTCCGGGTCGGGCAAGTCCTCGCTCGCTTTCGACACCATCTACGCCGAGGGCCAGCGGCGCTACGTCGAGTCGCTCTCCTCCTACGCCCGCCAGTTCCTCGGCCAGATGGACAAGCCCGACGTCGACTTCATCGAGGGGCTCTCGCCGGCGATCTCGATCGACCAGAAGTCCGCCTCGCGCAACCCCCGCTCGACCGTCGGCACCATCACGGAGGTCTACGACTACCTCCGGCTGCTCTTCGCGCGCATCGGCCAGCCCCACTGCCCGAAGTGCGGGCGCCCGGTCACGCGCCAGAGCCCCCAGCAGATCGTCGACCGCGTGATGGACCTGGCCGAGGGGACGCGCTTCCACGTCCTCGCCCCGGTCGTGCGTGGCCGGAAGGGGGAGTACGACGCCCTGCTCGAGGACCTGGCGAAGCAGGGCTTCGCCCGCGTACGGGTCGACGGCACGGTGCACGAGCTCGCCGAGCGCGAAGAGATCGCGCTCGCCCGCTACGAGCAGCACACCATCGAGGTGGTCGTCGACCGGCTGGTGCGGCGGGACGGGATCGAGCGCCGGCTGACTGACTCGATCGAGACGGCGCTCCGCCTCGGCGAGGGCATGGCGGAGATCCAGCTCGTCGATGCCGAGGAGATCCTGACCTTCTCCCAGCACCTCGCCTGCGTCTACGACGGCCTCTCCTTCGAGGAGCTCGCGCCCCGGAGCTTCTCGTTCAACTCGCCCTACGGCGCGTGCCCGGCGTGCGTCGGGCTCGGCACCCGCTTCGAGGTCGACCCCGAGCTGGTCGTGCCGAACCCCGACCTCGACTTGTCCCACGGCGCCATCGCCCCATGGGCCGGGGCGCGCACCGAGTACTTCTCGCGGGTGCTGCACGCCGTGGCCGGCGCCTTCAGCTTCTCGATGGACACACCGTGGTCGAAGCTGAGCAAGGCGAACCGGAAGATCCTGCTCTACGGCGCCGGCGCGAAGCGCGTCCACATCTCCTACCGCAACCGCTACGGCACCCCCCGCTCCTACGACACCGGCTACGAGGGCGTCATCCCGTGGCTGCAGCGCCGCCACTCGGAGGCGGAGTCGGACTTCCAGCGCGAGCAGATCGAGGGCTACATGCGCGAGGTGCCCTGCGCCACCTGCGGCGGAGCGCGACTGCGCCCGGAATCGTTGGCGGTGACGATCGACGCCAGGAACATCGCCGAGCTGGCAGCCGAGCCGATCGGTCGGGCGTCGGAGATCCTCGACTCGCTGCAGCTGTCCTCGCGCGAGGCGCTGATCGGCGAGCGCGTGCTGAAGGAGATCCGGGCCCGGTTGCAGTTCCTCGTCGACGTCGGGCTCGACTACCTGACCCTCGACCGCTCCGCGGGCACCCTCGCCGGTGGGGAGGCGCAGCGGATCCGCCTGGCGAGCCAGATCGGCAGCGGCCTGGTCGGGGTGCTCTACGTGCTCGACGAGCCCTCGATCGGCCTGCACCAGCGGGACAACCGTCGGCTCATCGAGACGCTCGAGCGCCTGCGCGACCTCGGCAACACCGTCATCGTCGTCGAGCACGACGAGGAGACGATCCGGGTCGCCGACCACGTCGTCGACATCGGTCCGGGCGCGGGCGAGCACGGCGGGGAGATCGTCTTCTCGGGCGACGTGGAAGGGCTCTTGAAGGCCGAGGAGTCGATCACCGGCCACTACCTGTCGGGCAAGCTCGCGATCGAGGTGCCGACGAAGCGGCGCAAGCCCGACGGCGGCGAGATCGTCGTGCGCGGCGCGCGCGAGCACAACCTGAAGGACGTCGACGTCGCCTTCCCGCTCGGCAGCTTCGTCGCCGTGACGGGCGTCTCCGGCTCGGGCAAGTCGACGCTCGTCAACGACATCCTCCACCGGGCGCTCGCGCAGCGGATCTACCACTCGCGCACCGTCCCGGGCAGGCACCGCACCGTCGAGGGCGTCGAGCTCCTCGACAAGGTGATCGACATCGACCAGTCGCCGATCGGCCGGACGCCGCGCTCGAACCCGGCGACCTACACGGGGGTCTTCGACCACGTCCGCAAGCTCTTCAGCCAGACCCAGGAGGCGAAGCTGCGCGGCTACCAGCCGGGTCGCTTCTCGTTCAACGTCCCGGGCGGCCGGTGCGAGTCCTGCGCGGGCGACGGCACCATCAAGATCGAGATGCACTTCCTCCCGGACGTCTACGTGCCGTGCGAGGTGTGCAAGGGCGCCCGCTACAACCGGGACACGCTGGAGATCCAGTGGCGGGGCCGCACCATCGCCGAGGTGCTGGAGCTCTCCACCGAGGAGGCGCTGGAGCTCTTCGCGGCCCAGCCGGTGATCGCCCGGCACCTCCGGACGCTGGTCGACGTCGGGCTCGGCTACGTGCGCCTGGGCCAGCCCGCGCCGACGCTGTCGGGCGGCGAGGCCCAGCGGGTGAAGCTCGCCTCGGAGCTGTCCAAGCGGTCCACCGGGAGGACGCTCTACATCCTCGACGAGCCGACGACGGGCCTGCACTTCGAGGACGTGCGCAAGCTGCTCGGCGTGCTGCAGCGCCTGGTCGACCAGGGCAACACGGTGGTGGTGATCGAGCACAACCTCGACGTCATCAAGTCGGCCGACTGGGTGATCGACCTCGGGCCGGAGGGCGGCAACGGCGGGGGAAGGGTCGTCGCCGAGGGGGCGCCGGAGAAGGTCGCCAAGGTGAAGGCCAGCTACACGGGCCAGTTCCTGCGCCCACTGCTCGCCCGCTGAGGCGCGGCGCGCGCCTCGTCCGCTGAGGCGCGGCGCGCCGGGCAGCGCCGCGGTCCCCCGGCCGCTACCGTCACCACGGGCAGGGGTGGCGACATCGACGAGGAGACCCAGGAGATGGCGCAGGAGTGGTCGGGCGTCGCGGGCAAGCGCGTCCTGCTCACGGGGGCGACCGGTGGGATCGGGCTCGCCGCCGCCGAGGCGCTCGCCGCACGGGGGGCCCAGCTGTCGATCGTCGCCCGGAGCCCCGAGCGCGCCGAGCAGGCGCTCACGCGGCATCCGCGGATCGGCCCGGGCCGACGCCGGCGTCGACGTGCTCTTCGCCGACCTCTCGTCCGAGGAGTCCGTCCGCCGGCTCGCGGGCGAGGTGCTCGAGCGCTACGACGCCCTCGACGTGCTCGTCAACAATGCCGGCGCCGTCTACCGGTCCCGCCAGCTGAGCGTTGACGGCATCGAGCTCACCTGGGCGGTGAACCACCTCGCACCGTTCCTCCTCACAAACCTGCTGCTGGAGCGGCTGCGGGCGAGTGCGCCCGCCCGGGTCGTCACCACGTCGTCGATGGCCCACCAGGGCGCGCAGCTTCCCTTCGGCGACGTGAACGCCGAGCGCTCCTACCGCGGGATGCGCCGCTACGGCGAGACCAAGCTCGCCAACATCCTCTTCACCGCCGAGCTCGGCCGCCGGCTCGAGGGGAGCGGCGTGACGGCCAACTGCTTCCACCCGGGCTTCGTCGCCACCGGCTTCAACCGCAACAACGGCCGCGTGATGCGCGCCGCGATGACCCTGCTTCGACCGCTGTCCCGCAGCCCCGAGAAGGGCGCCCGCACCCTCGTCTGGCTGGCCGACTCCCCGGAGGTCGCCGGCGAGCAGGGCGGCTACTTCGTCGACCAGCGCCGCAAGGTGCCGAGCGCGGCGGCACAGGACCCGGTGGCCGCCGGCCTGCTGTGGGACCTGAGCGAGCGCCAGACCGGGCTGTCGGCTGACTCGACCCCCTGAGCTGGGCGAACGCCTGCACCGGGCCGCCCTGCGCGGCGTTTCGGGCCCCGGTCCCGGCCCCCGGAGCCGGATATGACCGAACCTTGGCGGCGCCGTGGGGGTCGCCTTACCTTCGCTTAACTCGCTGGTGGGCAGAGTTGTCAGCGAAGGAGGACGGGAAGCGCCGAGCACGACGGACGGACGGCGCAGCCCAAACGCAATGTTGACACTCGCATGGCTCTGGATCCCAGTCGCACTCGTGATCACCGGGGTGATCGCCGGCTCGCTGGTTATCGCCTCAGTGCTTGAGCACCGCAAGCACCTCCGCGGAGAGCTCGGCGGGTCGAGCGTCTCCGCAGAGACCGCCAAGGTGATCGCCGCCGAGACCCGGCGCACGATGGCCGAGGACCCCCAGCGCGTCGCAGCCTGACCTGACGGGCGCCTGGCGCCCCCCGGTGCCGGACCGCACGCCGGCAGTGGCAACCCGGAGCGCTCGAGCTCCGGGTTGCTGCATCAGCCCCACAGGACCGCTCGACCCCGCCTGCTGCCTCAGGCGGGGTCGAGCGCGTCCGGGCACCCCTCGGTGCCAGGAGCTCGGTGCCCGGGAAGGCGCCCGGCCGCCACCCAGCGGCTCTCCCGGGGTGGCGCCCGCGCGCCGGTCGGCTGATGGCGCTGTGCGCTCGCCGGAGCTGTCCGGTCGCCCCACGACACCCGTCCGGTGCCGTGTCGGCCGGCGGCTCGTGCGTCACGGGCCTGCGCGCCGGCCCGGCTCCGACGCAAGGCTCCTGGCCGACGCCGCTGGCCGCCGGCTGCCCCGGAGGGCCGCTGCCGCCGCGCTCGGCGAGCCCAGACACTCGCGTTCGGCGTTCGCTCACCCACGCAATGTGGTCGGCATGAATTCTCTCCGGCGCCGCGCGGTCGACATCGAGCATGTAGGAAGCTGGACGAGGGTCCGGCAAGGCAATGGTGCCGAGCACAATGTTCCTGATTTGCTCCAATCAACGGTGCCCTCAAGATTCGATGTGAGGATCGCTCCGATGGACGGATCGGCTTAGGGCACCTACTACCTGATGGTGAAGCAAATCGGGTGCAGTAAACGGCTATGAACTGGGATGATAGGGGAGTCGCTAAACGATTCACACAGAGCACCAGTTCACACTTCCACCATCTGCATGACGAGAAACACGTCGATGGGCGAGGCAAGCCCGGCGGAAGTCCGGCATGCTCGGTTCATCCCTGACAGTGCTGCGTGATGCCGCTTTCGACGGGTCTGAGCACATCCGACGAGCTGGAGATGTTGCCGTGAGCCGGAGCTCCAACGATGAGAGTCGACCACAGTCGATATGCCGAACGCCCGTGCGTGGCGCACGCGTCGCCGGGGTCCTTGCCGCCGCTTTGGCGCTCGGCGGCACCGCGTCCGGCGTAGCGCAGGCGAGCGCCTCCCCGAGCCCGACCCCGCTCCTCTCGGTCTCCACCACCGAGACCCCCGCCTCCGGGGCCGTCAGGTTGGACGATGCGATCGCCGAGGCCACCCGCTGCTCGGTCAGCGCGACGATCTCGCTTCCGTACCGGGACAGCACCGCCACGACCGGCCCCTACGCGGACACGCCCGCCTCGTCCGTGCTGTGCCTGGACTCGACCGGCACCGCCACGGTGACGCTGCCGGCGGACACCACCACCGGAGGCACCGCCGCCACCGACACCTTGACGTTCACGGCGGGGAGCATCGCCGGGACGAGCCGGGCGACGCGCACGCTCTCGCTGGTCGTGCCGGCGCCGCCAGTGAGCATCACCGCCTCGCCGCAGTCGCTGGACGTCACCGGCGGCATGGTCTCCTTGCGCTCCCGGGCCGCCGGCGCGTCGAGCTGCACGGTCAGCTCGGCGGGGCTGCGCTTCAACCAGCTCGTGAGCTGCACCGACGGCTCCGCCTGGGCGCTCGTCCCGCCCAACGCCACGTCCTCGGCCGAGACCTACACCTTCGTCCTCACCGCCGACGGTCCCTCGGGCACGTCGTCGACCGCCTCCACGACCGTGACCGTCGCCGCCCGCCCGGCGCACCGCCAGCAGGACCCGTGGTCGTGGCTGCTCGCCGGATGGGGGTAGTGACGAGCTGACACCCGGACACCCGACGGAGGCTTCGCCGGCGCAGCGGTGACCGGGGACAGGCGGGCACGGCTCGCCGCTCCCCGGGCACCTCGGCGCCGGCGGGAAGACCGGCTCTCGCCCAGCCGGTACCGACCCGAAGGTCCCCGCCCTGCCGCCGCAACCGGCAGGGCGGGGACCTTCGCGTGGTCGGCGGTCACGGACGCTCGCGCTCGAGGAGCCGGGGTCCCGGCACGGGCGCGTGCGGGCGCGGCGTCAGATCGGGAGGAAGCCCGCCGCGACCTGTCGCCGACCAGGTGTCACGGTGCGGTGACGAGCCGCATCGAGGCGCGCTCGCCCCGCCGTGAGGGGTGGAAGCGGTGCAGCCCGCCGCTCGGACGGAACGGCCAGCCGCGTAGCCGGGCTAGCTGGCCTGGGTGGTGTCGACGATGAGCACCGCGCACGGGGCGTGGTGGGCGATCGAGTTCGGCACGCTCCCGAGCACCCGCTTCGCGCCGCGCATGCCCTTGTTGCCGACGACGATCAGGTCGGCGCCGATCCGGCTCGCCACGCGGACGACGGCCTCGGCGGGCTCGCCGGTCGCTGCGTGGAACTCCGCCTCGACGCCGGCCTTGCGCGCCATCGCGCCGAGCTCTTCGAGGAGCGCATCGGCCGGGTGCGTGGGCGCAGCGTGCTCGAACTCGGCGGGAAGCGGGCCGGTGCGGACCGGCTCCGGCTTGTAGGCGGTGACGATATGGAGCTTGGACCCGAGCTTTTGGGCGAGCTCGACGGCCGTCTCGACGGCTCGGCGCGCTGTCGCCGAATCGTCGGCGCCCACCAGCACCCTCTCGAACATCTGGCCCCCTCGCGTCGGCGACTTCGTTGCGTTCCTGGCCGGCAATCCTTCTACACTCGCAGTTCACGAGGCAAATGTTCATGATTGTGCCGTGACTGCGGGGCGGGGGGTCGAGCGATCATGGCGTCGCCACTCGTAGAGCCATCGGAAGCATCACGCTCGGCCGACACCTACGACCTCCTGGTGCCGTATCTTCCCCGGCTCGTCGTCGACTGGCTCGCCGATGCGCCGCAGCAGCGGCACCAAGCGATCACCGGCTCCATGGTCCACATCGACATCAGCGGGTTCACCCGGCTCGCGGAACAGCTGAACCGCAACGGCACGATCGGCGCGGAGCTGCTTGCCGACGCGATCAACACGTGTTTCACCAGGCTCCTCGTCGTTGCCTACGAGAACGGCGGATCCCTCCTGAAGTTCGGCGGGGACGCGCTCTTGCTGTTCTTCTCGTTCCTCGGCCACGAGCAGCGAGCGGCGCAGCGCCGCGATCGGGATGCGGGGGGCGCTTCGCGAGCTCGGCAGGACGCCGCTCCTCGGGACGACTGCGACGCTCCGGATGTCTGTCGGGGTGCACAGCGGTGCGTTCGACTTCTTCCTCGTCGGCGCAGGCCACCGCGAGCTGGTGGTCACCGGGCCGGGGGCGACCGCCACCGTCGAGATGGAGTCCGCCGCCGCGGCGGGTGAGATCGTGGTCAGCCCGGGCACGGCGCGAGCGCTACGCCCCGGTGTTCTCGGCGCGCCGCGCGGCGCGGGGTGCCTCTTGCGGCGAGCTCCCGCCGAGGGGCCGAACCTTGACGAATCGGGCCCGCGGCCGCGACGGGAGGTCGACCTCACGGGCGGCGTGCCCGAATCGCTGCGCCAGCATCTGCTCGGAGCCCTGGGTGAGCCCGAACACCGCTCGGTGACCGTGGCCTTCATCAGGTTCGGCGGGACGGACGAGCTGATCGCCCGCGTCGGGGCGGGGCGCGCCGCGGCGGAGCTCGACGCGTTCGTCTCGGACGTGCAGCGAGCCGCCACGGCCCACGGCGTGGCCTTCCTCGGGACCGACATCGATCGCGACGGGGGCAAGGTGATCCTGACGGCGGGCGCGCCGACGACGTCGGGCGACGACGACGGCAGGATGCTGCGGGCGCTGCGCGAGGTGGCCGACGGCGCGCGGCGGATCCCCCTCCGCATCGGGGCGACCCGGGGACCGGCCTTCGTCGGCGACATCGGGCCGCCCTACCGCCGGACGTTCACCGTGATGGGCGACACGGTGAACCTGGCGGCCCGCCTCATGGCACGGGCGCAGCCCGGTCAGATCCTCACGACGCCGGACACCTTGGAGCGGTCCCGGGCCGCGTTCGAGTCGCGCGAGCTCGAGCCGTTCCACGTGAAGGGCAAGGCCAAGCCCGTGATCGCCCGGAGCGTCGGCGCGCTGCGCGCGCCGTTGCGGCGGCCGGCGGCGGGGCGGGAGACGGCGTTGTTCGGTCGCCGCCACGAGCTCGAGGTCCTGTCCGGCCTGGTCGACTCGGCGCTCGCCGGCCGTGGGGGAGTGGTCGAGCTCTCGGGCGATCCGGGCGTCGGCAAGTCCAGGCTGGTGGCCGAGCTCTGGCGCAACGCCGAGGGCCTCCGCCGCCTGCAGGTGAGCTGCGACAGCTACGAGTCGGCCATCCCCTACCTCGCGTTCGGCCGGCTCCTCCGCGAGCTGCTGGCGATCCCCGCCGGCGCGACCGCCCGCCGCTCGGCGTCGGCGCTGGCGGCCGCGTTGGGGGCGATCGCGCCGGATCTCTCCTGCTGGGCCCCGCTGATCGGCGCGGTTGTCGGGGCGGCGGTTCCCGACACGCCCGAGTCGGCACAGCTCGAGGAGCGCTTCCGCCGGAGCCGGCTCGTCGAGGTGACCGCGGAGCTGTGCAAGCGGGCACTCAGCGGGCCGGCGCTGATCGTGTTCGAGGACGTCCAATGGATGGATGAGGGGTCCGTCGAGCTCCTCGGCCGACTCGGCGAGGACGCGCCTCGGCGTCCTTGGCTCGTCTGCGTCACGAGGAACGACCACGACGGCGGCTTCTCCCTCGCCGAGGAGCTCGGGTGCCGTCTCCGCCTCGCGCCACTCGATCCCCACGACGCCGTCGAGCTCCTCCACGCGACGACGCGCGACGCTCCGCTCGCGCCCCACCTCGCCGCCGCCCTTGCCGAGCGTGCGGGGGGCAACCCCCTCTTCCTCAGGGAGCTCGTGGCTTCCCGGCCGGCGGCGGGACACGTCGAGACGCTGCCCGACTCGGTCGAGGCGCTGATCGCGACGAGGATGGACCGCTTGGCGGCGAGCGACCGGGCCGTCCTCCGGCGCTGCTCGGTGCTCGGTCGCTCCTTCCCGGCAGAGCACCTCGGCTTCGTCCTCGACGAGGTCTCACCGGGAGACGACGAGCGGTGGGCCCGGCTGGCGGGCTTCCTCAGGCGCTCGGACGGGCGCGTGAGCTTCGAGCACGCGCTCGTCCGCGACGCCGCCTACGGCGGCCTCAGCTACCGGGTGCGGCGCGAGCTGCACGCCCGGGTCGCCGACGCCATCGTCGGGCAGTCGCCGGGCGCCCTCGAGGAGCACGCGGCGCTCCTCTCCCTCCACTACCTCTGCGCCCAGCGCTACGAGGAGGCGTGGAGCTTCGCGGTCGCGGCAGGGCACCGGTCCGAGGCGGTCTGGGCGGACGCCGAGGCGATCGAGCACTACGAACGGGCGCTCGAGGCGGCGCGCCACCTGGAGGTCAGGCCGCCGGAGCTCATCGAGGTGACCGAGGCGCTCGGCGACGCGCGTTGGCGCCTCGGCATGTTCGCGCCGGCCAAGACGGCGTTTCGGACAGCTCGGCGAGCGGTCCGCGACGACGCCGTTGCGCAGGCTCGCCTGATGCTGAAGCTCGCCCGCGTGCAGGGGATGCTCGACCGCTACGCCAACTCGCTCTCGTGGATCACGCGCGCCCTCGGCCGGTTGGACGGCGCCGACTCGGCGGGCGCGCGCCGCCAGCGCGCGCAGCTGCTCGTCTGGTACGCCCGCTTCTGCCAGGAGCAGGGCCGTCACGCCACGGCGATCGCCTGGTGCCGGCGTGCCGTCGCCGAGGCGGAGGCCGCCGGCGAGAAGGACGCGCTCGCGCACGCCCTTCGGATCCTCGACTGGGCACAGATGGACCTCGGACACCTCGACGAGCCGACGAACCTCACGCGCTCGCTCGCGCTCTACGAGGAGATCGGCGACCTGCCGAGCCAGGCGAGCGTCCTCAACATGTTGGGAGGCATCGCCTACTGGAAAGGAGGGTGGTCGGACGCCCTCGACTACTACAGGAGCGCGCGCTCGACCGTGCAGCGGACCGGCAACGATTTCATGGCCGCATTCTGTGCCAACAACATCGCTGAGATCGCGCTGAACCAGGGACGCCTCGACGAGGCGGAGGAGCTCTTCGCGGAGGCGCTGCGCGTCTGGCGAGCCGCCGGGTACCGGTCCGGGGTGGCGTTCGCCACCTGCAATCTCGCCAGGATCCGCTGCGAGAAGGGGCTTCACCTCGAAGCCATGCGGCTCTTCGAGGAGGCGCTCTGCGAGCTCCAGGCGATCGGGGCGCGTGCTGAGGAGCTCGAGGCGCGTGCCCGTCTCGCCGAGTGCCTGCTCCTCGCCGGCGACGCCGAAGCGGCGCTGAGCATCGCCGACACGGCGCTGGAGCACTCCCGGGCGCTCGGCGGCCAGTCGGCACAGCTCCCGATCCTGCAGCGGGTCCGGGGGTCGGCGCTGGCGCGGCTCGGCCGCCCGGTGGCGGCGCTGCAGGCGCTCGAGCAGAGCCTCTCGGCCGGACGGGCGCGCGGCGCCGACTACGAGGTCGCCCTCACCCTCCTCCACCTCGCGGCGCTCGGTGGCTCGGTCGGCGGCGCGGGCCCCGAGGCGCTCGAGGTGGAGGGCCGCGCGCTCCTCGACCGGCTCGGCGTGATGACCCCGGCCGTCGCGGTGCACGTCACGGGCAGGTAGCCGGACGGCTACGTCGCGTCGACCGCCCGCTCTCCGGCGCGGCCCTTCCCACGGTCGCCACGGGGTCGGGCGGTTCCGGAGGCGTGTGGCGACGCCTCCGGATCCGGCGCGCTCGCCAGTTTCACGAACCCGAGCGTCCTCGACGTCCGGGTCTGGCCCTCCTCGCCGACGCCGTTCACGGGAGGCTCCGGCAGGACCGTGACGACGGGGCTCCCGGCCCGCTCTTGACCAACCGGCTCGGTTTCCTCTGCGTTGCCCTGCTCTGGCTGGCGCTCAAGGACCTCCGGAGCGACGTGGAGGCGATCCTCAGCGTTCCCTCCGGCGACCCGAGCTCTGGCAAGCGCCGCCGGCGCGTGACCTCGACCCTCGGGCCTTGTCGCCGCCGGGCCGTTCGGCTTAGCTCGGAGGCGACCCCCCGGAAAGGCGCCCTGATTGGCTCGGTACCTGCTGGTCCAGTTCTCCGACGTCCACCTGACCACCGACGGGACGCTCTCGCCCGGCGTGCGCCCCCGTGACAATCTCGTCGCCGGCCTCGCACTGCTCGCCGAGGCGGGGATCAGCCCGGACGTGCTCGTGCTCACCGGCGATCTCGCCGACACCGGGGACCCTGCCTGCTACGAGGACCTCGCCGGGATCCTCGACGCCGAGGCGTCGGCTCGCGACGCGGCCGTGGTCTGCCTGCCCGGCAACCACGACGCCCGGGACGCGTTCCGCCACCACCTGCTCCGCCAGGACGGCGCCGCGGCACCGATCAACCAGGTGCACTGGTGCCGCGGTCTTCGCGTGGTCGCGCTCGACTCCACCGTGCCGGGCGAGGACTTCGGAGCGCTGGACGACGAGACGCTCGACTTCCTCCGGGCCACGCTGGCGACGCCCGCGCCTGACGGCACCGTGCTCGCGCTGCACCATCCGCCGATCACGACGCCGATCGAGCCGATGGCCCGCGTCCGGCTGCGCCAGCCGGAACGCCTCGCGGACGCGATCGCCGGCTCGGACGTCCGACTGGTCCTCTGCGGCCACAACCACCACGAGGCCCTCGGCACGCTCGGCGCCGTCCCGGTGTGGGTTTCGCCCGCGTCCGCCTACCGGGCCGACGTGACGAGCCGGGAGGTCTTCCGTCCCCTCCCCGGCAGCGCCTTCTCGCGGATCGACCTCGACGAGGACGGCCCGCTCGTCACCGTCATCTCCGTCCCGCCGCCGGGGGCGTGACCGGGCGACGGACGGACGGGTCCCGCTCCTCCGTCGCCGACGAGCGAGCTCCCGGGCGACGCGCCCGAGGGGGCCGGCCTCGGGGAGACGGCGGGAACCGCCAGCGTCGAGGGACGGTCGTTGGCCCGGCGGGCGCTTCCTGCTAGAAGGTACCCATGGCAGGCGTCACGTGACCGAGCTGGCCTACTCCGTGCGCACGAGCGCCCGGGCGAAATACGCACGCCTCACCGTCTCGCCCGAGCACGGGCTGACCGTGGTGGTCCCGCGGCGCTTCAACCGGGCCAGGATCCCCGAGCTGGTCGAGAGCCGGCTGGACTGGATCCGCCGGGCCGAGGAGCGGGTCGCCGCCGACCGGGAGCACCTCGCCGCGATCGCGCGCCGCCCCGGTGCTGCCGGAGCGGATCGACCTCGGCGCCATCAGGGAGCGGTGGTCCGTCGAGTACCTGCAAGGGCGCACGGCGCGTCCCGCGGTGCGCGAGCGGCCGCCCGGCGTGCTCCGGGTGAGCACCGCGGAAGAGGACGAAGCGGCGGTGTCGGACGCCCTGCGGCGCTGGCTGACGCGAAAGGCGCGAGCGGGTCTCGAGCCGTGGCTGGGGCAGCTCGCCGCCGAGCGGGGCCTCGCCGTGACCGGCGTCAGCGTGCGCGGCCAGCGGACCCGGTGGGCGAGCTGCTCGGCGGCGGGGCGGGTGAGCCTCAACCGCAGCCTGCTGTTCCTCCCGCCCGAGCTGGTCCGCTACGTGCTCCTCCACGAGCTGTGCCACCGCGTGGAGATGAACCACTCCGCGCGGTTCTGGAGGCTGCTCGCCGCGCAGGAGCCGCGCGCACGCCAGCTCAACGGCGAGCTGCGCGCGGCCTGGCGGCTCGTCCCCATCTGGTCCCAGGGGTAGGGGGCGGGGGCGGGGGCCTCCAGGTGCCGAACGCCTCAGGTGCCGACCGCCTCAGGTGATCGCGAGCATGCGCTCGAGGGCGATCCTGGCCCCCTCGGCCGTCTCGGGGTCGACGACGACGCGGTTCTTGACCTCGCCGGCCACGAGGCCCTCGAGCACCCACGCCAGGTGGGGTGCGTCGATGCGGAACATCGTCGAGCAGGGGCAGACGAGCGGGTCGAGCGAGCTGATCTCGAGGTGCGGGTGCTCGTTCGCCAGCCGATGGACGAGGTGGATCTCGGTCGCGATGCCGATCGCGGTGCCTGCCGGCGCGGCGTCGACGTAGCGGATGATCGCGTCGGTGGAGCCGACCTCGTCGGCGAGCTCGACGACCTCGTGGGCGCACTCGGGGTGGACGAGCACCACGCCGCCGGGGTGCTTGCGGCGGAAGTCGGCGACGTGCTCGGTGCGGAAGCGCTGGTGGACCGAGCAGTGGCCCTTCCAGAGCAGGAAGGTCGCCTCCTTCGCCTCGGCGTCCTCCAGCCCGCCGAGGTCCCGCCGCGGGTTCCACACACGCATGTCCTCGGCGGCGTAGCCGAGCTGGAAGGCGGTGTTCCGGCCGAGGTGCTGGTCGGGGAAGAAGAGCACCGTGCGATCGGTGCGGGGTGGCAGGCCGGTGCGCCTGGCGTCGTCGAGGGCCGCCTCGTCGAGGCCGAGGGCCCAGGTCAGCACGGCGCGGGCGTTCGACGAGGTGCAGACGGCGCCGCCGTGGCGGCCGACGAAGGCCTTCAGCGCCGCGGAGGAGTTCATGTAGGTGATCGGGACCACCGAGGTGATGTCGACGACCTCGGCGAGCTCCTCCCAGGCCGTCCTCGACCTGTCGAGGTCGGCCATGTCCGCCATCGAGCAGCCGGCGTTCAGGTCGGGGAGGATCACCTGCTGGTGGTCGGCGGTGAGGACGTCGGCGGACTCGGCCATGAAGTGCACGCCGCAGAACACGATGTACTCGGCCTCGCGCTGGTCGGCGGCGAAGCGCGCCAGGCCGAACGAGTCGCCCCGCGCGTCGGCCCAGCGCATCACCTCGTCGCGCTGGTAGTGGTGGCCGAGGATCACGAGCCGCTCGCCGAGCGTGGCCTTGGCGGCCGAGATCCACGCCACGAGCTCTTCGGGCGTCGCCGACGTGTAGCGGTCCGGTAGGGGCGTCTGGAGGCGGAACATTGAGGCACCTCGGTATATGACGCCTCGCTGCACGGCCGGCGGGGACAGCCTGGTCGCCCATCCGCGGGTATGTCGGCCACGAGGCGGATCTGTCCGCCGGGGTACCAGGCCGGCGTAGCCTCAACGTTAGTGCTCGAACGTCCAGAAGCGGTACCCGACGCGCCCGGCTCCTACCAGTTCAGGGATGCGGACGGGCGGATCATCTACGTGGGCAAGGCCCAGTAGCTCCGCGCCGCGCCTGGCCAACTACTTCGGCGACCCCCGCCAGCTGCACCCGCGCACCCAGCAGATGGTCGAGCGCGCGGCCTCGGTCGAGTGGATCCAGGTCCGCAACGACGTCGAGGCGATCATGCTCGAGTACAACCTGATCAAGGCGCACCGGCCTCGCTTCAACGTGCGCCTCGATGGACGACAAGAGCTACCCGTACCTGGCGGTCACCCTCGACGAGGAGTGGCCGCGGGCGACGGTGATGCGCGGCGCCAAGCGCAAGGGCGTCCGCTACTTCGGTCCGTACGCCCACGCCTACGCGATCCGCGAGACGCTCGACCTGTTGCTGCGCACCTTCCCGATCCGCACCTGCTCGGACAGCAAGTTCGGCCGGCACGAGCGCCTCGGCCGGCCGTGCCTGCTGTACCACATCGAAAGTGTGGCGGCCCGTGCATCGGCGACGTCGACCAGGCGACCTACCGCGAGCTACGTGCGCGAGCTGATCGACTTCCTGGACGGCGACACCGACGCCGGTCATCGCGCGCCTCGAACGCGAGATGCGCGAGGCCGCCGACGGCGCTCGACTTCGAGCGGGCGGCCCGGCTCCGGGACCGCCTCGCCGCGGTGCGCATGGCGATCGAGCGCCAGCAGATGGTCGTCGCGAGCCCCGAGGAGTTCGACGTGGTCGGGATCGCCGAGAGCGAGCTCGAGGCCGCCGTCCAGGTGTTCCACGTGCGGCGCGGCCGCATGGTCGGCCGCAAGGGCTTCGTCCTCGAGAAGGTCGAGCCGCTCACCGAGCCCCGAGCTCGTGGGGCGCGCCCTCGAGCAGCAGTACGCCGACGAGCCCGATCGGGCTGCCGCAGCGAGGTGCTCGTCCCCGAGCTGCCCGACGACGCCGACGGCTACGGCGAGTGGCTTGCCGACCGGCGCGGGGGCAGGGTCGCGATCCACGTCCCGCAGCGGGGGCGCAAGCGCGCCCTGCTCGACATGGCGCGCGCGCAACGCCGCCGAGCAGCTCCAGCGCCACCGGATGCGGCGCTCGAGCGACCTGACGAGCCGCGCCAAGGCCCTCGACGAGCTGCAGGAGCGCTCGGCTCTTCCTCGAAGAGCCGCCGCTGCGCATCGAGTGCTACGACATGAGCCACCTCCAGGGAGCCGACTACGTCGGCTCGATGGTCGTGATGGAGGACGGCCTGCCGAAGCGGAGCGACTACCGCCGCTTCAAGGTCAGCGCCGTGCAGGGCAACGACGACTACGCGGCGATGGACGAGGTGCTCACGCGGCGGCTGAAGCGCCTGCTCGAGGAGGAGACGAAGCCGCCCCCCGCCGACCAGGAGGGCCGGGCGCGCCGAGCCGCTTCGCCTACCCGCCCCAGCTCCTGCTCCTCGACGGCGGGAAGGGCCAGCTCGGCGTGGCCGTTCGCGTGCTCGAGGAGCTCGGCCTAACCGACCGACCTCGCCGTCGCCTCCCTCGCCAAGCAGTTCGAGGAGGTCTACCTGCCCGGGCGGCCGGACCCGGTGCGGATCCCGAGGGACTCGACCGCGCTCTACCTGCTCCAGCAGATCCGCGACGAGGCGCACCGCTTCGCCATCACCTACCACCGCGAGCTGCGCGGGAAGCGGATGACCAAGGGCGCCCTCGACGGGATCCCCGGCCTCGGCAAGACGCGCCGAGAGCGCCTGCGTCGCCGAGCTCGGCGGGGTGCGCGGCGTCCGCGGGGCGAGCCTGGAGCAGCTGAGGGCGCTGCCCTGGCTGCCCGACCGGGTCGCCGACGCCGTCTACGCCCACCTGCACCAGGAGGCGCCGCGGCGCCAGGCGGTCTCGGCGTGAGCGCCGACGCGCCGACGACCGGCGCCCGCCGGCGCGCCCCGGTCCATCCGTGGGACGAGCGGGCCGAGTGGTGGAAGGCGACGTTCACCGGGGGCGTGGACCCCGAGTACGAGGCGGAGATCCTGCCGATCGTCGAGCGCGAGCTCGCCGGCAGCCGCCGCGTCCTCGACATCGGCTGCGGCGAGGGCCAGGTCGCCCGGCGCCTCGTCGCGTCGGCAGACGACCCGCCGGCGGTCGCCGGGATCGACCCGTCGGGCGCGCAGGTCGCGAACGCCGTCGCCGCGGGCGGCGGCCCGGGCTACCTGCAGGCCGAGGGCGAGCGGCTGCCCTTCGCCGACGCGAGCTTCGACGCGGTCGTCTGCTGCCTGGTGATCGAGCACGCCCGACGACGCCGACGCGGTGTTCGACGAGGTCGCCCGGGTCCTCGAGCCCGGCGGGCGCTTCCTGCTCCTCGCTCAACCACCCCCTGTACCACGGGCCCGGCAGCGGCTTCGTCGACGACCGGATCCTCGGCGAACGCTACTGGCGCGTCGGGCCCTACCTCACCGAGGGCGTCAGCACCGAGGAGGTGGACGCCGGGGTGCGGATCGACTTCGCCCACCGGCCCCTCTCGCGCTACGTCAACCCGCTCGCGGCGCACGACCTCCTGCTGACGTCGATGGAGGAGCCGGCGCCGCTCGTCGAGTTCCTCGCCACCTCGGTCGACCCGGCGCTCGAAGGGGCGATCCCGCGCCTGTTGGTGCTGCGCTTCGAGCACCGCCCGCGCGGTGGGAGAATTCCTCCGGGCGACCGACCCGAGGAGGAGCGAGGAGGCCGATGGCCGAGTACCTGATCGTCGCCGGGATGTCCGGGGCCGGGCGCTCGAGCTCGGCGGCGACCCTGGACGACCTCGGCTGGTTCGTCATCGACAACCTCCCGCCGTCGCTCATCGGCAAGGTCGCCGAGCTCGCCGCCGATCCCGGCTCCGAGCGCGACCGCTTCTGCTTCGTGGCGGGCCGGGCCGGCCCGGACTCGCTTGGCGAGCTCGGGGCCGCCGTGGCGGCGCTGCGCTCGACGGGCGCCGCGCGTGCGCCTCCTCTTCCTCGACGCCTCCGACGAGGTGCTGGTGCGGCGCTTCGAGGGGACGAGGCGCCGCCACCCGCTCGACGCCGACGGGGTGCTGACGGCGATCCAGCGCGAGCGCGCGCTGCTCGACGAGCTGCGCGACGACGCCGACGTCGTGCTCGACACCAGCGAGCTCAACGTCAACGAGCTGCGCGTCCGCCTGGTCGAGCTCTTCGCCAGCAGCGAGGCGGCCGGCGCGATGGAGACGTCGGTCGTGTCCTTCGGCTTCAAGCACGGGCTGCCGCTCGACGTCGACGTGGTGCTCGACTGCCGGTTCCTGCCGAACCCGCACTGGGTGGAGGAGCTCCGCCAGCACACCGGGCTCGACGAGGACGTGCGCGACTACGTGCTCTCGTGGCCGGAGGCGCAGGAGTTCCTGGAGCGCCTCGACGACCTGTTCGCCTTCCTCCTCCCCGCCTACGGCGTGGAGGGCAAGTCCTACCTGTCGATTGCGATCGGCTGCACCGGCGGCAGGCACCGCTCGGTCGTGATGGCCGAGGAGCTCGCCAAGCGGATCGAGGAGCACGGCTTCCGCCCGATGGTGCACCACCGGGACATCGAGCGGTGAGCCGACGCGCCGGCGGCGCGTCGGGACCGAGCGTCGTCGCCGTCGGCGGCGGCCACGGCCTGGCGCGCAGCCTCGGAGCGATCCGCCGCTACGCCGGCGAGATCACCGGCATCGTCTCGGTCGCCGACGACGGCGGCTCGAGCGGGCGGCTGCGCGACGCGCTCGGCATCGCCGCTCCGGGCGACCTGCGCCGCTGCATCGGTGCGCTCGTCCCCGTGCCGACGCCGCTGTCGCGCTCCCTCGAGCACCGCTTCGGCGGCGGCGAGCTCGAGGGGCACGCGTTCGGCAACCTTTTGATCGCGGCGCTGGCGGCGACGACGGGGGACTTCGTCTCCGCGGTCGAGGAGGCCTGTCGCATCCTCGGGACCGTCGGCTCGATCGTGCCGGCGACGACGGGGCCGGTCGTGCTGAGGGCCGAGGCCGCCGGCGCCGAGCTCGAGGGCCAGGTGCGGATCATGGCGACCGCCGGCGTGTCGCGGATCTCCCTCGTCCCGCCCGACGCCGTCGCCCCTGCGGCGGCCGTCGCGGCGATCCGCCGGGCCGACCAGGTGGTGCTCGGGCCGGGGTCCCTGTTCACGAGCGTGCTGGCGGCGTGTGCCCCCCGTGGGATCACCGAGGCCCTCGCCGAGGCGTCCGGCCGGCTCGTCTACGTCTGCAACCTGCGCGAGCAGGTGCCCGAGACCGCCGGCTTCGACGTCGCGGCCCACGTCGCCGCGCTCGCCGCCCACGGCATCACCCCCGATGTCGTCCTCGCCGACACGACCGCCATCGCCCTCGGCGACGTGCCCGGCCCGGCGCGCGTCGTCCTCGTGCCGCTCGGCCTGCCGGCCACCGAGCTCGGCCACGACGAGTCGCTGCTCGCCGAGGCCCTCACGGCGCTGCTCGCGCCCGCCAGCCCCGGCTAGCGTCCGCCGCATCGTCGTCGCTCAGCTCGTCAGCGACGAGGTGGCCGGGAAGGCGACGCCGGAGATGTCGAGCGCCTGGCGGCCGTGGAGGTGGCGGCGCTGCGCCTCGGGCGTCACCCGCGGTCCGGGCGGCGGGGCTCGCCTGCGTCGTGGTGCGGACCACCGTGACGGCCGGCCTCGACCTCACCGGCGCCGACCTGCCGGTGGAATCGCCCGCCGCGATGCCGGTCGTCGAAGCGCCGCTCCGGCCGAGCGCGCAGCGAGTCCGCCTCCCGGCGTCTCAGGCGGTCCGGCCGAAGTCGTCCTCCAGGCGGACGATGTTGTCCTCGCCGAAGTAGTCCCCGGTCTGCACCTCGACGAACATCACCGGCTCGTCCCCGGTGTTGGTCATGCGGTGGGCGGTGCCGATCGGAATGTCGATGGTCGAGCCCGGGCTGACGGGGATCTCCTCGCCGTCGAGCATCACGACGCCACGGCCACGCACGACGAACCAGTGCTCGGCGCGCCGGGCGTGGCGCTGGTAGGAGAAGCGTCTGCCGGGGTCGACCACGATCTCTTTCACCTTGTGGTCCGTCGCGTCCTCGAGGACGGTGTAGGCGCCCCACGGCCGGATGTCGCGTTCCCGGGTTTCCATCGCCGCATCATGCCCGAGCCGAGACGGTTGGTGCGCCACAGCCGCCGGCGGCGGCGCGGTCGGCACCGCGCCGGGCGGGCCCGACCGGCGAGCTGCCCGGCCGTCGGCGACCCCGGGCCCCCGCGGCGCGCCGGATCACGGGCATCACGAGGTGTCCTTCACCGGAGTCCTTCCGGCACTCCTCGGTCCCGGCTCGCTCGGCTAGCTTCGCGGGCGCGCCGTCATCGGCACGTCCGGCGCGAGCAGGGCAGGACGGTTGCGTAAGCGCTTGCACAGGCCTTGGGCGATCGGTGAGATTGAGCCAGTGAGGCAGGGGACGGCCAGGCGCGCGCGTTCGGGCGCCGGCGACGACGAAGGCCGGAGGGTGACGAGATGACGGTGCGGGTGGCAGTGAACGGCTTCGGCCGGATCGGACGGAACTTCCTCCGCGCGTTGCACGCCTCGGCGGCTGACATCGAGGTCGTGGCGCTGAACGATCTCGTCAGCCCGCAGGCCAACGCCCACCTCCTCCGCTACGACTCGACGCACGGGCGCTTCGGCGGCACCGTCGTGGTCGACGACCGGGGCATCTCGGTCGACGGCAAGGCGATCGCCGTCCTCGCCGAGCGGGACCCCACGGCGCTGCCGTGGAAGGAGCTCGGGGTCGACGTCGTCGTCGAGTCGACCGGCCGTTTCACCAAACGCGAGGCCGCCGCGGCCCACGTCGAGGCCGGCGCGAAGCGCGTCGTCATCTCGGCGCCGTCGGAGGGCGCCGACGCCACCTTCGTCGTCGGGGTGAACGACGACACCTTCGACCCGGCGACCCACGTCGTCGTCTCGAACGCCTCGTGCACCACGAACTGCTTCGTCCCGATGGTCAAGGTGCTCGACGACGCCTTCGGCATCCGCAAGGGCCTGATGACGACGGTCCACGCCTACACGAACGACCAGGAGATCCTCGACTTCGCCCGCAAGCAACCTGCGCCGCGCCAGGGCTGGCGCGATCAACATCGTCCCGTCGACCACGGGTGCGGCCCGTGCCACCGGGCTCGTCCTCGCCGCGATGAAGGGGCGGCTCGACGGCACGTCGCTACGCGTGCCGGTCGCCGACGGCTCGATCACCGACTTCACCGCGATCGTCGGCGCCGAGGTCGACGTGGCCGGCGTGAACCGGGCCTTCGCCGACGCGGCGTCGTCGGGGCCGCTCTCGGAGGTCCTCGTCTACACCGAGGACCCGATCGTCTCGAGCGACATCGTCGGCTCGCCGGCGTCGTGCACCTTCGACGCCGAGCTCACGATGGCGATGCCGCTCGACGACGGCACCACGCTCGTCAAGGTCTTCGGCTGGTACGACAACGAGTGGGGCTACTCGAACCGGCTCGTGGACCTGGTCGCGATCGTCGGAGCGTCGTGAGCACCGGTGTCCCGGTGCTCGAGGACCTGCTCCCGCTCGACGGCAAGCGGGTCCTCGTCCGGGCCGACCTGAACGTCCCCCTCGCCGACGGCCCGGACGGCACGCGGGTCGTCACGGACGACTTCCGCATCCGCGCCAGCGTCCCGACCCTGCAGTGGCTGCTCGACCACGGCGCCCACGTCACGGTCTGCACCCACCTCGGCCGGCCGAAGGGCGCGCCCGACCCCCGCTACGACCTCGCCCCGGTGCGCGCCCGCCTGGCCGAACTCGTGCCCGGCGTCGAGCTGCTCGACAACCTCCGCTTCGACCCGGGCGAGGAGGCGAACTCGGAGGCGTTCGTCGACCGCCTCGTCGCCGGCCAGGACGCCTACGTCGACGACGCCTTCGGCGCCGCGCACCGCTCCCATGCCTCGATCGTCGGGCCGCCGAAACGCCTGCCCTCCGCCGCCGGTCGCCTGCTGGCGCGCGAGGTGGAGGTCCTCGGCGGCCTGCTCGACCACCCCGAGCACCCCTTCGTCGCCGTGGTCGGCGGTGCCAAGGTCGCTGACAAGCTCGGCGTGCTCCGGAGCCTCGCGGCACCGCGTCGACGCCGTGATCGTGGGCGGGGGGATGAGCTACACGTTCCTCGCCGCCCTCGGCCACTCGATCGGCTCGTCGCTGTTCGACGCCTCCAAGGTTGCCGAGTGTGCCGAGCTGCTCAACGGTCCGGCGGAGGTGCTACTGCCGACGGACGTCGTCGCGCTCTCGCCCGACGGCGAGCTGAACTTCGGCGGCTCGCCGGCGAAGGAGGCCTCGGGCGACACGCGGGTGGTCGGACGCGACATCCCCGACGGTTGGGAGGGCGTCGACATCGGCCCGGAGACCCGTGCCCGCTACCGCGAACGCATCCTCGCGGCGAAGACGGTGTTCTGGAACGGCCCGATGGGCGTCTTCGAGGACCCGCGCTTCACCGAGGGGACCCGCGCCGTCGCCGAGGCGGTGGCGGAGTGCCCGGGGTTCACCGTCGTCGGCGGCGGCGACTCCGCCGCGGCGCTCGACGCCTTCGGCCTCGCCGGGCGCGTCGACCACGTCTCGACGGGAGGCGGCGCCTCGCTCGAGTTCCTGGAGCAGGGTGACCTGCCGGGGCTCGCGGCGCTGCGAGCCGGGCGCCAGTCGTGACGGCCGCGCACGTTGGCCCCGCGGCGGAGAGCCCTCTCCCGGCCCCCGGGAGGTACGGTGAGCGCAGAGCGGGGCATCCTCGTCAGCGGCAACTGGAAGATGCACCAGAACCACTTCGAGGCGTTGAAGCTCGTCCAGGAGCTGGCCGCATTGCTGCGCGCCGGCGGCGTGCCGGAGGGGCGGGAGGTCAGCATCCACCCGTCGTTCACGTCGCTTCGGACGGTGCAGACGGCCGTCGAGACCGACCACGTCCCCGTGGCGCTCGGCGCGCAGAACTGCCACTACGAGGAGAAGGGCGCGTTCACCGGCGAGGTGAGCGCCGAGATGCTCGCCAAGCTCAACGTCTCCTTCGTCATCGCCGGGCACTCCGAGCGGCGCATGCACTTCGGCGAGACCGACGAGCTCGTGCGCCGGAAGGTCGACGCCATCCTCCGCCACCAGATGCGCCCGATCGTCTGCGTCGGCGAGACGCTCGACGAGCGGGTCGGCGGCTCGGCCGTCGAGCGGGTGCGCGCCCAGGTCGCCTCGGTCTTCTCCGCCCGCCCGGCGGACGTCGTGGCCTCGGCGGTCGTCGCCTACGAGCCGATCTGGGCGATCGGCACCGGCGAGACGGCGACGCCGGAGGATGCCGAGGCGATGTGCGGCGAGATCCGCGACGAGCTCGCCGCGCTGGCCGGCGCCGCGGCCGCGGCGACCCGGATCCAGTACGGGGGCTCGGTGACGCCGGAGACGGCCGGCGAGCTGCTCGCGCAGGACAACGTCGACGGCCTCCTGGTCGGCGGGGCGAGCCTCGACGCAGAACGCTTCGTGGCCATCGTCCGCGCCGGCTCCCGGGGCTGACCGGCTCCCGGGGCTGACCCACTGCCGAGGCTGACCGGTGCGGGTGAGCTGGTAATCTGCGACGTCACTCGGAGCGTGCGCAAGCGGCTTGAGGAGGTCAACCCGTGCTAACCGACATCATCGTGGGCATCGAGGTCCTCACGTCGTTCGCGCTCATCGTGCTGATCCTGCTCCACTCGGGTCGTGGCGGCGGCCTCTCCGACATGTTCGGGTCGTCGGTCGGCTCGGCCGCCGCAGGATCGACCGTCGCCGAGAAGAACCTCGACCGCCTCACGGTCACCTGCGCCGTCGTGTTCGCCTTCACGACGGTGATCATCGGCCTGCGGTGGGGCTGAGGCGCCTCCGGCTCCTCCCGCCCGTCCTCGCCGCGCTCCTCCTCGCCGCCTGGGCCGGCGTTCCGGGCCTCCGGGCCGCCGAAGGATGGACCGCCGCCGGCGCCTCGTCGACCACGACGACGCTGCCGCCGAAGGGCACGGTCGAGCTCCTGAACGGCGGTACAGCCACCGTCGGGGTGCCGGCGATCCCGACGGAGTTCAACCCGGCCACGCCGTCCGGCGACAACAGCGTCACCCAGATGGTGATGGAGCAGGTCTGGCCGCAGCCGTTCGTCGTGAACAGCTCGCTCCAACCGGTGGCGTCGACGCCCACCACGGCGCCGACCCTGCTGATCTCGGCCGAGGACGTGAGCGTCAGTCCCCAGACCATCGTCTACACGATCGACCCGGGGGCCCGCTGGTCCGACGGCGTGCCGATCACGGCGGCCGACTTCATCTACGACTGGCACGAGCAGCTCGCCGTCGGGTCACAGCTCGGCGCGAACGAGCCGCTCCAGGGCTACGAGGACATCAAGTCGATCACCGGCTCCTCGAAGGGCAAGGTCGTCACGGTCGTCTTCACCAGGCCCTACGCGGACTGGTACGCGCTGTTCGCCAACCTCGTCCCGGCGCACGTCGCCAAGCGCTACGGCTGGGAGAAGGCGTTCGAGGGCTTCGACCCCACCAAGGTCGTCTCGGGCGGACCGTTCGAGATCACGAAGGTCGTGCCCGGCAAGGAGCTCGTCCTCTCGCGCAACCCGCACTACTGGGGTCAGCCGGCCCACCTCGCGCACATCGTCTTCCGGGTGGTGCACGGCCAGGCCGCCATGCTCCAGGCGCTCGAGAACCGCAGCGTCGACATCGCGTCCGTGACGCCCGGCCCGGAGGTCAACCAGGCCGTCGCCGCCAGCGGCGACCTCGTTCCCTCCGACGGGGTCTCGCCGACGCTGTGGCAGCTGGCGTTCAACCTGAGTGATCCGGTGACGGGCGAGGAGCTGCTGCGCCAGGCGATCGCCAAGGCGGTCGACCGGGTTCAGCTGGCGGCGGACTCCATTGACCTGCTGTCGCCGAACACGCCGATCTCCTCGAACCGCCTCTACCTCGAGGCCGCGCCGGGCAGCCAGGGCAACGACGGCGGCTACGCGACCGTGGACGTCGCCGAGGCCGATCAGCTGCTCGCCGAAGCCGGGGACCACCTCGACGCCAACGGCCGCGCGGTCGGGGCGGACGGCCTGCCGCTCGTCATCAACCTGGCCGGTCCGAGCCACAACCCCCTCATGGGGCAGGTCGAGGAGCTGCTCCAGGCGCAGCTCCTTCAGGCGGGCATCACGCTCAAGATCACCAACTACCCGCAGTCGACCCTGCTCTCGTCGGTGCTCCCGCGCGGCAACTACCAGCTCGCGCTGGCGCCGTATCTGGAGTCGCCCTACCCGTCGGAGAACGCCGCGCGCTACACGAACCCCGTGTTCCCGGCCTCGCTGGCGCCGTCGAGCGCCACGACCGGTGGCGTGGGCGACGGAGCCGTGGGCGTCGGCGGGGAGGGGAGCGAGGCCGACCCCGGAGCGGCCCAGGCCGGTTCGGTGAGCCGCGACGTCCTCGACTTCCAGGACTCCACCGTCACGTCGCTGTTCGCCCAGGCCGCCTCTGACCTCAACGCCTCGGCGATGTCGGGGCTCTACAACGAGATCGACACGAAGCTGTGGGTCTCGATGCCGACGCTCCCGCTGTTCCAGATCCCGTCCACCCTGGTGATCAGGGTGGACATCGTCAACGTGAGCAACACCCCGACCTGGGCCGGGCCGATGTGGGACGCCGAAGACTGGGCGATCCAGGTGAGCCCGCCGCCGACCGTGCCCACGACGACCGCGCCGTAGGGGAGCTCGCGAGGCGGCGTTGAGGGCGCGCTAATCTGCACGTGCCCCGCCGGGCGACCGGCGGGAAGTGACCACGTCGGAGTGGCGGAATAGGCAGACGCGCTAGCTTGAGGGGCTAGTGCCCGCAAGGGCGTGGGGGTTCAAGTCCCCCCTCCGACACGCACATTCTCGTACCTGGGTCCCGCAGTCCGACCTCCGCCAAGGTCACGAGCAGCGGCGGCGCTCCGTTCACCCGCACCTGTAGACAGTCCGGGAAGATCACCACGGCGTCGATCAGCTCCTCGACCAGCACCCTGCGCTCGGCGGGCGTCCCTTCCTGCCACACGACATCAAGGTCGAGGTTGGCGAGCAGCGCCGCAACCTCTTCGAAGCGCTCGGCCAGCTCGTCCCGGCGGGCCGTCTCGGTGGCGGTCGCTTCCTCCTCCGCCTCGAGCGAGCGCCTCTGCGCCGTGAGCCGGGCCTCTTCGGCGGCGAAGGCTTCCGAGGTGATCCGGTCGGCGTAGTACAGCTCGAAGAGCTTGGCGAGACGCTGCCGTACCGACGAGAGGGCACTTTGTCGGGTCGTCGCCTGCGTCGCCGCACCGGGCGGGCAGACGTGGCGGCCGAGCTCGGCCCGTATCGCCTCTTGGAGCTCCTGGTCGCTTCCGAGCAGGTGTAACCCCTGGAGCGCCGCCCGGTGGAGGCCGCTCGCTGAACGGCCGGGCTGGCGACAGCCTCGCCCACGGTTCCAGCACCGGAAGATCGCCTGGCCCCGCTCGTTGTAGTCCACGCTCACGATCCGGTGACAGATCCCGCATCGGACCCGTCCCGAGAGAAGATCCCGCCCACGACGCCGGCCCGGCACGTGCGCTCGGTGGGCGGCCTGGAACTGCCCGGCAGTGACGAGCGCCTCATGGATGCCAGGGAACCACTGGTCCCGGAGCCGGACCTCGCCCAAGTAGACCCGGTTGTGGATGATCTGGCGCACGGTCGAGTAGTTGACGCCGGTGGCAGCCTCGATGCCGGTGTAGCTCTCGCCAGCCGCCCGCAGCTCGAAGATCCGCCGGACCTGTGCCGCATCCTCGTTCGGAACGAGCATCCCGTCGACCATCGAGTACCCGGTCGGCGCACGGTTGAGCCAGCGCCCCTTTCGTGCGGCCTGTTCCATGCCCATCTTCACGTTCTCGACGATGTGCTCCCGGTAGAACTGGGCGAAGACCCCGTGCACGCCGACCTGCATGCGCCCGGCCGCCGTGGTGAGGTCCACCCGTCCTTCGCTCACCGAGTCGAGGGTGACGCAGTGGCGACCGAAGAGCTTGACGAGCCCGCCGAGGTCGCCGGTGTCCCGTGAGAGACGGTCGAGCCGCCAGACGACGACGTGGGCCACCTCGTCGGCTTCGATGAGCCCCATCAGCCTCGCCATACCCGGGCGGTCGAGGTTCTTGCCCGAGTAGGCCTCGTCGGTGATGACCGTGACTGGCCCGAGGTCAAGTTGCCGGGCGTAGTCCCGGCAACGTGTCGCCTGAGCGTCGGGGGAGTACTCAACCTGGTCCTCGGTCGACACCCTGACGTACGCCACCGTGAGGCTCATCGTCTCCGTCTCCGTCTCCGTCCCGCTTCGCTGTCAGCCGCAGCCCTATTCGTACCAGCACGCTCGCAACCCGGGCGAGGTCCCGCTCAACCATCGGGCGCCCGCCCCATGAAGAACAGCACGAAGCACGGCGGCCCAGACCAGTCCTCCTCGTCGGTCGAGGACCAGACGAACGACGGAGCGCACCGAAAGACGTGCTCGGCGTACTCCCGACCATCGGCCATGTCGTAGCGGCGCACCCGGTAGCTCGTGATCGGGAAGCCCTGCGCTCGCTCGTAGCGGTGGCGCCCGAACTCAGCGATCTCGAAGGCCTTGCCGACGTACTTGGACACGTAGCGGGCAGCGGCACTGGCCTGAGCGAACCCGCACGAACCCTTCCGACCCATCAGCGAGCACCAGACGTGCCCCCGTCCCCAGAGCTTCGCGAGCCTCGCCTGGTCGAAGTAGAAGGGCACTGCCATGTGGACGTGGATACCGTGGTCGGTCTTGTGCAGCTCGGGTACCCACAGATACGGGAAACGCTCGCCCCGGGCGCCGACCACCGCAGCGATCAGCTTCTCAATATGCCGGCGCACTCTCGCGAGATCGTGCTCGCCCGACCCCCGATAGGTGAGCGTCCACATGTAGCGCAGACCGTGCTCGGTGCAGTAGCGCCGCACGGTGGTCCGAGCCCGGCGCACCGCTTCGGCCTTCGTGCGCTCGGGGTCCAGGCAGCCGTCGAGCTTGCGGGACCTGTCCACGTCGACCCGGCGGGCGGTGGCTCCGATGACGACCGCTTCCCCGGCTTTCGGGTAGACGTGAGCGAAGCACTTGCCATCACGGACGTGGGGGAGTTTCGTTGCCTTTTCAAGTGAAGCGGCGGCCTTCGGCCGCCGCCGGGAGGTGCGCGAACACGGACTCGGAGTCGACCGGCGGTGTTCGGGCAGTGCCATAACATGGCACTGTAGCCAGTGTCAGAAGTTGGCACAAGCATCCTCGGTCGGCACGCACCCTGGGATCCCGCCGAGGGGCCGTTGGCGCCACGGGTCGAGCGCTACGCCCGGCGCCCCAGCGGGGCCTGCGGCCCCTACGGCCGGGGCTCCGGGCGCCCTCCGTCGAGCCGTTCGCCCGACGACTCCCCTAGGCGAAGCTCGCAGGTGCCGCTCCGAGCGTGAACGCCAGTGGCGCCAACTGACCTGTCACCTGGTCCAAGTTGTCCAGTGTGCGGACCAGCTCCTCGAAGCGAGCGAGCACGCCAGTATCCGTGATCATCCGAAGCGGCGTCGCCTCGCTCGGGAACGCTGCCCGGAACGCCTGTTGGTCACGGAATGCCGTCCGCCTGGCCTCGTCGAGCACTTCGCAGAACTCGTCGATCGAGGCAGGCTCACGCTTCAGGGTCGCCGTGACGGCGGCCCAGCGGATTGCAAAGGTCAATCCCCGGAAGGTCGCCCGCATGCCGGCGTTGCGGTAGCCGACCTCGGACCAGGTCGCCGGGCGTTGCTTCTTAGCCACGAGCCCAGCATAGGCCGGCCCTGTGCCGAAATGTGGCACTAGCGAGTCTGCGCTACGGCGGCCGGCCGTCCGGTAGGGGAGAGGCACCCAGGAGCCGGCGGGCGCCGGCTCCTCCTTCCAGGGTCCCCGCGACACTGACCGGGCCCGTCAAGGCTTCCCCTACGGGCGGCCTGCGCCCGGCCTTGACCGGCCCTCCCTCTGTTACTCCGCCCCGCCCCAATAAGGCACGTCGCCAATAGGCGAATAACCGACGTCACATCCAACGCCGTACCGCTCGACAATCGAACGGACCAACCCCGCAAACCAGTCTGCTGCCTGCGGAGCAATGACAACCGATTCCATCAAGTCGTGCAACCGACAACGGACTAGCAGGCCGGGAGGCGATGGGTCCATGTTCTTGAGAACGATGGCACGGACTTCATGTTCGTGCTCGAAGACGTCCCGTTTGTTCAAGTGGGCGAGGACGGAGTTGCCCCAAGTTGCGGGCTCTTGGTCGAAATCGATATATCGCACTCGTCCGATGAAGACGTACTCGGAAGCGTCCTCCAAACTCATCTTCAGTCGGCCGACCGTCGACCTGACCGCCACTCCGTCGTGCGCCGAGGCGTAGATCACCCACATAGCTGCGGAATCCGTATCGCTTGCATACCAGCAATTGACAAAGTGCCATTTCCTGATCTCGCGCTGGGCGTTGCCCACAATGGGAGCCAGGTCAGAGGGGAGATGTGCTAGTGGCCGAAGAGGTTGGCGGATCGCGCCCTCGGCGCCGATGTTGACTACTTGGACCTGCATATTCCTTGGTATCGAGCCCTCAAATGGATCGCCAAGCATGTCGGCTCGGCAGAAGTAGAGGGATTCCGCTTCCAATAACGACAGGAACTTGACCAGGCTCATGTAGCGCCAGATGGGCGTGTCATCCGGGACGGGGGCAGATCGGGATGATCCTCGTAGGGCACCAGGACGAATTATCGCACCGCCGGCACCGCATAGGCTCCCGTCCCGACGCCTCCGCAACTACGGGTCAAGCCGCCAGTGTGCGGTACGAGACCCCGGATGTGGCCCCGCTGCTGCGAGAGCCCACGCCGAAGACGAGCTTGCAGTTAGCGGGTGCTGTGTTACAGGGGGCGCACCCGCTACTCTGGCAGCCCGGAGGTCATCCACGGCGAATCCAGGGCCCGTCAATTCGTTCGACGCCTTGGCGGCCCTCGACTTCGGCAAGGTTGATTCCGAATCGGAACCAGATCTCGATCGTCGATTCGTCCGTACCACCGATTTCGATCGGTTCACCAGTTCAGACGTGGCGCTTGTGGTTGGGGCCAAGGGTACTGGAAAGAGCGCCCTATTCGAACTCTTTACCAAGTTTGCTCGTTTGGCTCGCGAAATATCCCTAGACGATCTCAGCGATGTGATCATTGCCGCAGGCACCGGCTTCACCGACCTGTCGGAAATTGCGACCGGTGATATTGAGCGTCTCAAGACTGAGTCAGGATACGATCACGATCGCCTCTGGCGCTTGTACATCGCCATTCGCGCTGGTCTCGCACTCAAGGATCTAGACATACCACCGGGACCGCTCCGCGATTTGATGCGCGCGGTCGGCTCAGTGAGTGACCTGAGAGTCGGACCACTGCTCAGGCAACTGTGGCGGATGGCCGTGGGCGAACCTCCATCGGAGGTCAGTATTACGGCGCACGGCGCCACCCTCAACCTGCGAGGCGGAAAGCGGACCCTCGATGTCGTGACACTCCTAGAGGACATCCAGCGCACGCTGGCCAGGGCGAACCAGACTCTATGGCTTCTTTTCGACAAGATCGACGAGATATTCCCAACAGATCGGGCAGAAAGAACCCGAGCTCTCTCGGGCTTGATGTCCGCATCGATGTCCATCCGTCGAACGTTTCCGTCGATCCAGCCAAGAATTCTCCTTAGAACAGATATATGGCGCGACTTGGACTTTACGAACAAGAGCCATCTTGTCGACAAGACCGTCGAGCTCAGCTGGTCTAAGAACCAGCTTGCGTGGCTACTCCTCAAGCGTGCATGTGCTGCAGATCAGGTTAAGAGATATGTCGCAGCCTCCGTACCAGGTGTGCAGGCTCGAATAGAAGATCTCACGGTGGCCGATAGGGACGCCGCACTTGGTCTCATCTTCCCAGAAACGGTCTACCCTGGAGAGCGCGAGGCAGCGATCCTCGACTGGATCACGGCCCGGGTTACAGACGGACAAGGTACCGCGCTGCCCCGCGAGACCATCCTGCTCTGCAACACGGCGACGGAGATTCAGTGGGAATTGGGCGAGGCAGCGGGGCCGAAACTTCTCCTATCGCGAGAGGCTCTGAGGGAGGCATTCCCCCGGGTGTCGCAGATGCGATGCGACACATACCTTGCCGAATTTCCCGATCTCAGGGACCATTTCCGACGCTTTGAAGGCCAAACGACCGCACAGTTCTCGCGGGAGGCGCTCATTGCCCTCATGGGCGACCTGCAACCTGCCGGCACCGAGATGCTCCGTGAGCTGCACGAAATCGGGCTGATCCAGCCCTTGCGGGGGAGTATCGCAACCGCAGAGGTATTCGAAATCCCACGGTTGTACCGGACTGGCCTCGGGCTCGTCATGCGCGGCAGGCCGTAAAATCCTGACCATCTTATTGTCGCTCGGTTGCCCACGGATTCAGGCGCCAGTCGGTCAATGATGCCGAAGGTCCGGCATGTCGAGAATTCTGCGACCGGCGGCGAACCCACGGATTCCGCTGGTCAGTGTCCTGCAGGCCGTCCCGGATCAAGCCGCCAGTGGCCAGTATGAGAATCCGGAGGTCCCCCCGCTGCTGCGAGCCCCCACGCCCGAGAGGAACTCGCAGCTAGGGGGTGCTGTGTTACAGGCAGCGCACCCGCCGTCCTGGAAGCGATGGTTACGCCGTCTGGCGGCCCCGTCGAATCACGGAGAGATGTACCCGTGATTCCACCCTACCAAGAAGGAGTTCGGCCTAGTAAAAATCAGTGTATGAACCACGGTGCAGGATGCTGGATGAATCCTGCAGACCGCATGTGTATGCAGGTTCACACCCAGATTGCACGTACCGACTGGACGAGCGTCGGCACGCCGCATGAAGAAGTGGGCTCGGGGGTCGCGACAGCCTCGCTCGGAGGTAATTCGAGTGAACGATGAACTCAGATCTACGAAACACCGCTGGACCCAAGGCCTTACAACGCTGCTCGGTGTGGATTCTCGAACGGATCTGGAGCGGCACCGGCGCTTCTTGCAGATCGCCCTCGGCGTGATCTGGCTGATCGATGCAGCCCTTCAGTATCAGCCCTATATGTTTACCAAGGCCTTCGTCACGAACACTCTCCAACCAGTCGCAGCAGGGAACCCTTGGATCTTCTATCGACCGATGATCTCAGCGAACAACTTCATGATCCACGACATCGCCCTGTGGAACACCTTCTACGCCACAATCCAGTTAGTGATCGCGCTCGGGCTCTTCTGGCGGCCAGCAGTCCGCTTGGCGCTCGGCATCTCGATTGTCTGGGGGATCGCGGTCTGGTGGTTCGCCGAGGGTTTTGGCGCGATCTTCTCCGGTGGAGCGACACCCTTCATGGGCGGTCCAGGGGCTGTCATCCTCTACGTGCTTCTTGCCGTCCTGCTCTGGCCCCGCGGCGCGGAGCGCGATGAGCGCTCCGTCGCTCGGAGCAGCCCGCTCGGTCGACTCGCACCCGAGGTGCTCTGGGCTGTGCTCTGGGGGAGCTTCGCCTACTATCTCCTGCTCCCTGCCAACCGCGGACCCCAGGATCTCCACGACATGGTCGCCGGGATGGCCCCGGGAGAACCGGGATGGATCCGGTCCATGGACAGTGGCATCGCCACCTTGCTCAACCACCACGGCACGGAGTTCTCTGTGGTCCTCGCGGTGCTGTGCATCGCCATCGCCATCGCCATCTTCGTTCCCTCGCTCGTTCGACCAGCGCTCGTCGCCGTGCTCGTCTTCTCCCTGGCGGTATGGCTGGTTGAGGACTTCGGTGGAATCCTCACCTCGCAGGGCACCGACGTGAACTCTGGACCCCTCCTCGCACTGCTGGCGTGGTCCTACTGGCCGGTCGCCAGAGCGGTCCCGGCTCAGGCCTCGTCACAACTCTTGCAGCCAGCCCTTATTTGAGCGTCGCCGCGATCGTCGCAGCCTCTTCGGGCGGGAAGAGCTATTAGGGAAAAGAACCATGAGGACACGAAAAGCAGTCGCCATCGTCAGCGCCGCCCTTGGTCTTATCGGTTTCGTTATCGCCCCTGCAGGCGCCGCGGTTAAGCCAGTCACCGTCACGGCGAGTGCTCCCAGCCTCAGCGACTCCGGCGGATCGGTGACGATCCGCGCGACCGTCGAGAGCGCGAAGACCTGCCGCGTGGAGATCGAGCCCGGAGGTCAAAGGATTCGACGGATCGGTGAAGTGCAGCACGAAGCTGAGCCGAGTGGCGAAGCTGCCCACGAACACGACGATGTGCGTGAAGCGGTTCACGTTCTCGCTTGACACGCTGAGCGGCAACGTTAAGGCGTCAGGCTCGGCAATCGTGACGGAAGCGGGGACGATGAAGATGGTATGTGCGGGATGACCGGCCCTGTTCGGCGCACACGGATCAAAGACTCAGTGTCGATGGATTGCGACAGATGTCGATAAATCCAACTGGTGGCTCGGCACACCGGTTTGGCACCGCTCAGGCGTGATCACAGTCCCAGGGCTCAAGTCGCCAGTCGTAGATTGTTGACGTCGGCCCTGCATGTCGTGAGTTCTGCGACTGCCGGTGAGCGGAGCGATTCCGCTGGTCAGCGTCCTGATAGCCCGCCGGGATCAAGCCGCCAATGGCCGGTATGAGAACCAGGGGGTCGCCCCTCCGACACGTCCAGATACGACACAGGCCAAGTCCGTGGTCGCATGGACGACTTGGTCGATCGGATCGAAGGTAAGCGAGACGCCAAGCTCCTGGTAGATGCGCGCTCGTTGGGCCGGCTCGGTCGATTCGAGGACAGCGACGAGCCTGAAGGGTCCAAGAACGCGAAGCGGCGCCGTTTCGCTGATGTGTCCGGGCGGGACGGAGAGTTCCGGATCAGGGGATGGCTTGCCGGGCGCGAGCGGTAGAGCCTGTTTGCTGCTCGAAAGCGGGGGATGCTCGGCTGCAGAGCCGGAGCGGTGTCGTCAAGATTGCCTGCGGCGACGTGTGGTCAGGCAGTCCGCTCGTACTCGTGGACGATGCCGCCGAGGATGTCGCGACGAGCGATAGGGCCGCCCTCGGGAGCGGTGACCGGGTGGGGAACTGGCTGGGCGAGCTGAAGGCCGCGGTGCGGTCTCGCTTCGTTGTAGTGGCGGACATACTCGTCGAGCACCGATTCGAGGTGTCGTCGTGAGACGACGAGGAGATGGTCGAGGCACTCCTGGCGGATGGTGCGCACAAATCGCTCCGCGTACCGCGTTCGCACGCGGCGAGCGCATCGGGGTGCGGATGGTCTCGACGCCGATCGAGGCGAATACCTCGTCGAAACTGGCGGTGAACTTGGTGTCCCGGTCGCGGATGAGGAAACGAAAGTGCCGACCGGCCTCTTCGAGGGCGGCCGCGAAGTTCCGTGCCACCTGGGTCACCCATGGGCCGTTCGGGTTGGTGGCGACACCGAGGACATGTACGACTCGTCGCTCCAGCTCGATCACGAACAGCACGTAGTAGCGGCGGAGCAACACGGTGTCGACGTGGAAGAAGTCGGTGGCCACGATGCCCCTGGCCTTTGCGCAGGGGAACTGGGTCCAGGTCGGACCGGCGCGGCGGGGAGCCGGTGGGAGACCGTGACGGCGCAAGATAGCGGCGACGCTCGTCTTCGACACGCTGACGCCGAGCTTCTTGAGCTCGCCGACGATGCGGAGGTATCCCCACCGGGGGTTCTCCCGGGCCAAGCGGCAGATCAGCTGGAGGGTCTCGTCGGGAACGGCCGGACGTCCCGGTCTGCGGTGCGGGTAGGTCCAGCGCCTCTTCACGAGCGAGCGGTGCCAGCCGAGGATCGTCTGCGGCGTGACGAGGAACGATCCCCAGCGCGCCCGGGGCACGAGGCCAGCCAGGAGGGCGACGAGGGCACGGTCGAACCAGGTGAAGCGTGGACGGGCGACCTGGCGGCGGAGCACGGCCAGCTGGTGGCGGAGCACGAGGATCTCGGCATGCTTTGCTGCGGCATCCGGCCAGTGGACGCGAACGACCTCGAGGACGCGCCGGACCAAACGGTAGAGGAAGGACAGGGCCACGGGGGGTGAGCCTCGCTGAGGGCGTTCCGGCAGGTCAAACTGGGTCAGCGGGTTTCTGGACCCTTCAGGGCGACGGCCAGCTCGTCACTCACACTGCCGGCATAGGGCGCTCACGCACCGGGGATCATCTTGCTCACCCAAGGGAGCGGTGGGACACCCGCGATCGGCGCTTCGGAGCCACGCAGCGCGGCGGCCGAGATCGTCGCTTGGCAGCACTCGTGCCAGGGCTACGGCAACCTCCGGTCGATGCAGGCTTCGCCATACCCGAGGGCGAGAGGCGTCCGTAGAGTTCGCACACTGGCGACTACCTGGGGGGTGGCACCTGAGGTTCCGGCGTAGGCGTGCCGGCGTCGGCGCCCCCGTTCACCACTTTTTTACCGACTTCGACCAAGTGTTCACCACACAGTTACCGACCGGATCGTCAGGCTTGCTCCATGGCTGATTTCCTGGTTGTCGTAGCGATCGTCGGCTTTGTGGCGGCGATGCTGGGTCTGATCTGGGGACTCGAGCGGGTATGACCGCCGTCCAAGGACTCCTCCTCGCAGTGTCGATCGCCGTGTTCATCTATCTCGGCGTGGCGATGTTCAAGGCCGAGTGGTTCTGATGGGCTTCACGTGGACCATCGTCGCCCTCGTCGTCGTCATGGCGATCGCCTGGCGGTTCCTCGGCTCGTACATGGTGTCGGTGTACGAGGGCCGGACCAGGTGGCTCTTCTTCGTCGAACGACCGATCTACCGCATCATCGGCGTCGACCCCGAAGCTGAGCAATCGTGGCAGCGCTACGGCGCGTCACTCATCGTCTTCTCCGGCATCGCAATTCTCGTGTCGTATGTCCTTTTCCGGCTCCAGGGGCATCTGCCGCTCAATCCGCAGCATCTGCCAGGGGTCACCCCGGCGCTGTCGTGGAATACGGCGGTGTCGTTCGTGACCAACACGAACTGGCAGGCGTACTCGGGCGAGACGACGATGTCGTACCTGTCCCAGATGGGGGCACTTGCGGTCCAGAACTTCGCGAGCGCCTCGGTCGGCATCGCAGTGGCCGTCGCGCTCATTCGGGGGTTCTCCCGCAAGGGATCAACGACGATCGGGAACTTCTGGGTCGACCTGGTCCGCGGCACGATCTACGTCCTCCTGCCGATCGCGTTCGTGTTCGCCATCGTGTTCATGGCCCAGGGCGCGCTCCAGACGCTTGCGGGGCCGGTTCACGTCCAGGACGTCTTGAACGGTGTGAAACAGGTCGTCCCCCGTGGTCCGGTGGCTTCACAGGAGACCATCAAGCAGTTGGGGACCAACGGCGGTGGCTTCTTCAATGCCAACGGTGCCAGCCCCTTCGAGAACCCGACGGGGCTCACGAACTTCCTCTCCTTCGCGCTCATCTTGTGCATCCCGGTCGCGCTCACCTACACGTTCGGCAAGATGGTCGGCAGTGTCCGCCAGGGCGCCACCATCCTCGCCGCGATGGTGATCATCTTCGGCAGCTGGCTGGCCATCGCCTCGGTCTCCGAGCACCAGGCCAACCCGGCCGTCGCTGCCGCGGGGGTGACGCATCAGCCGACCGGCAACATGGAGGGCAAAGAGGTTCGCTTCGGTGACACCTCCTCGGCGCTCTACGCCACCGCCTCCACGCAGACCTCGACCGGCAGCGTCGACTCCGCCGAGGACTCCTACACCCCGATGGGCGGGTTCGCGGTGCTCACCGGGATGATGCTCGGTGAGGTGAGCCCGGGAGGGGTCGGCAGCGGACTGTATACCATCTTGCTCTTCGCCATCGTCACGGTGTTCCTCGGCGGGCTCATGATCGGCCGGACACCGGAGTACCTCGGCAAGAAGATCCAGTCCCGGGAGGTGAAGCTCGCCGCATTTGGCGTGCTCGTGATGCCGATCACCGTGCTGATCCTCACCGCCGTCGCGGTCTCACTGCACGCTGGCCGAGTCGGGCCATTGAACGCTGGTCCGCACGGCTTCTCAGAGATCCTCTACGCCTTCACCTCGGTGACCAACAACAACGGCTCGGCGTTCGCGGGCCTCAGTGCCAATACCGCCTTCTACAACAACATCGAGACGATCGGGCTGTTGCTTGGGCGCTTCGCCATCATGGTTCCGGTGCTCGCCCTAGCCGGGACGCTCGCGGCCAAGAATGTTGTCCCCACCTCAGCGGGGACGTTCCGCACCGACAAGCCGATCTTCGTCGGCCTGCTCATCGGAGTGATCCTGATCGTCGGCGCGCTCACCTTCTTCCCCGCCGTGTCGCTCGGTCCGATCGTCGAGCAGCTGTCCCACGGGAGGTTCTTCTAGATGCCGGGCGTTGACAACCTAGAGGTGGCCGTCGCCGGCAGCGCGGGGCGAAGCGACCCCGGGACTCCGGGCGGCGTGAGTCGGCGGCGCGGTCTGTTCGACCGCCAGCTCCTCGCTTACGCCACCCTCGACGCGCTGAAGAAGTTCGATCCTCGGGTCCAGGTGAAGAACCCGGTGATGTTCGTGGTGCTGATCGGCACAGTGGTGACCCTTATCGAGTCGATCGCCCATCCGAGCACCTTTGCCTGGTCGGTCACGATCTGGCTGGCGCTCACGGTCCTCTTCGCCAACCTCGCCGAGGCCGTCGCCGAAGGGCGCGGCAAGGCACAAGCAGAAGCGCTGCGCCGGATGCGCTCCGACACCGAAGCCCGCCGCCTGCGGCCTGACGGGGTCGAGGAGCGCGTGGCTGCCGCCGAGCTGGCCAAGGCCGACCTCGTCGTCTGTGAGGCCGGCGACGTCATCCCCTCCGACGGCGAGATCACCGAAGGGGTGGCCTCGGTCGATGAGTCCGCGATCACCGGCGAGTCTGCCCCGGTGATCCGCGAGTCCGGGGGCGACCGCTCCGCGGTGACCGGAGGGACGAAGGTGCTCTCGGACCGCATCGTCGTGCGGATCACCGCTGAGCGCGGCCACACCTTCCTGGACCGGATGATCGCCCTGGTCGAAGGGGCAGAGCGACAGAAGACCCCCAACGAGATCGCGCTCACGATCCTGCTCGCGGCGTTGACCATCATCTTCGTGCCTGTCGTCGTGGTCCTCCAGCCCTTCGGTCACTACGCGGGAGCGACGGTCTCGGTCGTCGTGCTGGTCGCGCTATTGGTCTGCCTGATCCCGACGACCATCGGCGCCTTGCTCTCCGCCATCGGGATCGCCGGCATGGACCGCCTGGTCCAGCGCAACGTGTTGGCCATGTCCGGCCGGGCAGTGGAGGCGGCAGGCGACGTGCAGACCCTGCTGCTCGACAAGACGGGCACGATCACGCTCGGCAATCGCATGGCATCGGCCTTCTACCCCGTCGACGACCACAGCGAAGAGGAGCTGGCGAGCGTCGCGCAGCTCGCCTCCTTGGCCGACGAGACCCCCGAGGGTCGCTCCATCGTCGTGCTCGCCAAGGAGCGCTTCGACATCCGCGAGCGTGACCTCGGCACCGAGCACGTCTTCGTGCCCTTCAGCGCCCAGACCCGGATGTCTGGCCTGGACCTCGAGGGGCGACAAATCCGCAAGGGGGCGGCCGACGCGGTGCGCCGGTGGGTGAGCGAACAGGGCGGTGCAGCCTCGGCCGAGCTCGACCGCGTCGTCGAGCGCATCGCACGGTCGGGCTCGACGCCGCTCGCCGTCGCCGACGGCCCCACGCTGCTCGGCGTGGTCGAGCTGAAGGACATGGTGAAGCAGGGCATCCGGGAGCGCTTCGCCGAGATGCGAGCGATCGGGATCCGCACGGTGATGATCACCGGCGACAATTCCCTGACGGCCGCCGCGATCGCCCAGGAGGCAGGCGTCGACGACTACCTCGCCGAGGCGACCCCTGAGGCGAAGATGGAGCTGATCCAGGCCGAGCAGCAGGGCGGGAAGCTCGTCGCGATGACGGGCGACGGCACCAACGACGCCCCTGCCCTTGCCCAAGCCGACGTTGGCGTGGCGATGAACACCGGCACGACGGCGGCCAAGGAAGCCGGGAACATGGTCGACCTCGACTCGAATCCGACCAAGCTCATCGACGTCGTCGAGATCGGCAAGCAGCTCCTCATCACCCGAGGGGCGCTCACCACCTTCTCCATCGCCAACGACGTGGCGAAGTACTTCGCCATCATCCCAGCGCTGTTCGTCGCCACCTACCCCCAGCTCAACACGCTGAACATCATGCACCTGCACAGCCCGCAGTCCGCGGTGCTCTCCGCGGTGATCTTCAACGCCCTGGTGATCGTCGCGCTGATCCCCCTGGCCTTGCGCGGCGTTCGGTGGCGCCCCTCCAGCGCGTTAGCGATCCTCCGACGCAACGTCTTCATCTACGGCATCGGGGGGATCGTCGTGCCTTTCATCTTCATCAAGCTGATCGACCTCATCCTCACCGCGACAGGAGCCTTCTGATGCTCGTCAACCTGCGCCGGGCTGTCCTCGTCTCGGTCGTCTTCTTCGTCCTGCTTGGCCTGGCCTATCCGCTTGCCGAGACCGGCATCGGACAGGCGTTCTTCTCCCACCAGGCGAACGGCTCGCTGACGAAGAACGGTTCCACCCTGGTCGGCCAGGCCTGGGCCGGTCCCAAGTGGTTCCAAGGTCGGCCCGACGCCGACAACCCCATGGCGACGGGCGGATCGAATCTCGGACCTCGCTCGAAGGTCCTCGTCACGACCGTAAAGAAGCAGATCGCGCTGTTGAGGAGAGAGGGGTCGCGCCGACCCCTGATCTCGTCACCAGCTCGGGCAGCGGCGTCGACCCTGACATCGCGCCGGTCGACGCCTACGCGCAGGTGAACGCCGTGGCCAAGGCCCGGGGGCTTGCAGCTTCTGCGGTGCGCCACCTCGTGGCGACGCACATCGAACAACCCGAGCTCGGGTTCCTCGGCTCGTCCTACGTCAACGTCCTCGAGCTCAACGAGGCCCTCGCCAAGCTTCGATGAGCACGTTCGAGCTCACGGATGCCGCTTCTTGGGGCGGGCGACCCGTCGCCCGGCGGATCGCCAACGCTCACGCCCGAGCCCGCGTCGTTGTCGCCGGCACGATTCGTACGACCGAGACCGTCACCTGTGGCAGCAGCCCCGCCTACCGCTGTGCGCTCAGCGACGGCACCGGCGAGCTCGACGTGCTCTTCGTCGGGCGCACCGCCGTTCCCGGCCTGGCAGTCGGGACCCGTTGCAGCGTCGAGGGCACGGCCAGGCTGGACGGAGCACGCCTCGTGGTCTGGAACCCGCTCTATCGACTGGAAGCTGGTGATGAAGCCCCGATTCCGGCTCGAGCGGGCTCACCGCCGGAGAATGGAGCGCCGGGCGAACGCTCACCGTCGGCGCAATCCAATGAGGTGGAACCCGCAGCTCTCGAGGTCGGGACGAACGTCACCGACGTCACTGGCATCACCGATGTCACGGACGCTGTCGAGACGACCGGCCGCTTCAGGATCTACCTCGGCGCGGCTGCGGGCGTCGGCAAGACAATCGCAATGCTCGATGAGGGCCGCCGCCGCCGTGCACGAGGTACCGACGTCGTCATCGGCTTCGTAGAGAGCCACGGGCGGTCGGTGACCGAAGATCGCACGTCGCACCTGGAAGTCGTCCCGCGCCGGGTAATCAGCCACCGTGGCACACAATTCGAGGAGATGGACCTTGACGCCGTGCTGCTTCGACACCCAGACCTAGTCCTGATCGACGAGCTCGCCCACACCAACGTGCCCGGAACGGGGCGCCACGAGAAGCGCTGGGACGATGTCCTGGAGCTGCTCGACGCCGGCATCGACGTCATCTCGAACGTCAACGTCCAGCACCTCGAGAGCATCGCAGACGCTGTCGAACGCATCACGGGCGCGCCCGTCCGCGAGCGCGTCCCGGACTGGGTGGTGCGGCGAGCCGACCAGATCGAGCTCGTCGATTCGTCACCCTGGCAACTCCGTCGCAGGATGCTCCATGGCAACATCTACCCACAAGAGCAGGTTCCCGACGCCCTCGCCCATTTCTTTCGTGCCGACAACCTCACCGCGCTAAGAGAGCTAGCACTTCGGTTTCTCGCGGACGCAACCGAAGAGGAGCTGCTCAAAGACCTTGAGCGCCAACACCCCGAGGTGCTGTGGGAGACGACCGAGCGCATCATGGTCGGCGTCACCGACGCCCCCGGCACGGATGCCGTCATCCGTAGGGCTGCAAGGATGGCTGCTCGGATGAAGGCCGAACTGCATGCGGTCCATGTCACCGACGCCCGCACCGGCCGTCGATCCCGCGACGATCATCTCGCTGATCTTCGCCGCGTCGCGTCCGAAGTTGGTGCGAACTGGCACGAACCTGGCGCCGAGGACACGGCCGAAGCCCTGATCCAGTTCGCCCAGCGTCACCAGATCACCCAGATCGTGCTCGGCGCAAGTCAGCGAAGCCGTTGGCAGGAGATCAAGGGCGGTGGCTCGATCGTCACGCGAGTCACCCGGCTCGCGACCAGCACGCAGGTCGACATCCACATCATCGGCAGGCACGAACTTCCAGCCCCGTGAGGCGCGGATGCGACTGATCCTCTGAGCCGTTCCGTTGTCGAACGCCGATGATGCCGCCAGGATCCCCGCGCGACGATGGAGGAGGAGGAGCCATGAAGCGCAGCGTGATCGGAACGGTTGCCGCGCTAGCCAGCATGGCCGCCCTCACGGGCGCCATGGTTCCCTTGCGCAGCCACCTGAGCATCGCCACGACGGCGCTGGTCCTCGTAGTGCCGGTCGTCATCGGCGTCATCTCCGGCGGGTTCATCGCCGGCGCGCTCAGCGTGATCGCCGGGTTCCTCGTCTACGACTTCTTCTTCATCCCGCCCTACCTGACCCTGTGGGTGGGCGCACCACAGAACTGGGCGGCACTCGGCGTATACGTCGTCGTGATGCTCCCAGTTTCAAAGGTGGTGGCCGGGATGAATGCGGCGAGGGCCAAGGAGCGACGACAGGGCATGGAGATCCGAGAGCTCTTCGAGCTGTCAGACCTTCTCGTCGCGGACAAGCCGCTCGACGTGCTCCTCTCGGTCATCGTGACGACGCTCGCCGACGTCTTCGAGTCGCGTCAGGTGGCGCTCCTCCTGCCGCAAGACGACCGGCTCGAGGTCGTCGCGTCCGCGGGTGATCCTCTCACCGAGGGTGAACTGCGCACTGTGCTCCCCGCCCCAGGAGCGCTGGCCAGCCGCGAGAGCCACTCATTCGAGCGTGGCGGCCTTCTCGTCCTCGCGCTCACCGCGGCCGGGCGTCCGGTCGGGCTTCTCGTCCTCTCCGGCGAGGCGGCTGCTCAGCACGAACGCGAGCCGTTGCTGCTCTTCGCCAACCAGATCGCCCTCGCGGTCGAACGCGCCCAGCTGCGCGAGCAGGCGCTGCAGGCAAGGCTGACCGAAGAGATGGCGCGCCTCGCGAAGACGCTCGTCGCCGCGGTCTCCCATGACCTACGGACACCGCTTGCCTCGATCAAAGCATCGTCCTCCACCCTGGCCGACGCAGAGCTCGACCTCAGCTCGGAAGCGCGCCAGAACTTGGCCAAACTGATCGACGTCCAGGCCGACCGGCTCGCCGAGCTCGTCCAGAGCCTGCTCGACATGAGCCGGATCCAGGCAGGCGTGCTCAAGCCTCGCTGCACCGTCACCTCGCTCGCCGAACTCGTGACCAGCGTCGTCAGTGACCTGTCCCCGGCGCTGCGCGGACACGCCATCGATGTCGAGCTAGCTGATGATCTTCCACCCATCGACGTGGACCTAGTGCTCATCTCCCGGGTGCTCACGAACCTCTTGGAGAACGCCGGACGTCACGGCCCGAAGAACACCCCGATCACGATCCGCGCCACGCCAACTAGCCAAGAGGTCATCGAGCTCTCCGTTACCGACCAGGGACCCGGGATCAGTCCGGACCGGCGCAAAGAGGTCTTCGGGCTGTTCGTCCGCCGAGAAGGCGACGCAGGCGCCGGCCTCGGCCTCGCCCTCGCTAAGACCTTCGTCGAAGCTCATGGGCAGCGCATCTGGGTCGAAGACGCCCCAGACGGCGGAGCACGGTTCTGTCTCACGCTGCCGATCGCAGCTTCGATTCCCGAGGAGCCCAGGGTTGCCGCAGATACTCGTCATTGACGACGATCCGGACCTGCTCAACGTCTGCAGCGTCGGACTCGAAGCCCTCGGTCATCTCGTGAGGACTGCAGAGACCGCGAACGCTGGACTCGCCGAAGCGGCGATCCGTGCGCCGGACGTGATCGTGCTCGACCTGGGGTTGCCCGATCTAGACGGCTTGGAGGTCTGCAAGCGGATCAGAACCTGGAGCGACGTGCCCATCGTCGTGTTGTCCGCGGACGGCTCCGAGGACCGCAAGGTCGATGCGCTGGATCAAGGCGCCGACGACTACATGACCAAGCCGTTCAGCATGCGTGAGCTCGACGCTCGACTCCGCGTCGCTCTCCGCCACCATCGAACCGACGACGACAGTGCCCGGGCCGATCTCGACGTTGGACGGCTCCACCTCGACCTCGTCCACCACGAGGCCACCTTCGACGGCGAAGCTATCGATCTCACGCCGAAGGAGTTCGACTTCCTCGCCTACCTCGCGCGCCACGCCGGAAAGGTCTGCACGCGCCGGATGATCCTCGAGAACGTCTGGGGTCCTGGCTACGAAAAGGAGCTGCACTACCTCAGGGTCTACGCTTACCGCATCAGGCGGAAGCTTGGTGATGAAGGTGAAAAGCTCTTGCAGAGCGACCCGTCGGTCGGTTATCGACTCGTGCCATCGGACGACTGACTCGTCCCTCTCCTTCTGCCTAGGACCACCTCGTCCGTGCCCCACCATGGCTCCGGCGCGGGCGTGTTGACCGTCTCGGTCCGGCTGATCAGCCAGCCGCACGCGTCGAGTCGAAAGCTGCGGTCGCCGGCCGTGCGTTTCGCATGTCCTCGTCACTGAACCCTGCGTCCGACCTTGTCGCGAATTCGAGTGTCTCCGGTGTGTGGTGGTCTTACGCTGATTCAGTGCCAGGCCATCGGGATATGTTACGGCAGGCTCATCACGAGGTTGCTCGTTGATGGAGCGGGGACATCTTCGCATCTATCTCGGTGCTGCCCCTGGGGTCGGGAAGACCTACGAGATGCTGTCGGAGGGGCATCGTCGTGCCAGTCAGGGAGCCGACTGCGTGATCGGGTTTGTCGAGCCGCACGGCCGGCGCGCGACCGCAGCGATGGCAGAGGGACTCGAGGTCGTCCCTCCCCGTGAGGTCTCTTACCGAGGTGGCAAGTTGTCCGAGATGGACCTCGATGCCGTCTTGGCCCGCCACCCGCAGGTGGCGCTCGTCGATGAGTTGGCGCACACCAACGCTGCCGGTTCGCGACACGCGAAGCGTTGGCAGGACGTCGAGGAGTTGCTGGAGGCGGGCATCGACGTTGTCACCACCTTGAACGTCCAGCACTTGGAGTCCCTGAATGACGTGGTAGCCCAAATGACGGGTGTCCGGCAGCGCGAGACGGTGCCCGATGCGGTGGTCCGCCAAGCCGATGAGCTGGACCTCGTGGACATCTCACCCGAGGCTCTCCGACGGCGCATGGTCGCCGGCGAGATCTACCCTCCGAACCGGATCGACACGGCTTTGTCGCACTATTTCCGACCCGGCAACCTGATCGCTTTGAGAGAACTGGCGCTTCTTTGGCTGGCAGACCGAGTCGACGAAGGGCTGCAGCAGTACCGTTCTGAGCACGGGATCGCGGCGCCATGGGAGGCACGCGAACGAATCATCGTCGGTGTCTCCGGCGGCCCTGAGAGCGATGCACTGATCCGTCGCGCGGCTCGGCTCGCTGCTCGAACCCCGGGCAGCGAGTTCATGGCCGTCTACGTTGCTCGAAGCGACGGGCGCCTCGGCGCCGACCCCGCCGCGCTGAGGACGCGACCGAGCGCTCGTCGAGTCCTTGGGCGGGAGCTGGCACCAGGTAGTCGGGATGAACGTGGCCGAGGCGTTGGGTCAGTTCGCGCGTCATGAGAACGCGACGCAACTCGTGGTCGGCGACAGCCGGAGGCGCGGACTGTCTGCACTGCTGGGCGGGCGCGAGGTAGTCGCCCGCAGAGTGACGCGGCTCGGAGGGACCCTCGACGTCCACGTCGTGACGGACGAACACGCGTCCAAGAGGTCACCGCTTGGGCTGCCGCATCTTGGCGGAGTCAGCATGCGCCGACGGTTAGAGGCCACGGTGATGTTGCTCGTGGCGCTCCCCGTCTTCACCGTGGTGCTCACCCAGCTGCGGACCCATTTGGCGCTGTCGAGCGACCTGCTCGTCTACCTCTTGTCGGTCGTAGTCATTGCCATGCTTGGAGGCTTGTACCCGGCGCTTGTGGCGGCCCTCGTCTCCACGGCCTTGGCCGACTACTTCTTCACCCGGCCACTGCATTCTTTCGACGTCGCAGGTACTGACGACATCGTCGCTCTCGTGGTGTACGTGGCCGCGGCGGTACTCGTGAGCGGGGCCGTCGAACTGGCTGCCCGTCGCCAGCGCCTCGCGGCGAGGGCTTCGACGGAGGCAGCGGTCATGATCACGTTGGCGGACGCCGTCCTTCGCGGACAGGGCGATCTTCCGCGCCTCTTGGAGCTCGTGCGTGAGACGTTCGGACTGGAGGCAGTGAGCCTGCTGGAACGCGCTGGTGAGGTGCCCCAAGTCCGCGACACCTGGTTCGTGGTCGCCAGTGCCGGCAATCGGTCGCCCGAACGGCCAGAAGAGGCGGACGCGAAGACGGAACTCGGCCCCTCGTTGGTCCTGGCCGGACGGGGCCGTGCCCTGCCGCCCGCCGACCTCCAGCTCTTTGCCGCTTGCGGAACCCAGGTTGCCGAAACCGTCCGCCAGCGTCGCCTCACCGAAGAGGCTACCGGCGCCGAGCGACAGCTCGGTGTGGAACGTCAACGCGCCTCGCTGGCGGTGGCAGCGAGCCACGTCCTGTCCGGTCCCGTCGCCTCCGCCAAGCAGGCCGTGATTTCGCTTCGTGCCTTCACGTCGCCGGTCGAGACGACCGAGAAAGTGCTCCTCCTCGACACCATTGAAGAGTCAATCGACGGGATTGGCATGCTGCTGCAGGAGCTCGCGGACCTCGCGCAGGCCCGCGCCGGGACACTGGATGTGCATCTCCGGCCGGTGGACGTGGCCGAGGTGGTGGCGAACGTGCTCGAGGACCTCGGACCGAGCCGTCACGATCTGGACGTGCAGATCCCCGATGACCTTCCAAATGTCATCGCGGACCCTGCGGTCCTCACGCGGATCGTCACAGCGCTGGCCGCCAATGCTCTGCGCCGGAGCGTCCCCGGGTCGGCGCCGATTCTTGCGGCCCTACCATGCGGGGATCGAGTCGAGATCCACTTCGAGGACCACGGGCTCTTGGCGACGGGCTCCCCGCGAGGCGCCAGTGTGCCTGCTGCGTCGACGTCGCCACCTCCCCACGGAGAACAGCGCGGATATGGCGCATTCGCTGTGGGCGTCGCTCGTGACCTCGCGGAGGTGATCGATGGCTCGCTCCGCACGGAAGAGGGGGTCGGTGGTGGACTCATCGTCACGGTCAGCTTGGCCAGCGCGGCGCCACGTGGCGTCGCCCCCCCCCGCTCGTCTAAGCCGAGCACAAGTATTGGCGACGTTCACTAGCTCGGGCACGAGCCGGGTGTCGCTAACGGCGTGAGATCCGGTCGAGCGCGAGGTTGAGCTCGACCACGTTGACTCTCACCTCCCCGAGGAAGCCGAGCGCCCGCCCGGCGGTGTTGTCCCGAACGAGTCGCAAGACCTCAGCCAGGGGCAGGTGCCGCCTCCTGGCCACGCGAGGGGCTTGCAGGTCGGCGTTCGCCACCGAGATGTCCGGATCGAGACCCGACCCGGACGATGTCACCGCGTCCGACAGGCACCGGCGTCCCCGGGGCGAGTCCGTTGAACCTCCGGTAGGCGGCAGCGAGCTGGGGAACGGTGTCGGGGTCGCACACGACGCGTCCGTCGGGATTGTGCTTGTAGACAGGCTTCCCGTTGCGCCCGAACTCCGGCTTTCCAGCGGGACCGGTGGCCTGCACGGCCAGGCACTTGGCGATGAGACGCGGATCGCCGGGGCCGAGGTTGGCGGCGCCACTTGCAAGACCGTCATCGCCGGTGCCCGCTGCTGAGGGCCGGGGCTGGAAGTACTGGGGTAGCGGGTTCCCGGCGGCGTCAGAGAAACTCTGGCCGAGCAAGCTCGAGGCGACCACCTTGCCGCTCTGGGTGATGAGCGAGCCGTCCGCCTGGTGCTTGAAACCGAGCTGTCCGATGCCGTAGGTCACGAGCGGGTACACGATGCCGAGCACGACGCTCGCGAGGGCGGTCAGCACGAGGGCGGGGATGATCTGGCGGCGCAACATCAGTGCACCCCGAGCGGGCCGACGATGCCGAAGTCGATCAGCTTGATCAACACGAACGGTGTGAGCAGTCCGCCGACGCCGTAGATGAGGACATTGCGTCGCAGCATCGCGGTGGCTCCCATCGGCCGGACCCGCACGCCTCGAAGTGCAAGCGGGATCATGATCATGATGATGATGGCGTTGAAGATCACCGCGGAGAGGATCGCGGTGTGCGGGTTGCGCAGGTGCAAGACGTCGAGCGCGGCCAGCTGGGGGAAGACCGCGTGGAGCATGGCGGGGATGGCGACGAAGTACTTGGCGACGTCGTTGCAGATCGAGAACGTCGTGAGCGACCCGCGGGTGATGAGGAGCTGCTTGCCGACCTCGACGATCTCCATCAGCTTGGTGGGGTCGCTGTCGAGATCGACGAGGTTGCCGGCCTCTTTGGCGGCCTGGGTGCCGGTGTTCATCGCGACCCCGACGTCGGCGAGCGCGAGCGCGGGCGCGTCGTTCGTGCCGTCACCGGTCATGGCTACGAGATTGCCGCCCGCCTGCTCGGCGCGGATGCGGGCCATCTTGTCCTCGGGCGTGGCCTCGGCCATGAACTCGTCGACGCCGGCCTCGGAGGCAATGGTCGCTGCGGTGAGCGGGTTATCACCGGTGACCATCACGCTGCGGATACCGAAGCGCCGCATTGCGGCCAGCCGCTCGGCGATGCCCGGTTTGACGGTGTCTTTGAGGTGGATCACCCCGAGTGTCCGCGCACCGTCGGCGACGACGAGCGGCGTGCCCCCGGTCTTCGCGATCACCTCGACGATCCCGGGCAGGTCGTCGGGCAGCCGGCCGCCGCGGGCTTCGACCCAGCCCCGCACCGCCTCGACGGAGCCCTTGCGGATGGAGCGCCCCTGCCAGTCGATTCCGGACATGCGAGTCTGGGCGGTGAAGGCGACCAGCGTCGCTCCGGGGAGGTCGCGAGGTTTGCAACCGTACTCCTCGTTCGCGAGGTCGACGATGGAGCGGCCCTCGGGGGTTTCGTCGGCCAGCGACGAGAGCTGCGCCGCCTCGGCCAGGCTGAGCGCGTCCACGTCACCGACGGGGAGGAACTCGGTCGCCATCCGATTGCCGAAGGTGATCGTTCCGGTCTTGTCCAACAGCAAGGTGGTGATGTCGCCCGCGGCTTCGACGGCCCGCCCCGACATCGCGAGCACGTTGTGGCGGACCATCCGGTCCATCCCGGCGATGCCGATGGCCGAGAGCAGTGCACCGATCGTCGTCGGCGACAGAAGAACCAACAGTGCCACCAGGAGGACGATCGGCTGTGCGGCGTGCGAGCGGATGGCGACGAGCTGGAAGGTGCTGACCGCGACGAGGAAGATGAAGGTGAGGCTGACGAGCACGACGGTCAGCGCCAGCTCGTTCTGGGTCTTCTGTCGGCTGGCGCCCTCGACCAGTGCGATCATTCGGTCGAGGAAGGTCTCTCCCGGCTTCGCCGTGATCTCGATGACGATCCGGTCGGAGAGCACGACGGTGCCCCCGGTGACTGCGGAGCGATCTCCGCCTGACTCGCGTACGACGGGCGCCGACTCGCCGGTGATCGCCGATTCATCGACGAGAGCCATGCCCTCGATGACCTCCCCGTCCCCGGGGATCGCCTCGCCCGCCTCTACCACGCATCGATCACCGATCTTCAGCTGCGCGGAGGCCGTGACGACCACGGTCCCGTCTTCTCCCAGCACGTGGGCGACGGTCTCCTGGCGAGCTCGCCGCAGCGTGTCGGCGTGCGCCTTGCCTCGCCCCTCGGCCATGGCGTCCGCGAAGTTGCCGAAGAGCACCGTGAACCACAAGAACAGCACGACCAGTCCGACGAAGACGTTCTCGTACGCTCGTGAGCTCGGGGCGTCCCGGAGGAAGAGCACCGTCGTCCAGATGCTGCCGATGTAGACGACGAACATGACGGGCTTGTGCATCATCGTGCGGGGATCGAGCTTGATGAACGCGTCGAGGACGGCGCGACGCACGATGCGCGGGTCCAGCATCGACAACTCGCGTAGCTGCCGAGTCTCGCGGCCCATGTGCGCGCCGGGCGGCGGAGGTGTCTCGGTCACGATCTCACAACCCGAAGTGGCCGGCGAACTGCTCGGCGAGTGGTCCGAGGGCGAGGACGGGGAAGTAGGTGAGGCCGACGAGGACGATGACCACCCCCGCGAGCAGCGTGGTGAACAGTGGGGTGTCGGTGCGCAACGTTCCCGTGGTCACCGCGTAGGTGCGCTTGCGGCCGAGCGATCCCGCGAGCGCGAGGGCCGGGATGATCTCGAAGAACCGGCCGACCCACATCGCGAGCGCCAGCGTCGTGTTGTACCACTGCGTGTCTCCGGACAGCCCAGCGAAGGCCGAACCGTTGTTGTGCGCGGCGGACGCGTACGCGTAGACGATCTCGGTGATGGCGTGAGGTCCGGTGGCCGAGATCTGGCGCGCCGCAGATGGCAGTAGCAGCGAGATCCCTGCCAGGACAAGCACGGTGACCGGCAGCACGAGGATGTAGATCGCCGCCAGCGTCATGTCGCTCGCGAGGATGCGCTTGCCGAGGTACATCGGTGTCCGTCCCACCATCAGCCCGGCGATGAAGACGGTGATGAGGACGAAGATCAGCATCCCGTACAGACCCGTGCCGGTGCCGCCGGGGATCGTTTCGCCGAGCATCATGTCGAACAGCGGCACGCCACCACCGAGCGGCGTGTAGCTCTCGAGGGCTGAGCCGACGCCCCCGGTCGAGGTCGCAGTCATGGTCACGGCGTTGAGCGCCGAGCCCGCCGCGCCGAAGCGCAGATCCTTTCCTTCGAGATTTCCCCCCGGATTGGTCGTGGTCGCGGTCTGGGTTACCCCTGCACTCGCCAGCTTCACGTTGCCGTTCGTCTCCAGTGCCGTCACCGCGAACATCGACAGTGTGAACAGCGTGCCCATCACGACGAGCACCACGGCCGCTTGACGCTTCGACCCGATCATCTTCCCGAAGGTCCAGGCAAAGGCGAAGGGGATCAGCGCGGCCAGCCACGCATCGAGCAGGTTGGTGACCGGGTTGGGGTTCTCGTAGGGGTGCGCCAGGTTCGCCCCGAAATAGCCTCCGCCATTGTCGCCGACCATCTCGATCGGCACCATGCTCGCGACCGGGCCGCCGGGGATCTGCTGTTGCATGGCAGGAGAGGTCGCGCTGTGGGTGCCGATCGCGGCGACCGTCGGGACGGTGCGCGCCGCGTGGAAGTTCTCGATGACGCCGGCGCCCATGAAGACGATCGCGAACACGAAGCTGATCGGCAATAAGATGCGGAGCGTCGAGCGCACCTCATCGACCCAGAAGTTCCCGAGCGTCGTCGTGCGTCGGCGCACCAGCCCTCGGATGAACGCGACGGCCAACGCCATGCCCACTGCCGCGGAGAGGAACTGGTGAACGACCAAGCCGAACATCTGGCTGAACTGGCTGAGGGTGGACTCGCCGACGTAGTTCTGCCAGTTGGTGTTGGTCACGAAGCTGATCGCGGTGTTGAACGACAGCCCGGGACTGACGTTGGCGAGGTGGTCGGGATTTCCGGGCAGGGCGTGCTGGGTTCGCAGCACGACGTAGATGAGCAGCGTTCCAGCAAGCGTGAGGGCCAGCACCGACCCGGCATACGCGGTCCAGCGCTGCTCGGTCTCGGGGTCGATGCGCAGCAACCGGTAGGTGAAGCGCTCTACCGGCAGGAACACCCGGTCACCGGGGGCGGGACCGCCGCCATAGACCTTGGCCATGTAGCTGCCGAGCAGCGGTGTACTCACGGCCAGCAGCGCGAACAGCGAGGCGATCTGCGCCCAGCTCTGCCAGGACACCTACAACCGTCCGGGCCGTATAAGGACGTAGATCAAGTACGCCCCAAGAAGGACAGCGATGATGATGCCGGTCAGGTCATCGCCGCTCACGTCCCCGCGCCACTTCTGTCCGCCGGGAACTCGAGGAGCTCCTCAGAGCCGCCTTCGGCCAGTGCTTGTTCGTCGGGCCCCATCACCTTGTTGCATGCCACGAGGAACAGCGCCGCAACCGCGGTGAGCACGAATATCGCCGCTACGAAGACCACGTCCGACACTGTCGACCTCCCGATTGGGTGCGCGGGACGAGGCTGCACGTCTCATTCGCGCTCTTTCCGAGACAGTACGAGAACGGCGTCGGCTCGGTAGGGCGACATATTTTACCTCGGGTCAAGTTGCTCCGGGCTGACGATCTTGCGGTCGTTCGGGCGCCGCGCACGCCGATCGGCTCGCCCCGCATCACCCACGATCGTCCTCGGGAGACCGTGCGGATTCTGTGTCCGGGAGCTGGATGCGCTCCAGCTGGTAGCGCTCACCAGCGAGGCGAAGCTCATTCACGAATGCGTCGAGCTGGTGGGCGTCGAGAGCGCTGGGCCCGACGGCCAAGAGGGCAAGGACTCGGCGATCGGAGAGCTCGATGGCACGAGTCGCCTCCTCGGGCCGCTGAGGGATCGGCTGCCCGGCTGCCGCGTCGATTTGCCAGCCGGAGTCGGTGGAACGCAACACGGCGACGGCGGTCAGGTCAAGGGCGCGGCGAAGCGTGCCCGGGAGGTCACCCAAGGCGTCGGGTGCAGCGACGACGACGTCGGCAACCACCCGAGCGAGACTCTCCGCTGTCGCGCGAGCGCGGGCCGCCTGAAGGCCCTGGCGAGCCAGCACGTCGACCAAGTAACCAACGATGCCGCCGGTCACCACGAATGCGATGAGGGCTACGACGTCGATAAGACGGTCGACACGCAGGCTGTGGAAGGGCGGCGTGAAGAAGTAGTCAGCGAGCAGAAACCCGACGACCGTGGCCAGCGCTGCCGGTGCAAGGCCGCCGAGGGCGGCCACGCCGACCACCGCGACGAGCGCACAGAACAATGCTCCGGCCAGTCCGAAGGAGTTGTGGAACGGGGCCAGTCCGAGTGTGACCACGGCAGGGGCGGCAATCGCGAGCACCCATGCCACCTGGCGCCGTCGAAGCGGTAACGGGACCCGCTGGCGGCAAGGCCTCCGACGCTTCTGGGCCGGTTCGATCGCGGCAGGCACCCGGTGGGCTGGGATCACGTGGACCTCAACGGGTCCGGCGTGGCGGATCGCGCGGTTGATGACCGACCCGTGCAGAAGCTCCTCGAGCCGCGATCGCCGCGTTGCGCCGAGGACGAGTTGGCGGGCGTGCTCGGCGTCCGCGAACTGCAATACCGCGGTCGCGACGTCCTCGGCGGCGATCTCTGCGTAACGACCCCCGAGCTCGGCGAGCAGGCGTCGTTGGCTGTCGAGCCACACTGGCTCGCGTTCGGCTGACTCACTCGGCTTGCGCGCGTGCAAACCGATCAGCTCCGCCTGGCTTGCCTTTGCGATCTGGGCGGCCCGTCGCAGTACGTGCTCGCCCTCGGGCGCGTCGGTGAGGGCGGCGACTACCCGCTCGATGCTTGCGGGAGCACGCCCCTTCTCGCTCACGCGGATGCGGGTTGACACGTTGAGCAAGTTATGGGTATCCAACCACCCCAACGCGAGATCTCGGAGCGCGGCAATGTGCTCGGCGGTGAAGTAGCCGCTGAGTGCCGCGCTCGCCACGTCTTGTGCAAGGACGTCGCTAGATGCGAGTCGGCGACGCAACAGTTCCGGGTCGATGTCGATTAGTTCAACGGACTCCGCGGCCGCGACGAGAGCGTCAGGGACCGTCTCGCGTTGGGCGACGCCCGTGAGGGATTCAATCGAGTCATTGAGACTGTCGATGTGCTGGACGTTGATGTTCGTGATCACGTCGATACCCTCGGCGAGGATCTCCTCCACGTCCTGCCAGCGCTTGATGTGTCGCCCGCCGGGCACGTTCGTGTGGGCGAGCTCGTCGATGAGCGCGACCTCGGGCCGGCGGGCGATCACCGCATCGGTGTCCATCTCCTCGAACGACGTCCCTCGGTAGGTGACGCGTTTGGCCGCGATCTGCTCCAGGCTCCTCAATCTGGCCTCGGTGCCCTCGCGATGGTGGGTCTCGGCGAGGGCGACCACAACATCGACGCCCTGTGAGGCCAGCTTCTGACCTTCGACGAGCATGGCGAAGGTCTTGCCAACCCCCGGTGCGGCTCCCAGCAGCACGCGGAGCCGCCCGCGTTTTGATGGAGCCATGTGCTCGTCCCCGGGTCAGATCGCGGCGGGGAGCGCAACGAACATTGTGGCCCCGCCTCCGGTCGTGTCGGCGACGGAGATCTCCCCGCCCATTGCGTCGACGAAGCGCTCCACCACTGCCAGGCCGAGCCCGGTTCCGCCGCATCGCGGGGAGGCACGCTCAAAGGGGCGGAAGATGCGTTCCCGATCACGGATCGCGATCCCCGGGCCGTGGTCGACGACGGCGATTCGCACGTGCTCGTCTTCGGCGGAGGCGAGTACGTGAACGACCTTCTCCGGTGGCGAGACGGCCAGTGCGTTGCCGACGAGGTTTGCGATGACACGTTCAAGGAGGCACGGATCGGCTTGGATGAGCGGCAATGACGACCCAACTGACACAACGACGGACTTCGCACGCGCCTGTAGGCTCGACAACGCGGCAGCGACGATGCCGCAAAGTTTGACCGGCCTGGTGTTCGGGGCAAGCACCCGGGTACGCAGACGCTCGACATCCAAGACCCCGCTTATGAGCGCGCGAAGGCGATCAACTTCGTCGCCGATGACGCCGGCCAGGGCGCGTGCATCGTCGGGTCGTAAGACGAGGTCATCGGAGGCGAGCATGGATGCGGCGGCCTTCACCCCGGCAAGTGGTTCTCGAAGGTCATGACTAGCTGCGGCCAGGAGGCAAGCAGGCGCGCTCCGGCCTCCTTGTCATCGAGGGCGATAAGAACGCGGATGGGAGAGGGCCCGTCCAGGCTCAGCTCTTCGCGGGATCGGGGTTGGTCGAGACCATCCCAGCTCATCATCGCTTGCTCCAGTCGGCCCTGATCGACTCGGAGCCTCCGCGCTGGACGAGGAAGCCGAGGAGGTGTGCCCCGGGGCCGTTTAGCACCGTACCCGCGTCGTCCGTTGCGTGCAGCAGTGGAGTCGCTTCGTCGTACCACCGAGCGCAGAGCTGATGGAGATCGTCGAGCGGTCGGTCCAGCGTGAGCAGCTCTGGCTCACACCCGCTGTCGGCTCGGACGAGAAAGAACTCTTCTGGACAAGCCAGCTGGACCGGCGCTCCAATCGGCACTTCGCTCAGCTCGAAGCCACCGATCGGCGCATCAGTGGTCGCGAGACGATCGAGAACGATCACGAACCGGAGCGCGTAAGTCCAGTCGCGTGTCGCGAGCTGCGCCTCGGCGGCTCAGCACTTCGATCGGGCCCGACCTCGAGTGAAAAGGTCGGTTCTTTTCGGGCCTCCGACGTTGCATCCCGACCGCGACCAGGCATCAACTGCATAGCGATGACTATGGAACCGTCGCGCGCAAACAAGTAATTAATAAGTGCCTCGTGGTCATTAATAAGTTGTAGATGGGCTGGTCCTCGGCAACCCTCCTCTGTTAAATGAGAACGTGCAGGCACTGACGGACGACTTGTCCCCGCACAGGGATCCGAGGACTAGTACTCGCCGCCAAAACCGACCCTTCGCCATCCTCTCGGTGCAACATGGCCGGGTGCCCTGTTACGACAGGTCCGGAAGTAAGGCGCTCCCCCCCACGGGTGTTTCGGTTTCACGTCCTTGTGGGCCCGATCGCACCGAAGTCACGGCGCTGCATCGGACTCCGGCGCCGTTCGGCAGCAACGCTTCGTCAACGCCAGTCGCCAGCGATCGATCACCTGAAGGAACCCAGACCCACGTCGCGCATGCCGCGGAGAGCCGCGCTCTCGGTGATACCAACGGTCGAAGATAGACGCGTCCGAGGTGCTCGAAGCCGGCGCCGGTCTGCGCGTCGTCAGCGATGTGGTAGCTGCCGTCGCCTGGGTAATCGAGTGAACCCGATCCCCCAGTTCGCAAGTGCCGACATCGTGCTCGCGCCAGGGGGCCTGGACCCGGTCGGCGATGTCGACAACGGGAGCGCATCGTGAGGAACGTTCTCGTCGTCGTCGTGACCTTCGCCTTCTGCGCGGTGGTGGTGACGACGGCCACGTGGGTGATCAATCGCTGGGAGCGTCGGCGCTCGACCGGGTCTCGCCCTCCCGACGTGCGGCATCGCGTCGACGGCGGTCGGGGCAATTTCGCTCGTGCGAACCCCGCCGTCGACGCGACCTCCTTCGTGCTGCGGCGCACCAACCGATGCGACGTGACTACTTGTGGTTACGCGATGCGCCCGAACCGACGAGAAGGCCGCTGACATGAGCGACCTCGTTCTCATTGCAGTCATCGTGACGTTCTTCGTGGCCGCTGCCCAGCTGGTGCGAGCGTGCGGCTCGATCACCGCCGGCGCCACCGAGGAGGGCGAGCAGGAAGCCGGGTCTGAGCTCGAGCCTGGGAGCGGCACGTGAGCGACGAACGAGATACCCCTGGCGGCGCGGTGGCCATCGCGCCGCCGCCCGAGACCCGACCGCCGAAAGTCCGCACGCGCCCGGGAATCTCGATGCTCGACTCGACGATCTTGCGCCGTGCCGTCGGCGAGGCCTTCGTGAAACTCGACCCTCGGCACATGATGGGCAACCCGGTCATGTTCGTGGTCGAGATCGGCAGTCTCATCACGACGATCGAGTTCTTCGCCAACCCCGGCGTCTTCGTCGGATCGATCACGGCCTGGCTGTGGGCGACGGTGCTGTTCGCCAACTTCGCCGAAGCAGTCGCAGAAGGAAGGGGCAAAGCCCAAGCGGACACCTTGCGCCGCACTCGCCAGGAGACCGTTGCCTTCGTCCTGCAGCCCGACGGCACAACAAAAGAGGTGGCGCCTGCCGACCTTCAAGTCGGCGACCGTTGCGTCGTCGAGGCCGGACAGGTCATCCCTGGTGACGGGGACGTGATCGAGGGGATCGCCACCGTCGACGAGTCGGCGATCACCGGTGAGCCGGCCCCGGTGATCCGCGAGTCTGGTGGCGACCGCAGTGCAGTGACCGGCGGCACCAACGTCCTCTCCGACCGGATTGTCGTTCGCATCACCTCCAAGCCCGGCGAGACGTTCCTCGATCGCATGATCGCTTTGGTCGAGGGAGCGAGCCGCCAGAAGACGCCGAACGAGATCGCCCTCGACATCTTGATCTCCGGCCTCACCCTGATACTCCTCGTGGCGGTAGTGACGCTGCAGCCAATGGCCATCTACTCCAAGGCCATCCAATCGCCGGTTGTCCTCGTCGCGCTCTTTGTCTGCCTCGCGCCGACGACGATCGGCGGCCTGTTGTCCGCGATCGGCATTGCCGGACTGGACCGTCTGGTGCAACGGAACGTGCTCGCGATGTCGGGGCGAGCGGTCGAAGCCGCTGGGGACTGCTCGACGCTTCTGCTCGACAAGACCGGCACGATCACCTACGGGAACCGGATGGCAGACGAGATCCTCCCGGTCGAAGGCGTCGACGAATCCGCCCTTGCCGACGCGGTTCTCCTCTCGAGCCTCGCCGACGAGACCCCAGAGGGCCGCTCCGTCGTCGAGTTCGTCGGGACCCGCTATGGGCTTCGCCATGAGCGCTCGGAACTCATGAGCGCCGAGCTCGTCCACTTCTCTGCCCAGACGCGCATGAGCGGCATTGATATCGGCGCGCGCCGAATTCGAAAGGGTGCCGCCGACTCGGTTCGGCGATGGGTGGAAGAGCTCGGCGGTGTCGTTCCGAGCGACCTCGCCCCCATCGTTGAGCGCATCGCCACGAGTGGAGGAACTCCCTTGGTGGTCGCGGACAGTCCACGGGTGCTCGGCGTCATCCACCTGAAGGACACCGTCAAGCAAGGCATGGTCGAGCGTTTCGAACAGCTGCGTGACATGGGCATTCGTACGATCATGATCACCGGGGACAACCCGCTCACCGCGGCTGCCATAGCCCGGGAGGCGGGTGTCGACGACTTCTTGGCCGAGGCCACGCCCGAGGAGAAGATGGCGCTCATCCGGCGCGAGCAGCGCGGCGGCCACATGGTGGCGATGACCGGCGACGGCACCAATGATGCGCCGGCGCTCGCACAGGCCGACGTCGGCCTAGCGATGAACACCGGCACGCAGGCCGCCAAAGAGGCGGGCAACATGGTCGACCTCGACTCGAACCCGACCAAGCTCATCGAGGTCGTCGAGGTCGCGAAGCAGCTCCTCATCACTCGCGGGTCACTCACGACCTTCTCCATCGCGAACGACGTCGCGAAGTACTTCGCCATCATCCCGGCGATGTTCTTGGTCGTGTACCCGAAGCTCGGAGTGCTGAACGTCATGCACCTTCACAACCCGCACACCGCGATCCTCTCCGCCGTCATCTACAACGCGATCATCATCCCGCTGCTCATCCCTCTTGCCCTACGTGGGGTGAAGTTCCGGCCGCGCGATGGTGCCGCCATCTTGCGCCACAACGGCCTCCTCTACGGAATCGGCGGAATCCTCGCCCCGTTCATCTTCATCAAGCTGATCGATCTCGCCGTCAGCGCGATCGGATTGCACTGATATGGTCCGCCGCTTGCTCACCAGCTTGGTGATGCTGCTCGTCCTCACGGTCGTACTGGGGTTCGGCTATCCACTCCTCGTCACCGGGCTCTCCGCACTCGGGTTCGATCACCAGGCGAACGGCTCCCTCATCTACCGCAATGGCAAGCTCGTCGGGTCGTCGCTGCTCGGTCAGAGCTTCACCGACAGCAGTGGCAACCCGCTCCCCCAGTACTTCCAGTCACGTCCGTCGGACGCGGGGAGCGGTTACGACGCTGCGTCATCGGCCGCGAGCAACCTCGGACCGTCGAACCCGCTGCTCATCGGCTTCGTCCCGGGGGTGAACACCGTGGGCCTCGACGGCGAGACGTCATCAACGAACCCGTTTGCCACGAGGAGCGATCCCGCGTGTGTCCCCACCGACATCAAGGGCAACCCCGTGACGAGCCCCTCACCCGGACAACGGTTCGCGAAGAGCCCCGACGGTTCCTATGTCTGTGATCCGAACACCGTGCCCGAACGGGCCATCGCCTACCGGAAGTTCAACGGGCTCAGGGCGAACGCACCCGTGCCGACCGACGCAGTGACCGCCTCGGGGTCGGGACTCGATCCCGACATCTCGATCGCGAACGCCCTCGATCAGGCGGGCCGTGTCGCCCGTGTCCGACACCTACCCAAACAAGAAGTGATCAACCTCGTCCACCGTTACACCGAGGGCCGTCAGTTGGGGTTCCTCGGCGAACCCACGGTGAACGTGCTCGAGCTCAACCTCGCACTGGACCGGATCCGATGAGCCCTTCCGGCTGGGAGCAGCTCATCTTGATTGTCGCCGTGACCGCCGTCGCCGCGCCACTGCTCGGTCGCTACCTCGCAGCCACATTCAAAGGCGGCAAGGCCCCAGGGGACCGCGTCTTCCTTCCGGTCGAACGCCTCGTGTACCGGGTCACCGGTATCGACCCCGAGAGCAGCTGGACCTGGCGAACGTACGCGCTCGCGGTGCTCGCATTCGGGCTCGTCTCCACGCTCTTCCTATATGCAGTACTCCGACTCCAGGGCGTTCTCCCATTCAATCCGACGCATGCCCCGGGGATGTCATCGCTGCTGTCGTTCAACACCGCCGTCAGCTTCGTCACGGGCACGAACTGGCAGGCCTACCAAGGAGAGACTCAGGCGAGCTATCTCGCGCAGATGGCCGGGCTCGTCGTCGCCCAGTTCACCGCCGCCGCCATCGGCTTGTCGGTGGCGCTCGCCGTCATCCGCGGCATCGCCGGCAGCGCTCGCATGATCGGCAACTTCTGGGCAGACCTCACGCGGAGCCTCGTGCGCGTCTTCATTCCCGTGTCGATTCTCGGCGCGCTGGTCATGGTGAGCCAGGGCGCGGTCCAGAACTTCTCTGGCTTTCGAACTGCCTCAACCCTTGCCGGCGGCACCCAGACTATTCCCGGCGGCCCCGTCGCCTCAATGGAGGTCATCAAGCTGCTCGGCACGAACGGCGGCAGCTTCTACGGCGCCGGTGGTGCCCACCCGTTCGAGAACCCCACTGGCTTCACCAACATGTTCGACCTGCTGCTCGTCATCGTGCTGCCGTTCGCCATTGCCCTCATGTTCGGCCGGCTCATCGGCAGGCGGCGCCAGGGGCGCGCCATCGTGGCGGTCATGGCGATCCTGTTCCTCGGCCACACCGTGATCTCGATCCAGGCCGAGGCGCACGGCAATCACCTCCTACCCGCAAGGGTCTCGCAAGTCGTGAGCGCCAGCAATCCCGGCGGGAACATGGAGGGCAAGGAGGTCCGTTTCGGCCCCGACGGGTCCGCGCTCATGACCGTCGGGACGATGGGGACCACGGCCGGTGCCACCGATTCAGCCCTCGACAGCTACACCCCGGTCGGAGGTGCGGGGGCGTTCGTCGGCATTCTGCTCGGCGAGGTCAGCCCGGGCGGCGACGGCGGCGGACTGTACAGCATGCTCGTGTTCGCGCTCCTCGCCGTCTTCGTGGCCGGGCTGATGGTCGGGAGGACACCGGAGTTCCTCGGCAAGAAGATCCGTGGACCACAGATGAAGCTCGTCGTCGCCTACGTGCTAACGATCCCAATTGTCACCCTCGTGCTCGGGAGCATCTCCCTCGTGATACCCGCCGGTACCAGCTCGATCCTCAATCCCGGCTTCCACGGACTCTCAGAGATCACCTATGCGTTCGCGTCGGTCGCCAACAACAACGGTTCCGCGTTCGCGGGGCTGTCGGCGAATACTCCGTGGTACGACACGATGCTCGGCCTGGCGATGCTGGTCGGACGCTTCGTCCCGATCGTGCTCGCGCTCGCCATCGCCGGCTCCCTCGCGGGCGCCCGTGTTCATGCGCGCACGAGGGCGACGCTCGACACCACCGGGCCGACGTTTGTCGTCTTTCTGCTCGGAGTGATCGTGATCGTCGGCGGCCTCATCTACCTGCCGATGCTCATCTTGGGGCCGATCGGTGAACGCATCGTCGGATGAGCCATCCCCAAAGCACGTCTCAACAGCGAGACGACCTTGGGCAATGATCGAGATCGTCACAGCCTTCCCGAGGCTGAACGATTCAAGGTGGTCCGCGGCCACGACCCCGATCGACTCCCGCTGACGTTCGTGGCGTATGAGACCGGCAAGAAGGTGTCCCTTGACGACTGTCACTAGCTCAGGGCTGACTCATGGACTGAGCGTTGGGCCTCCGGGTCCGCCCATCGGGGGAAGTGGCTCTGGGGCCTCGACGTAGCCGGCGTGCTCCCGTTCGACGATGCGATCATCCTCGACAGAACGCGCCGGCTGTCGAGCGGCCCTCGGCCCCTCGGCCTCCATGATTTCTTCCTCCTCCCCCTGACGACATCGAACTCGCCCGTGTGGACTCGCCGGAGATGAAGGCATGGGCGCCCGAGCAGACGCGGGCTCAGGTGGGTGGGGGAGAGAGCGCGGAGCTACACGGGCCCAAGCGTCGGGAGGATGTGCGCCTCGACGTTCACCCGGTACATGGCGAGCGTGGTCGGCCGGATCGTCGCGGCGATCGCCGGTAGCCACTGGCCCTCGATGAACTGGCGCACGGTGAGCTTGTTGGGCTCGGTGTAGCTGCCGGCGTCGGGCTGGCCGAGGAGTCGCGTGCGCTCGAGCTCGGCCGCCTTCTTGGTCTTGAACCCTGAGTGCCACCGGCGGATGCGCTGGCCGTTCTCGTCGCGCCCGACCTCGAGCACGACCGAGTAGGTCCCGCCGCGCTTGATGACTAACGTCCCGTTCCAACTCGAAGAGGTAGGCGGATGGCGCGCTCTAAGCTGGGCATCGCCGATCTCTGGTCACCGCGTCGGGCCGTCGGCGTTCCAAGATTGTTGTCGATGAACCGTGGCGCTACGCAGCGGAAGGGGGTGCTCATATGGCGATAGCAGCCGAACTCGCTCGTCGGCTGTCCGAAGGTGAGGTGGTCGTGCTCGACGGCGGCACCGGAACCGAGCTGCAGGCACGGGGCGTGCCGATGGACGAGGCCACATGGTGCGGCGTCGCCAATCTCGAGCATGGTGATGTCGTCCAGTCCGTGCACGAATCGTATATAAGCGCTGGAGCCGACGTGATCATCACCAACACCTTTGCCACAGGCCGCCCCGCCCTCGAGTCCGCCGGGCTCGGGGACCGGGTCGAGGAAGCGAACAGCAAGGCCGTTGAGGCGGCGCGAAGGGCCCGCGAGGCAGTCGCGGAGCGGCCTGTCGCCATCGCCGGGTCAATGTCGTCCTTTTGTAGCATCACGATGCATCAGGGACCCTTCGAGGGTTCGAAGCTCGACGGCTTCGCAGCCAACTGGGAGGATCCGCGTCGTCCCAACCTCGCAAGCTACCGCGAGCAGGCGGCGATCCTCGCCGATGCCGGCGTTGACCTCATCGCCCTCGAGATGATCAACTCACCTGGGTACGGGTTAGCCGCGATCGAGGCGGCGACGGAGACGGGGCTCCCCGTCTGGCTCGGCATCTCGCCGGTTCGACTGAGCGATGGCTCGCTTGGCACCTACGAGGAGCTGCCGGGGAATCGTGGCAGCTTCGAAGAGCTCGTCGCGGCCCTCGTGCATCGGGGGCTTGCTGCCGTGAACGTGATGCACGCGAAGAGCGGGGTCGTCGCCGAGGCGATCAACATCGTCCGCCGCCACTTCGACGGGCCGATCGGCGCCTACGCTGAGTCAGGCGACTGGACGCCGCCGAAGTGGGTCTTCACGGACCTGTCGCCCGAGGAGTACCTCGCCGAGGCGCTCGGCTGGGTGGCGCTGGGTGCCCAACTTATCGGCGGGTGCTGTGGTACGGGACCGACGCACGTGCGGGCGCTCGCCGCCGGCTTGCCGAGGCAAGTCGGTCACTGAGTGACGCAACGCTGCGACAGCCTCGCCGGTCGACCGGGTCACCGCTGACGCGTTTTCGCTAATCGCGTCGGCCTTAGCCGATGGCCAGCTCTGGCGGATCGGGGGCGCCTCCCCGCGTCGCCATCTCCTCGGTCGACGGATCCCTTCCCCCGCCTCGCAGGTAGCCGGCCACGCTCGTCTCCCGCTCCGTCGCTACCTCCTGCAGCGCCGCGTCCCCTATGCGAACCTCGGAGCGCACCAGCTCCAGCACCGCCTCTCGGCCGTCGAGTAGCAGCTCGGCAAGCTCCGCGAGGCTCACATCCTCCTCCCCGAGCTCCCGCTCGAGTTCCTCCCCCCTAAAGCCCGTAGTCATGGCTACGGCGTGGCATCTAGTCCTCCTGGTAGCTGGCGGCCGGGCTACCGCGGCCGGCGTCCGGCTGCCAGACTTCACCCGTGTCACGGTGCCGGTCGCTCATGAGCCAGCTCCGCCGAGTGGACCGCCGATTCCTCTTCGGCACCGCCGGGCTGATCCTCGCGGCCATCGGGCCGAGCGCCTGTGGCTCGTCGGCGTCCGCGCTCGCTCCCTTTGCGATCCTCCAGGCCCACACACGGGCGCGAACGGTGCAGCTCGAACTCGTCGCGAGCTGGACCGATGCCTACGGCGGGTTCAATTTCGACGGCTACCACAACGGCGCCCTGCAGGTGAGCGTCCCGGTGGGCTGGACCGTCGAGGTCTCCTGCGACAACGCCTCCGCCACGCTCAGCCATTCCTGCGCGATCGTCGACGATCTGCCGGTCTCGACGATCGCGCCGCCGATCGCCTTTCCGGGAGCGTCGATCCCCGACCCCACGGGAGGCCTGCCCCTTGGCGGATCGGAGAGCTTCACCTTCGTGGCGTCGCGCGTCGGTCGGTACCGCATGACCTGTCTCGTACCGAGTCACGAGGCGAACGGCATGTGGGACTGGTTCGTGGTCACCGCCGGCGGCCTTCCGTCGGTCCGGACGTGACCCGTCGCGCTCACGATCAGCCACGCGCTACCCCCTCCGCTTCACCGGCACCGTCGACGACTTGGCGGATTTGGCGGGCTTCTCCGGAGGCTTCGCCGTCGACCTGGTCGCCTTGACCACCTTGGCGGGGGCGCTTCTCGCCGCCTGCCTGGCCACCGAGGCGGCTCGGGCCGTCCCCGGAGCGCGACGACTCCTGGCCGAGGGCGCCTTGACCTTGCCGATGACGGTCACCGAACCGACGGCCGGAACGACCGCCGACTCCTCACCTCGGATCGCGTTCGCCGAGCCGCTCGGCCAGGAGTTCGAGGTCGGCACCCAGCAGGGCAGATTCCGCGGCGTCACGGTGCAGAAGCCGTTCATTGATCCCTGAAGCAGATTCGCAAGCTCTGACCGGGATCGGCTGCTCCTGAGATGTTGACCCCCAGTTGACGGCCCGCCGACGTCCTTGGTTCTCCCTCGTCGACCTCATGGCCACGAGATCCACCTCTTGACGTCGATGGCGATCGTGGGACCGGGGATCGCGACGTCTCGGTACTGCGGGTACTTCCCAGCGAGAAGGCGCAAGGCCCGCTCGTGCTCTGCTTCGGTGTCCACGATCCGCCCGATCCCGTCCACGCGAATCCACCACAACGCAGACCAGTCGTCGTCGTAGTGATCGACGAGCAGCGCCGCAGCGCAGTTCGTCCGGAGATTCTCGATCCGACGCAGGTTGAGGGTCGACTTCTGCTTGGCATCGACTCCTGAGTAGACCGTGTTGTCGTCCAACACGAAGCAACAGGGGACGATGTGCGGCCGCCCCTGGCTCGTCACCGTGGCGAGATGGCCCACCCTCGCCGCACCCATCCGAAACCTCTCGGTCGCATGGTCCATGGTTGCCAAGGCTACGGCTCTGGTCCGAAGCCGCCTCTGCGAACCCGCAGCGACCAGCCCGCTCGTCACATCACGTCAGCTCCTGAGCAGGACCGATGTCGGCGCAACATCGGCCATCCAGGAAAGTCGCGCTAGTGGGTATCCGAGCGGTAGTCGAAATCGGTAGTGAAGGCGGCGTTGCGCCGGCCCCGCACCTCCCATCGCAACGCGTCGTCCGTCGCCTGCAGGAGATCGCCGTGGAGCTCGGTCCCCGGATGGTCGAAGCCCGGGATACCACAGCGGACATCGCCGGGATCGGACGCTTCGCCCTCGGCCTCGACGGTCAGGTAACCGAGCACGTCGATGCGCTTGCGCGGCGCGCTGTGCTCGAGCGTGATCCGGGCGGCGCGGACGGCGTGGACCTCGCCGATGGCAGGACCGTAGAGCTCCGAGACCGTCCCGCCCGCTCGGCCCAGGAAGATCTCGCCCAGTGTCTCGCGTTGGCCCTCGTCGGCCCGGTCGTCGACGTAGAGCACGACCTCCCAGGGAGTGCTCGGTTGCACCGAGTCGTGGTACCGGACCGACAGGACCGTCCGGAGGCCGGCGAGGTCGAGGCCGTCGGCTCGGCCCTCACGGACCTGCCACCACAGGGCACCGAAGCACTCCCCGAAGTTCGACGGGCCGCCCGGTCGCCCACCCACGCTGCGGCACGGGCAGATCGCGTCGCAGTTGCATGCCTCGAAGTAGGTTCCTCGCACGCGCCAGTCGGTGATCACGACGTTCGGGCCCGACTCACATGTGCCCAATGCCCCCGCCATGGGCCCCGGGAAGAAGCCCGGGCGCCAGACGCGGTTGGAACACGACGACGACGGCGAGGACGAGGGCCACGATCCCGAGCGCCCGGCTGAATCCAGACCTCCTGTGTGCCACGAACGAAGACGGGAGTGTGAAGCAATGACGTAGGTATCGCTTCTCGATTTGATGCTGTGCGAGAGATGAAGGTTGGCCCTTCGGAGCCGCCCTGCGGGGGGAGGCTCCAAACCACAGCATGCTGCGTTGACAGATAGGGTTCTGGACGCGGTCCCTGCTCGCAGGTGTCCACTCGTTGCACTCGTCAGGACAGGTTCAACTGCTCGGGTCCGGTGAGCGGATGGCGCCGCCGCCCGTTTCTGTGCTCCATTTGACGTACTCGGTGGGACCTGCGTCTCCTGCCACCACGGAGGTCGGCTGCGTGTCGAATGTCGGGCGAGTCTTCGCGCTGTTGAGCAGGCGCACGCCAAGGAGCGTGCCCTATGCAGCCCGATGAGCTGGTCTAACGAGCGGCACGAGGCCTTCGGCCGAGCCTCGGGATGTCGCGGCAGGAGACGTTCGAGCTCCTGGACGCTGCGCTCCAGCTTGTCGAGGAGGCCAAGGTCGCCGACCGACAGCGCACGGAGGTTCTGGAGACGACCGCGGCGTACGTGCGGGACTGGTGGCAGCAGCCGCGACGCTGACGGGGTGATGGCCAGGCTGGCGCCGCCTTCCCACCCGGCTTGCCGTACGCCGGTGCCGTACAGCTTTCCGGTACGGGTTCTCCGTACGGATCTCGCACGACTCGACGCCGAGACCCCTCCCAACAGGCGCCTTGGTCCCGCTGGGCGGGAAGGGGATAAGGGGATGGGCCTAGGCTGCGGGGTCATGGTCCGTTAGCTCACGACTGGTAGAGCGCCGCCCTGTCAAGGCGGAGGCAGCGGGATCGACGCCCGTACGGACCGCCACGCCTTCGTGGTGGCATGGATCTCACGAGACACGCGGATCCCACGGTGGTCTCAATGAGGACGTCCCGCGGTTGCAGGCGTTCCGTGTCCAGCCCAACGGTCGTCGGCCACCGCCGATCGACGGCTCGATTCGCCAGTGCGCCCGGAGCCGCGGGCGGCCCCTCAAGCGCCGGACCTTCATGTCGCCGATCTGCCGTGCGGTCGTTCCGGGTCTGCGCGACGCGTGTCGTGTCCGCTTGGCATCGAGCATCGCGAGGTCGGCTCGACGGAGAAGGTCGGGCAGCTCGTCGTCGGGTCCCAGTTCTCCGAGATCCCGGGCCAGCCAGCTTGTCGGATCTCGCAATGAGACCGATCGCGCTTCAGTCACCGGGCCGCCGGCGAGTCCACTCCCTTGTCGCCGGTGATCGAGGGTGCCGAAGTGCTCATTGGCGAGTTCGTCGGCAGCGCCCGCGACGCCGGGCTCGGGGACCCATCGGGACCCCTCCGCCACGACTACTCCGTGCCCCCACTGGCCGCCCCCGGGCTCCGCGCCGGCGACGAGGTTCCGATGTTCGAACTCGGTTCGGTCCGCCACTCGCGCCGTTCGCGATCCCGACATTCACCGCCGTCGCTGTCGTGGGAGTCGTCAACCTGTGCTCATGCGGAGCGGCGCAGCTCTGACCAGCTGCTTTCCACCACAACGGGGCGTGGAGCTAAGTTGCAAGTCCCCCCTCCGACACGCTCCAGCTCCACGCCCTGTTGACCTGGGTTTCCAGTTGCCTTTCCAGCGTGCTCCATGGTCGCGGTGCTAAGCGTGGCCCGGAGACGTACCTGTTCACTAGCGCCAACACGGCGTTATGTGACGGTCAGCCCGAGCGCCTGATAGAGCGCCGCCCGATCAGCTTGGACGACGCTCGCGAGCAGATCCGGCACGGTGTGAAGCGCCGACAGGGCGTCAACCACTTGGATCTTCGCTGAGAGCCTCAGGCGCTGGGTGTCGCTCGCCAGCTTGATGGGACCGGCTCGTCGCCAGTCACATGGGACCGGGTCCGGGGTCGATCAGCGCGGCGCTGTGATGATGACCGGCGGTTCAGCCGCGGTCAAGCACGCCGGCCGCGCCGTGCCGCCACCGGGCTGTCAGACGTGGCGGTCAGAGCCGGTCGCTGCCGGTGCCGGTAGGACTCCCCGTCGAGCACGAGCTCGTAGGCAGCTGACTGCAGGCGGTCGATCGCGGACTGGGCGAGCAGGCCGTCGGCCATGAGCCCGAGCCACTCGACGGGCTCCCGGTTCGAGGTCGTCACCGTGGCCGCGTTGCGGTGGCGCTCGACGATGACCTCGTAGATGTCCGCTGTGTCGGCGCCATCCATTGGCTGCAGGCAAAAATCGTCCAAGATCAGCAGATCGACGCGGAGCAGCTTGCGGAGCTCGACGTCGTGACTGTTGTCGAGCCGCGAAGCCTTCAGCCGCTTGAGCAGCACGTCTGCTCGCTCGAAGTGCACGCTGTAGTGCCGACGGATCGCGGCGTGCCCGAGCGCGGTCGCGAGGAAGGTCTTGCCGACGCCGACCGGTCCCATCACAAGCGCGTTGTGCCCGGCCTCGATGAAGCGGAGCGAGAAGAGCTCGTCGAGGACCGAGCGGTCGTAGGTGATCTTGGTGTCATTGTCGAACAGCTCGAGGCGCATGGCCGGATCGAGCCCGGCGGCCTTCGCGCGCCGTTCGGCCGAGGTGGCGTCGCGGCGCGTGACTTCGTCGGAAAGCACGAGCTCGAGGAACTCGGCGTGGCCGAGGTCCCGGGCGCGCGCGAGGGCGAGCCGTTCGGGGAGGCTGTCGAGGAGCTGGCCGAGCTTCACGCGGCGAAGCAGCGAGGAGAGCTCGGGCGAGACCGACGGGGCGGGCGCGCTCATGCGACGCCGCCGTTCGCGTCACTCGCATCCTCGTGTTGTCGCTGTGTTGTGCGGAAATGCTGCGCGTCGCGGGCGAATCGCCCTGATGCCGCTGAGAAGGGCAGCGGTGGTGCCACCGGCTGGTCGGCCTCGGCACCTCGCTCGAGCATCCGGGTGATGAGCCCGACGCTCACCGCCTCGGCCTCGAGGGCGCGGGCACACGCTTGCTCGACTCGGGTCGCTCCCCACTTCTTCACGAGGCCAAGGAGCGCGTAGACCTGGCGCATCTTGGTCCAGGGAAGTGGGTGCTCGAGCAGCGCCGCAGCGTACGCGCCGACCGCCGGACCTGCCGAGGAGGCCAAGTGCTTCAGGTGCTCGAGGTCGCGCATCGCGTACGTCGTCTTCTCCGCCGGCAGGTCGGCCGGGTCGGTCACCCGGCCGCCGGGTGAGCTCCGGGGATGCACCTTCACGAGCTCGCCACGGAAGAACACCCGGACGAGCTTCTGGTCCGAGCGAACCTCGACGCGATGCCCGATCAGATGCCCCGGGACGGAGTAGAGCGCCTTTTGCACCTCGATGTGGTGGTCCCGGTGCACCTTCGGGCTCGCGTAGTGCGGCAGGTCGTAGGGAAACACTGGAGCCTCGAGCAGCCGCGGCGCTTCCTCGAGGGCGAACAGCTCGGCCGGGCGACACTGGGTCGTGCCGTGGATGCGCAGCCCAGCGCGGGTCGTGCACCAGGTCTCGGCCCGACGCTGCGCGTCGGCGAGGTCGACGAAGTGCTCACCGGCGAAGAAGCTTCCTCGCACGAAGGGCACGGTCCGCTCGACCCGGGGCTTGTCCTGTGGCCGGCGGACCCGGGCGGCGTCGACGAGGAAGCCACGACTCTCCGCGTACTCGATGAAGGCTTGGTTGAAGCGAGGGTCCGTCGGGTTCGCCTTGTCGATGATCGTTGCCATGTTGTCGGGGATGACAACCTTGAAGACCCCACCGAAGAAGGCCCAGGCCGCCTCGAAGCCAGCGATCACCGCCTCTGTGGTCTGGGTAAAGCTCAGGAAGACGAAGCAGTGCCTCGAGTAGCAGGCGGTGAAGATGAGCGCCTGGACGACGCGGCGACGATCGGTCTCAGGGTCGAAGAGCAGGCCCATCTTGCCGAAGTCGACCTGGCACTCTGCCCCCGGCTCACCGTCGGCGACCCGGACGGTCGTCATGCGCGCGCTGCGCCCGTGACCAAGGACTTGAAGCACGTAGCGGTGCAGCGTCCGCTCGGGAACGACGATGCCGCGGCGCGCGAGCAGCTCATGGATCTTCCGGACGGTGAGGCTGTCCTCGACGAGGCCCTTGACCTCGTCGTGGTGGGCGACGACGAGTGCCCAGGCCGACCCATGGCCGTCACCGCGGTGCGGGCGGACCGACTCGCAGACCCGGGCAATCAGCTCGTCGGTGAGCTGGCTCTCACCGCCTGAGCGATCGAGCCCGGCCTCCTCGGCCGCGGCGACGTAGCGGCGGACGGTCTTGCGGTCGAGTGCGGCGAGCCGCTCGACCGAGCGCAGGCTCTCGCCTCGCAGCCAGACGCGTAGGACTTCTCGGATCTCGTGCACGTGGACCTCCCGGAACGCCATCGCCGCCTTCCCGATCTGCTGGTCGGTGTGGCGGCAAGTCCACCGGCAGCAGCACCGCTGCTGGTGGATACCGGGTGGTCCCATGACTGGCGACGAGGTGGTCCCATGTTGCTGGCGAAGTTCAGCTCAGGGTGGTCCCATGTCGCTGGCGAGCGACACTGGCGGGGCTAGCGCGAGCACCGCTTCGGCAGCAGCCTTCTCGCGTTGGACGGCGGCGATCCGAGATGCGATGACATCGGCCGGGATGCCAGCCTCCAGCCCGTCGAGGTGCTTGGCGAGCTTGCGTTCGCACTCCACGAGGGCCGTCCGCGCTCGAGCGACAGTCGGGTCTTCGCGATGGCCCTTGGCGTCAGCCTGCACGACCAAGGCGGCCGTGGCCTCGATTCGGTCCGGCGCGAACAGGTCAGCGAGCCACACGTCCACATGGGGGAGCAGCCGGTCCTCGCGTACGGAAAGGCTCCGCGGATGGTCGTTCACCATTACCGGGTAATCGGTGCTCAGGCAGCAGCGGTAGAGGGCATGGCCGTCAGATAATCACTGCGCTCGGCACCGATGCGCCGAACGCCGTCGGTCTCGTCTACATCGCGGCGTTCGGACTTGACGAAGGCGAGTCAATCGGCGCGCTCCTGGCCCAGGGACCTCCCACACCGGCTCTCGCGCACCTCATCGTCGACGAGCAGGGGTTTGGTTGGTTGCCGGAGGACGACTTCGTGAATCACTTCGCGGCTGACGTCGACCCCGGCAGGGCAAAGGTGATGTTTGCCGTACAACTGCCCTTGTCGACGTCCGCCCTTTCCGACGTGATGGGTGTCCCGGCCTGGAAATCGCTCCCTTCTTAGTACATGGTTGCCGAAGGCGATCAGGCTATCCCGTCCGACGCCGAGCGCCTGTTCGCGAAGCGCATGGGAGCAACCACCGTGGAAGTCCCGACGAACCACGTGGCCATGGTCTCTCATCCCGATGACGTGCTGGCGCTCATCAAGACGGCCGCTAGGGCTGTGGCGACCTAGGGCCTCGCTCCGTCGCAGCCCTCGAGCGCCGACGTCGACGCCGGGATGGCGGGCGCGTCGGGCGCTCGGCCACCCACTCGCCGCGCCCGTTGGCTCGGGCCTCTAGTAGCCGGCTCGAGCAGCATCCGCCGGCAAGCGAGCTCGTTTGGCGCTTGCCGGCCGCCGCTTCGAGGTCTGCCCTCCCGTGTCGTCCAGCTGCCGGGTGGATGGCATCGCTCAGCAGAATTGCGAGCAAAGACTAGTCAACTAGTCTAAAATCGATCCTGATTCACTCGTCGGGTGCGACATCTGCCGCCACAGGTCCGCCTGTGGGAGTGAGGGCGATGCATCATGGCTGATCTGAGCAGGGACGAAGCTTCGAAGTCACGCCGGGTTCGCGAAAAGCTCTCGCACCCGGTCATCGACGGAGATGGTCACTGGCTCGAGCCGTACCCGGTCTTCTTGGACTACCTCCGCGACGTCGGCGGCAAGGCGATGGTCGCGGCGTTCCTGAAGAGCCGATCCCAGTCGGCTTGGTACGAGATGACGCCAGACGAGCGAGTGGCGACCCGGACGCAGCGCTCGACGCGGTGGGTGTTTCCGTCCGACGCGCTCGATCGGGCAACCGTCGGAGTCCCTGCGCTCCTCAACGAGCGTCTCGACGCCTTCGGCATCGACTTCAGCATCGTCTACCCGACCCTGGGCCTGCGCTCCGGCTACTTCGAGCACCCGAGCGACTTGCGCCGCGCCGTGTGCAGGGCGCACAACAAGATGTCGGCGGACATGTTCGCGGACTATGCCGACCGGATGACACCGGTTGCAGTGATCCCGATGTTGACCCCGGAGGAAGCGATCGACGAGGTCGACTACGCGGTCAACGAGTTGCATCTGAAGGCGGCAATGATCATGGGCACGGTCGTGAGGCCGATACCCACATACGCCGACGCGGCACGGCCACCCACGTTCGTCGACAACCTCGTCCTCGATCAGGTCTACGACTACGAACCGCTGTGGCAGAAGTTGCTCGACCTGAAGATTGCGGTGACGACCCACTCGGGCAGCACAGGTTGGAGCGATCGCCGATCGTCGACGAACGACTGCTTCAACCATGTCGGTCACTTCGCCGAGGCCAACCACACCTTGCGCGGGCGCTGTTCTTCTCTGGAGTGACTTACCGGTATCCCCAGCTCAATTTCGCCTTTCTGGAGGGGGGCGTCGGCTGGGCGTGCAATCTCCTGAACGACCTGATCGGTCACTGGCACGTCCGTTCGGCCGAGGCGCTGGCGAGAATGAACCCTTCGAATATGGATACCGATGTCCTACAGCGCCTCTACGAGGAGTATGGGGGGAAGTTCCTCGCCCACCGGGCGCGGGAGCAGCTGGATTATCTCGACCTGGCGTATCCGGGCCTGGATGCCGCCGCCAACACGAAGAAGGATCTCGACGCGCACGGCGGGGAGATCTGGGACGACTTTGGAGCCGCCCACATTTCCAACGAAGGTGACATCCTCGAACGGTTCACCAAGAGCTCCTATTTCGGCTGCGAAGCTGACGATCCAATGACTGCCCTGGCATTCGATTCGCGCTTTAATCGCGGGCTGAAGCCGATCTTTGGATCGGACATCGCTCATTTCGACGTCTCGGATCCTACGATGGTGCTCCATGAAGCGTTCGAGCTCGTAGATGATGGGCTCATCACGGACCGGGATTTCGAAGCCTTCACGTTCGGGAACATCGCAGAACTCCACGCGGGGATGAACCCTGACTTCTTCAGAGGCACGGTCGTCGAAGATGCCGTGACGGCTCATCTCGAGCGCTCGCCCGACGCGTGACTGGGCCGCCGACGCCTCTTTGGCGGTCACGGGTGAGTGGCTCGTGAGATCGTTCCGCGCCGTCGCGCCAGGAGGAAAGAGCCTCGACGACGCGGCGCTGAGAGACACCCTGATGCGCGGGCTCGAGGCCGAGGTCGCCGGCGAACACGTTCTCGTGCTGGTCCCCGACCGCGCCAGCAACCTGCCGATCCCGCGGGTGTTTTCGATCCTCCTGGAGGCGCTCCACCGGGCGGCTCGCATCGAGGTGATGGTTGCCCGAGGCCCGTTGCCACCGTTCACCGACGACGAGCTCACCGAGCTGATCGGCATGGATCGGACGCACCTCGGCCAGGCCCACCGCGCGCTCGCGCTCGTGAATCACGCCTGGCAGGATCCTGACCAGCTCCGCTCGATCGGATCGATCGCCGCGATGCGAATGCGGGAGATCGCGGGGGAGCTGTGGCACCCCGTCCTCGGTAACGCCGTCGACGTGCGGGTGAACCGCGTCGCACTGGAAGCAGATCGAGTGCTCATCGTCGGTCCGACCTCTCCACACGACGTTGCAGGGTATTCCGGCGGGGCGAAGTACCTGTTTCCTGGGATCAGCGACCTGGAGATGCATTACGTGCAGCACTGGCTCGGATTCCTTGGCGGCGTCATGGCGACGATCGGGAGGGAGCGCACCCCTGTTCGCTCGCTGATCGACGAGGCCGCGGCGCTTCTCCCGACGCCGATCGGCCTGGTTGCCGCGGTGACGGATGCGGATGGCATCGCCGGCTTGTTCCTCGGGGATCTCGACGAAGCGTGGCGCGCTTCTGTCGAGCTGGCCGGACGTGTGCACGTCGCACACCTTGAGCGCCCGGTCAACCGGGCGATCTCGTGCGCGCTGGCTCGTTATGACCAGCTTTGGACCGCCGGGAGAGCGATGTACATGGTCGAGCCAGCACTAGTCGACGGCGGCGAGCTCATTGTGTACGCGCCGCATGTGGCGACGGTGGGCGGAGAGCTTGGCCACCAGATGCTCGATCTGGGGTGCCATGCGTTGCCCTACTTTCTCGACCAGTGGGAACGCTTTGGAGACGTTCCACTGGCGGTGCTCGCCCGAAGCACCCACTGGAAGGGCGCTGGTTCGTTCGGCGACGGCATCGAGCACCCGCGCATCGAGGTGAAGCTCGCCAGCGCGATCCCAGCCGGCGAGTGCGCGCGCCTCAACCTGGGCTACGTCGATCCCGACTCGATCGACTTCGACGATCTCGACGACGACGTCTTGGTCGTTCCGAACTCGGGCGAGACGCTCTACCGGGTCGGCGGCCAGCTCTAGGGCACTGCTACGTGGGGAGGATGTCCCGAGTTCCGTGGAACTTCGGTGGCGGCCCGGTGATGCTCAGGCGGCGTCCTCCTCGTTGTAGTCGACCGGTGTGACACCGCGCTCGGCGTAGGTGTCGAGTGCAGCTCGCAGCGCCGGCAGGTGCATGAAGCCGTTGACCTTGCGGAACTGCTTCGCGGCCTCGGCCATGCCAGCTGCGCACCAGCGCAGCGCCATCTGGCCGTCGCGCCAGCGCTTCACGTTCGCGGAGTGATCGCGGCAGATCTCGATCATCGACTCGATCGCGTTCGTCGAGCGAAGCGTGCGGGCAAGCGTCGGTGGCACCTTCAGGCGCATGACGGTGAGCGTCTCGGTGAGGCCTTCTCGCAGGCTTGCCGCGGCGCCGGGATGCGAACGGGTGAGCTGGCGGGCGATGTCCTCGAGCTCGGCCTCGGCTCGGAGCGCGTCGTCGAGGTGGTAGATCGAGCGCATCTTCGTGCTCACCGTCCGTGCGAGGGACTTCGGCAATTTCGACTCGACGTTCCTGATCTTGTGGAGTTGGCAGCGATGGATCACCGGCTGGTCGAACACGGCCGTCACTGCCGAGGCAAGGGCCTTTGAGCCGGGGCACGCTTCGGACGGATCCGCGTGTCGATCGACGTCTGGCCGCGCGCCTCTGAGCAGCCGCCATCCCAGATCGCTGTCGGCTGCGTAGCGGCCGCGAGTGCCCCCGACCGGCCGGCGCTGACACACCCCGGCTGCCCCGCCGGCGGGCCGGAGCGGCTCGGGCGCCTGGAGGCGCGGCGGGGAAGGGACACGTGACGCAAGGTCAAGAGGCGCGCCGGAAAGGTGCCGAAGGCGCTCCAACTTTCAGCTGTTCAACCGCTTGACTACAGTCTCCCGGAATCCCACCCTCCATCCCACCGTTCGGAGATTCCGCCGAGCTGGGGCACCTTCCGGTGCTCAGGGAAGTAGCAGCTAGAACCAGATTACGTGGGTTGCTCTTGCCCCGGTTGGAAGGCATGCGTTGACTGGCAGTCAAGCGTCGATCGACCGCTGCCCCTCCGAGGAGCCTGGCCGCAGCAGCCGGCGAGCAGGAGGCCCAGCACGTTGCAACTTGCCGGTTGATTGCCGCCTGACGACGAGTTGGCGAGCCGAGGTTGACCGCTGAGGTGTAGCCAACGGTGTAGCCAGGAGGATGAATCGTCGTGGTCGTTGCCGGACGGCAACGGACGTCGCCGCAGCTCAGAAGTTGAGTCCGCCAGAGTGGTGTACGAGCCGGTGATGAGCAGCTCGCGCTGAGCTGAGCATCCACCAGACGCGACGACCACCGCACCAACCTTCAAGAACGACCAAGTTCACGAAGGAGAAGATGCGGTGACCGTCACCAACACGATGGGCGCGGCCGAGCTGCTGAAGCGGCGTACCTGGAGAGCCCTGCCGGGTCCGATCTGCTCGGAGAGATGGTGAAGATGGCGGCTGAGCTGCTCATGGACGCGGACGTCGGCGTGCTGTGCAACGCGAGCTACGGCGAGCGGTCAGAGGACCGGGTGAACAGTCGCAACGGCCATCGTGAGCGGCGCTGGGACACCCGTGCCGGCACGATCACCCTCGACGTCCCGAAGCTGCGCCGGGGCAGCTACCTGCCGGGCCTGCTCGAGCCGCGCCGGCGCGTCGAGCAGGCGCTCGTTTCCGTGGTCTGCCAGGCCTACGTCGAGGGCGTGTCCACGCGACGCGTCGACGATCTCGTCCGCTCGATGGGGATCGAGGGGATGAGCAAGTCCCAGGTGTCCGAGCTCGCGAAGCACCTCGACGGACGAGTCGCCGAGTTTCGCAACCGCCCGCTCGACGCCGGCCCCTATGCCTATGTCTGGCTCGACGCGCTCTTCCACAAGGTGCGAGAAGGCGGCCGGGTCGTCAGCGTGGCGACGGTCATCGCGACCGGCGTGAACGCCGATGGCCACCGGGAGATCCTCGGCGTCGACGTCATCAGCGCCGAGGACGGGGCCGGCTGGACGGCGTTCCTGCGCGGCCTCGTCGCACGCGGGCTGTCCGGGGTCGCGCTCGTCGTCTCCGACGCCCACGAGGGGCTGAAGAACGCCATCGCCGCGGTCCTCGACGGCGCCGCCTGGCAGCGGTGTCGCACGCATTTCATGCGGAACCTGCTCACACGCGTCCCGAAGGCCGCCCAGGCGATGGTCGCGACCCTCGTCCGCACGATCTTCGCCCAGCCCGACGCCACCCAGGTGAAGGCCCAGTTCAACCGGGTCATCGACCAGCTGCTCACCCAGTTCCCCGCGGCCGCCGAGCTCCTCGTCGACGCCGAGGCGGACCTGCTCGGCTTCGCCGCGTTCCCGCCCGAGCACTGGACCCAGATCTGGAGCAACAATCCGCAGGCACGGCTGAACAAGGAGCTGCGGAGAAGGACCGACGTCGTCGGGATCTTCCCGAACCGCGCCGCCTGCGTGCACCTCGTCGGTGCGGTCCTCGCGGAGCAGCACGACGAGTGGGCCGTCGCCCGGCGCTACATGAGCCCGGAGAGCCTCGCGAAGGCCCGGATGCGAGTCCTTCCCGGCGGCGCTATCGAGACCGAGGGGGTGGCCACGACGGCGGAGCTGGAGGCCGTCAGCTAGAAGGATGAACCACGGTTGGCGTGGTGGTCGTCATACACCACTCGGCCGGACTTGACCAGCTCAGAGCCTGTGGATGAACAGTCGTGGACATCAAAGAAGCGCTCGGAAGGGTCTTTGGATCAGGAGGTGGAGGCCGGCGGTTCCGTAGAACCAGCCTCAAGCGCCGCGCGTCGCTTCGTCGAGGCGCGGTTGCGATCGTCGACGTGCACGATTCGGGGCGCGTAGCTGGCCAGCTCCACCTCCGAGTAGTCAGCGTAGGTGAGGAGGATCACGTGGTCACCCGGTGAGACCAAACGTGCGGCGGCCCCGTTGAGGCAGACCTCGCCCGGCCCGCCGGCAATGGCGTAGGTCTCGAAGCGCGCCCCGTTGTCCAGGTCCAAGACAGCGACCTGCTCGTTCGGGAGGATGTCGGCGAGTTCCATCAGCGCGACGTCGATGCTGACGGACCCGACGTAGCGGAGGTTGGCCCCTGTCACGGTCGCCCGGTGGATCTTCGACTTCATCATCCGGCGTCGCATCAGCTCACTCGACCTCGCGCTCCTCGTCGGACGTCGCGCTCCGCGGCAAGCCGCTGGCCGAGGCCTCTCCAGCGCGGGCGCGTGTTCGGACCCGGCCCGGCCTCGACGACCAGGCGCATTGCCAGCGCGACTCCCGCCCGGTATGCCGGTCGCTCCTCTGGGGAGAGCGCGTCCAGGTGCTGGCGCACGGTGGCCCAGTCCGAACGCGACGCGGGCCCGGTGAGCGCGGCTCGTGGGCCGAGGCGGGCGACGTCGTCGACGGCAGCTCGGGTGAGGCCGAGGAAGGTGTCGAGGCCGAGACCGACCGAGGCGGCGACACGTTCGACCTGGCCGAGCAGGGCGACCACATGATTGGCGGCGATGCACGCAGCGGCGTGGTAGGCGACGCGACGAGCGTCGTCCACCTCGACGATCCGACCGCCGAGCGCGGCGGCCATCCGTCCCGCCAGCGGGTCGCCGTTCACCGCGAACGTGGCGCCGTCCAGCAGGCGTTGGGCTCCGACCTCGGCGTCGGGCAATGGCACGAGCGGGTGGAGCGACGCCCGGCGCGGATGCATCCCGAGGACGTCAAGGCCGAGTGAGCCGGACAGGTGGAGGACGACGGTGTCCGGGCAGGGGGTCACCGACGACGCCGTGGGACCGATCAGTCCGTCCGGTGTCGCGATGACGAGGGCGTCGACGCCATCCGCAGCGCTCGACGCGTCATCATCGCGCCCGAGCAAACCTACGATGTCCCAGTCGATGAGCTGGAGCGCTCGCGCAAGGGATGTGCCGGCTCGCCCGCGACCGATGATACGAACCCTTGGCACTCGACCTCCCTCGGCGATCCAGCCCCCATGCCGGGGTGCCGGTCGCCTTGGCGATCACTCGTGATCTCCAAGAATGTAGCCGTCCCCTCGAGCGCACCACGAGCTCGCGCCAGCACGTCAGGCGACACGGGCGCGGCGCGGGTAGGCGAGGCCATCGAAGAAGGGCGCGGGCCGGCGGTCTTCGAGACCGCCGGCCACGACGCGGCCCGCCGGACCGTCCTCAACGCCCACTACACGGACCCCGGGTGCGATGTGGGAGGCCGTCGGCACCCTCGGGCTCGACGGTGGGCCTTCCTCGAGCCCAGTTGCGGCCGCGGGTCCTTTCTGGTCGCGGCACCGGTCGCCGCCTTCGGGACTCGAGATCGCTCGGGTGCGCCCATCCGCGTCCCAACAGAAATCCCAACTACCGCCTCGCGCGTGAACTGGGCTCCAGATGACCTGAGATAGAGCAGGTCAGATGGGACATGGTCGCGAGCGTTGGCGGCCATTGGTCGAGAGATCTGGACTGGCAGTCAAGACCCCCAGAGAATGCCCGCGGGCGTGGAGCGCGGGCTCGTCGCGGGGTCACCGCTAGATGAGCGCCTGGCCGGGCGGCGGTCCAGGCCGCTGCCGCGCACCGGCACGCATCGAGCGCGCGGCTCCGTGCTCCGAGGCGAGGACGCGCCGGGCAACGGTGCGGACCTGCTCGTCGGCTTGGACCCGGCCGCGAGTCGGTTCGACCCGATCGAGGGTGTGCTCACGCCGACCGACGCAGCTCTGACCAGCCACTTTCCACCACGATGGGGCGTGGAGCTAAGTTGCAAGTCCCCCCTCCGACACCGACTTGAACCCCCACGTCGTAGGTAACGTCGCAGCTCAACGAGGGTGGCAGCGCGTGTGGGTTCATATCGCTGGGGGCAGTCACAAGTGCGCCCCTCCCTGCCCTTGCCCGTGGACGTCCGGCCAGGACGATCACGCCCTCGTCGGACGGCTGAGTGGCAGCCTGGGGTATCACCTCGTCTCTTCGGTGACGCGACCCCTTCGACACCGAACACACGCTGGAGTCACCTGGATTGTTCAGGACCTGTATTCGCACGTGGCCGAGACGCCGCACCACGAAGCGGGCGAGTGACCGGCGGGCGGGGACGATCCGAAGAGTCGCCAGCCGTGTCGCCGAGGTCGTGCTCGAAGGCGTCGAGGAGGTGGAACAGCTCGTCGTTGGCCCACTCGCGATCTCGCCGGCGGCCGACGCGAGTCAGGCTCAGCACGCTGGCTTGCTCGAGGCGGTTGAGGGCGGCGCGCGCCGCCGTCGGGGTGACACCGTGGCGCGTCGCCACGGTCTCGGCGCTGATGATTGGCTGCGAAGGCAAGGAGAGCACGATCTTGCGAGCGACCGAATCCGAACGTGGCGAGCCGGCCCGCTCGAGGAGCTGGTTGAGCAGCGCAGTGATCTGGGAGTGGAGCCGCACGGTTGCGTCGCAGGCGATGCGGACCTGGTCGGCGAAGTAGCCGAGCCAGTCGTCATAGCGCCTCTCGCGGTGGTCAACAAGGCCAGCGATGTACCCGCGAGCGTTTGTTGCCAGCGCGACGCTGATCGGCGGCACGAGCACGGGGGTGAGCTTTCGGCGGCGGAGTACGACGTGGATCAGGCAGCGCCCGGCTCGACCGTTACCGTCGCCGAAGGGGTGGATCGTCTCGAGTTGCGCGTGGGCGAGCGCTGCTTGGGCGATGGCAGGAAGGTCGTCGCGGTTGGCGAAGTCGATGAGGTCGGCGAGCAGCGGTCGTACGCATTCGTGGGGCGGCGGCACGAAGGTCGCGTCGCGCGGAGATAGGCCGCGTCCGCCGATCCAGTTTTGATCGGTGCGGATGACACCGGCGTATCGCTCCTCGGATGTGCCCTCGAGCAGGGTGCGGTGGATGTCGAGGAAGTCGTCGAAGGTGAAGGCCTCGGGGCGGGAGCCGATCTCGACGGCGCGCTCCATCGCCCGGAGGTTGCCGAGGACCGCGCGGGCGACCGGCTCCGCGGCCGCGGGCTCATAGGCCGCCAGGGCGAGGCGCTTGTTGGAGGCACGCAGACCCTCGATGAACGAGGAGCCCAGCGCCTCAGCCCGGAGCAGCGGCGCCGCGAGCACTTCGAGATCTTGCACGACGCTTCCCTGGACCTCGCGAAGCGCCGCGGCCGCGTCACCGAGCGCCTCGACCGCGCGGGGGGAGAGGCGCTCGTCCCACTCTGCGATCGCGTCCGGGACAAATGCCTTGTATCGGAAGGGACGCCGGTCCTTACGGCCGCCGTAGCCTGCCCCTTGCCAAATCAGATCGACGTATTCGGGCACAGGATCCTTTCGCCGCGGCGATCACTACGAAAGGAAGTATATCTATCCTTTCGTAACTGGTCGCGAACGAAAGGATCAAGCGACCCCATGCCGCCCAGGCGTCGAGCTTCGGACCCGATCGCTCGACGCGCCGTGGCGACGCCAGAATGCATTAGTGCTGGTCAGGCGCACAGTCGAAGCGTCGTCGAGTGTGTCGTATGTGGACGAGTCCCCCTCCGACACGCTCCAGCTCCACGCCCTGTTGACCTGGGTTTCCAGTTGCCTTTCCAGCGTGCTCCATGGTCGCGGTGCTAAGCGTGGCCCGGAGACGTACCTGTTCACTAGCGCCAACACGGCGTTATGTGACGGTCAGCCCGAGCGCCTGATAGAGCGCCGCCCGATCAGCTTGGACGACGCTCGCGAGCAGATCCGGCACGGTGTGAAGCGCCGACAGGGCGTCAACCACTTGGATCTTCGCTGAGAGCCTCAGGCGCTGGCGGGGCTAGCGCGAGCACCGCTTCGGCAGCAGCCTTCTCGCGTTGGACGGCGGCGATCCGAGATGCGATGACATCGGCCGGGATGCCAGCCTCCAGCCCGTCGAGGTGCTTGGCGAGCTTGCGTTCGCACTCCACGAGGGCCGTCCGCGCTCGAGCGACAGTCGGGTCTTCGCGATGGCCCTTGGCGTCAGCCTGCACGACCAAGGCGGCCGTGGCCTCGATTCGGTCCGGCGCGAACAGGTCAGCGAGCCACGCGTCCACATGGGGGAGCAGCCGGTCCTCGCGTACGGAAAGGCTCCGCGGATGGTCGTTCACCATTACCGGGTAATCGGTGCTCAGGCAGCAGCGGTAGAGGGCATGGCCGCGCACCGTGTTGCCCTGGAGCTTCTTCCCGCAGCAATCACAGATCACCAATCCTGCGAGCGGGTAGCGGGGCGACTCAGCCCGCCGGACCCCGGCGTGAGTACTCCGCCGTCCGGATGTGACAGCGTTGCTGCGGGTGTTGCTTGGGATGAGCGCCTGCACGCGATGCCACGTCGTGTCGTCCACGATGGGCTCGTAGGTCTGCACCGAGGCGGTCACCAGTCAGCGCGGCTCTGCCATTGCTGTCGGGTGATGTGGCCGAGCGCCGGAGCATCGTGGTACAGAGTGCCAGTTCAGCGCCAAGATCGGCATATTGGTGCCCTTCACCTTGAAACCTTGCACGAACACCGTGTGTCAGCGCCTTCCGATCATCCGCCCCCACGGGTGCACAATCGTCACCGGGCGGGGCGCGTGGTGAGGCCACCTGGGGGCTCACCGAGGCGAGCAGCAAGCCGGCGAAACCCTCCGGGGACTCCGCCCATTGAGTGGCAAGGATGGATTGAGGTCAGCGCCGAGGAAGTAGCCAGGTGAGCCGAGGCGGCGGCACGAGACGGGTCGCTCCGATGTCCGGTGCGGACGTTCAGTAGGGAACGCCGATCTTGCGCCAGCGGCGGCCGCTCGTGCCCGGTTCGTTGGGCCGGGTGGCGACCCGGCTCCGGTAGACGACGAAGGGCCGCCACAGGTACCAGACCGGATAGCTCCAGGCGTGCACGAGCCGGCTGAACGGCCACACGGCGATCACCGCCCACGCCGCTGTGGCGTGCACCTGGTAGAGCAATGGCGCACGGGCGATGGCGTGCACGTCGGGGTTGCCGGCGAACAGGCCCCGGAACCACAGGGCGACGCTCTGACGGTAGTCGTAGCCGGAGCCGAGCAGGTTGACCCCGACCGTCTCGGCGATGCCGAGCCCGATCACTATGGCGAGCAGGATGAGCGCCACCCAGTCGACAGGGCTGGTCGTGGCCCGGACGCGGGCGGCGAACAGGCGTCTCGAGGCGAGGATCGCCACGCCAATGATGACGCCGACGGCAGCGACCGTACCGGCAGAGGCGGAGAACCAGCGGTAGACGTCCTCGGGGATCCCGATGGCATGGGTCCAGCTTTCCGGGATCAGGATCCCGATGACGTGGCCGGCGATGGCGCCGAAAGTGGCGTAGTGGAACAGGGGCGAGCCCCACTTGAGCCACTTCTTCTCCTGCAGCTGGGTCGAGCGGCTAGTCCAGCCGAACTGGTCGTAGCGGTACCGCCAGATGTGGCCGATGACGAAGGTGGCGAGCGCCAGGTAGGGGAGGATCACCCACCAGAACAGCTGGAAGCCGGTAACGCCGGAGAGCCCGCTCATCGCACGGTGATCCCCTGCCCGAGCGCCTCGGGTGGGGCGAATGGCTCGAGGCCGACACGCTCTGAAGGCGGCCCGTTGAGCCGGTAGCGGCGAAGCGCCTCACGGTCCGCGTGCGACGGGGCACCGAGGGTGTCAGTCACGGCGCTCAGCACTTTGGCGTAGGGGTTCGCTACCTTCTTGAGATCGTCGTGGAGCGCGTCGAGCGCGACGCGATGCTCGCCGAGCACCGCCGCCCCCGCTGGGGTCACGACGGCCAGCTCGAGCAGCGCCGGGAGGAAGTCGGGCAATTCGCCGGGGACGACGCGGACGCCGGCAACCCGGTATACGTCGACGAGGGCGGTGAGCGCCATGCCCCGCTCCCGGGTGTCCCCGTGGCGGTAGTAAGTGAGGTGCAAGCTGCGTCGGCGGTGTAGGTCGAAGGTGTCTACGTAGGATGCGGCCGCCTCGATCGCCGACATCTCGGCCAGCCACCGACGGACGTCCCCCAGCCGGGTCCGAGTCGGGCTCTTCGGCAGCCGGCTCAGGGCGTCGGCGACCGCCGCGAGGTCCTCGGTGAAGTCAGCGTCGGGGTAGCTGAGCAGCACCGAGGCACAGCCGAACACGATCTGGGCCCCACTCCGCCTCACGTGGCCACCCCCGGCGTTGCCGGACCGAGCGGGCCCGCACCGAACGCACCTGGTCCGACGGGCGGCCGCGGTGGGGACTCGCTCACCCCCAGGTGCAGCCGACCCCTGCTGTCGCGTCCGGTGGCGGTGACGTCATCGGGCTCCTGGCGACGGAGGTGGAAGCCGGGCACCGCCTCGTCGTAGGGCCCGTCGCCACCCATCCCGGGGCCGCCCTCGGACTCGAGCGAGCAGCCGGAGAGTGAGTGCTGGGCCATCAGCCTGCCGGCGTCCTCGGCATGGGCGGGCGGGACGACGTAGCGGTCCTCGTAGCGGGCGATGGCGAGCAGCCGGAACAGATCCTCGGTGTCGGCTTCGCTCAGCCCGACATCCATCGGGTCGACGTCGGGGTGCTGACCGAGCTGGTGGGCGCGCATCACGGTGCGGACGATGGCCATGCGGCGGAGGGCATCGCGCACCGGGGCGATGCGCCCGGCGCTGAACAGGTTCGCCAGGTACTCGAGCGGGATGCGAAGCGCGTCAATGGCGGCGAAGGTGGCGTCGGGGCTCGCCTCGTCACAGCCAGCAGCGGCGGCCACGTCGGCGACTGGGGAGAGCGGCGGGATGTACCAGACCATCGGCATCGTCCGGAACTCCGGGTGCAACGGCAAGGCGACGCGATGATGGACGATCAGCGCGTAGGTGGGCGACCGACGCGCCGCGATCACCCAGTCATGCGGGATCCCCTGCGCTTCGGCCTCGGCGGCCACGGCGGGGTCGTTCGGGTCGAGGAACACCGACAGCTGTGCCTCGTAGAGGTCCTCGGGGTCGGGCGTCGCGGCGGCGGCCAGGACGGCGTCGGCGTCGTAGAGCACGAGGCCCAGATAGCGCAGCCGCCCGGGGCAGCTTTCCGAGCAGATGGTCGGCAGCCCGGCCTCGATGCGGGGGAAGCAGAGCGTGCACTTCTCGGCCTTGCCGGTCCGATGGTTGAAGTACACCTTCTTGTACGGACAGCCCGACACGCAGAACCGCCATCCCCGGCAGCGGTCCTGGTCGACGAGGACGATCCCGTCCTCCTCCCGCTTGTACATAGCCCCCGACGGGCACGACGCGACACAGCTGGGGTTGAGACAGTGCTCGCAGATCCTGGGCAGGTAGAACATGAAGACCGACTCGAAATCCATCCGGACCTTCTCGGACATCGCCTGGATGTTCGGGTCGTCGAGGGCCCTTCCCGGGGCGCCGGCAAGGTCGTCCTCCCAGTTGGTGCCCCACTTGGGAACCATCTCGCGGCCGGTGAGCGCCGAGCGTGCCGACACGCTCGGGGCCTTCGTGCCCGCCGGAGCGGTGATCAGCCGGGCGTAGTCGTAGGTGAACGGATCGTGGTAGTCGTCGATGGTCGGCAGGTCGGGGTTGTAGAAGATCGACGCCAGCCGCCGGAGCCGGCTCCCGCCCCTCAGGCGGAGGCGGCCCTTGCGGTCGAGCTCCCAGCCGCCCTTCCAGCGGTCCTGGTCCTCGTAGCGGGCTGGGTAGCCGAGGCCCGGCTTGGTCTCGACGTTGTTGAAGTAGACGTACTCGGTGCCTGGCCGGTTGGTCCAGGTCTGCTTGCAGGTGACCGTGCAGGTGTGACAGCCGATGCACTTGTCGAGGTTCATCACCATCGCCACTTGGGCCATCACCCTCATCGTGGCGCTCCGCCTGGTCGCATCAGAACTCCACCTGCTGGGAGCGGCGGCGGATGACGGCCAGCTCGTCGCGCTCGGGACCCGGTCGGACCGTAGTAGTTGAATCCGTAGGAGAGCTGGGCGTAGCCCCCGATCATGTGGGTCGGCTTCATCACGACCCGGGTGAGCGAATTGTCCGTCCCACCGTGCAGGCCAGACAGCTCGGCGACCGGCATCTCCAGGTGCCGGTCGACGGCGTGGTACATGAGCACCGTCCCCGGTGGCACCCGGTGCGTCACCGCGGCGCGCGCCACGGTGACGCCGTTGCGGTTGTAGGCCTCGATCCAGTCGTTGTCGGCCACCTCGATGCGTGTCGCGTCGAGGTCGTTCATCCAGATGACCGGCCCGCCGCGAAAGAGGTTGAGCATGTGCAGGTTGTCCTGGTACTCGGAGTGGATGGACCATTTCGAATGCGGCGTGAGGAAGCGGGCGACGAGCTGGCGTTCCCCGAGCGCGGCGCGGCGCTGGTCGCCGAAGGTGGCGGCGAGGTCGAGCGGCGGCCGGTAGGTGGGCAGCATCTCGCCGAGCTCGGCCATCCACTCGTGGTCGACGAGGAAGTGCTGGCGGCCCGTCAGGGTGTGCCATGGCTTCAGGCGCTCCACGTTGATGGTGAACGGGGCATAGCGCCGCCGCTCGGACTCACAGCCCGACCACTCCGGCGAGCAGATCACCGATCGGGGCTGGGTCACGGTGTCGGCGAAGGTGATCCGGTCTCCGGCCCGCTCGTGAGCAAGATCGGCCAACGGCACGCCCGTGCGCCGTTCCAGCTCCTCGAAGCCGGCCACGGCGAGGCGGCCGTTGGTGGTGCCCGACATCGCCAGGATGGCCTCGCAGAACAGGTCGTCGCGGTCGATGCGGGGCCGTCCGTCGGCCACCCCACCCCGGACCGTGCCGTTGCGGCTGCGCAGGTAGCCGACCTCGTCACCGACCGGAAGCCGGACGCCTTTGGTCGTGGCGCCGAGCTCGTCGACGAGCGGCCCGAGGGCCCGGTGCCGCTCGACGAGATGGGGGTAGTCCCGCTCGACCACCACCAGACGGGGCATGGTCCTGCCAGGCACCGGGTCGCACTCACCGGCCTGCCAGTCGAGCGCCCGGCCCCCGGGCTGGGCACATTCGTCGGGCGTGTCGTGGAGCAGCGGTACGGCGATGACGTCGCGGCGGACCCCGAGACGTCCCTCGGCCAGACGGGAGAACTCCGCAGCAAGGTCGTCGAACAGGTCGAAGTCCGAGCGCGCATCCCACGGAGCGGCGATGGCCGGGTTGAAGGAGTGCACGAAGGGGTGCATGTCGGTGGAGGACAGATCGTGCTTCTCGTACCAGGTGGCCGCCGGCAGGACAACATCGGCGTAGATGCCGGTGGAGGTCATCCGGAAGTCGATGTCGACGAGCAGGTCGAGCTTTCCCACGGGTGCCGGGTCCCGCCAGGTCACCTCGGCGGGTCGAGCGCCGGGCGGGCATTCCTCGGCGCCGACCGCGTTATCCGCACCGAGGAGGTGCCGAAGGAAGTACTCATGGCCCTTTCCCGAGGAACCGAGCAGGTTGGAGCGCCACACCGTCAGCACGCGGGGGAAGTTGACCGGATTGTCGGGGTCGGCCGCCGCGAAGCCGAGACGCCCCGCTTGCAGCTCGGTCACGATGTAGTCACCGATCTCCTGGCCGGCCGCTTCGGCCTGGTCGGCCAGGTCGAGCGGGTTGCGGTCGAAGGTTGGGTGCGAGGCCAGCCATCCCTGGCGGGCCGCGTAGGCGTTCAGGTCGGCAACGGAGCGTCCGGCGAAGCGGTTCTCCCCGAGCGGGCTCGACAGCAGGTCGGCCCTGGCGCCTTCGTAGCGCCACTGGTCGCTCGCCAGGTACCAATAGGGGGTGGCCGGCATGTGCCGGGTCGGCCGGATCCAGTCGTAGGCGAAGGCCAGCGTGAACCAGCCGGTGAGGGGGCGGACCTTTTCCTGGCCCACGTAGTGCGCCCAGCCCCCGCCGTTGACGCCCTCGCAGCCGCCCAGCATGAGCAGCGACAGGAACGTCCGGTAGATCTGGTCCGAGTGATACCAGTGGTTGGTCCCCGCCCCCATCGCGATCATCGAGCGCCCGCCGGAGACCTCGGCGTTGCGGGCGAACTCGCGGGCCACCCTGGCTGCGGCCGCGGCGGGCACCGACGTGATCCTCTCCTGCCACGCCGGCGTGTACGGCACGTCCGGGTCGTCGTAGGAGGCGGGCCACACCCCGGGCAGCCTGTCGCGGGCCACCCCGTACTGGGCCATGACGAGGTCGAAGACCGTCGTCACGAGCCGCCCGCTCATCCGTACCGCGGGAACTCCGCGCCGCAGCACCCCGCCGCCCTCGCCGTCACCGAGGTCGAAGCGGGGCAGATCGAGCGCGACCGGCTCCCACCCGGTTCGTCCGTGCATGCTGAGGGAGGGCCGCAGGCTATCCAGTTGCAGGTTCCAGCGCCCCTCGCCCGAGGCGGTCCAGCGGAACCCGAGCGACCCGTTGGGCACCGCCGCCTCGCCCGTCCCCTCGTCGAGCACGACCGTCTTCCATGCCGCCCCCTCGGTGGTGTCCCCGAGGTCGGCGGCGGTCAGGAAATGGTCGGGCACGAAGGCATCCCCGCGCTTGCGCAAGGACACCAGGAACGGCAGATCGGTGTAGGTTCGGGCGTACTCCTCGAAACGGGGCACCTGCCGGTCGCGGTAGAACTCGGTGAGCATCACGTGGCCCATCGCCATGGCGAGCGCCCCGTCGGTGCCGGGGGCGGCCGCGAGCCAGTCGTCCGCGAACTTCGTGTGGTCCGAATAGTCGGGGGAGACCACCACCACCTTCTGGCCCCGGTAGCGAGCTTCGGTCATGAAGTGGGCGTCGGGGGTGCGCGTGATGGGCAGGTTGGTCCCCCACAGGATCAGGTAGGAGGCGTTCCACCAGTCGGCCGACTCGGGGACGTCGGTCTGGTCGCCGAAGACCTGGGGGGAGGCGATGGGCAGGTCGGCGTACCAGTCGTAGAACGACAGGATGGTGCCGCCGAGCAGCGAGTAGAAGCGGGTACCTGCCGCGTAGGAGGCCATCGACATCGCCGGGATCACGCTGAAGGCGGCGGTGCGGTCCGGCCCGTAGGCGCCGACCGTGTGCACGTGCGCCGCCGCGATCAGCTCGAGCACCTCGGACCACGGCGCCCGCACGAAGCCGCCTCGGCCGCGGGCCGACTTGTAGCGGGCCGCCCGCTCCGGATCCGCGATGATCTCCGACCAGGCAGCGACCGGGTCGCCGAGGCGGTCCCGGGCCTCCCGGAACAGCTCGAGCAGTTCGCCGCGCACGTAGGGGTAGCGGACCCTCGCCGGGGAGTACGTGTACCACGAGAACGACGCGCCCCTCGGGCAGCCCCGCGGCTCGTACTCGGGGGAGTCCGGGCCCACCGAGGGGTAGTCGACGGCCTGGGTCTCCCAGGTGATGATCCCGTCCTTGACGAACACCCGCCACGAGCACGACCCGGTGCAGTTCACGCCGTGGGTGGAGCGCACCACCTTGTCGTGGCGCCACCGCTCCCGGTAGAACTCCTCGGCCTGTCGCCCGCCCCGCCGGAGAACGACGCGGCCGTCGGGGGACTCCTCGCCTCGCTGGAGGTAGCGAGCTGCCCGGACCAGGCCGGTGTCGGCCAACGCGTCGGCAGATCCGTCGCCCTTCCCGCTGCTAGCAGGGCTGCGCAGCTTCATCCCGTCCTCCTCGGGGAAGTGGGACCTCTGCGTCCCATCATGGGTCGCACATCTGACCGTAGCCAGTTCGCGAATCTCGATGCAACAGCAGAAGTACTCGAACACAGTCCAACCCCGTCGGAGGTGTCGTCGTGCGTCAAAAGCCGGTGAGGTCGGTGATCACGTCGCTCGCGCCCCAGCCCTCAGGGTGGCGTCGTAGGAGTTCTCGAGCGCCGTCGAGATCCTCGCCGAGCGTCGCGATGAGGGGCTCGGCGGTACCGTCGTGGCGTTGCTGACCGAGGCCGACTGTCGCGGTCAGCGCGTTGCACAGGCAGACTCGGCCGACGGTCTCCGATCGGCCCCCCCTTGCGGACGTGGGCGTCGGCCGGCTCGGCCGGACAGCGATAGCTGATCGTGCCGTCCGGCATCTAGAGAGTGCGGAGGTAGCTGAGATCGCAGACCCGCCGCCGGCGCTTGTAGACCGAGGAGTCCGAGAGCGTCCCAGCGAGCTGCGCCACCTGGAACCAGGTCGGTGACGCGAGCACGTCGGTGCGCACCTCTAGCCGACCTTCGCGAAGGCGGGCGAGCAGCTGTAGGCGGAGCGAAGCGGACAGGCCTGACTCGCGAGACAGAGCGAACAGCGTGCCGACCTGGACGCCGTTCGCCCCGGCTGCGCGGGCCGCCGGGACCTGCTCTGGCCGCGAGCAGCCGCCGGCAAGCCAGAACGGCAGGCCGAGCGCGACGAACTGCGCCGGGTCTGCAGCGTCCTTCGGGCCGTAGACAGGTTCCCCACGCTCGTCGAGCCTCAAGGCCCCGCGAGGCGGCGCGTTGTGCCCACCGGCGATCGCGGCCTCGACCACGAACCCGTCGGGGCGCGTCTGCTCGTCGCGCGCCAGGAAGGTCGCCAACGTGCTCGAGGAGACGATCGCGACGAAGAGCGGCCGGAGGAGCGCGGGGAGCCGGCGGCCGAGGAGGGCCACGGGGTGGAGGCCGGCTGGCCATACCACCTCGGAGTTCGTCGGCGTGGGCTTCCCCTGCGAGCCGGACACGTGGCTATGCGTCTTGCTCCTGACGGCGAAGGTAGTCGAACTCCCACTCTGACCGTTGACAGGCGACCTCGTGCTCGAGGTGAGGGACGACGGGCACGGCTTCGACACCGGGGTGCTCGACGAGCGACCGAAGTCCGCGCGTCTCGGCACGCTCGATGTGCGCGAGCGCGCGAACCTGTTCGGGGGCCGGATCGAGATCCACTCGGTGCCCGGTCAGCGGACGACGGTGCGCGCGACGATCGCGCTGCCCGGCTGACGCTGGGCCCGGACCTCGAGCATGCGGCACCTCGGGCACTTGCTGGGGTGCGTGCAGGCGCCCGCCGGTCCGTGAGCGCACGAGCGCTGGCGAACCACCGGCTCCGCAGCTCTCTGTCGGCTCCGCAGCTCTCCATGACGAGGGGCCGACGGTCAAAGGAGCGGCAGGCGGCGCGAGGCGCAGTCCGGCGCGTCGAGCCCGGGTCGAGGGCGACCTACCCCGGGTTCAGGAACTCGATCGCCAGATCGCGCGGCAGCGGGGCCCAGCCGACGTCCGCGGCGCCTTGCGCCTCGCCGAGCGCGTTCGTCAGGTGGCGCAGGAAGGATCGCAACGTCGCTTCGGCGGCGAGGCGGAGCAGCGCCCGGTCGAGACGAGCTCCGAGCGGGCCCAGGGGAGGCTCATACCGTGCGGTGATCTGCAGCTCGCTCGTCCTCGCGTTCACCGCGCTGAACTCCAGATCGGCGTCCAAGGCGGGGAAGAGGTGGCCGCTCGCGCCGGTGGCGATCCAGCGCAGCGGGAGCCGGATGCCAGTCTCGGTCGGCACGGGGTCGAGCAGCTGGAGCTGTACCTTTTTCGACGCGCCGGGGAGGTCGCCGAACGGGCCGACCCGGACGAGGACGACCATCCCGGCCTCGTACGCCTCGTTCGAGGCAACGGCGAGGCAGGCCCGGACGTGTTGCCACGGTTCGCGAGCACCCTGGAAGGGCAACCCGACGACGACCCGGGCCTGGATGAACATGCGGACAGTATTGGCAGACGACCGCAGCACACGGTAGGGGCGAATGGCCTGACCCGGCACTGCGCCAGCGCGTGCGCGTTGATGTAGACGAGGCAGGGTTGGAGCAGGTGAAGGCAGAAGACGGCGAGCTTGAAGGGTTCGAAAAACGCGGCGCTTCTGGGTTCTCCGTGGGTAGCCGAGGTCATGGGGAGCTGGGTAGATGTCGAAACCACCGCAGTGGACGTAGATGGCGGTCTTGAAGTTCTCTCGGTTGCGATACCCGCGGACAGACACCCGAATCGCCTGGATGCGGGAGTTGAGGCCTTCGGCCGCCGCGTTCGTGATTCGATGGGAGAAGTAGCAGTACAAGCCCGCCTCATGGCGCTTCAGGGTGCGAGCTGCCTCGATCATCGGCTGGAGGCGAGAGTGTGTCGCCCAGAAGTACCAGCTCTTGAAGTGCCGTTCGCCCCAGCCGCGCCGGCGGTACTCCCAGAAGTCGCGGAGATTCTCCTTGATCGCCCAAGCACGGCCGGTCTTCAAGTCCGCGCCGCGCGGGGTCACAAAGCGCTCCCTGTGGCGCTCGGGGGAGCGATGACCGCTCGTCGCCGCATGGGGCAGCATGTCCGGTGGTGGCCATCTCTGGAATGTCTACCGGCCAGCATAAATACCGCGAGCGGCCCAGCCCGTCGGTAGCCTTGTCGACGTGCCAAGGATCGAATTACCGATGCCGGGCGGCCAACCCGGGTCAGGCACCCGACCGGTGGCGGCACATCCCACGTCTCCTTGTTCCGGACGGTCTGGCCACGGCGTCACCCGTTGGGTCGCCGAGCTCGACCCCGGATACTTCGCCTGGGTCATGGCGAGCGGCATCGTCTCGGTCGGTGCCTTCCTGTTCCATCAACGCGCGCTGTCGGACGTGACGCTCGTGTTCACAGAGGTTGCTTTCGTCCTGCTCGTCGTGGCCTACTCCGCCCGGGCGATCGCCTTTCGTGAGGAAGTGCGTCAGGCGCTGCGGGACCCAGCCACCGCGATGGGATACTTCACCCTGATCGCCGGCACCAACGTGCTGGCGATCCGCCTCCTCATGGCGGGCCACCCCCTCGTCACGCTCGTCCTCGGCGCGCTCGCGAGCGTCCTGTGGGCGGTGCTCAGCTACGGCCTCCCCTGGTCGATCATCGTGGCCGCCCAGCGTCCCGTCCTCGGCGACATCAACGGCACCTGGCTGATCTGGGTGGTCGCCACCCAGTCCGTGGCGGTCGTCGCCGACGGGCTGGCCGCCTCCTCGCCCTGGCGGTCACTACGTGACGGCCTGCCCGCCGTGGCTGTGGCGTTCTGGGGGGTGGGCATCATGCTCTACGTCATCCTCATCGTCATCATCTTCCTGCGCCTCTTCTTCGTGGAGATCAGCGCGAAGGAGATGGGCCCCGCCTACTGGATCGCCATGGGGGCGACTGCCATCAGCGTCCGCGCAGCTGCCGGGATCCTCGCCATCAAGGACCATTCGGCTGCCGCGCTGCTCCACGACATGCGCCCGGTGCTGGTCGGCCTCTCGGTCATCCTGTGGGCGTTCGGCACCTGGTGGATCCCGCTCCTCGTACTGTTCGGTCTTTGGCGTTACGTGCTGCGTCACTATCCGAGGGCCTACGAGCCGAGGCTGTGGAGCGTCGTGTTTCCTCTCGGCATGTACACGGTTGCCTCGGTCACCCTCGGTCAGACCTCAGGGCTCGGGTTCATGACGTCGATCGCCAGGGTCTGGCTGTGGGTCGGCGCGGCCGCCTGGCTCGCCACCTCCGTCCTACTTCTCGCTTCGTTCGGATGGTTCCGCCGTCCTAGGTCGACGCCGATCGTGCACGAGGGTCGAACTTCCGCCGATCCGATCGAGTAATCGCAGACACGACCGGGCGGTCTCGCACGATCGCATGGCCCCCGAATCGCAGAGCGAGCATCATGGAACTCACGACGGTCCCATCTCCTTCCCGTCACCTGGGAGAACGGAATGCTCGGAGGTCCTGCGTGCCGGCCGGTCAACCGCCGATAATGCGCGCCGCCAGCACCACGATTGCGAGTGTGACGAGTGCGATGAGGCCTCGAAGGATCGAAGCGACGGTCGCTCCCCCCTTCACCCGACGCGCGATCTGCTCGTCAGTGTCGTTGGCGAGCGAGTGCCGGCGCAGCCGGGTCATGGCTCGGGCCTGGCGCACGCCGATGGCGGTGGCGACGACGAGCGCCCCGGCCAGAGCGACAGCCGCGTCCTCGAGGCGGTCCCACGAAGCCGGTGGCCAGGCCATGGTGAGGCCGATGCCGATGGCAACCGCCAGCGCGCCGTCGCCCACGATCCCGTAGCGACGGCCGAGCGCACGGAAGAAGGTGACGCGCGCCTGCGCATCGAGGGAGGCGCGGGCGGCGGAGGCAACTACCGCCAGGCACACCAGACTGCCCACCCATACCGAGACAGCCAGCAGCTCGACGGTGATCAGGATCGGGTTGTGTGCCAGCACTCGTTCGTTCCTTCAGCGACGACGTGGACCAGGCGACTGGTGAGGGGGCGAGTCGCCGATCTCCTTCCGACAGAGGCGGGCTCGGCGACGGTCGCCAACGGAATGGCGATCACGCGGCGCGAGGCCCGGGCGAGCCCGATGTGCAGTCCGGTCGATGGATGTCGCCCTGGAGGGCGCCGCATCCTGGGCACGTGAGATGCGCCCAGCAGGCGGGGTCGCCGCCTTCGGAGCGATCGCCGTCATGTCCAGCACCCGAGGTCACCAGATGCTGCTCCACGCTCTCCCACCTCCGATCGGGGCATCCGGTCCTTCGCCCTTCAGTATAGATAACCGGCGCTAGAGAAACTAGATACAGGAGAAGCGCACCAGTGCCGCGTGATCGCTGACTCTGTCTGACAGGTGGCCCGAGCACATGCCGGGGTGATGCGATGCCGAGATCGACCTCGATCAACGATGGAGGCACGAGGATGAGCCGCTCCGTCGACGCGGCAGTGACCCCTCGCGGCGCGCCGTATGACCCCCCAGGTGACGGCGTTCCGGTCGAGCGCCGGCGCTCGTGTGAGCGGCCGTGGAACGTTGTCAGAGCCGAGCGCTTTTTCGTAACTATGCTAGAGAATTGTGCGAACGAGCATTGCCCCGACGATCCGCGACGACGTCCAGCCGCAGGCCAAGGCGCTCGGTGACCCGACGCGGTTCCGCATCTTCCGCTACGTCTTCGAGGCGGGGCGTCCTGTCGGTGTCGCCGAGTTGACGGCCTACACGCAGCTCAACCACAACGCCGTCCGACAGCACCTTGCCGTGCTCACGTCTGCCGGTCTCGTCGTCGAAGAGGTCGAAGAACGTAGCCGCCCCGGACGTCCTCGGCTCATGTACACGCCGGCCCCGGACGTGGCGGGGCTGTGGGGGACGCCGAGTCCCTATGAGTACCTGGCCACGTTGTTGAGCGAGGTGCTCCGGACGAATGCTCGTCCCGAGGAGGTCGGTCGATCGGCCGGCCGCCGGCGTGCTGTCGAGCTCTCTCGTCGCCCCCACGGCGAGCCGCTCGCCGTGCTCGAGGGCGAGATGGCCCGCATCGGTTTTCGACCCACGGTCCGTCAGCGTGCTCATTCGGTCGACCTCGTCCTCGGCCGGTGCCCGTTTGTGAGCGCAGCCGCAGCGAACCCTGGCGTCGTGTGCCAGATCCATCGCGGACTGGCGGACGGCCTTGCCGAGGGGATCGGCGGGATCGACGTGGAGGACCTAGTCGCGAAGAACCCGCACAAGGCCGGATGCCGGCTCGTGATGCACGTGTGCGAAGGATGAGCCCGGAGGAGGCCGGACTTCGCTGAATCTTCTAGGTCCCTGGCGGGGGCATCGTCGTGGCCATTCGGAGAGTCGACTCAGTTGTCGCTGGCGTCACGACCGCATGATCTCACTGGGGAGGGCGGCTGGCGAGCGACCGGGGTGCTCACCGAACGAAGCGCTGAGCCGGCGAGGGCAGAGGATGCTCCTCGACCTCGGCGAGCTCGCCGGAGCCGGTAGGACGAGAGCCGTCGCGCTCGTGGCACCGATGAGCGCGGAGCCGGGGAACGGCGGCATCTCGGTCGCGGCGGTCCCGGCAGACGGTACGGCGGTCGGGGTCCGCGGGGCCGAGAGCCCCATTGCGCTCGGCGCCCCGGTGCGCCCCGGTGCGCCTCGTGGGCCGGCGGGCACGCGGCGAGCGCGTGCCCGCCGCGGCCACGGCGATGCCGACCGGAGGACCGCTCGTCGATACCTTCGGGCGAGCCCACACCGACCTCAGGAGCTCGATCACGGACCGCTGCAACCTGCGCGGTGCGTCTACTGCATGCCCGAGGAAGGTCTGACCTTCCTGCCGAGCGACGAGCTGCTCAGCTTTGACGAGATCGCGGTGGGTGGCCCGGGTGGCCCGGGTGGCGCGTATCAGCTCGCCGCCCGGACCGAGCTCCAGCGTGGCGCCGGCGACCTTGGCCACGCTCTCGTCCGGCACGACGATCGCGAGCCCCCCGTCCTCTTCGACGAGGTCGTCCGGGCCCGCCTCGGCGACCTGGGCGAAGTGGAGGTCGTACGTGTACCGGTCGCCCGCGACGCCGGTCACCTCGAGCCAGAGCCCGAGACCGTCGCCGTTCGCTTCCTCGGCGAGCAGGCCGAGGAGGACGGCACTGGCCTTGTCGGTGATCCTGACCGTCATCTGCCTTCCGGGTTCGCTGCGCCCACGGGATCTCGGAGCCTACGGGGCCCTGGCGAGGAGCACCCCGGCGGGGACGCTCAGCGCGGGACGCTCGAGCGGGCGAGGAACCCCTGGCAGGACCTGGGCGACGCCGGCGACGAGCACGAGGTAGCCGGCCGCCCAGGAGGCATGCGCCGACGGTGCGACGCTGCTCGCCGCGGCGACGAGCCCGCCGGCGACGACGGCCCCGGCGCCGAGGATGACGAAAGGCCGGGCGTCACCGACTGCGCCGCCCTTGCACAGCGCGGCCGCGTCCGTAGAGCGCGACGGTCGGGCCGAGGTCGTGCGGGGCGCGGTGGCGCGGGAAGGACGACCGCGAGGTCGACGACCGGTCTTGGTCATCGGCTACCCCCGCGCCGTCACGCCGACGACGGACGCTGTGGGTGGCTCCGGGTGCACCCGGTGAAGCAGGCGAAGCGGGGTGAGCGTGAGGTTGGCGAGGGCGAGCACGCCCGTCGTTGCGAGACACACCCCGCCGGCGACGACGAGCGGGGCGAGTCCGCTCGCGAGTCCGGCGACCGTGCCGGAAAAGCCGCAGGTTGCCGTGACGAACGTCGCCGCGACCGACGTCCTTCCTCCAGAGGTCGGCGAACAGCAACGGACGCCCACCTGGTCCCGTGCGGATCTCCCGGCTCCGGAACACGCCCCAGACGACGAAGGGGACGACCTTGTGGACGTGGCCGAGGAGCGCGAGGCCGAGCCAGGACGCGAGCGCCGCGACCTCGGCGCTCGCGAGACCCGAGCGCACCGTCGTGCTCACCGGCGCGAAGCCGGCTGCGGCGGCGAGCCCGGCCGCGGCGACAAGGAAGACGGCGGAGGCGATCACGAAGGCGTGCAGCAGCTCGAGCGGCCGGCGGCGGTGCCGGACGAGCCCGGCGAAGGAGGCGAGGTGGCAGCCGAGGCCGGCACCGACGATGACGCCGCCGGCGAGGGCGACGTAGCGCTCGTCGGTGAGCAGGCCGGCGACGACCACAACGACGCCGGCCGGGACGAGGCGCACGGCGAGCACGCCGGGGCTTCGACCGGGGCGGTGCGCGAGCAGGAACATCGGCCACAGCTTCTCCGCGACGGCGACGTAGGCGAGCCCGAGCCAGGCCAGCAGGCCGATGTGGGCGTGCGCGAGGTCGACGTTCGGGCTGAGGTTGAACCAGGTTCCGTTGCGGTCGAACGCGTAGGTGACGCCGAAGCCGGCCGTCGTGAGCAGCCCGGCGACCGACCAGCGCAGCCCGGTGAGCGACGGGTCCTTGCGACGGGACGAGAGCGGTCCGGACAGGTTCCAGGCCGCGAGGCAGAACCCGATGGTGAGCAGCGCCCCCGCCCCGGCGACGAGCGGGTTGTCGTGGCTGGCAAAGCTCACCGGCAGCAACCAGACGCCAGCGACGACGACGTAGAAGGTGACCCGTGCCCAGGCGATCGAGCGCAGCGGTCGCATCCCGACGACCGTCGAGAACTGGTGGAGGGCACCGAGCACACCGGTCGTGAGGAAGCCGAGCATCGCCACGTGGGTCACCGCGATCGGCACGTCGTCGCTCGGGGCACTGACGATGTGCGAGGCCGTCAGGGCGAGCACCACGCCGAGCACGACGAGGGCAAGCCCGGACGCGCCGAGGAACGACAGCGGGACGTCCGGTGGGGGGACGCTGGCGGGCATCCCGCCGGGCCGCCGCGTCCTAGTCGGGTCCGTCGCACCGCTTTCTGCAGGTCGGGCCCTCGGCATCAAGCACGCGTCGGACCGTCACGGGATCAGGCCTCGGCCTAGAGAAGCCAAGGCGCTCGGCGGCCTCGTCGCTCATGCGCTCGACGCTCCACGGCGGGTCCCAGACGACGCGGACCTCGCTCGTCCTACCGAGCGGGCCGACGGCTTCGGCGACCGCGGCGCCGGCCTCCTGCGGGAGGCTCTCTGAAACCGGACAGCCCGGGGTGGTGAGCGTCATGTCGACGACGAGGAGCCCGTCCTCGTCGTAGATGTCGTAGACGAGACCGAGCGAGACGATGTCGAGACCGAGCTCGGGGTCGTAGACGTCGCCCAGCGCGGCCTCGACGAGATCCCGCTCGAACGGTGTGATCGCCACTTCACTTGCCTCCTTCGACGTGCGCACCTCTTCGTCCCGGTCCTCGAGGTGCGCTAGCTCGGGCGGGAGAAGCGGACACGCCAATCGCCGCCGCCGATGTCGACGGCCTCGTGGACGAAGCCCTGCGAGGAGAGGACTCCTTCAAGCGGTACCGGCTCGAACGGCGCGATCACGACGAAGTCCTGGCCCGGCTCGAGCTCGGCCACCGCGGCCATGATCGCCCCGAAGGGCTCTTCGCCGGCCGCGATGATCGGCCGAGCGTCGAAGACGAGGCCCTCGGCTCCCGCTGCCTTCTGCTGCTGAGTGCTCGACATGGTCCTCCCTCGCCACCACGGCGCCGGGATCGTGCGCCCGTGGCCATCAGAATATCAGCCTTATACTAGACAAGCTACCGGCCGGCTTCTGCCGTTCGGGCACCAACAACCGCCGCATATGGGCTGACTCGCCCGGAGATTGCGCAGGTACACCGTGGGCATCGGCACCATCTGGGTGCTGCAGCGGCGTTGAAACGTTGCCAGCCACTAGAGATACAAAGTACCGTCGTTGATGCGACCCCGGTCAACGCTCGGCGCCGACGGCGCGGCAATCGGGTCGTGCCGGCACGGGTCCACGACGGCGCCCCTACACCCGGCCAGGCGAGCACGAGGAGGCAGCATGACCCTGACAGTGGATCGGCCCGAGGCCGTCGCCAAGCCAGAGGAGCCCGAGCACGTCCGGAGCGGGATCCTCAACTGGCTGACCTCGACCGACCACAAGGTGATCGGCAAGAGCTACCTCGTCACGTCGTTCCTCTTCTTCTGCATGGCTGGCTGCATGGCGATCCTGATCCGCACCCAGCTCGCCGCGCCGGACAACACGGTCGTCTCCCAGCACGCCTACGACGAGCTGTTCACGATGCACGGCAGCCTGATGCTGTACCTGTTCGCCGGCCCGCTCGCCTTCGGCGGCCTGGCGAACTACCTCGTGCCGCTGCAGGTCGGCGCGCCGGACATGGCCTTCCCGCGTCTGAACGCGCTCTCGTACTGGCTGTACCTCATGGGCGGCCTGACGATGGTCGGCGGCTTCTTCACAGTCGGCGGAGCGGCTGACCGCCGTCGCTCGTTGAGCCAAGCCGTCCACCGATTGCCGAGATCGAAGCAGGCTGATCAGAGACCGGCTGCCGCCCCGAGCGGGCCGGACGAGGAGGAAGACGCCGTGACGATGACCGAGACCGAGGCCCTGGAGGCGATGCTCGCGCACCATCGGGCGCTGGACGAGCACATGGGGGCTCGCGCGGCCGCCGTCGGGCGAGCCGTGGCGAGCGACGTTGCCTATGGCCCGGCGCTCGCCGACCTCGTCGCCTACCTCGCCGACGAGGTGCTCCCCCACGCCCTCGCCGAGGAGCACAGCATCTACCAGGCTGCCGGCGCGCGGCCCGACCTGGCCGACACGGTCGCCGAGATGACCGGCGAGCACCGCAGCCTCGCCTCGGCGGCGGAGGATCTCGCCGACGCGCCGAACGGCCCGGCGGCGGCGGCGCGGGCTGGACAGATCGCCGATCTGTTCGGGGCGCACGTCCGAAGGGAGAACGAGGTCCTCCTACCCGCTCTCCTCGCCGACGGCGGCGTGGACCTCGCCCAGCTGCTCGTGCAGATGCACCGCCTCACCGAGGCTGCACAGCAGGAGAGCTCGTTCGCCGAGGACGCCTCCGCTCCCGACACGGAGGCCCTGGTGCTGTCGCTGCTCCTGGAGGCGGCGAGCGAGCTGGCCGACACCGGCCGCGGGGACCGGGCGTGCCGGCTCGCCGCGTCGGCGTGGGCCGCGCTTCGCGTGCCGAGACCGGAGCTTGCGGTCCGGGTCACCGCCGCGCTGCACCGCCTCGCCAGGCGGGTGGCTGAGGAACCGGTCGCCTTCCGCTCGGGGGACGGCCGGATCCTCGGCGGCGGCCACCACGACGCGCACCTCGAGCTCGACGTGCGCCGCGCTCGCCCCTGCCCAGCGCCACGAGTCGATCTTCGCCGCCTACGCCGAGCTCGCCCCCGGGGCGGGCTTCGTCCTCGTCAACGACCACGACCCCAAGCCCCTTCGCTACCAGTTCGAGGCCGAGCATGCCGGCGACTTCACTTGGGACTCCCTCGAGGCGGGGCCGGAGGTGTGGCGCGTGCGCATCGGCAGGCCTCCCGCCGCGGGACGAGCACCGAGCGGGGCAGGCGCAGCCGGGAGCGGGGAAGAGCCCGAGCTCGACGTGCGCGCTCTCGCGCACGGGCAGCGCCACGAGTCGATCTTCGCCGCCTACGCCGAGCTCGCCCCCGGGGCGAGCTTCGTCCTCGTCAACGACCACGACCCGAAGGCGCTTCGCTACCAGTTCGAGGCCCAGCACCCGAGCGGGTTCACCTGGGACTATCTGGAGGCGGGGCCGAAGGTGTGGCGCGTCCGCATCGGCAGGCTGGCCGCATGAGTGGCGTCTCGAGCGACCTCGCCGAGCTGGCGAACCGGGAGTACCAGTACGGCTTCGTCACCGACCTCGAGACCGATCTCGCCCCGCGGAGGCTGAGCGAGGACGTCGTCGCGCTGATCTCGGCCAAGAAGGGCGAGCCGGAATGGCTCCTCGAATGGCGCCTCAGAGCTTACCGACACTGGCTGACGATGACCGAGCCCCGCTGGCAGAACGTCACCTACGGGCCGATCGACTACCAGGACATCATCTACTGATCGAGCAGCTGAAGACCGTCTATGACCCGGAGATCCCGATCAACGTCGTGGACCTCGGCCTCGTGTACGCCTGCGACGCCCAGCCGCTCGCCGACGGCACCTGCTGGGTCGAGATCAAGATGTCGATGACGGCGCCCGGCTGTGGGATGGGTGACGTGCTGAAGGAGGACGCTCGCTCGAGGGTTCGGACGGTGCCCGGGTTCGGCGACGTCGAGGTCGAGCTGGTCTGGGACCCGCCCTGGGATCTCGGCCGCATGTCCGAGGAGGCGCGCCTCCAGTGTGGTGACGCAGGGTATGGATCGACCAGGACCTGTGCACGGGAGACGGCCTGTGCGAGGAGATCTGCCCGCAGGTCTTCACCCTGCTCGAGGACGGTCTTGCCTACGCCAAGGAGGGCGACCGAGTGCTGAGCGATCTCGGCGGTGCCGTCGGCGTGACGGAGGTGCCTACCGGACTCGAGGACGCGGTGCGCGAGGCGGCCGAAGAGTGTCCGGGAGAGTGCATCTTCATCGAACCCTAGAAGCGAGTGCATCCGGCACAGCCATCGACCCAATCCCCGGGGCGGCAGCCAACTGGGCGACGGCGAGCGCCAGGAACTGCGCACGGCGGGATCGCGGCTGCAAGGAGAGCAGGTGACGACGGTACGAGGCGTGGCCGAGTGGGACGATGGCTCGTGGCGCGCCGAGGCGGCCTGCGCCGGTATGGGTCCCGAGCTGTTCTTCCCGCTCGGCGAGCTCACCGAGGAGGCTGCTCGCCAGGTGGTCTCGGCCAGGGCCGTGCGCGCGCGGTGCCCGGTGCGGACCGCCTGTGCCGAGTTCGCCCTCGCGACCAACCAGGAGGACGGGATCTGGGGCGGGCTCACGCCACGCGAGCGCCGGGTCCTGCGCAGGCGACGGGCGGGCTGCGGCGAACCGTTCCTGACAGCGCGCCTCGACCCTCGCGTCCCGCAGGAGGTTCGGATCGCTGCCGCGTCGGAAGGCTCGACGAAGAGCCAGAGCGATAGCGGGATGGGATGAGCACGACCAAGGAGAACGACTGTGGCACTGCTTTCTCGGCGCCTTCTCGTCTTCGGTGAGACAGCCGTCGATCGTCGTCTTCCACGGGCCGATCGCCGGAGCGCGCCGAGCCGTCTGTCGTCGCGCAGGCGGGATCGCCGATGCAACTGCTGCGGATTTCGGAGGAATTCGTACACCGGTTTCGGTCGATTCCGTACACCTGTTTCGGCGTTTTCGTACACCTGGTGAAGGGGCTGTCGCAGCCATTGGCGTGACGTAGGCCATCTCGTAACGCTCCACGGACCGACGTGTTCGAGGAGTGAACGTGCCAAGACCCCGCGTCCCCATGCGCAAGATCCGCGACGTCATCCGTCTCGCCCTCGGCGAGGGGCTCTCGCTCCGCCAGGTCGGGCTCTCCCTCGAGCTCCCGTTCACCACCGTCGGTGACCACGTCCGGCGCGCCATCGCGGCCGGGCTGTCCTGGCCGTTGCCCGAGGACCTCTCCGACCACGACCTCGAGCAGCTGCTGTTCCCGCCGCCGGCGCCCTCCAACGTCACCCGGCCGATGCCGGACTTCGCCTATGTGCACCGGGAGCTGCGGCGCAAGGGGGTGACGCTCGAGCTTCTCTGGATCGAATACCGCGAGCAGCACCCCGACGGCTATGGCTACACCCAGTTCGTCCACCACTACCGCGCTTTCAAAGGCCACGTGGACGTCGTCATGCGTCAGGTGCACCGCGCCGGGGAGAAGCTCTTCGTCGACTTTCCCGGCATGAAGATCCCGATCCATGACCGCAGGTCCGGCGAGGTCGTCCTCCATGCCGAGCTGTTCGTCGCGGTGGCCGGTGCGTCGAGCTACCTGTTCGCGGAGGCACTTCCCTCCCAGGAGCTGATGCACTGGGTGAGCGCCCATGTGCACGCCTTCGAGGCGATGGGGGGCTGCCACGAGATCGTGGTCTGCGACAACCTCCGCTCGGGGATCACCCGGCCGCACCGCTACGAGCCCGACGTGAACGCCACCTATCAGGAGATGGCCGCCCACTACGGGGTCGCCGTCATCCCGACGCGCACCTACAAGCCCCGTGACAAGGCCAAGGTCGAGGCGGGGGTGCTGCTCGCGGAGCGCTGGATCATCGCCCGGCTGCGCCATCGCCGCTTCACCTCCCTCGCCGAGGCGAACGCAGCGATCCGCCAGTGCGTCGCTTTGATCAACGCCCGCCCGTTCAAGAAGATGGAGGGCTCGAGAGCCGAGCTGTTCGAAAAGCTCGACCGCCCGGCGCTCAAGCCCCTTCCCCCCACCCGCTACGAGTTCGCGACCTGGAAGCACGCCAAGGTCAACATCGACTACCACGTCGAGCTCGACCGGCACTACTACTCCGTGCCCCACCAGCTCGTCGGCAAGGTCGTCGATCTGCGCTGCACCGCCTCGGTGCTCGAGGTCCTCTTCAGCGCGAAGCGCGTCGCCTCGTGGCCGCGCTCAACGGATCGCGGTGGCTTCTCGACCGACCCCGCGCACATGCCCGAGTCGCACCGCCGCTACGCGAAGTGGACGCCGAGCCGCATCGTCGCCTGGGCGAAGGCGACCGGGCCCTCGACCGCGGCGCTCGTCGAGGAGATCCTCGCCTCGCGACCCCATCCCGAGCAGGGCTTCCGCTCCGCCCTCGGGATCATCCGCCTCGGCGAGCGCCACGGCGCCTCCCGCGTCGAGGCGGCCTGTGCCCGGGCGCTGCATCTGCGCTCCTACTCCTACCGCAGCGTCGCCTCGATCCTCGATCACCGCCTCGACGAGCAGCCGCTGCCCGAGTCCCGTCCGCTTCCTCCCCATCCCCGGCACCGCAACGTGCGCGGGGCGAACTACTACGCCTGAGAGAAAGGAAGATCATGCTGACGAGCACCACCATCGAGGGGCTGAGGACCCTCCGCCTGCACGCGATGGCCCAGGGCGTCGCCGACCAGCGCGAGCAGCTCGACTACGCCGAGCTCTCCTTCGAGGAGCGGCTCGGGCTGCTCGTCGACCGCGAGCTCCTCGCCCGGGACAACCGACGTCTCCAGCGCCTGTTGAAGACCGCGAAGCTGAGGCTCCCCGCCGCGATCGAGGAGCTCGACTACTCCCGGCCGCGCGGTCTCGACCGCCACGTAATCTTGCAGCTCGGCGAGTCGCACTGGGTGAAGGAGCGCCAGGTCGTGCTCATCGTCGGGCCGACCGGCGTCGGGAAAACCTTCCTCGCCTGCGCACTCGCCCAGGCCGCGATCCGCCACGGCCACTCCGCGCTCTATCTCCGCGCACCGCGCATGTTCGACGAGCTCGCGATCGCACGCGCCGACGGCCGCCTCGCCCGGCTGATGGCGAGCTGGGCGCGCATCGATGTCCTGCTCGTCGACGACTTCCTCATCCGACCGCTGAGCACGGATCAGGCCGCGGACCTGCTCGAGATCGTCGAGGACCGCGCGCAACAACGCGCGACGATCCTCACGAGCCAGCTGCCGGTCGCCAACTGGCACGAGGCCCTCGGCGACCCCACCATCGCGGACGCCGTCTTGGACCGACTGCTCGAGCGCGCCAACCGTCTCGAGCTCGTCGGCGACTCGATGCGGCGAAGCGATGCCCCCACCAAGTCCCGCGACACGAAGTGACCACGCCGTGACCGCCACAACGCGCGCGCCGGATTCGACCGCCGCGCGAGATCACCACAGACTGTCGACCAAGCACCGGGAAGGAGGTGAGCTCCGGGGTTAGCCAGATCCGTCGGCCGCTACGCGGCCTCCGACACCTCGCGTTCGAAAACTCCGATCTGGGTGTACGGAATCTCCGAAATGCGCAGCAACTGCCTGGCGCACCGTTCGTCGGTGGACCTCGAAGCGCCGCGCAAGCTCGCGGATCGAGGCCTCCTCCCGATCGTGCGCCTTCCTGATCTGTTCGACTGTTTCTGCGTATTGCTTGGGCTTGATCCGCTTCGACGGACAGCTTTCTTCAGTTGATCATGCCGCCTGGGGCTCGAGGTCGTGGTGGATCACCCGCATATCGTGACCAACCCTCGACGTACTCGAACACGGCTCGATGCAGACCGGCCCTGGTCGGCCAGGCCCGGGTGTCGGTGATCTCGAGGGCTTCGTCCCAGCTGGTGCGCACGAGCCCAACCTTGTCGCGCGCGGATCGGTAGCGGCGCCGGCGCTTGGGGTCCCCCATCAGGTCAGCCCAGGCCAGCACCGGGTCGCCCAGGCGGCTGCGCGCCTCCCGGTACATCTCCAACAGGACGTCGTGCACATAGGGAACCGGACTCGCGTGGGTGCGTACGTGTACCAGGAGAGGGCCGCGCCCCGCGGGCAGCCGCGAGGTTCGTACTCCGGAGAGTTCGGGCCGACCGACGGATAGTCGGTCTTCTGGGTCTCCGAGGTGATGATCCTGTCCTTCACGTAGACCTTCCACGAGCACGAGCCGGTGCAGTTGGCGCCGTGGGTGGAGCGCACGATACGGTCACACGACCATCGGTCGCGGTAGAAGACGTCGGCCTCGCGCCCTCCTGCGTAGGTGATCGTGCATAGGTCGGCCCCGACCCGCTCTGGCTCGAGGAGCCGGCGTGCCCTCAGGATCGTGTTGACGAGGTCCCCGTCGGTGCCGTGGCGCGTGGTGTCGTTCACGGTGTCTCCTCCGATTGGCGACGGCGCTTGGGGGACGCGACTCTGGTCGCCAGGCGCACGATGCACAGGCTCGGTTCGTCGGTCACGAGGGGCTCGAGGCCGACGACGTCGAGCGGAGCGTCGAGACGCTCGACGGTGGCTTTGAGCATGCCGAGGTGGATCCCGCAGACCACCGAGCGGTTCTCCCTCGCGATCTCGGCGAACGGACAGTGGTGGAGCAAGATCCGACCGAGGTCCTCTTCCGGCTGCGGGTCGAAGCCGAGGCGGTCGAGCACGTCGGTCACGACACTGATGGCCTCGCCGGCCGAGAGCCGCTGCGCGGGGAGCGGGCGCCCGTCGAGCGCTGCCGCCCATCGGCGGCCCGCTCGTATCGCCTCGCCCGACACGTCTGCCAACTCGGCGAGCTGCTGTGCGAGCAGCCGTGCAAGCTCCCGGTAACCGACCTCGTCCTCTCCGGCCGGGTTGCCGTCGAGCAGGCCAGCGTCTGCGACCGCCAGCTCGTACACCACACGCGGGCGACCGCGGGTGGTGCGGTGCTCGATGCGCCGCTTCAGGAGGCCAACCGAGCTGAGCACGTCGAGGTGTACCCGGGCAGTGTTGCGGTGCAGGCCGACGGCAGCACCCGCTTCGCTCGCGTCGAGCGGCCTACCGGAACGCTGTAGCGCAGCTAGCAGCGCCTGGCGGCTCTCCCCAGCGAGGGCACGATACGTCGTCGAGTCTCGCGGTCTCACCGGTGGGGACGTCATCTCAGTCGGGCCCATCAGGGAGAGGGCCGGCTCGAGGAAGCGTGGGCGATCGGGGGTCCGCACCGCGTCAGCATGGTTGCATTATTGCTCGCAGATAGAATAAAAACAAGATATCCGAGTAATATTAGGTGCTCGAAGAAGGCAGAAGACGATCATGGCGCTCGGCACGGATATCCCAGCGGCGGCGGCATCGACCGGTCGGGCGGGTGGCAACAGCGATCCGGGACCTTCCCCCGGCCTGTTTCGCGTTCGTGATGGCGACCGGCATCATCTCGACAGGCACGTACGCGCTCGGGCCCGTGTGGCTGTCGCGCACCCTGCTCGTGGCGGCCGCCGCGGGCCTCGTGGTGCTGGGAACCATGCTCCTCGTCCGGCTGTCGCGTTACCGGTCGAGTGTTGCCGACGACGTTCGGGCGCCGGAGCGGATCTTCGGCTTCTTCAGCGTCGTCGCCGGCATCGACGTGCTGGGAGTGCGGTTCCAGGCTGCCGGCCGTCCGATGGTCACAGCCGTGCTCGCCGCGGTCGCGGTGACAGTTTGGCTCGGCCTGACGTATGCCATGCTGGCCGCTCCTACTCACCCGAGAACGGGACTCGGTGTTGGGAGGCGTCAACGGCACCTGGCTCCTCTGGGTGGTCGGAACGCAGTCCCTCGCCATCGCCGCGTCGGCGCTCGTGCCCGTCTGGCCTTCGCACGTCGGCCTTCTGGCGCCGGGGGCGATCGGGTTATGGGGCGTCGGGCTCGTCCTCTACCTCCTGCTCGTGACGCTGATCCTGCTGCGGTGGCTCACGGTGCCCATGACCCCTGCGGCGCTGGGGCCTCCCTACTGGATCCTGATGGGTGCCACAGCGATCACGGTGCGAGCAGGTGCGCAAGTCCTGATGTTGCCGCACGGCCTTCCGGTTCGCGAGGCGACGGCTGGATTCGTGGAGGGATTCTCCTTCGTCCTCTGGTCGTTCGGCACCTGGTGGATCCCGCTTCTCATCGTGCTCGGCCTCTGGCGCCACCTAAAGCACCACTGGACGCTCGCGTACGAGACGGCGTTGTGGAGCGTGGTGTTCCCACTCGGCATGTACAGCGTGGCGACCCTGTCGTTCGGCAAGGTCACGCGTAACGGCTTCATGTCGCCGATCGCGCACGTCATGCTGTGGGTGGCCGTTGTCGCCTGGGTAGCCGTCGCCGGCGCCTCGGTGATCCGGGTCGCGACCCGATGGGCGGTCCCGGCGGCTGCCGAGCCTGCCGATCTGAACGAGGACGGCCTCGTGAGCGGTTCCGCGCGGGTGGAAGACGGCGGCGCCGACGCGGACATGGACTCCGGCCCGGTGCTCACCGTGTGGCTCCGCGGCCATTAGGCGCTGCCGAGCAGGACTATTACGGCGGTGACGAGGCCGAAGACGATCACGAGAGCCGTCAGCGCGTAGGTGGCCGACCTCCGGGCGCCCCGCATCCTCAGCTCCGCGGGGAGGGCCCGGCGCTCGAGGGCGATGAGGAACCCGAGGACGATCGGGAGGAGGCATGCATTCATCACCTCCACATCGACCGACAGGTTGACGAGATTCGGAGCCACGAGCACGAGTAGGCCGCCAACGAGGACTCCTGCCACGGCCAGGCTGTAGAAGCCGGCAGCGCCGCGGGGGAGTCGTTCAAGCTGTGCCGCCAGCCGAGGACCTCGGAGATGCCCCAGGCGCCTGCCAGCGTCACGACGAGTGCCGCGACCACGGCCGCCCCGACCATGCCGAGACCGAAGAAGAGCAGCGCCTTCTCGTGTCCGAGGAACGGCGTCATCGCGGCAGCGATCTCCCCGACACTGTTCAGCGCTTCACCCGGGTGCGTCACGCCGAGCGTCGCGCCGGTCGCGAGGATCACTGCCACCATCACGAGCTGTGTGATCACCGAGCCTGCTGCGGTGTCCAACCTGGCCGACCGTAACGCGGCGCGCAGATCGAGCCCGTGCCGGTCCTTGTCGATGACGGCTTCCTGTTGGTAGAAGACCATCCATGGCATGATCACGGCTCCGACGTTGGCGGCGAGCAGCGTCAGATAGCCGCCGTTGGCATGGACCGGGTTCGCAAGGTCGTGGAGGATCGCGCCGACGTGCGGGTGGGCGAGGAACGCCGCTGGCAGGAACAGCAGCTCGAGCGCGCCCACGGCGACGCCCACGTGCTCGACCCGGCGGTACCGCCCCAGCAGGACCAGCGCGATGAGGGCAGTGGCCGCCGCGCCGGTCGAGGCCCACCTGGGGATCCCAACGAGCGTTCCGACGCCTGCGACGCCTGCAAACTCGGTGACAAGCGCTCCGACACAGGCGACGAAGAGCGTCCCTGCGGACAGCAGGGCCCACCGGGTCCCGAATGTCCGGCGGATGAGTGCACCGTGTCCCTGCCTCGTCGCGAGCCCCAGCCGGGCCGTCATCTCCTGCACCAGGTAGAGAACCGGGACGAGGAGAAGCTGCGGGAGCACGAGCGCGTAGCGAAAGCGCGCGCCGGATTGAGCGGCAGTGATCACGCTCCCGGCGTCGGTGTCTGCCAGCATCACCATCACGCCGGGACCGAGCATCGCGAGAAGCGCCGCTCCGGCGACGGCCCGCTTCCCCGAGCGGGCCACGGTGAGCGGCATCGGCGAGGTGCTGGGGCCCATTAGGAGCGCCAGTCTCTCAGGCGTACCTGAACCATTCTCTCAGGTATACCTGAATCCAGTGGTGAGGAGTCCGTGAGCCAATTCCAGCAGGCAAGGCTGCCGCAGGAGACAGTGTGGACCTCGCGGATCTCGGCGACGAGAGCGCCCGCGGCGGCCTCAGCCGTCGCTCGAGCCCTGCCTTCTTCTTCCGACGAAGCGGCGCCGCGGTGGATCCTTCTCGAACGACGAGCCGCCATGACCGGCGACGCTTCCCAGCAGGCGATCGGTCGTTATCGACCCAGGCTCCTAGCGGCACGTCACGGGCCGCTCCCGACGCTACGGGGCCAACCAGGCAGCCCAGCGTGTAAAGGGCATCCCGCTGGGCTGACTACCACTTCTTGTGCCCGCGCAGTCAACCCGATACGCCATTGGCGTCAGTGCCGCGCGACGAGGACCTCCTCGATCCAGGAGTACGCCGCGACGGCGGCAGGAAAACCGCAGGTGCTCACGGTCAGCGCGGCGACGTGGAGGATGTCGCCTTCGGATGCACCAGCTTGGAGCGCCTTGCGCGCGTTTGAGCGCACCGCGCCCTCGGCCATCGCCCCGACGGCGATGCCAAGCTTAACGAGGCGCCGTGTGCGCTCGTCGAGCGACCCGGCACCATCAGCGGCCATGCCGAGCGCGTCCACGCTCTCGACGACCGTTGGGAATCGGTCCCGGAACCGTACATAGACGTCCGGGAGATACTCGCTGCTCATACTGCCTCCTAGTTTGCGGCTCGTGTCCCTCATGCCCGCAGCCCTTGCAGCTGTTCGAGGTGCCCGCGGACATGACTTGGCTCGAGGAGCGTCGAGAACGGCACTGGACGCTGCACACGAATGCGACCTGCATCGACGATGATCGCCGGCACGCTCGTGGCGATCTGCTTCTCGTCGAGCCACGAGGCCAGGATTACGAGCTCTCGTCCGGAGCTTCGCATCGTGGCGAGAAGCTCGACTCGGCTGGCGGCGCTCCTCACGATGGCCTCGAGATAATGGCCGGACTGGGTCGGCCGATTGTCGACGACCGGAATCCGTCCTTCCAACAGCTCGGCGCTCGCGGCCGCGACCATGCGGCTGCTCGCCACGACGTGGGCGAGCACCGTATCGGCGTCCCACTCTCCGTCGGCGGGCGCACCGAGCCCCGTGGCACCCGCGGCCTGGACCAGCGCCTCGTAAGCAGACTCGAGCTTGGTGGTGTCCACGTCTCCCGTAGCGTGTCATACGGATCCGGCGAGCGTCAGACCTTGAGCAGGCAGTCGGCGCATCTATCTTCGTGGCGCAGCCGATCGGCGAGCTGAGGGTGCGAGGCGGCGAGGCGGGCCCCGATGATGTCCGGGACAAGACCGCCCGCGAGTGGCTGCCCGCAGCACTTGCACCGACCATCGCGCCCGGCCTCGGCGACCGTGTGGCGACCCAAGGCAAGGGTCGACGAGTCGACGACGCGAAGGAGCGAGACGACACCTTCGGGACACGAAGCTACGCAGGCGCCGCACGCCGCGCATGCGGCGACGTCGAACGTCAGGACGAGCGCCGAATCCTCCGGTCCTCGTGCGGCCAGCGCGCCCGTCGGACAGGCGAGCGCGCAACAGCCGCACCCGGAACAGCGCGCTGCGTCGATGGCGATCTCGCCGAGCGGGGACACAACCGACTCGATCCTCCACGGTTCTCTGTGCTCAGAGCCCGGCAGTGGCTCAAGCGCGGCGGGCATCGTCGGGGCCGAGGCCGGCGCCGGCGCGGATCGCAAGCTTGACGCCCGAGCCAGCGCTGACAGCGCCCGGACCGTTGCCTCGGGCTCACGAAGCTCGACTGAGAGGGCAGGCCGGGGGGCCGGCGCGGAAGCACACGCGAGATCGACGCTCAGGCCCTCCGGCTCCGGGACGACACCCCGGCCGATCCGCCGACGCCTCCCAGGCGCGACCTCGTCGACCAAGTCGGCACACAGGCGGGCGACCTCACGCCCACGGGCGGTGCAGACCTCCTCGCCGCATCCGACCAGCGTCGCCCCTTCGCCCGTCGCGAGGATCTGCAGCGGCCAACCGGCAGTCACCATCTCGAGCGACGGCACCTCGAGAGGGAGCCAACTCCCCCCGAGCGGTACCGCGGTCGCCGCATCCGTGCAGACGATCGCCACCCCGCGCACCGAGGGGAGGCCGCGTGACGCTTCGACGAGCACGCTCGCTGCCGCCTCGAGCGCTTCGATCGACGCTCCGGCGAGCGACATCGCCGCCGAGCGGCAGGTGCTCACACAGGCGCCGCACCCGGTGCACGCGGCTGCATCGACTGACACCCGGGAGCCGGCGAGAGACAGCGCTCCTCGCGGGCACGCGTCGACACACGCCCGGCAGGCCCCGTCCCCGGCGCAGCGGCCCCCGACCCAGCAGGCGACGGGACGGCGGGCGATGCGGCCGAGACGGAACAGGTCCCGGCGAGAGACGTGCACCGAGTCGAGTGCCATCCGCTCGCGGATCGGAGCAGCGAGGTCGCTACGGGAGAGCAGCGTCAGCGCGGCTCGCATCCGGACGATCGACTGTTCGACGACGTGGCGGGGATCCGCATCCTCGCCCGGCATCATGTCGACCACCTGGACACCAGCGCGGTGGATGCCTGCGCCGCGCAGGTCGGCAAGGATCTCGTCGCGTCTCCTCGCGCCCTGGGAGCAGGCGACGACGACCCGGCGCGCTCCGACATCCCGCAGGACAGCGGGCAGCCCGGAGGGCTCCGAGCAAAGATCCTGCACCACGACGACCCGTGCCCCTGGCGCGACCTGGCGCAGGGCGGCGGCAAACGTACTGGCGGAGATCGGACCCGGACCGCGCTCCGAGACGTCGGAGCAAAGCAGAACCGCCGTCGGCTCGTTCGCGGGCATCGTGGGCGCACGCCTGATGGCGGTGGTCACCGACTTCCGCCCGAGCGACCCGGCCAACGGCGGCGTGGCCGGCGCCACGAGCGCCTCATGATCGCTCGCAACCCGAGCACGATACGGCCACGGTTCTCAGCGGGTCGTGGGTGCGCTGGCGATGAGCGACTCGAAGTAGCGCTGGAGAGGCCCGAGCCAATCGAGGGTCACGGCGGCGAGGTCGCGGTAGAAGGGCTGCTCGGCCTCGTGGGCGACGGCTCGGCAAAGCCGTGGCAGCCACTTCCTCACATGGTCGAAGAAGAGCGATCGGGCAGCTGGCTCAGTCCCCTCGAGCGAGAGCCCGTAGACGAGTGCCTCGAGCTCGACCGCGACGTGATCGGGGAGCTCGCCGCTAGTCGGCGTCAGCTCCAGACCGAGCTCGTGATAGATGTGGCGCAGGTCCGCGGTGCAGGGCCCCATCAAGCTGCGCCGGATGTCGACGGGGACGTCCTCTCTCCAGAACGACTCATACGGCGGGCACGGCACGGGCCCGGGCCCCACGAACAGGCGCTCGTGCTCGTCCAGCAGCATGAGCGGCTCGTGGAGGACCCACGAGAGGCGTTCTGCACTGTCCGACATCAGACTGCAGAGCCGCTCCTCGAGATCGGCGGCGCTCGGCCAGATGCTGACCTCGTCGGCGACAGGACGGCTCCACCAGTGCGCGAGCAGGTCGAGCGCGGCGATCACCGTCTCCTTGTCGAGATCGGCACCGGCCGCCGATGCCGCCGTCGATGGGGCGGTATCGCCGTTCTTGGTGCCCTCAAGCAGCGGGAAGTCGATGGTCATGACGCTCTCCTCATTGCTCCCCGGAGAAGGGCGATTCCCCGGCGGAAGGCGCGACGGGTGTGTCGGGTGCCGAGTGCACCGTTTCTTCCCTCGCCGGTCGGCCCTCCTGAGAGCTGATCGGCGACCGGCTCGCCAGCTGGAGCCGGTGGTAGCCGACCGTCACGATCGCTCCGAAAAAGGCGAACAGCCCGATGATGATCCCGTACTCGACCCATGTCGGGGAGTACCGCCCGACAAGCTGGAACGAGGTCGTCGTCGGGTTGTAGGTGCCGACGGCGATCCCGGGCGGGAACTGGGTGAGCGGGTTGATGAAGCCGATCACGACGAGCTCGATGCGAAACACGTAGACGCCCGCGATGGCCAGGAAGGCCGCAACACCGAGCGATCCCGGCATCCTGCGGAGGCGCGGCACGAGCAGGAACAGCGAGCGGAAGGACGCCCCCGACGATCCACTCCCCCCAGAACGTCCAAGCCCACGGCCCACCGGGGAGCACGAGATCGAGCGCCGACCGGTCGGCGGGCACGTTGCCCCACAGCACGGTGATGTAGTCACAGCCCACGAAGAACAGGTCCACGATGAGCGCCATGGTGATGAAGCCCGCGCAGCCAGCGCCGGGTATCGGCAGGCAGCGTGAACCCTCCCCAGCGCTCGGCGGCGAGGGCGAGGAGGGTGACGAGGGCCGTCCCCGAGAGCACCGCCGAGACGACGAACAGCGGAGCCATCAGCGAGGTGTTCCACCACGTCCGGGCGATCTGCAGCCCGAAGATCCAGGCCGTGATCGAGTGGAGCAGCACCGCCGTCGGCAGCCCGACATAGGCGAGCACCCTCATCGTTCGGCGCAGCCTCGCAGGCTCGGTCGTGTGCTGTTGGAGAACCGCCAGGTCGACCACTGAGAAGACGAAGTAGATCGAGATGATGAACGATATCCCAGACCAGCGGGGAGCTCCAGTTGGGGTGGATGAAGATGTTGAGGATCCGCGTCGGGGCGCCCGAGGTCCGGGATGATCATGAGCGCGGCGACCGCGACGCAGGCGGCAGCCGACAGCACCCCGAGTCGCGAGAGCGGCTTCAGGGCCTTGATGCCGAAGACCTCGGCGCTCGAGGCCATGATCAAGCCGCCGGCGGACAGGCCGATGAAGAACGCGAACGTGAAGATGTACATCCCCCAGGACACGACGTCGCGCATGCCGGTCGCCGCGAGGCCGTTCTCGAGCTCGTAGATCCACGCCGCGAGGCCGAACGCGCATGCGGCAGCGAGCAGCGCATACCAGAGCTGGATGCCGGGGCGTCCAGTCCGCGCCGAGCCCCTGGCGGGGATCGGGGAACGAAGCAGTGTTGGGTGGCCACCACTCACTCCCCTCAGCGTTTCGAGCCGCCACGCGCCTTGCGCACGGGCACGTAGTAGACGTTCGGATCGGTACCGAGCTCGGGGTGCAGCTGCACCGCGCCGCCCTCGTTCACGAGCTGGCTCACCTCGCTGGCGGGATCGGCGAGATCGCCGAAGATCCGGGCACCGATCGGGCAGGCCTCACAGCAGAAGGGCTTCTCGCCGACGTCGATGCGCTCGACGCAGAACGTGCACTTCTCCACGACGCCCCTCGGGCGCTCGGGCGTGAACACCAACCGACCGTCGAAGCGGTAGTCCTTGCCGTAGCCGACGACCCCCCCGGGGGCGTACTCGGCGTCGCCCCAGTTGAAGATGCGGACGCCGTACGGGCACGCCGCCATGCAGTAGCGGCAGCCGATGCAGCGCTCATAGTCGACGAGCACCGTCCCGTCGTCCCGGCGGAACGTCGCCTGTACGGGGCAGACCTTGACGCAGGGCGCGTCGTTGCAGTGCTGGCAGGCGACCGGGAGGTAGGCGAGCTCGACGTCGGGGAACACGCCACGAGGCACGTCGATGTTGTCGCTCGCCGGCGGCTCAGCGGTCGTCGACTCGTTCGGCGCGGCGGTCAGGATGCGGTTCCACCAGAAGCCGAGCGGCTCGTTGTTGATCTCCTTGCAGGCCACCGCGCACGTCCAGCAGCCGACGCATCGGTTCGTGTCGATGACCATCACGTGGTGCGGGGTGTGGGCGGTGCGCTTCGCGGCCATGACGGTCATCCCTCCACGAGCTCGACTTGGGCGAGGCAGTCGTAGTAGGCGGCATTGGACGGGAAGTTCGGGATGAGGGCCTGCGCCGGCTTGGCGATCTGGTGCGTCAGGTTGTTCGGGTGGCCCTCGATGTAGTGCTTGACCTTGATCGTGTCCCAGCCGCCCTGGTAGCAGTTCACGACGCCGGGCTTCATCGACTCGGTGAGCCGGGCCCGCACCTTCATCTCGCCGCGGTCGTTGAAGATCCGCACCACGTCGCCGTCCGCGATGCCCGCGGCGGCGCGCGTCCTTCGGGTTGATCTCGAGGAAGCCGTTGCCGCCGTTGTTGATCTCCTTCAGCCAGGGCAGGTTCACGTACTGGGAGTGCGTGCGGAACCGCGTGTGCGTGGACAGGAAGACCAGCGGGTACTTCTTGTAGAGCGGATTCGTCGGCGAGGCCTCGACGGGCTCCTGGTGCTCGCAGAGCTCTTGGCCGAAGGGCACCAGCATCTCGACGTAGAACTCGATCTTTCCGCTCTTCGTCGGGAACTGCTTGTTGAAGAACGGCACGTACGGCATCGGGTCGGTATTGAGATGCACCGCCTCGGAGGTCAGCTGCTCCCACGTCAGGCCGAGCACGGTCGGGTCGGCGTCGGACTTGCCGAGGTGCATGATCTCTCTCAGGTACTCGTCGGGCGACTTGTCGAAGTACCGCCCGACGCCCATCTTCTCGGCCACCAGACGGATCGCGTCGAGGTCGGACTTCGACTCGAACATCGGGTCGATGATCTTCGGCATGTACTGGAGGTAGAAGTTGTTCGAGGAGAGAAGGTCGGTCTTCTCGAGGTAGGTGCAGGCCGGCAGGACGAGGTCCGCGATGTCTGCGGTCGCCGAGAGGTTGTAGTCCGAGACGACACAGAACTCGAGCGCCTTCATGGCCTTCACGACCTGGTTGCGATCCGACATCTGCTGGGCGAAGTTGTCGACCATGAACCACGCCGCTCGGACCGGGTAGGGATCGTCCTTCAGCACGGCGTCGCAGAAGTTCATCGGCTCGAGCACCGTGTACGGCGTCCCGGTCGGGTTCCACCAGTGGCCGAAGTCGAACGCGGTCGTGGTGATGCCGCCTGCGAAGGTCGTCACGCCACCGCCGTGGACGCCGATGTTGCCCGTGATCGCCTGCAGGGTGAGCAGGGCCTGCATGTGGAGGTCGCCGTGGTACCAGTGCGAGAGGCCGAAGCCGACCCGCACCGCCAGCGGCTTCTGCGTCGCCCAGATCTTGCCGAGCGAGACGACCTGGGAGGCGGGGATGTCGGTGAGGCGCGCCGTATATTCCGGGGTGTACTTGGACACCATGTCTGCCAGAGCTTGCAGCGCGGTCCGCGCCCGCAGGTTGCCGGCGGTGTGGGTCCCGAAGAGCGCCGGCGTCCGCACGGAGGGGTCGCTCGCCGCCTTGATCTTGCCGTCCGACTCGTCGAAGACCACGTAGTCGTCCTTGGCGCCCGCGATCACGTCCTTCGCCCGGAGCCATTTCTTCGTTCCCGGGTCGACGAGGTACGGACCGACGGTGTAGCGGCGGATGTAGTCGCCGTCGTACAGCTTGTGCGAGAGGACGTAGTTGATGACCCCGTCGACCAGGGCGGTGTCGGCGCCGGGGCGGACCGGCAGCCACTCGTCACACGCCGCCGAGGTGACCGTGTACCGCGGGTCGATCGAGATGAGCTGGGTCCCGTTCTGGTCTCTGGCGTCGCACATCACGCGCCAATCGGGGATGGACGTCTCCGCGACGTTGTTGGCCCAGAAGACGATGGCCTTCGCGTCGAGGAAGTCGACCGATTCGTGGCCGGTGAAGAAGCCGCCTCCGTTCGACGGGATTGGTCGGGTCGACGAGCACGTAGTTCCAGCCGGCGGGCGTGGCGGAGTCGCCCTCGTTGTCGCCCTCGGAGTCGCCGGCCGAGGCGCCGATGACGCTCGCGAACCGGAAGCCCGCTCCGACGACCCCCTCGATCAAGGCGAGGGAGCCCGTGTACGGGGCGATCCAGACGGACTTCTTCCCGTGCCGCTGCTGGATCGAGGTGAAGTTCTCGGCGATGAGGCTGGTCGCCTCTTCCCAGCTGATGCGTTGCCACTTCCCCGAGCCCCTCGGTCCGACCCGCTTGTAGGGGTACTTGACGCGGTCGGGGCTGTAGGTGTTCGAGATCTGCGACAGGCCTCGCGCGCAGATGCGGGGATGGAAGGTCGGCGCCGGCGCTCCCGAGATGGTCTTCGTGCCCCAGCCCGCGGGGCCGATCATCGTGACGCGTCCGTCGACGACGTGCACGAGGTGCCCGCACGCACCGTCGCAATTGTTCGAGTGCCCGGTGCGGTAGACGGTTGCGCCGCTCGTGATGGTCGGTTCGGCGGCCGCGGCATCGCCGGACACGGGCTGCAAGAAGCGCAGATGGTCGGCGAGGACCAGCCCGCCCACCGTCGCCGCGCTCCCTCCGAGGAAGGCGCGTCTCGAGAAAGTCATCGTGACACTCCCTTGTCATCCTGGTCTCGTGGACCATGGGGGAACTCTCCGGATGCCCCTTATTGCTCCCGCTCGGTCCTCATGGGCTCCACTCAAGCGGTCGTCGGTGGCCGTCACTAGTGGCGAATGGCCCGTCACAAAGCGACTCTCGTGCTCGCAGTCACACGGACGAGCAGAGGGCGCTCCCGCAGGCTTCTCGGCCGAAAAGTGAAGTCCCCACTCCCTGGAAGGTGAGGCCTGTCCAGAGCAGCCTGGAAGCCCTTTGTCCAACAGCTCCTAGCAGGACGAACGCAGATCGGTGCAGGTGGAGGGCGAGCCTCTGCCGTCTTGAGGAGCGAGTGCCCGCAAGGGCGCGAGGATTCAAGTCCCCTGCGAGTCGAGCCCCCATGCGAGCGGGAGCGCCTCTGCTGAGCACCGCCCAAAGGCGGTTTCCAGGGTCGTACCGCGGCTGGGTCCCAGGCTCGCCAGGTGTAGCCAACGGTGTAGCCAGGAAGATGGACATTCGGGAACGTCGCTGCACAGTCACGGACAACGCCGTAGCTCAGAGCCTGTGGATGAACAGTCGTGGACATCAAAGAAGCGCTCGGAAGGGTCTTTGGATCAGGAGGTGGAGGCCGGCGGTTCCGTAGAACCAGCCTCAAGCGCCGCGCTCGCTTCGTCGAGGACGCGGTTGGATGCGTCGACGTGCACGATTCGGGGCGCGTAGCTGGCCAGCTCCACCTCCGAGTAGTCAGCGTAGGTGAGGAGGATCACGCGGTCACCCGGTGAGACCAAACGTGCGGCGGCCCCATTGAGGCATACCTCGCCCGGCCCGCCGGCAATGGCGTAGGTCTCGAAGCGCGCCCCGTTGTCCAGGTCCAAGACAGCGACCTGCTCGTTCGGGAGGATGTCGGCGAGTTCCATCAGCGCGACGTCGATGCTGACGGACCCGACGTAGTGGAGGTTGGCCCCTGTCACGGTCGCCCGGTGGATCTTCGACTTCATCATCCGGCGTCGCATCAGCTCACTCGACCTCGCGCTCCTCGTCGGACGTCGCGCTCCGCGGCAAGCCGCTGGCCGAGGCCTCTCCAGCGCGAGCGCGTGTTGGACCCGGCCCGGCCTCGACGACCAGGCGCATTGCCAGCGCGACTCCCGCCCGGTATGCCGGTCGCTCCTCTGGGGAGAGCGCGTCCAGGTGCTGGCGCACGGTGGCCCAGTCCGAACGCGACGCGGGCCCGGTGAGCGCGGCTCGTGGGCCGAGGCGGGCGACGTCGTCGACGGCAGCTCGGGTGAGGCCGAGGAAGGTGTCGAGGCCGAGACCGACCGAGGCGGCGACACGTTCGACCTGGCCGAGCAGGGCGACCACATGATTGGCGGCGATGCACGCAGCGGCGTGGTAGGCGACGCGACGAGCGTCGTCCACCTCGACGATCCGACCGCCGAGCGCGGCGGCCATCCGTCCCGCCAGCGGGTCGCCGTTCACCGCGAACGTGGCGCCGTCCAGCAGGCGTTGGGCTCCGACCTCGGCGTCGGGCAATGGCACGAGCGGGTGGAGCGACGCCCGGCGCGGATGCATCCCGAGGACGTCAAGGCCGAGTGAGCCGGACAGGTGGTGAACGCTCGCCGAGCACCAGCTCGGCGTGCCCTCTCGGCGACCGTAGGTGCCACGGGAGGCGTCGTGGACATCGGTGATCTTCTCGGTCAAGAACGCGTCGGCGAGCGTCCGGGGAGCCGGGTACTCGCGGCGGTCGCATCACTCCTAGTAGCCGCTCTTCGACATCCCGAGCACCTCACAACACGACGACGGGGTTAGTGTGCCGTCTCCACCTCGACGAAGCCGAAGCTCAGCTCGGTCGGGAGTTGCTCTCGCTGGCGAAGAAGGCCGCGGTCTTTCCCAGGATCTCCTTCTCCATGTTGAGCACCCGGTTCTCACGCGGCAGCCTGACAAGCTCGGCCCGCTCGTCGGTCGGGTGGGAAGCTCATTAACAAGATCGCGGACAACATAACGTCTGCCATCTCAAATCCGGAGGAGGCCATCTTCCGAGCCGGCGGGGCCTAGACAAGCTTCGGGCAGCGATCGCCCCGAACCCACAGCTGACCTGCGATCGGCTGTCCCTAGGTCGAACGAGCCAGGCACCAGTCGCGGTTTGCCATCGACGGCCCCGTCCACGGGCTGCTAGGCGACTGGCCACGGAGCTAGACGCCAGTCGTCGAGTGATGATGCCGGCCCGGCATGTCGAGAATTCTGCGACCGGCGGCGAACCCACGGATTCCGCTGGTCAGTGTCCTGCAGGCCGTCCCGGATCAAGCCGCCAGTGGCCAGTATGAGAATCCGGAGGTCCCCCCTCCGACACGCAAGATCTCGTACCAGGATCACGCAGTCCGACCTCGGCCAGGGTCACGAGCAGCGGCGGCGCCCCGATCACCCGCACCTGCAGATGGTCCGGGAAGATCACCACGGCGTCGATCAGCTCCTCGATCAGAACCCGGCGCTCGGCGGCCGTCCCCTCCTGCCAGACTGCGTCGAGGTCGAGGTTGGTCAACAGTGCCGCAACCTCCTCGAAGCGCTCGGCCAGCTCGTCCCGCCGGGCAATCTCGGTGCTGGCCGCAACCTCCTCGCCCTCGAGCGAGCGAAGCTGCGCCGTCAGCCGAGCCTCCTCGGTGGCAAATGCGTCTGCCGTGATGCGGTCGGCGTAGTACAGCTCGAAGAGCTTGGCGAGACGTTGGCGCACCGAGGCGAGAGCACTCTGACGGGTCGTTGCCCGCTTGGAAGCCTCCGGTGGGCAGACGTGGCGGCCGAGCTCGGCACGGATCGCCTCTTGGAGCTCTTCGTCGCTTCCCAGCAGCCGCAACCCTTGGAGCGCTGCCCGGTGCAGCCCGCTCGCCGACCGCCCGGGTTGGCGGCAGCCCCGGCCACGGTTCCAGCACCGGAAGATGGCCTGGCCCCGCTCGTTGTAGTCGACGCCCACGATCCGGTGACAGATACCGCAGCGGACCCGTCCCGAGAGCAGGTCCCGCCCACGACGCCGGCCCGGCACGTGCGCTCGGTGGGCGGCCTGGAACTGCTGGGCGGTGACGAGCGCTTCGTGGATGCCGGGGAACCACTGGTCCCGAAGCCGGACCTCGCCGAGGTAGACCCGATTGTGGATGATCTGGCGCACCGTCGAGTAGTTGACCCCGGTTGCAGCCTCTATCCCCGTGTAGCTCTCGCCGGCCGCCCGCAGCTCGAAGATCCGCCGGACCTGTGCCGCATCCTCGTTCGGAACGAGCATCCCGTCGACCATCGAGTAGCCCGTCGGCGCACGATTGAGCCAGCGACCTTTCCGTGCGGCCTGCTCCATGCCCATCCTCACGTTCTCGACGATGTGCTCCCGGTAGAACTGAGCGAAGACGCCGTGCACGCCGACCTTGAAGGGTCCAAGAACGCGAAGCGGCGCCGTTTCGCTGATGTGTCCGGGCGGGACGGAGAGTTCCGGATCAGGGGATGGCTTGCCGGGCGCGAGCGGTAGAGCCTGTTTGCTGCTCGAGAGCGGAGGGCTCGGCTGCAGAGCGGGAGCCGTGTCGTCAAGATTGCCTGCGGCGACGTGTGGTCAGGCAGCCCGCTCGTACTCGTGGACGATGCCGCCGAGGATGTCGCGAACGAGCGATAGGGCCGCCCTCGGGAGCGGTGACCGGGTGGGGAACTGGCTGGGCGAGCTGAAGGCCGCGGTGCGGTCTCGCTTCGTTTTCTGGACCCTTCAGGTGACCGGCGACGGCGCGCTCGGCCACCGAGGTGGACCGCACGGAAGCCCATCGAGTCGACGACGAGCCGCTCGGGCCAGAGCGTCTCCTCGTACGCGCGCTGGATGAGCGAGTCGAGTATCCGAGCGCTGCTCGACCGCGTGGGCGATCCAGGCATGATCGCAGCGGAAGCGGGGGCCGTCCCGCTGTCCGCGCCGCGATCCGACGCGTGGGTTCCGTGGCTCATCCTCCTCGGCGCCTTTGCCTTCGACGTCGGTTGGGTTGTTGGCGTCTACCTGCTCTGGACCTCGGCCACGTGGCGGGTACGCGACAAGCTGCTCGGCACCTTCGTGCTGCCCGGAGGGTTGGGTGCCCTCGCTCTGCTTTCGGGTACCACGAGCTCCTCGAAGGCGTGCTCAGGATTTGCCCCCGTCGGACGACACGTAGTGCTTCACTGCGTCACCAGTGGATTCTGACCCGCTCTGACGCGCACGGAGTTATGGCGATCAGGTCGCGACCGCGCGGTGTTCGTGTGACGGTATTCGCGCCCGATCAACGGTCGGCATCGGGGCCAGGAGCTTCGCTTTCAGGGGTCGCGGTGTTCAGTGCCGCGACTCTCGCGGCTCAGCGCGACCACCGCTTCCCGTAGCGGTGTCAGCTCCTCGCGGACTACGTACTCCACGGTCGCGTGATCGGTATCGAAGTAGTGATGGGTGAGCTGGTCTCGCATCCGGGCGATAGCTCGCCAGCGGATGGTCGGAGCAGATGCCAGCAGCCCCGGGTCCATGTTCTTGATCGCCTCGCCGATCTCGATCAGCCGTGCACGGCACGCGTCGTAGACAACTCCTTCGTCAAGGCTGCCTTCGGTTGCGTAGTCGCGGATGGCGTCGATGGCCGCGAGGATGTCTGCCAGCCAAGCCGCGTCCCGGCGGCTCACAGGGCGACGGCCTCGGCAAGGACCTCGTCTCGAAGGAACGGCCGCAACGACGACGGCGTGCCGACATCGACCTTCACGCCCAGCTCGTCCTCCAGCTCGCAGCCGAGATCGAGAAGGTCGAGCGGGTTCGCGGCCGGATCCAGGTCGACGAGCAGGTCGACGTCGCTGTCCGGAGCGTCCTCGCCTCGGGCGACACTGCCGAACACGCGCACGTTCGACGCGTGCCGGCGTGCGGCGGCGGCCAGGACTGCCGCTCGCCGTTCGACCAGGCGTTCGCCCAGCTCCGACCGGGGGACGAACCGGTGTTCCATGCCTGTAACGCTACAAGGCGGGGAGCCCAACGGGCGCGCTCGTCGGCCCGGTCGAGCGCTTGCGCGTCTATGCCGTTCGATGGAGTTCCGACCAGGGAGTGTCGATCTCTACGGGCCGCGGAGCTGAGTTGTATGTCGCCCCTCCGACACACGCATTCTGCGACTGTCCCCCCCGAGTCCCACTTCAGCGAGGGTGGCGTTCAGCCTGGGTGCGCCGAACACGGCCACCTCCAAGTCGTCCGGAGACACCTCGATGCCCTCGACCATCTCCTCGACCAAGGCCCGACGCTCCCCGTCGGACGCCGCCGCCCAGAGCTGCTTCGATGCCGGCAGCGGCACATGGCCCGGCTGTTGCCGTTCACCTCGACGGACATGCGCTTATACGGCAGAGCCCGCAGAACACCTGGCCCGATGGCAGGTCACCTCCGCGCCGGCGCCCCGGAACGTGGCCCCGGTGGGTGGCGGCGAACTCGTCCGGAGTGATGATTGCCTCGTGACGCCCCGGGAACCACTCGCGTACGTTCCCACCCATGGAAAGCCGAAGAGAATCACAAGAATTACAGGTTCGTGCGCCGGCTGGCTGCCGAACTCAAGTTACGACCGGGGATCGGCCAGGGGGCGACGTAGACGAGTTAGTCTACAAATTGGTAGACTGTCGCGTGTGAGCACGACGATCAGAGTAAGCGAGCAAACGAGGAATCGATTCGCCGAGCTGGCCAAGGCGACGGGCCGGCCGATGACGGAGCTGCTCGATGAAGCAGCCGACGCTCTGGAGCGTCGAGTGTTCTTCGATCGGTTCGCGGCCCGCTACGCAGAGCTTCGCCGGGATCCCGACGCTTGGGAGGAGATCGAGGCCGAGCGGAGGGCGGAGAGCAGCTCGCTCTCTGACCGTTCCGAGTGAGCGCACGTCGATGCGAGATCTGGCTGGTTGACTTCGGCGAACCTGTCGGCAGCGAGCAGGCGGGGCAACGACCCGCGGTCGTTGTGTCAGCTGATGCACTGAACGAGAGCCGCGCCGGCGCCGTGATCGTCGTGCCGTGTACGACGACTCGACGAGACCTGCCGTCCCACGTCGAGCTTGATCCCGAGCGGTGCGGCCTCGATGAGGTCAGCTACGCGAAGTGCGAAGACGTGAAGTCGGTGTCCGAGCGCCGGCTCGTCGCTCGTCTCGGCGCAGCGAACGACGAGGCGCTCTTTGCCATCACGCGCGTGCTCAAGTTTCTCCTCGACTTCTAGAACCCGGGGCTCAGGGAAGTCGAGCTTTGTCGAGGATGGTGATCAGAGTGGGTCGTCGGCGATGACGGTCGCGGAGGCTGGCGAGGTGATCGGCGAAGGCAAGTTGGCGGTCAGCTGCGGACGCAGACGTGTGCGGCGCTCTTGAGGATCGCCGCTGCGCGCATATACGCGGCCCGGCCCGTCGTCTCCAGCTCGACGTCAGCGAGCCTGACGTAGACGGCCAGTGCGTCGGCGGGTTGGGACGCCTCGCGAGCTTGGGCCAGACGCAGCCAGCGCTGGGTACCCGGATCCCATTCTGGGTTGTCCGCGGCGACCCGCCAGGCGGCCTCTGGTTCCCCGTCGGCGAGAAGCACGTCCGCCAAGCCGCCGAGGTCGCGGCTAGCCAGCACCGATCTCGCCGCGTGGCGTTCTGTGTCCCACACGCCTGCCATCTCGGCGTCCTTGCGCAATAGGTTGTAGGTGGTTGACGACGGCATCCGGTTGTGTTGGTCGCGTCGTAGCCCGAGCAACTCGTTCGTGGCGCCTCGCCGGGTATGGACGCCGGCGGCAAGGTCGTACAGCTAGCGGGAGTTTCCGGGATCTCCCCGAGCCGATCGCTGTTGTCCCTGCTCTGAGGCGGTGCAGGAGCGCTCGGCGCGGTATCACCTAAGCGGACGGTGCGAAGGCCTCGAGCTCGAAGAGGCCGAAGAGCCGCTCCTGGGTGGGACTCATCTCCGTGAGCATCCGCCGGGCCCGGGGACGTCCTCCCGTCGAGGGGTAGACGAGCACGGTCTCCTCGATCCGGCCGAGCTCGCAAAGCACGTCGCAGGCACTCATCACGAGCCCCTCCGTGCGGACCTCGCGGACCATGAGGCGCAGCACGCTGAGCGCGAGCACGCAGCAGAACAGGTGCACGGCGATCTTCTGGTCGGTCCAGTGGAACATGGGAGCCACCGCCACGCAATCGGGGTCCTTCATCTGGCGGAAGCCGTCCTCCACCTGCCACTGGGATCGGTAGGCGAGGATCACCTCGGCAACCGACCACTGGCGCCGGTCGGTGATGAGGATGCGCTTGCCGAAGACCTCGTCCTCGAGCGCCTGGCGGGCCTCGGCATCGATGGTGAAAGAGAGCGAGAAGTCCTTCGGGCCACTCCCGGCGAGCGCGGTGCGAAGCACCCGGGCAACCCAGCGTGGGCGCAAGATCTCGGCAATCTCGGCCTCCACGGCTTCGCGCGGCCTGCGGCTGTGCCCACCGGCGAGTCGCCGGGCGAGATCGGCGAGCTGCGCGGCGGCCTTGGCGAGGGTCTGGTCGAAGCCCCGTGACTGCTTTCGGTGGAACTCGGCGGAGTGGGTGACGACGACGCGCAGACGACGGCCGAGCACCTGCAGCTCGCGCTCGAAGGCGCTCACGCCGGGGAGGGTGGCCTCGTCGACGACGCGGAAGTCGCTGCTTCTCACCGCGAGGAGCTCGGGGTGCTGGTGCGGGGGGACCGAGGCGACGAAGTGCAGACCGAGCTCGTCGAGCAAGCCCAGGTTGGCGGCCGAGTCCATGCCGGCGTCGAAGACGACGGTGAGCTGTGCGGGATCGCTGACGCCGGCGAGCTGGCGAGACAGCTGGGTGATCGCCGTGACGAACTGGGTGACGTCGGGTCGGTTGCCCGGATAGGCATGGGAGGCGATCGGCACCGCCCCGTCCTTGGTCACGACGAGCGAGAGCCCGACGATGCGCAGGTCGTGACGCTTGTTCTTCGCGTGGCCGCGCCGGGCGATCGTGTTGCGGTCGTTCGAGGTGTCGACGTAGGTGGAGACGTTCGTCATGTCGAGCACGAGCCCCTCGGTGGAGAGCGCGAACTCGTCCGCCATCTTCGTCACGACGAGGCGGTGGATCTCCGACAGCGTCTCGTCGTCCAGTGCGTCCATCGCGTCCCAGAACCGGCGATGATCGAGCGCCGATGGGGGCAGCTTGACGAGACGATCGCCGGCCGTCGTCGCCCACCAGTCGCCAAAGGCCAACTTCGAGCACGGCGCCACCACCCGGTTCGCCACCATGAGCTCGACGTAGGTGCCGACCGAGGCCGCAGCGTCCTCTCGCCGGGCACCGACCACCCGATCGACCGCGTCTCTACCCCGATCCGCCCCAGCACCGACAACGCGGCCGCGAGGTCGCCGAAGCCGAGGTGCCGGGTGCGCTCGGGGAGCACCGTCGCGCCGGCGATCGCCGCTTCGATGTCGGCCGCCTTGCCGAGGTAGCGCTCGGAGACCATCTTCGGCTTGCCGCCGACCCGGGCCATCTCGCGCAGGTAGTAGTAGGTGCTGCCGTTCACCTTCTTTGAGATGATCGAAGCCATGCTTTAGGTAATACACCATCGTGTTCCGCATCGCGAGCTTTTGAGCAGGACAAACGCGCTGGTCACGCGCGATTTTCCGAAGATCCCCCGAGCCGGCCGGCAGTCACCTCACGGCGAGAGCCCGGAAACTCCCGCTAGGCCACCTGCCATCCGCTGGTCTCGGCGATCCCTCGGGTTGCCCAGGCGAGAACGTCGTCGTCTCGGCCCAGCTCTTCCATCGCTTCGGCGACCCGGATGAACTGGTATGGCGCACTCAGGTCACCACCAAGAATCCGCACGATGCCGTCGACGTCCCCGTCGAGGACTGCCAAGCGCTCCTCAGCGTACTTGGCAGCGAACGACGCGTCTCCGTCCTCACGGCGCCGCCGGACCTCTCGGCGATAGGAAGCCAGTCCGAGCTCACCCAACGCCATTGCGTAGCGAACCGGGTCGACCTCGAAGAAGTCTTGGTCGTCGAAGGCGAAGCGGACCATCTAGCGCGCCAGCTTGAGAGGGTCGGCGACTTCGACATCGCATGCCTTGGCGTGCAGGTCGAGCAGCTCACGAGCCAGATCGCCGATCGCACCGTCGGAGTCGTCTGCCTTGAGGATCACCTTCACGACGCGGGCGACTGCCCGCTCGATGAGCGCCACGAGCTCCGCGGAGGGGGAGGTCACCACCGCATCGCGGATCTCCTCTACGATCGGCGACGCCTTCATGACCCAGCCGGCGCTCTCCCGGTAGCCGAGGAACCGGCCGGTGCGCAGAGCACGGTCGATCTCGGTCCGTAGTTGAGCTAGATCGCCTGCGGATCGGCTTGCAGCCAGCCGCACAGCTCGGGCGACATCCTCGTGCCGGGCGGCCGCGGTCCCCACGATTGTGCGCACGTCGTCCGCGTGGAGCTGCCCGACGAGGGCATCGACATCGATCGCCTCCAAATTGCGGGGTCGGGGATTCACCGACAATCCTCGCTGCTCATCGACCCCGACCGTAGTGGCTCCGCCAGGTCGCTCAGGGTGACCTCCGCGGATGAGCCGGCTGCGAGCTCAGGCCACGCGAGCCCCAGCTCGGTGCGCAGCACAAGCGTGGGCGTCGAGTACGGATCGGACCTCCGACACACATAGTCGACGCATCCCAACCGAAGCCCTCCTACCGGCGCCGATTTGATGTCTCGTGCCGGGGACCTCGTGGCTCGAACAACATGACGTTGGGGTCGCCCTCGACACCTGGCCAGCTGCCCGATGCGAGGTCGCTCATCACCTCGTCAGCCCATCTCCTCCACTCGTCGAGGAACTCCTCGCCTCGGCGCCGACGGGCGCCCCGGATCCCGAGGATCTCGATATCGTCTTCGGTGTCTCGGGCGGCCTCGTGAACCTCGACGACGAGAGCCTGGTGCGAAAGCTCACTGGCGAGCTCGCTCACCCGGTGGATCGCCTTGACCACGTGAAAGAGCGCGTTCCAGTCAGGCGCGATGTCCGGCACGCTGCCGACGAATTCGGCGAGCCCTCGGCGATTGGCCAATGCGTAGTAGTAGCGATTGCCGACGAGCCTCGCCGACAGCACACCGGCTTGGGCCAACGTCTCGCACACGTCCGCGACATTTCGTTTTGCGTAGTTCGTGACCGAAGCGAGGAGGGAAGCGGTTGTGCGCTCATTTGCATTGAAGAGCAGGTGACGCAGAATCTCCGAACGGGCTCCGAGACCGAACATCGCGCGCAGCCTCAAGAGGACCAGCGATGGCTCGGTGAGGGGTCGCAGGGCCGATCGACCGGTCGTCTTATACGCGAGCTCGGTCGTGGCCTCAGGCCAATGGGTGCCGGCGCGAGCGTCGACAGTCGCCGCGAACGCTCCCCAACCCTCGCGAATGTCGTCCGACTGGAGCCGGAGGATGTTGCGGAGTCGGACTTGTGATACGTGACGCCAGTAGTGAATACACCAGTCCAGCGCTTCATCTCGCAGACGGGGATCCCAGCCCGAGATCCCGGCGGTGAAAACGATGAGCGGCTCGGGGTCGATGGCCCAGTTCTGGTGAGTCCGGCCCCATCCGGACACGCCGAGTTCTGTCCACGCACCCCAACACAGGTCGAGGATCTGCTCTCGAGTACTCCGCTTCGCACGGCGAGGCCTAGATGTCACCATTGCCGACCTCAACTCCCATGCTCGCGAGGCACCCGACGAGTTGGCTTCGAAAGCCTGCCGAGGAGTCGTGCATGATCGTCCAACGAGCTGCCTGTCTCAACTCCTCTGACGACGGCTCGAGCGCTTGGAGGTCCCTGTAGTGCTTGTCGTTCGGACCGCGGTCGACTGCTGCGTACAGCTTGAAGCAGATCTGGTCGAAGCGCGAAGGCAGATGCACCTCGAGCGCGCCGTATCGACGAACCTCGATACGGCGTTCCCAACTCTCGGGCAATCCGAAGTCCATCAAGGAGGCCGGCCCGGTGTTGAGCCAGTTGTCCGCCAGGTCGAGCGCTCGGCCGACTTGTGCCGCGGCGCTAGCGAGCGGAGCGGGCAGCTCTGCGATCTTGTGATAGCGGCCGTCTTCGGCGAGACCCACCACGTCAAGGTCGCCTGTCGGCCGGTCGATCAGGCCGAGCAGTAGGAGGCTGCTGCCACCGACGACTAGGAGACCATAGGGAGTGTGGCGCTGTTCGAGAACCGCGCCAAGCGATTGCAGCGCCTCTTCCAGTGCTTCGACCTGAAAGTCCATGTGCGCATCTTACCAGCGCGTGTCACGCATGTTAACCGCACGGAACGCGATGCTTAGACGCACGACACCTGGTTGTGTTCAGACTGGTGAGGGCCGAGGCGTCGGGGGGCAGCCTCGGCCATCGCAGGGCGGCCCTCATGGCTCCGGGGGAGGGGAGAGCCCCCGCGATGCGCTTTTCGAGGACGCCGGTGGCCTCTGGTCGGTGCAAGGTTAGCTTCAGTGTCGTCGAGAGGGATTGCAGGAAGGTGTACGTCACGCTGATAGCTGAAGTACCGCTGCGTGTTTCGTACGCGGACAACCCCCTCCGACACGCCCCTATGCGAGATATCAGTTCCGACATGCTCCTTTAGGTGGCTCGAGTCCATCGAGTCGCTGGATCGTTCCTCAAGGGTCGGTGCCGTGACTTCGACACTGCGACACGCCCGGTAACACGGCGTGAGCGATGCGGGTCACCCGAAGGCACGTCTGGATGAGGCGCTTGGAGATCCCAGTGCCCGCCGCACCGGTGCACGGTCCGGTTCCGAGTCGCCGAGAGGGCTCGCGGGAACGTGCACGTCACGCCGATAGCTGAAGGACCGCGGAGCGTGTCGTACGTGGACAAGTCCCCCCGCCGACGGGCTCGTAGGGACTGCCGCCGAAACGGTGCCCTGTCGGTAGAGGCTCTATGGATCAAGCCGCCGGTGGCCAGTACGGGACTGAGGATGTCCCCCCTCCGACACCCCTATCTAGCAGCAAGAACGCCGGGCCGAGTGCCCGGCGCTCTCGCGCCCGGAGTACTCCGTCGCGCGTTTATCGCGCGGCAGTATCCAGCAGGCGGTCGATCGACACCACCGTGGCGGTCGGCTCAGGCTCAGCGGTCGCCGTCGCTCGCATGAGCGCGCCCAGCTTCTCGGCTCAGCTCAGCCTCGCCCGCCCTTGGCATCACGGCCGGGTTGTCGCCGGAGCGGGCGAAGACCTCTCAAGGCTCGAACTCGGCCAGCACCCTCGCCAGCAGCGCTGCCCACCCGTCGTCCCGGCGGCGGACCTCGACCCGACCGACCCGGAACGGGGAGTCTGCCTGACCGAGCAGCCTCGCGGCCTCCGCGATCGCTGCTTCGTCGGGGCCGTCGGCAGGGAGTCCCGGTCGATCGACGGCGCTCCGCCGGCAGGGAGTCCCGGTCGATCGACGGCGCTCCGCCGGCCGCGAGCTGCTCGAAGAGGACCGGGAACCCGACATCGGCCACACCGTCCCAGCAGCGGCATAGCATCAGATCGGAGCCTGCGCCCCGAGCCGTTTACACCGCTCGTGAGAGTGCGCCCAGAGGTCAGGAGGTGCTTATCGAGAAGCTGACCTGATCACAAGCTCGTCGTCGCCAGCCGGTGAAAGTCCGGTCCGGGTAGTTGCCAGGAAGCCCGGTAGCAGGCTGGCGGCCCGGACTGGAAACGGACCGGGTCGAAGCCCAGCGTCAAAAGCCCCACGGGGGAAGCGACCGAGCGGTCCGCAGCATCAAGCGAAGCCTGCGGCGTCGTTAGTGTGCCCGCACTCGTGCGGGGCGAAGGGAGAGCCGAGCCCGCTCTTTCGGGGCGAAGGCCATGGAAGTGGTGAAGAGCCTGGATCGCAGCCACGAGGGACTCCCCGACGTAGAGGGCGCGGAACGTTCGGAAGGTGACGGCGGGAACTGGGGAGGCCCTCCCCGGCCAAAGCGGCTGCGGAGTCCGCGGACGAGACCGTTCCTATAACCGGTGATGAGCCGGGAAGGGGAGAGGTCGCCGGGAGGGCGTCGGAGGCGGTCATAGTACCGATCGAGCCGGACGGACAGCACAACCGCCGGTGATGGGAAGGGCCGCTACTTCGTCCATGCGTGCGCAAGGGGAAGGGCTGGTGAGTGCCCTCGTGGCTGGTCCCACCGAAGACAAGGTCCAAGAGCTGCAGCGCACGCTCTACCGGGCGGCCAAGGCCGAACCCGGACGACGGTTCCACGCGCTCTACGACAAGGTCCACCGCAGGGACGTCTTGGAGCGGGCGTGGGAGCAGGTGCGCCGCAATGGCGGCGCATGCCGGCATCGACCGCACCACCATCGCCGACGTCGAGCATTACGGCGCTGACCTGTTGCTCGACGAACTGGCCGCGGACCTGAGGGAAGAGACGTATCGGCCGCTTCCGGCCCGACGGGTGTTCATCCCGAAGCCCGGACGGCAAGAGAAGCGCCCGCTGTCGATCCCGACGGTCCGTGACCGAGTCGTGCAGGCGGCGTTGAAGATCGTCATCGAGCCGGTCTTCGAAGCCGACTTTCGGCCCGCCAGCTTCGGGTTCCGGCCGAAGAAGGCGGCCCACGACGCCCTGCAGGTCTTGCTCGATGAGTCCTTCAGGGGCAGGCGCTGGGTGGTGGAGACGGACATCGCCAACTGTTTCTCGGCGATCCCGCATGAGCAGTTGATGTCTGCGGTCGAGGAACGGGTCTGTGACCGCAAGGTCCTGAAGCTCCTCCGGGCGATGCTGCGCTCGGGGGTGATGGAGGACGGCGCGGTCCGGCACGCTGTGACCGGCACTCCACAGGGCGGGGTCATTTCGCCCTTGCTCTGCAACGTCTACCTGAACCGGCTCGACCGGGAGTGGGAGACGGACGGGGCAGGGGGTGCTGGTCCGGTATGCCGATGATCTGGTGGTGATGTGCTCGTCCCGAGCGGAGGCCGACCGAGCCCTTCAGCGGCTCACGGTTCTGCTGGGCGACCTCGGCCTTGCGCCGAAGGCGGCCAAGACCCGGATCGTGCACCTGGTGGAGGGAGGCGAGGGATTTGATTTCCTCGGGTTCCATCACCGCTTCGTGCGCGCCCGGGGCCGGACGGGAGCACGGCGCTTCGTCTTCCTCGCCCGCTGGCCCTCACGTCGGGCGACCCAGCATGCCCGTGACCGACTCCGTGAGCTCACGGCCCGGTCCCGGCTGCTGGTGCCGGTCGAACAGGTCGTGGGGAGCCTCAATCGGTTCCTTCGTGGCTGGGCCGGGTTCTTCAAGATCGGGAACTCGGCCCGATGTTCGACAAGATCAGGTCCTTCGCCCTCCGGCGCCTCGGCATATTCGTGGCTAATCTCCATCGGCGGAGCCGCCGGTGGGGGTTGCACTACGTGCTCCGGGACCCTGAGCACCTCGGCCTGGTCAACCTCAATGGTCTCGTCGTCGCACCCAGGCCGAACTACGCCTGGCGGGCTCTCGTTGCCGAACACCGCCGGTGAAGGGCGTCGGTGAGCCGTGTGCGGGAGAACCGCATGCACGGTTCGACGGGGGGGAGCTGGAGAAGGAGCGAGCCATGGCAACCGATCGACGGCGGCCCTCGGGAAACCGAGGGACCTGAGCCCGGTCTCGCCTACAGGTCGTCACCTCGCCAGCTCCCTACCCAACCGTCACCACCTAGGGAAGAATAGGGAAGAACCGCCCAAGGAGAGGCCTTCGAGATGACCGAACAGGGGCGGTTCAGCGGCTCCGATGGGACTGACGAAGGGGTGAGCGAGGCCGCTGCGATCGACTTGGATGTCACCGACGTCGTGGAGGCCGCCGGTCACTTCCGCATTTATCTCGGCGCTGCGGCAGGGGTAGGGAAGACCTTCGCGATGCTGAGTGAGGGCCAGCGCCGTCGGGGGAGAGGAGCTGATGTCGTGATCGGGTTCGTCGAATGCCACGGCCGACTGCTCACCGAAGAACTGCTCCACGGGCTTGAGGTGGTCCCGCGCCAGCGAGGTCGAGTACCGGGGCTCGCGCTTTGAGGAGATGGATCTCAACGCGGTCCTCTCGCGCCACCCGGAGCTCGCCTTGGTCGACGAACTTGCCCATACGAACGTGCCCGGCACGGGGCGACATGAGAAGCGGTGGCAGCACGTCTTGGAGCTCTTGGAAGCGGGGATCGACGTCATCACGACGGTCAACATCCAGCATCTCGAGAGCATCGCCGACGCCGCCGAGCAGATGACTGGAGCGCAGGTCCGCGAGCGCGTGCCGGATTGGGTGGTGCGCAAGGCCGATCAGATCGAGCTCGTCGACTCCTCGCCGGAGCAGCTCCGCCGACGGATGCTGCACGGCAACATCTACCCGCCCGACAAGGTCCCCCAAGCGCTCACCCACTTCTTTCGCTCCGACAACCTGATTGCATTGCGGGAGCTCGCCTTGCGGTTCCTCGCCGACGAGACAGAAGAGGAGCTGCTCGAGCACCTTCGACGCCACCAGAACGGAGTCCTTTGGGAGACGAGCGAGCGCATCATGGTGGGGGTGACGGGCGCGCCCGGTACCGACGTCGTGCTGCACCGCGCTGCCCGGTTGGCCGCAAGGTCCAAGAGCGAGCTGCATGTCGTCCATGTCGTGAGTAGCGACGCCGCGGCCCACTCCCACGATGACTCTCTCGCGGCGTTGCGCCGCGTGGCCTCCGATGTCGGGGCACACTGGGTCGAGATCCAGGGAGACGATCCAGCTCGGGTGCTCATGGAGTTCGCGCGCCACGCGCAGATCACCCAGATCGTGCTCGGCGCGAGTCGGCGGAGCCGATTGCGTGAGCTGATGTCTGGGGGTTCCATCGTCTGGAAGGTGCAGCGTCTGGCGGCGATCGAGAGCGTCGACCTGCACATCATCGCGAGACGCGTCATGCCGGCGGGGCGGGGCGAGTCGACCGAGGGTGCCCGAAGTCTCCGATGACGGCTGAACCAGCGTCGAGGACGCGGTTGAAGGTCGATCTCGCCGCGTGGGGCAGACCCGTCGAAGACTTCCCGTATCGGAGGCCGTTCTACTCATCGAGGTGGTCCGCAATGGCGACCCTGCACCGTGGGTGGGGAACTTTTCGTCGATAAGACGGAAGTAGTTGGCTTCGGTGGGCCTTGCGACACGTTCCGAGGGCGGCTCGCCGAGGAGCTGTCAACGCCGGTCGAAAACTGACCCCTCGCCACCGGTCGAAAACTGACCCCCCCCAGGGCCACCGACCGCGCTGCGTAGCTATTCGACGAGCGGCGTCACCTCCTCGAACCCTCGAAGGCGATGCATGTGCTCAGGCGTCGTCGTCACTCGGCACCCTCCCGAGATCCCGGCCCTTCAGCCGGTAGCTGTCGCCTTTCAAGTTGATGACCTCGGCGTGGTGCACCAGGCGGTCGATCATCGCGGCGGCCACGGTGTCGTCGCCGAAGACCTCGCCCCAGCGGCTGAAGGCCTTGTTCGAGCTCACGATCATGCTGGCGCGCTCGTAGCGGGAGCTCACCAGTGCCGCGGATCTTTGAAACTCCCCACTCTCGATCAGCGAATCTCCCCACTTGACCGCCGAGATGGAGTGACGCCGAGACTACTTCGCTGAGGTCGCGACCACCCCCTGACGTAGTTCGTTCGAGCGGGCCTGATGGGCGCGCATGCGGTAGCTCTCGCCGTCGATGTGGAAGACGACGCTGCGATGGAGCAATCGGTCGAGCATCGCGGCGGCGACCATCGGATCGTCGAAGATCTTGCCCCACGAGGCGATGCCGAGATTGGTCGTGAGTATCGTCGAGCTCTTCAAGTACCTCGTCGTGATCACCTGGAACAGCGCCGCAGCAGCCTCTGACGCGAGCGGCAGGTAGCCGACCTCGTCGATGACGAGCAGCCTCGGGTTCGCGAAGAACCGCATCGTCGTCGCCCACCGCCCCTCGAGCGCGGCGCGGTGGCACCTCGCCGCGAGATCCGCAGCCGTCGTGTAGTAGGTCCGGTAACCGGCATCGATCGAACACCGGGCGAGCGCGACGGCGAGCATCGTCTTTCCGACCCCCGGTGGCCCGATGAACAACACATTGGTCGCGTCCTCGAGGAACGAGAGCGTCGCGAGCTCGTTCACGAGGGAGCGGTCGATGCTCGGTTGCGCGTCGAAGTCGAAGTCCGCGAGCCGCCACGGCGAGGGCAGCGATGCGAAGCGTTCGAGGGTCGCGCGCCGACGCTGATCGGTGGCGGTGACTTCGAGGGCCAACAACCGCTCCAAGAAGGCCGAGTGGCCAAGTCCGTCACGAGCCGCACGTTCGAGCTCACCCGGCAACGCCTCAGCCGCGGCGGCAAGGCGCAGGTAGGCGAGATGGCCGCGCAGCTGCTGGTAGATCGAGGCCTCGCTCATCTCGTCGCTCCGGCGAGCTCGGCATAGTGGGAAAGATCAACAGTGACATCGCGCCCGACCGCACCGAGCAGGCGCGCCGCTTCATGCAGCGCGGCGGCACTTGGTGGCCGATTGGCTTTGGTGTCACACGGCGACGCGCACGAGAACGCCGCGAGCACGGCGTGCTCGAGTGCCCGGTGCTGGTCGGGACTGCGCACGAGCTGACCGGCACCGCGATGCGCGAGACGGTGGGTCGCGATCACCTGGCCGCCGAGGCTGCGCAGTTCGATCGCGGCACTCGAGAGGCGGTGATGGACCTCGACGATCGTTCCCGACAGTCCCGGTGGCGTCGCGTAGCGGTTGCCCCGAAAGGCGACGGTCGCGTTGTCTCCGACGACACGGGTAACGACGAGCGTTGCGGGATAGCCGGCGACGGGAAGTGAAAGGAGCGGCTCGGCGTCGCCGAGCACGCCGACGGTGGTGCGGGTCCCCTCTCGTCGACGCTCTCGGGCGTCGCCGGTCGTCGCGAGGAACCGGTCGAGCTCGAGTTGGGCCTGCTCGGGGTCGGCCGCCCTCGTCGTTCGCCACCACCGTCCCGAGACATAGCGGACCGAGGACTCGACCGAGCCCTTGCGGTTCCCACGCCGCGGCGGACAGGGCTCGACGATCGCGCCGTAGTGCTTCGCAACCGGGGCGAAGCTCGCCTGGACCTCACGACTTCCCGGCACGATCACCGTGGCGAGCCGGTCGGTGCGCCAGATCCGCGCCGTCCCGCCAAGGCGGCGCATGACCGCGTCCATCGCCTCGATGAGATGCGGCTGGTCGAGCCGTTCGGCGAGCACGCCGCGGATCCGTCCCGAGTGCGGCAAGGTTCCCAACAGCACGTACATCGTCGATCCCCACGGGGCGCGACGGCGCTCGAACCAGTCCCATTGGATCTCCTCGCCGGCCGGGTGGTCGATCTCGATCGTGTCCCGGCCCTTCACCGCGTGGCACGGGTCACAGTGCGGACGCAGCTTCTTCGCCCGGATCTGGCGGACGAAGCTCGGGTAGCTGAGTGCGTAGCCGAGGGGGACGACCTCGTCATAGAGCGTCGTCGCCCACAAGTGCGGATCATCCCCGAGGCGGAGCGTGACGTAGTGCTCGACGAGCTCGAGCGGGTCGGGTGAGCTTCGGGCGCGCTGTCCGGGAGCCCGCGTCCCGTTCACATACGCGCGGATCGTCTTTCGGTCATGACCGAGGTGCCGGGCGATCGCGGAGATCGTCCAGCCCCGGTTGTGCAGTGCAGCTGCTTCCACGTCTTCCCCTTGTGTGAGCATGACGGGTGGACCCCTTCGGACTGGTTGGCGTAGGAACCGCCAGTCTCGAAGGGGTCCACCTCAACCCGGTGGATGGTGCTGTCCATCTCGGTGCTCGAGGGTGGGGAATTTCGTTGATCAGGGGTGAGGAAGTTCCGCGATCGGCGGCACCAGCTGGAAGAACAGGTTGGCGGCCTCGCCCTGGAACGGGATGTAGCCGACCTCATCGATGATGACGAGCGGGAAGCGGCCGAGACGTCGCAGCTCCTCTTGGAGCTTGCCGGCGTCGTGCGCGGCACCGAGTCGGTCCACCCACTCCGCCGCCGTGGCGAAAGCGACCCGGTGTCCGGCCAGACACGCCCTGATGCCGAGCGCGATCGACAGGTGGCTCTTGCCGGTGCCTGGCGGGCCGAGGAACACGGCGTTGGAGCGCGCCTCGATGAAGTCGAGGGCGCCGAGGTGGGCGACGACGTCCTTTCGCACGCTGCGCTGGTGGTCGAAGTCGAAGTCCTCGAGGGTCTTTCGGGCCGGGAAGCGCGCGAGGGAGATGCGGGCCTCGCCGCCGTGGGACTGGCGGGAGGACACCTCGCGCTCGAGACAGGCGGCGAGGAAGTCCTCGTGGCTCCAGGCATCTGCCCGGGCGCGCTCTGCGAGGCGCTCGACCCCGGCGAGCAGCGAGGGGGCCTTCAGCTCCCGGCACAGGTAGGCGAGGTCCCGGGCGCTGCTCACGCCGCACCCGTGGCCCGGTCGTAGATCGCGAGGCTGCGGACCTCGACCTCGTCGTTCGAGGGCTTCGGGACACCAGCGAGTGCACGGGCTTTCTCCCGGGCCCGGTCATGGACCGGGTCCGTGACGGTGACGTGTCTCGCGAGCACCCGCTCGTGGCGGGCCACCACTTCTCTGCCGAGGGTGACGGTGACCTCGGCGTCGTCGACCTTGACGTGCACGCGTCGACCGACGGCCTTGGGGTGCACCGAGTAGTCGTTGGTCTGGTGGCGCACCCAGTGATCGGCCGGGAGCCGCAGGTCGTGGTGCGCGTCCATGTCGGGAAGGACCGGCGGGAGCGCGGTCATCGCGGCGAGGTCCTCGTCGATGCGCTCCGAGGGCCGGCACCGAAGCCCTGAGTGGACCCGCAGGTTGGCCCTCGCCTCCAGCCAGTCGCTGAGCTGGGTGTTGAAGTCGTCGCGGTCGGCGAAGCGCCGCCCGGGCATGAAGCTCGTCTCGAGATAGCCGTTGGTCCGTTCCACGACGCCCTTGCGCTCGGGGTGGCCCTTCGCGAGCACGATCGAGCCCATGCCCAAGGTTCCTTTCAGGCGCAGGTAGCTCTCGGTGTAGATCAAGCGCTTGCCGCGTCTGACCGAGATCGCGGGCTCGCCGTCATAGACACCCATCTTCGGCACCTTGCCGAGCTCGACGAGCAGGTCGAGATGCCCGCCGAGCACGTCGGCGGACTCCTTCGAGCCGATCATGCGCGCGAGAGTCCAGCGCGAGTAGCAGGGCACGCCGACGAGCACCGGCAGCACGGCGGTCTGGCCGTGGCCGACGGGAATCTCGTAGTCGGGGAACCACAGGTCCCACTGGCACAGCTCGCCCGGCTTGTACTCGGTGCGCCCGAAGGCTTGCGGCACCTGATAGGCCGGGCGGAGCTCGGCGACGCGCTCACGAAGCACGGTGATCCCACGCGTCCAGCCGATGCGCTCGGCCACGACCGTCGCCGGCATGTCCGGCGTCACCGCCAAGAGCCGCCGGATCGCCGGCTCGAAGGCGTCCACCGCGGAGCCGCGACCCTCACGCTCGTACTTCGGTGCGTCCTCGGCGCGAAGTGCCGTCCGCACGGTGTTGCGCGCCACGCCGAGCCTGCGGACGATCGCCTTGATGCTCATCCCCTCGGCCCGGTGCAGCCGTCTGATCTCTGCCCATTCCTCCACGTCGATCACATTCCTTCTCCCGGTCGGGCCGCTGTCGGCGGACCAGGATCGAGTCCAAGCCACTGAAAGCGGTGGATCCCCGGGAGAGGGGGTCAGTTTTCAACCGGCGATAGGGGGGGCGGGCTCAACCAGTCATTGCAACGAGTTCGGCGAGCTTCTCTGATGGTTTCATGAATCCGAGCGTCTCGCGGGGACGGTTGTTGAGACTGGCGGCGAAGCGGGCGAGGTCCTCCGCGCTGTGGAGGGATAGGTCGGTTCCTTTCGGCATGTACTGACGGAGGAGCCCGTTCGTGTTCTCGTTCGATCCGCGCAGCCACGGGCTGTGCGGATCGCAGAAGTAGACCTGGACGCCGGTCGAGACGGTGAAGGCGGCGTGGGCCGACAGCTCCTTGCCCTGGTCCCAGGTGATCGAGCGGACGAGCTCTGCGGGGAGGGTGGCGATCGCCTGTCGCATCGCCTCGTTGACCTTCTCTGCCTCGCGGCCATCGGGAAGATGGAGCAGCAGCAAGAAGCGGGTCGTGCGCTCGACGAGGGTCCCGACGGCGGAACGGCCGCCCTTGCCGATGATGAGATCGCCCTCCCAGTGGCCGGGAACCGCCCGGTCGGCGACCTCGGCAGGACGCTCGGAGATCATCACCATGTTCGGGATGTGCCCGCGACGCTCGACCCGCCCCTGCGGGCGGCGCTGCGCTCTCCCGGTCCGCAGGCACCGGGAGAGCTCCCGGCGCAGCTCACCACGGCCTTGGACGAAGAGGGACTGGTAGATCGTCTCGTGGCTCACCCACATGGTCGGATCGTCTGGGAACTCGATCCGGAGACGTCGGGCGATCTCCTCGGGCGACCACCACTCCTCGAGCCACACCGTGACCTGCGTGCACAGCGGGCCACCGGCGAGCTTCGGGGTCTTCGGACGACGGGCGCGTTCATACGCTCCATGGTGCGCCCTCACGGCTCGGTAGTGGGAACGTCCGCCGTTCGCCTTCACCTCACGAGCGATGGTCGACGGCGCCCGGCCGAGCTGACGGGCGATCGCGCGGAGCGGATCACCGGCTGACAGCCCACGGCTGATCTCCTCACGATCCGCGAGCGACAGGCGCAGTGGGCCCGGTGACCACACGACCTGGCGGGACTCCCGCTTGGCGGGACCGCGTACGACGGACTTCACGGTCGAGCGAGAACAGCCGATCTCCGCCGCGATCTCCCGGATTGTCCTTCCTTCTCGTCGGAGCCTTCGCGCGTGTTCACGTTGCTGCAACGTCAGGTGCGGTGCCAAGGGAACCTCCCGGTCGAGTCAACTCACAGTCGTTGACTCGCCGAGCTGTTGCGCGGATCCCTTGAGCCCGCCGGGTCAGTATTCAGGCGGCGGCGACAGGAGCTCGTCGAGGCCTGACCTCGAGCACCTAAAGACGTTCGTGTAATACCGCGCGGGGACTTCCTCGTTGCGCCGCCCGGTCCTGCTCCGCGAACTTCGGGGCCGCGTGGCAGGGTATTCGGCGAAGGTCTCTAGTTGGCGGTAATCCTCCGTGGAAAAGCCGGGCCAAGCGCCCGGCGTTGTCCCGAGCGATCCATCGCGAGGAGGTTCTGTCCCTCCTCGCGCAGGTCTTCGAGGTCAGCCTTCCGACCGGGACAGGCGTATTCTGCGGCGAAGGAGCACGTGAGAGGGGTCGGAGTGATGGTCAAAACCGTGGTTGAGTACATCGATCTCGCACAGAATGAACTGGACCAACCGAATGAAAGTGACAAACCGGGAGCAAGCTATCAACAGCACGTCATGCGGGCGCAGGTCTACGCCACCCTCGCTGTCGCCAAGGCGACATCCGACAAGCCCTGAGATGCGGCGGCTCGGGCGAGAGTCGCAGCGATGAGCGTTCGCAGGCTGGGCGGCGAGTGGATCGCCTACGAGGTCCACGACGCTTCGTACCATTGTCGGTTTTGCGACGAGCTGGTGAAGTGCGGAGAGCAGCACTCTCACACCTTTCACAAAGAGGAAGGGGCGAGGAGCTGGGACGGCCAGTTCGCGGAGCCGCTCGCCGGAAGTGGCGGGGGGACGCGCTCAGGCACGTGCGGTACGCGCCGATCACTTGACCTCAACGACCACGCCGTACGTCGGCTGCGAGCCATGGTTGACGACACTTGTGTTGCGTCCGTCCTGACGGGTGCGGACCCCGCCGGGCGCCCCCATCGAGGCGAAGCGTCGTAGCAACGCGAGAGCGCCCATCGCTTCGGTCGCGCGGCGCGACTCCGAGGCCGACGTCAGCCTGGCGCCAGGGCAGGCCGGCCACCCAGACCGGAGGGGCGAACCCGGTCACGCGCGCCACCTCGACATCCGCCTGCGGCTGCAGCCAGCGAACGGCACGATGTTGGCGGATCGCTGCGAACAGCAGCGACTGCCCAGCCAGCGCGGCTCCCAGCCCCCGGCCGCGATACGACGGCCAGATGAAGAACTCCTCGATGTCGAGCACCCCGCCAAGGGACGAGCGGGCATGCAGCCAGCCGACGGTGAGTGGGTCGACCTCCAGCCCCCGCAGCAGGATCGCGGCCTGCAACCATGGGCTGCCGTCACCGACACCGATGAGCCAACGGCCGCACCAAAGTGGCCCGGGGTCGCTGTCAACGACCATCCACGGCGACTCGGTCTCCTCGTCACGCCAGCGGTCGACGAGGAGTCGGAGTGCCTGCGACTTCGTCGTGGGAGCGTCCGCAGGCTCGCCCGTCGGCGGCGCCGGCCCCCCCTTGGGCCGGATCGAGGACGCCTCGCGGGCGAACTTGGCGATGTACTGCAGCGAGAAGCTGCCGCAGCCCTCGTCGCCCCAGTCCCTGGACCAGTTGTGCATGAAGTTGACCCGGTCGCCCTCGATTTCGATAGGGAGCACCGCATGCCAACCGACGCTCTCCTCGTCGTCTTCGGGCATTGGCACGACGCCCTTTGGAGCGTCGTACATGCTCGGGAAGATGTCGACGACCAACTCGGCCAACGGGCCAGCACGGAACTTCGTCCCGCCCGCCAGCGTCGCACCGAAGACTTCGACCGCCTGCGCGACCTCGTCAAGGGAGCGGAGCCGCTCGTAGAACCGACCCCGGGAAAGAGCGTCGCCGAGGTTGACTGACTGCCGGCAGAACGTCGTCACCCGCTTGGAGTAGACGGGAAACACGAAATCGCCTTCGCTAGCCGCGAGCGTTCTACCGAGGGCCTCCTCGGCGGCGCTCAGGGGCTCGACCGGAAGGGCGGGGATCTCAGCCATACGACGCGGGCGCCGGCACGGCCCGCCGCCCGCCCGTCGGCTCCCGCCAACTCGGCTCGCCGTCGGGCGTCTTCAGCTCGATCTCCTTCAGTGGCTGTCCGTCCGGGCCGTAGAGGATCACGATTCGCGGCCTGGTCGCCTCGTGCTTGCGCGAGAACCGCTTTCGCATGAACGTCACCACATGCGGCAACAGCAACGCGAAGACCTGCTCCTTCACGAACTCCGCCGATGGAAGGAAGACCGCCAGAACGTCGACCCAGTTGTTGCCGGCGCCGCGCGGCTCGTGCGCGACGCCCGCGACGGTGAGGTGCTCCTGCCCAGCGTCGCGGAGGACCCCCTCCAGCTCCCCGACCAGCCCGCCGAGCTCGTCGGCCGACAGGTTCTTCGAATTGTCGGATTCGAGGATGATCGACGACGGAGGCCCGCTGTCGACTGGGTCTGTCGTCATCTCTGTTCGCGCTCCGTTCTCGCGCTGGGCCGGAGGGGAGCTTACCGCCCGATCGCTTTGACGCCCGGGGCGGGCCACGGTGACAGCGGGGCCATTCTCACGGCGCGCTCGTGGAACGCCTCGGGGTAACGGGCCCGGTTGACCATGACTGCATCCTTCTCGCAGGTTGGAGCCTCCACCAGACCCAGCGTGGGTCAGTCCAGGCGTCGCCGGAGCTCGACGTACACCTCGGAACCGATGATCGCTTCCAGTTCCTCGGCCATTGACTCGATCACCGGCCGGTCACCAACGTAGGCCTGGCTGTCCTCGGTGCAGCACCACGCCATGGTCTCGCCCTCGGCGCCCCAGTCGCCTCTTGTCCAGCCCCGAACGGTGGCCACTTCGGTCTCGCCGTCGCCTGGCTCCCAATCCACCTTGATCGGCAGCTGCCAGCACACCGACGGCTTCAAGTCGACGGGCGACTCGCCCGAATCAAGGGCTGCAAGATGCAACGCGCAGCCCGCACCCCCGTCGAAGCCAGGCCGGTTGAGGAAGATGCAGGCCCCGTCGACCACCCGGGTGCTGCTACGGGTGGTGTCGGCAAAGACACCACCTTCGGCCGCGGTGGCGTGGTATTCGAAACGTGAAGGCTCCAACGTGGCCGCCAGCGCGCTGATCAGGTGCGCCTCATCGTCGCCGTCGAGGTCGGCACCGATCGAGCAACAGCCATGGCCGAGTTCGGCCGCCGGTTGGGGCAGGATCCCCAAGCAACCGCGGCCCCAGATGCAGGTCCAGTTCGAGGTAAGGAACGAGCGGTCGAAGCGCCACGTGATGTCGCCGGCCGAAATCTCGGTGATCGATGGGTCCATGGGCGTAGAGCGTAAAGGCGCACCAGATGCAGTGCGGGGCGGGCAGCTGAGGATCCGCTAGCGGGGCACCACTGCGATCGGGCGGGGATTGCTAGAGGATCAGTTTCCGTTTCCAGCGCACTCGCAGGGGGCAGCGATCCCGATCACGCTGGTCTCTCGCCTGGTAGACGACGATGCCGCGGGCGTGACCGGCTCGTGCTCGCCGTCATCCTCGGCAGGGACGTCGAGGTTCGTACGGGCTCGCTCAGCGGCGGCAGCTTCTCGCACATCCCGGCCTGCTCACGATCGGGAGAGGCAGGTTGCGTCATCGCCTACTCGAGCTTCCCGGGTGAACCTCCTGCCTCGTCGCTGTTCGGGCGGCCCGGGCATGGCGTCGCTCTGCAGTCGGGCCAGACAGCGAAGAAAGGTCTCCCAGGCGCTGGGTCGACGTCCGTCCGGCGGCGGCGTGCCCAGGCGGCGTACCAGGTCGACGTGTGGTACCGAAATTGGACGCTCCGTCAGCCCTTTGACGATAAGGTCGATCACTGGGTAATGGGAACGGCCCTACAACCTCACACACCGGACCACCCTTACCTGATGCACGTCATCGTCTCGTACTAGCGTCCTGACCGATGGGCAGCGATGCGCTCCCGGTCGGCCCACCGGCCACGTCGATTGCCGAGGCGATCACCCGGATGCAGCAGATCGAGACCGCCCTGCCAACCAGCGACGGTCTTGCATGCTTCAACCGGATGTACCTCGAGGTTACCCAGCAGGTGAACGACGGGATCAGCCAAGGGTTCTACTCAGATCCCGAGTTCATGCAACACCTCGACGTGGTGTTCGCCAACATCTACTTTGCCGCGGTCGACGCCGTTGTCGCCGAGCCCACCGACCTCCCCGCCGCCTGGCAGCCCTTGCTCGAAGTGCGCTCCAACCCGGGGATTTACCCCATCCAGTTCGCGCTGGCGGGCATGAACGCTCACATCAACCACGACCTTCCCATCGCCGTAGTCCAGACATGCACTGGTCTCGGCATCGCTCCCGACCAGGGCACACATCACGACGACTACCAGAAGGTCGACGGAATCCTTGACGCGGCGGAACAGTCGATCCGTCAGTCCTTCGAGTCATCTGTGGTTCTCGAGGCCGATCACCGCGCCCAGATGGTCCTCGATCTCGTGGGCAACTGGAGCATCAACTCCGCGAGGGACGTCGCCTGGGATACGGCGCTTGCGTTGTGGCGATGCCGCGGTGTGGCAACGGTCGAAGACCTTCTCATGAATGGGCTTGCGCGCACCGTAGCCATGGCCAGTCGCTGCTTGCTGGTCGTTCCCTGAGATCGGTCCCCGCGAAGCTCATTCCCGCGGCAAGGTGGCGGCCTGGCTGACGCGGGGAAGCGCCTGACGGACAGATCGCAGCTACCCGCCGATCTCGGTTGATCGTTTATGACAGTGTGCTCGCTGGACGGTGCAAGGTCCGGTTCAGAGTCGTCGAGAGGGCTCCAGAAGGTGCACGTCGCGCCGATAGTTGAAGTACCGCGGCGTGTGTCGTACGTGGACAAGTCCCCCCTCCGACACCCTTCTGACCTGCAAGAACGCCGACTGGGAAAGGGTGCTCGCGGTTTGGCGGAGCAGGGGACAGGGAGCAAGATCAGGCGGACTGAGCTCCTGGGCCGAAGGCCTGCTGTCCCTTCGACGCGTCATCACTTGGCCCGGCAGTCGACCCACTCCTCGACCGGGCGGAGAACCGGCGCGGAATTGCGGTGAGCAGGCTGTGCCCAACGGTCGAAGCCCTGAACGACCGGAGGCGCGTTGCTCGCGTGCCACGAAGGGCTTCCTCCATCGCTCGGTCGTGGGTCTCCCACTCGAGGCGGTCATCGAGGGGTTCCAGTTTCTCGCGTGCCGGTACGGCGCTCCACGGCGGCGGCTATCAAGTGGTCCGCGAGGTGGGGGTTCTTGGGCAAGACAGAGCCGTGGAGGTAGGTGCCGATGGCATTCTTGTAGACGCAGCCCTCCCAGCCGTCCTCCGAGTTGTTCCCTCCACCGACGAGGACCCGACCAAGGGGCTGGGCGCCATCAGCCAAGTAGGTGCGGCCCCCGTGATTCTCGAATCCGACCAGCGTCCGTTCGCCCCACTGGATCACTAGGTTCTGGACCGCCCGTACGCGGCCTGCCTGAGTGATGGTGTCGAGGCGAGCGCCAAGCTGGTTGGCGCGGTGGACGGAGTGGGCATCGAACACGCCGAGCCCTTCCAGCGTCTCGCCGTCGTAGGTTCGGTAGAAGTGTCCCCACAGCTGATAGGCCCCGCAGATCATGAGTGCTGCCGCCCCGTCCTCGACAGCACGGCGGATGCCAGCTCCCTTCACGGTCCGCAGATCTTCGGCGATGATCCGCTGATGGGAGTCGGCTCCACCGCCCATGAGGAGGATGTCCACGGCGTCGGGATCCACTGGGGCATTCAGACCAAGCTCGACGACCTCCACGTCGATGCCCCGCCAACGGCAGCGCTGGGTGAGGCAGATGACGTTGCCGCGGTCGCCGTACTGGCTCATGATCGTGGGGTACAAGTAGCCGAGGACGAGCTTCACCGCGCCCCCTTCAGTGCTTCCAGAACGGTGCGACGTATCCACGGCGGGTCAGCTCCGTCCGGAGAGTCCACATCGCGGTGTAGGTGGGCAGAACGTAGAGCGTCTCCTCCGGCTTGACGCGGTCCAAAGCCTGCCAGAAGGCCCGGACCACATCGCCCTCAATCACCAGTTCCGCCGGCGCGCCGCCGCCGCCGCCGCCGACTCCGGCGCGGTCGGGGCTGGCGAGGCAGCCTGCCAGTTTGAGCCGCAAGGCCATGTCGTGGGCCCGCCGACCGGAGACCACGAAGGAGGTCGTTCTGCCTCGGCACAGGTCCAGGTCCACGTCCCAGATCCACGAGACGTCGCGGCCGTCTGGGCCGTGATCGTTGAGGGCCAGCATCAGAGGCCCTCTTAGCTCGTTGCCTTCTGCCAACAGGCGCAGCATCTGGTTGAAGCCGCTTGGGTTCTTCACCAGCGCGAGGCAGACGTTGCGCCCGTCCACCGAGAACCTCTCGAGCCGCCCGAACGCGGGGCGGGCTCCGGCGACGGCATCTCGCACAGCTTGCGCCTCGACGCCCAGGGCGAAGGCGGCCGCAGCTGCCGATAGGGCGTTGTAGACATTGTGCAGGCCAGGAAGCGGCACGGCGAGCTCTTGGTCACCCCACGGCGTGCTGGCCACAACCCGACTGCGCTCTACGCCCTGGACATCGACCCGCCAAGCGCTCACCCGAGGTTGAGGCCGACGCCAGCCGCACTTAGGGCACGCGTAATGACCGAGGTGGGCGTAATAGGTCGAGCTATAGGCCAGATCGACGCTGCACAGAGCGCAGCGCCGAGCATCAGAGGTGTGGTCCAGCTCGGGACGGCTCACCCTGGCGTCCTCGATACCGAAGTACAGGGTCGGGCGGTCGCCGGCTTCGCCGAGGCGGGCGACCTGGGGATCGTCGGCGTTGAGCACCATGACGGTCGTGTCCGGCAGACGGGTGAAGGCGCGCGACCACAAACTGGCCACGTAGTCGACCTCGAAGTATCGGTCGAGCTGGTCGCGGAACAGGTTGGTGATCAGGATCAAACGGGGCTGCATCACCTCGGCGATGGCGGGCAAGGCACCCTCATCGACCTCGAAGACGCCGATAGCGGTGTCCGCAACCTGCAAGCGACCCCGGAGGTCGGCGTGACCGAGCAAGGTGGCGGCGAGTCCTCGTGAGAGGTTGGAGCCCTGCCGGTTGGTGATCGGGGCGAGCCCGGCCCGTTCGAGGGCGTCGGTCAGGATGCGGGTCGACGTCGTCTTGCCGTTGGTACCGCTCACAAGCACGGCTCCGTTGGGGATGCGGCGAGCGAATTCGGCCAGGAGATCAGGGTCGATGCGCTCGGCCAGGTACCCGGGCAGGGTGGTGCCGCCGCCACGGCCAAGGCGTCGGGACAGCCAGCCGGAGCTCTTCCCGACCCCGACAGCTACGCGCAGTAGAGGCGATGTTCGCCCTTCCTCGCGGGGCAGCGGCGGGGCCGAGATCGGGAGGCGGGCGGAAGCCGGAGAGGCGGGGTCCACCCGCCTAGAGCTTCCGTGCGAAGAGGGACAGCCAATACGGCCGGGCAATCATATCGATTACATGGCATTGGTCTTCGAAGGAAAGGCCCCTCACCCGGTCGATGAACGGCTGACTCGTGGAGTGCCGAGTGATGTCGAGAGGGATCTCCTGGTCGTAGTAATCAGTGAGGCGGAGGATCTCCATACCCTCGGCCGACAACCAGCTGACGACGTCGCGGAGCTTGAGGTGCTGTTCCCATACATGGAGGAACTCGTCCACCACCCAATCGCCGTCGTCAAGTTCGACGGGCGGGGCCGTGTAGTAGTTCTTGAAGTTGCGGTCGCCGCTTGCCCATTCCTGCACAATAGGGATCCTCGCCCCGAAGTCACCGGGGTCCAGATTCTGACTTACGACCCGCACGATCTCCTGCTGGATCCGCCGCTCCCAGTTGCCATACCAGCCGTAGACGCCAGTGCGGAGCACGCCCCCCGGCTTGACCGCCCGGCAGAGCTTTTGGATGCCCGTACGAGGATCGGACAGATGGTGCATCGTGCCCCACGAGAGGACGTAGTCGAACTCGCCGTCGATGTCGAGCTCCATGATGTCTCGCACGTGGCACCGGCCGTTCGTCGCGCCCTCCTGCTGCAGGGTGTCGTTCGCGCGGGCGACGGAGACGTCCGAGAGGTCGTAGCCGATGAACGCAGTCTGCGGGAACTCGCGACAGTAGTCCAACATCATAAGACCCGTGCCGCTGGCCATGTCGCCGAAGCGCTTTCCAGCTGGGTCCACGCCCAGCTCCTCGAGGAATTGGCGTACGTATTTGGCGTGGTGCTGGTAGGTGTTCTTACGCTGCGGCGTGGGGAAGGGGTGGCGGCGATACATCTCGCGCACCCGAGCGGTGACATCTTGATTGGGAAGCTTATTCTCGAGCGTAAGAGAAGGTTTATCCACCGATTCCATTCCTTGCGGCGTCCTGTTCATGTTCGCGGGCGTGTTCCACCTCATTGCGGGCAATCGAGATTGCCTGCGCAGCCGACATCGCCTCGAGTTTGTTCGGCTGTCGCTGAGCAGAGCAAGAGTTGATCCGGAATGGCGTCGTTGGCGCTCTCCTCCAATTGTCCTCTTCCCGATCCGGTCCCGGCTCAAACTGCCTCGTCGGATATCAACGGGTTGCGAAGGGTGCTCGAACGCGTAGCGGGTCTCCGCTGGTCCGCCCGATGGCCGTGCCCACGACACGCCCACGCCATGTCATCACCGAGACCGACGAGGTCGCCCGGGCACTCGACGACGCGGCGAAATGATGGCCGGAGTGCCGCCACAGTCGCGCCAAGCTCCTCCTCCATCTCTTGGTAGACGGCCATAGAGCGGTCGTCGGGCACCACGAGGCCGCAGTCGCCGAACGCCGCCAGCCGCTGGCTCGGACGAGCGTGGTACTCACCGGCACGTACGGCAAGGAATACCTGAGGCGCCTCCTGGAGGGCTGGCCCGAGTGAGGGTGCTCGACGCCTGCGTGCTCATCGCGCATCTGGACGGCGACGATGCTCATCACGAGCGTGCAACTGCGTTGCTACTCGAAGCTGTCGACGAGCCGCTGTTCGCCAGCGGCTTTGACGATTGCGGATGTGCTCGTCGGGCCGGCCCGCGCGGGCGAGCTCGACCGAGCGACGGCTGCTCGTCAGCAGCGAGGAATAGTCAAGAGTTGTGGATCGGCCCGACCCGCTGATCACGCGGCGACCTCCTCTTCCTGCAGCTCGCTCTCGACCAACACCCCCTTTCGGAACTTCGCGCCGGCGCGCACGAGCGCGACGAGATGGGCGCCGTTGACGTAGCGCCAGCGGTCCTGGGCGGCCTCGATGAGCTTGAAGGCCATCGCGAGCCCGGCCGCCCTCGAGCCCGGGCCCTTCGTCACCTTGGTTCGAAGGCGCACCGTCGAGAAGGTCGACTCGATCGGGTTGGAGGTCTTCAGGTGGAGCCAGTGCTCGGCGGGGAAGTCGTAGAAGCAGAGGAGCTGGTCGAGGTCGTCGCGGATCTTGTCGGCCGCCTTCGGCCACTTGGCCCGGAACTCGGCGTCGAAGGCCTTCGCGGCCGTCCGGGCGTGGTCGGCATCCTCGGCGTCGCGGATCTCGGCCAGCATCTTCTTCGCGAGGGGCTGGATCGACTTCGGCAGCGCGTCAAGGGTATTTGCTGACTTGTGCACCCAACATCTCTGCTCGCGGGTCTCGGGGAAGACGTCGCGCAGCGCCGCCCAGAACCCGAGCGCACCGTCGCCGACGGCGAGCACGGGGGCTCGCATGCCCCGGTGGCGGAGATCGCGCAGCAGCGCCGCCCAGGACTCGGTCGACTCCCGGTAGCCGTCCGCGATCGCGACGAGCTCCTTCTTGCCGTCGAGGCGCACGCCGACGATGACGAGGCAGCAGAGCCGCTCCTCCTCCAAGCGCACGTTGAAGTGGACCCCGTCTGCCCAGACGTAGACGTAGTCCCGATCCGCGAGCGAGCGATCCATGAAGGCGCGGTGCTCGGCCTGCCAGGAGGTGCTCAGCCGGGTGATGACCGAGGCCGACAGGCCGGCCGCTGAGCCGAAGAAGCCCTCGAGGGCGGGCGCGAAGTCGCCGGTCGACAGTCCGTGGAGGTAGAGCAGCGGGAGCACCTCGGTGACCTTCGGGCTGCGCCGACACCACGGCGGGACGATCGAGGACTTGAACTGCTGCTTCTTCCCCGTCTCGGGGTCGACACGGCGGTCGTCGACCCGCGGCGCGGTGATCTCCACCGCACCGGCCACCGTTTGGACCTTGCGCGCCCGGGCGTGACCGTTGCGTGTGACCAGCCGACGCCCGTTCTCGTCGCGCTCGGCCGTGAGCTCGGCGCGGTACGCGTCCACCTCGGCCTCCAACGCCGCGGCGAGCATCTGCTTCGCGCCCTCCCGGCAGATCTCGTCCAGCATCGACCGGCCGTCCGCCACGGCGGTCTCGTCGTTCACTACGCTCAGCACTGGCGTTCCTTCCTCGCCGGCGCGTCAACGCCGGCTGCTCGTTCTGATCTCAACGAGGAAGGTACGCCGCGTCTCCGGGCGAGTGGGCGATCCACAACTTCAGGTCATACCTCGTCAGCAGCTCGACATCGTGGGTGTCGGGCTCGACTCGGATGCACCGGAGCGACTCGCTGCGTCGCGCGCCGGTACCGCGCTCAAGCTTCTCAATTGCTGAGTGCTATTTGCCGCCGAGCAGGTCCACGGCACGATCGCGATCTTCGATGACCGGCTGGCGAGCGCTGCTCGCCGTGGCGGGTTCAACATGTTGGACTGATCGCGCTTGCCGGTACGGGGTTGAGGTACGGAAATGCATCCGGCCGCCTCGTGTCAGCTGCCGATCCGCAGCAAGGTCGTTCGTGTCGTACGCGGGCGACTCGCCTCTCCGACACACGCATTCTGCGACTCTCTCCCCCCAAGGTCCTCAGCATCTTCCCGAACGAAGCGTGAGTGATTCGGCGCCGGCGCGGTGCTTACCGACGTCCACGACGAATGGCAGGCCGCCGACCGTCGCTACTACTCCGAAGCCTCGATGGCCAAGCTCGAACCTGAGCGCGATGATGGCGACGCAGAGGTCGGTGAGCTCGTGCCCGCCGACTAATCGCCGCTGGGGAGGCTCACCTCATTCCCCACCACGCGGCGGGACGCGGCCACGGCATGTTGGGCGGTTGCGTCTCGAGCAGGGGTTGGACCACAACATCTCGGTGCAGGTGGATCGAAGGGGATAGCCCTGACGACAGTTATGGCGCGAGCCTCGAGTCAGTCGCGATGTCGCTGTTCGTGGCAGTACCCAGTCAGCGGTGCGCGATAGCAGGGAGAGGTGGTCAGGTATGTCTGAGAGAGACATCCTCGGGTCGTATTGGACGACAGCGGGCTCGGCTACACCGGCCGGAGCCCCTGGGCCGATCGTAGGATCGGAGTGGAGTCCGTTCAGCTGGCAGGAACGATGTGCCCACGCTGCCAGGGTGGGACTGCGTGGCCTGGGCATCTGGCACTCGGACCTGTCTCATCTGCTCGAGCGACACCAGCTGGTCGAGCTCCGACAGATTTTCGATGACGCCGGGCTCGAGTACCTCGAGCTCGAGTTCCTGATGGACTGGTATCTGCCGGACGATGACGAGCGGCGCAAGGCCGCAGATGCCATCCGCAGGCAACTGTTCGAGGCTGCGGCCCTGCTCGGCGCGCATCACATCAAGGTTGGCAACATCTTTGGCGTTCCCGTGGTGCACGAGCGACTCGTCGAATCCTTCGGCGCGCTCTGCGCCGACGCGGCGAGCCAACACGAGGCGCCGATCGCCTACGAGCTGATGCCCTTCGACGTCAACGCCGACAGTCTCCAGAAGGCGATCAGCATCGTCGTGGGCGCCGGAGCGAGCAACGGTGGCCTAGCACTCGACACCTGGCACCTCGGAAAACTCGGCGTCGAGCCGGTGGAGTTGCGCACCATCCCTGCCCAGTATGTGACCTACGCTGAGCTCAGCGACGGCATGCGCGAGAACCGGGCCGACCTCATGGAGGAGACCACCAGCCACCGTCGGCTGCCCGGTGAAGGCGAGTTTGACCTGGCCGGTTACATCGACGTGCTCTTGGACCTCGGATACCGTGGCCCGTGGGGGGTCGAGGTGCTCTCGGCTGACCTTCGTGCGTTGTCGATCGGCGAGGCCTTTGACTGCATTCCGCGGACGACGAACGCCCTGCTCGCCCGGCCGTCCCGTCACGTCTGACGACCGAAAGGACACTGCTTCTATGGCTAACACTGGTCCGAGCGCACCAACCGAGCAGCCGAGTGAGGATCACGGCGGCCTGAGCCGGGAGCGCCTTGTCTGGATGTACACGCAGATGGCCCGCATCCGCGAGTTCGAGGAACGCGTGAAGCGGACCTTCACCGATCACCCTGGGGTGATCCGTGGCCATACCCACCTCGCCGACGGCGCCGAGGCATCGATAGTCGGGAGTATTGCCGCGCTGCAGCCGGGCGATCAGGTGATGGCCACCTATCGCTGCCACGGCTACCCGATCGCGATGGGCACGGGCACCAAGGCGATGATGGCCGAGATTTACGGCAAGAGCACGGGCCTGTGCAAGGGGCTCGGCGGTTCGATGCATCTCGCCGACGTCGAGCGAGGATTCCTCGGCACGTCCGGCATCGTGGCTGCGAACCTGCCGCTGGCCACTGGAGCCGCCTACGCCGCCCAGATTCGTGGCCAGGGCCAGGTCGTGGTCTGCTTCTTCGGCGACGGCGCCAGCAAGCAGGGCGCTTTTCATGAGTCATTGAACATCGCGTCGCTGTGGAAGCTCCCGATCGTCTTCGTGATGGAGAACAACCACTACAACGTGAGCACCCGCAGCGAGCAGGAGGACGCGAACGCTGCGGCCGGCGAGCCCCTGTCAGTCAAGTCTGTCGCGTACTCGATGCCGGGCGTGACCATAGACGGCGGCGACCCGGTCGGCGTGCACAACGTTGTCCGGTCGGCGATCGAGCGGGCTCGGTCCGGCGGCGGCCCGACGCTGGTGGAATCGAAGGTCTACCGCCTTAGCGCTCACGGCAACCTCATCGCGCCACCGGGGGTGCCGCTGCATTACCCGGAGCATGAGGCGATCACCATCTTTGGCGATCGCGAGGAGTACGAGGCAGCGCTGCGAGGTGATCCCTTGCCGCGCTTCCGGCACACACTGGTCACCGGCGAGCTTCTCACCGCCGACGAGGCCGACCGCATCGCGCAGGCGGTACGTGCCGAGATCGAGCAGGCGGTCAGCTTCGCACTCGACAGTCCGCTGCCCGAACCCACCGCTGGCCTCGACTATGTGTACGCATAGCTCTCTCGATCCCATAACAAATGGAGGAATCTCCATATGACGCATTCGATCCCTTACGTTGCCGCCATCGATGAGGCGATCCGGGAGGAGATGGAGCGCGACCCCAGCGTTCTGTACTTCGGCCAGAACATCGCGGACAGCACCCGAGGATCCGTTCCTCAGGCAGTTCGGTCGTGATCGCGTGCGCGTCACCCCGATCTCCGAGACGGCCGAGATCGGGATGGCAACCGGCGCGGCGATGGCCGGATACCGCCCTGTTGTCGAGCTGTACATGGCCGAGTTCCTTCTCGTCGCTGCCGACCAGGTCATCAACGAGGGCCCGCGTTTCCACTTCATGTCCGGCGGACAAGTGAAGGTCCCGGTGGTGTTGAAGGCGGGCTACGGCTTCACCTGTGGCTGGGCAGGCCAGCACACCGGCTCGATCTACGGGATGTTCATGGGGGTACCCGGCTTGAAGGTGGTACTCCCCGCAACGGCCGCAGACGCCAAGGGTCTGATGACGACGGCGATCCGTGACGACAACCCAGTCCTGTTCCTACACCACTATCTACTCGCGCTGGAGCCCGGCGACGTTCCCGACGGCGAGTACGCAATTCCGTTCGGGAAGGCTGACGTTAAGCGCGCCGGAACCGACGTCACACTCGTGGCGACCGGCTGGACGGTCGGCAAGGCGCTGGCGGCCGCTGACCGGCTGGCCGCCGACGGTGTCAGCGTGGAAGTAATTGATCCGCGCACCGTCTCGCCGCTCGACACCGAGACGATCCTCGCCTCGGTTGAGAAGACCGGGCGGCTGGTGCTTGTCGACCAGGCTACTAAGCATTCGTCGGTGGCCGCTGTCGTCGCGGCCGAGGTGGCCGAGAAGGGCTTCAGCTCGTTGCGCATGCCTGTCTCGATGGTCACGGCGCTCGACAGCCCGATCGCCTACAGCCAGCCGGTGGAGGACTATGTGCTACCGAACGAGGAGAAGATCACCTCGGCGATCAGGCAGATGCTCGGGCTCGCTTCAGCGACGACCTGACGTGGTGCCGACGCCTGACTCGCTGCCGAGCGCACGGGGCGCCCCACCAGTGGACCTGGACGCCGCCACGGCGGTTTCCATGCTGCGGACCATGTGGCGCATAAGGGCGTTCGAGGAGCACATCGGGCCGCTCAAGTGGGCCAGTGAGGTGCACGGCCTGATGCACGTCAGCGTCGGGCAGGACGCGGTGGCGGCAGGTGTTTGTCTGCAGCTCGGTGATGGTGAGGTCGTGTACAGCAACCACCGCGCGCACGGACACGCCCTGGCGAAGGGCGTGGATATGGGTCGGCTGATGGCCGAGCTCATGGGGCGCGTCGACGGGCTGTGCCGGGGGCTTGGTGGCTCGATGCACATCGTCGACGTCGAGCATGGTTTCCTGGGCGCCACCGGAGTCGTAGGCGGGAACCTACCGATGGCGGTAGGCAGTGCGCTCGCCGGGCGCATCTTGGGCGAAGATCGGGTTGTCGTCGTCTTCTTCGGTGACGGAGCGGTGCAGGCCGGGCTATTCGCCGAATCGATCAATTTGGCGAGCCTCTGGCAGGTGCCCGTGATCTTCGTCTGCGAGAACAATGGGTTCGCCGAGTTCACACCACGTTCGGCGCACACTCGTGTTGAGCGCGTGAGTGACCTGGTGGCTCCGTACGGGTTGCCACGCGAGACCATTGATGGCAACGACGTGATCGCAGTGTGGCGCGCGTTCGGGGCAGCCGTCGGTGCGGCCCGCCAGGGCATGGGACCAGCGCTGATCGAGTGTCTGACTCACCGCCTGCGTGGACATTACGTCGGCGACCCCGATCGGTACCGCGAGGCGCTGGCCGACGCAGATTGGCAGCAGAAGGACCCGATCCTGCGCTTCCAGCGTCGAGCCGTGTCCGAGGGGTGGCTCGGCCAGGACGAGATCGTCGCCGCCGAGCAGGACGCCGCGGCAGCCGTCGAAGCTGCGGTGCGCTTCGCGAGCAACAGTCCCTATCCGCCGCCCGAGGCCATGTACGAATTCGTCTATGCGAAGAGCGGATGAGGCCCGTGAGTGAGACGACGTATGCGAAGACGATCGCCACGACCTTGGCCCGCGCCATGCGTGAAGACGACCGGGTTTTCGTCCTCGGAGAGGACGTTGCTCTCGGTGGACCGTACCTGACGACCAAAGGACTCGCCGAGGAGTTTGGGACCGCACGCGTGATCAACACCCCGATCAGCGAGGCGGCAATCTGCGGCGTGGCGATAGGAGCCGCGCAGTCAGGGGCGCGCCCCGTGCTCGAGATCATGTACATCGACTTTATCGGCCTAGCGCTCGACCAGTTGGTGAACGGCGCGGCCAAGGCCCATTTCATGTCCGGTGGGCAACTGTCTGTTCCGATGGTGTTGCGCACCCAGGGCGGTGCGGGTTATCGAGGCGCTGCGCAACATTCGCAGAGCCTGGAGAGCTGGCTGACCCACATCCCGGGGTTGAAGGTCATCATGCCCAGCTCGGCACGTGACGTCGCCGCCCTGTTACCGAGCGCGATCTCTGATCCGAATCCGGTCGTGGTCGTGGAGAACAAGGCACTCTACTTCCGTCGCGAACAGCTACCCGATGACGTGCCGGTCGAGCCCATCGGCCTGGCCACCGTGGTACGTCCTGGTCGTGACCTTACGATCGTCGCCCTGTCCCGGATGGTCCAAGAGGCGCTCACGGCCGCGGACCGTCTTGCCGCTCAGGGCATCGAGGCAGAGGTCATAGATCCACGTACCCTGGTGCCACTGGACCTTCCAACGATCGCCGCGTCGGTCGCCCGGACCAGCCGGCTGGTTGTCGCCCACGAAGCGGTGTGCCATGGTGGATTCGGGGCCGAGATCGCGGCGGAGCTGCAGCAGGTCGCCTTCTACGATCTAGATGCCCCAGTATTCCGGGTCGGTGCTCCGTTTACGCCGGTGCCGTTGAGCCCGCCGCTCGAGGATGCGTACCTTCCTGGCGCCGACGAGATCGTCGCAGCTGCTCTCGCTGTGCTTGAGCGACCCAGCTTGATCTCCTGATCCGAAGAAGGCCTGCCGCCGCTCGGCCAGGCCCCTCACGTAGGAGGCCTGGCCCACGTGCTCGAGCTCCTCGTCGCTCGGGAGAGCAAATGAGGGACGCGTCGATGCTGGGCACGCCAAGTGGGTCTTATGGCGATTTTGCGCTTGAGTCCTACACGCGAAACCTAGGCGTAGATCCCAATCCCGGCACGGCGAGGGATGTGTTAGGAGCTCGGGCGTGACGGCACGGGCGGTGCCGAGCGCATCGCTGATCGCTCGTTCGAGTCGTTCGAGGGCATCGGTCTGGGATATCGTCGCGGCTGCTCCGGTCACGGTTGTCCGGCTGGGGCGGGCTGGGTTTGCGGCAGGTCGGACGTCGCGACAAGGCCTGGGTCCCGGAACCCCACAATCCGAGCGACCCTAGAGCGGGCTATGGTGAACAAGGAGGCGGCGATGGACGCGCAACGGGATCGTCGGGGACTTGCCGTCCTGTGCAGCGGGTTCGATCCGAAGGACAACGCCGCGCGGGCCATCGCAGGCCGGGTGCGACATTCCGACAGATCCTCGGGGAAGAGGGTTGAACGCCCGGTGCCGAACGCGCAAACATCGGAGACGGAACCTTCCCGTCACGTCAGACGTGGGCTTTGCGAGCAGCATCGTGCCCGCGGTCGACTCGCTCCATGAGCGTCCCAAGCGCCTCGTATTCGGTGACGATGCGCGTCGAGCTAGATCATATCAACGGCGTCGGCACTGTCACGACTGCCGTTGGGGATGCGGGCGGCGCCGTAATGGCCCTCGATGTCGTAGAGTCGCACGGAGACCGTATGGTCGTCGATCTGACATGCAACGCGATCGACGAGAGCCACTCCGAGCGCCTCCGCATAGCGGTCGACTCAGTCGAGGGGGCCCACGTGCGCGCGCTAAGCGACCGCACGTTCCTTCTCCATCTGGGGGGACGATCTCGATCGCGCCCAAGGTGCCGCTCAAGACGCGAGACGACCTCTCGATGGCATATACGCCCGGCGTCGCGCGAGTCTCGATGGCGATCGCCAAAGACCCAGCAGCGGTGAGGAACCTCACGATCAAGCGCAACACTGTGGCGGTAGTCACCGACGGTTCTGCCGTCCTCGGCCTCGGCAACCTCGGCGCCGCCGCCGCCCTCCCCGTCATGGAAGGTAAGGCACTCCTCTTCAAGCGCTTCGCCGACATCGACGCTTGGCCGGTCTGCCTCGCGACCCAGGACGTCGACGAGATCGTGCGTGTCGTTGAGTGCATCGCTCCCGTCTATGGCGGGATCAACCTCGAGGACATCGCGGCGCCGCGCTGTTTCGAGGTAGAGCAGCGGCTGCGTGCATCCCTCGATATTCCAGTCTTCCACGATGATCAGCACGGGACGGCGATCGTCGTCTACGCGGCACTCACGAATGCGCTGCGTGTTGTGGGCAAGGCGCTAAAGGACGTGCGTGTGGTCGTCCTCGGGGTCGGTGCGGCCGGCGTGGCAATCACGAAGTTGCTCCTTGCCCAAGGAATTGGGGACGTCATCGCGGTTAACCGAGGTGGGATACTCTCGGAGCAGAGGTCCGACCTCGACGAGGTCCGGCGCTGGGTGGCCGCGCACTCCAACGTGGAGAAGAGGGAGGGCGATCTTGGCGAAGCGGTTGCCGGAGCAGACATGCTCATCGGCGTCTCCGGCCCGAACCTCGTCACCGAACAACATCTAAGGGCGCTCGCTCCGGATTCGATCGTCTTTGCGCTTGCGAATCCCGATCCTGAAGTCGACCCGGTACTTGCCCGGCGGTTCGCGGCAATCGTGGCGACGGGTCGCAGCGATGAACCGAATCAGATCAACAACGTTCTCGTCTTTCCGGGATTCTTCAGGGGGCTACTCAATGCCGGCGCAAGGCACATAACCGAAGAGATGGAGATCGCCGCGGGCACAGCGCTCGCCGAGGTCGTCACTCACGAGGAGCTCTCGCCTGACTACATCATCCCGACCGTTTTTAACCCGGCGGTCGTGGCCGCGGTCTCTTCGGCGGTCGAGGGCGTCGCCTCTTCGTTGCCTGGGACGTAAACCAAGGTCCTAATGGGAGGAGTACGACCTCGGGCCGGCCGCGCTCGCGAAGCTGGCCAGAACGTGCGTGCTGCAGACGTTAACTCCGAGATCAATGCCGACCCGGCCGGTCCAGGGCTTCTTGCCAACGGACTCGGCGGGCTCGACGCCGAAGTCGAGTCTCCCCGGCACGCCGTCGGATCAGTCCATGATCAAAGCAGTGAGGATGGTGCCTGGTCCGGCAGGCATCTCTCGACACCGGACGCAGCAACGAGCCAACCCGAGGAGGGGCCGCTCGCGCACCACTTGGACCACAACACGGCGAAATCGCATCAGGGCCGATCGTCACACGGTGACTTCCGTGAACGAAGAGCGAATCCCCGAAACGCCGTCTGAGCTGGTGGCTCGCCCCTCAGGCCCCTCAAGGCGAAGCACGGGTCACGCAAGTGCCTGTGGGGTGACCTCGAGTTCGGCACCATCGCCCGCTTTCCACCGGAGGCCCCCGAGGCAAGCGACCTGAAAGCGGTACGTGCCGGGGCGCCTCTCCCAGCTAGGTCCCCGGCAGCTCAGCCGGCGGGCAGTTAACCTTCGCGAGCGAACAGCGCTTCAGGTTCCCGCTGGGGGGCGCCCAGCGGACGCGCAGCGCACGCGGGATCGTCGGATTCTGGGAGGGGGCCCGTGACGAAGGACACGGTGGAGCGACACGCAGCCGGGCAACCGGCAGGAGCGTCGGCAGCCGGCCAGCAGGCAGGGGACGCCGCCGTCGAGCCGGAGCTGCAGCAGCTGCTCGCGATGTACGAGCAAATGTTGCTGATCCGCCGCACGGAGGAGCGTCTCGGCGCGGACAGCGGCGGAGGGCAAGCTGCCGGGCGCCGTCCACCTGTACATCGGCCAAGAGGCCATCGCGGTCGGCGTTTGTGCGCACCTGGGCGACGGGGACCGCATCACGAGCACGCACCGGGGCCACGGCCACTTCCTCGCCAAGGGCGGTGATCCGAGGGCGATGATGGCCGAGGTCTGGGGCAAACGAACCGGCATCTGCCAGGGCATGGGCGGGTCGATGCACGTCGCGGATCTCTCCAAGGGCATTCTCGGCGCGAACGGGATCGTCGGCGGCGGCCTTGCGATCGCGACAGGCGCTGCTTTCGGCGCGCAGCTCGACGGCGACGGCCGTGTCGTCGTCTCCTTCTTCGGCGACGGGGCCGCCAACCAGGGTGTGCTCATGGAGACGCTCAACGTGAGCACGCTGTGGGGCCTCCCGCTCGTCTTCGTCTGCGAGCACAACCAGTTCTCGGAGTTCACCCCCGCTGCGCAGGTGACCGCGGGGGAGATCGCCGATCGGGCGCGCGCCTTCGGCATGCCGAGCGCTGTGGTGGACGGCAACGATGTCGTCGCGGTCTGGCGGGCCGCCGGCGAGGCGGTGAGCCGTCCACGCAGCGGGGGGGGGGACCCACGTTCCTCCAGGCGGCAACCTACCGGATCCGGGGACACCTCGAGGCGGAGGCGTTGCTCCTCGGCGGCGGCCGCTACCGGGAGGAGGACGAGGTCGAGCAGTGGCGGGGACGCGACCCACTCGCGGGCCTTGCCGCCCACCTCACCTCCGCCGCCCAGGTGAGCCCGGAGGTGCTCGACGCGCTCGCGGCGCGTGTCGCGGCGCGTGTCGAGGACGCGGCGAGCTTCGCCGAGGCGAGCGAGCCGGCCGACCCCGAGCTGGTGCACCAGCTGATGTTCGCCGGACAAGAGCCCTGAGGGGGAGGACCCATGGCGCGCCGTCGCTACATCCAGGCGATCAACGACGCTCTGCACGAGGAGATGGAGCGCGATCCCAAGGTCATCGTCTTCGGCGAGGACGTCGAGCTCGCGATCTTCGGCGACACCCGGGGGCTCTTCGAGCGGTTCGGCCGGGAGCGCATCCGCAACACGCCCATCTGCGAGGCCACCCTCACCGGCATGGCGGTCGGTGCGGCGGCGAGCGGCTACCGGGTGGTGCTGCACCTGATGTTCTCCAACTTCATCTACACGGGCTTCGACGCGATCGCCAACCAGATGGCCAAGCTCCGCTTGATGACCGGAGGGCAGCTCGACCTGCCGATCACGGTGATCGCCGGCTACGGGGGCGGCCGCTCCACCGCAGCCCAGCACTCCGACACGCCCTACCCGGCGCTGATGAACCTGGGCGGGCTGAACGTGTTGACGCCCGCGACCCCACCGGACGCCAAAGGGCTGTTGAAGGAGGCGATCCGGGGGAGGAACCCGAGCTTCTTTCTCGAGGCTAGCGGGCGGGGAGGCGAGATAGGGGAGGTGCCCGACGGCGATGTGACCGTCCCCTTCGGCCATGCGGCCGTGGTGCGCGAGGGCGCCGACGTGACGGTGGTGGCCATCGGCCACATGGTCAAGCCCGCCCTCGAAGCCGCCGCGAGCCTCGAGACCCACGGCATCGACGTCGAAGTGGTCGATCCACGCACCCTCGTGCCGCTCGACGAGGACGCGATCCTGCGCTCGGTAGCCAAGACCGGTCGGCTGGTGTTGGTCGACGAGGCCCGCGACCGTTGCAGCGCGGCGAGCCATATTGCGGCCGTCATCGTCGAGCGTGGCTTCGACTCGCTTCGAGGTCCGATCCGGCGGGTCACCGTGCCGAACGTGGCCATGCCCTACGCCCCCAACGCGGAGCGCGCCGTGCGGCCCGACGCGCAACGGATCGAGCAGGTGCTGCGCGAGGTCGTTGGGCTCGCGACAGTGGGGATCTGAGCCGTGCAGCTCACCCTGAAGCTCGTCCGGGTCGGCATGAGCATGGAGGAGGCGACGATCGTCCGTTGGTGCAAGCAGCCGGGCGAGTCCTTCGTCGAGGGCGACCCGCTCTATGAGATCGAGACGGAGAAGGTGAGCCAGGAGGTCGCCGCGACCGCTGATGGCACGCTGGTCGAATGGTGCGTGCCCGAGGGCGAGAGCGTCGCGGTCGGCGAGCGCGTCTGCGTCGTCGAGGTCGCCGCCCCGACCGATGCGGTGGGATTGCGACCCGAGCCGCGGGGAGCGGGCGCCGAGAGAGGCGGAGGGTGACGATGAGCACGCTGCGGATCCTGGACGTCGCGCACACCGGAATCACGTGCTCGGACATCGACCGGTCGATCGCGTTCTACCGGGACGTGCTCGGCTTCCCGGTGACCGAGAAGGCCCGCCAGGGAGGGGAGCTCATGGAGCAGGTGACGGGCGTCCTCGGGGCAGTGATCGACATCGCCTACGTCGACGCCCCCGGCCACCGCATCGAGCTGCTCTCCTACGTGGCACCCGAGGACCGGGTGCGCTCGAGTCTGCGACCCTGCGACCCTGGCTTCTTGCATCTCGCGTTCGACGTGGAGGACATCGAGGTGGTCGTCGCGGCGGTGCGCGCCGCGGGCTACGAGCCGGTCAATCCGATCCCGACGGTCACAGAAGGGCCCGCGAAGGGACTGCGTGGCATCTACACTCGCGACCCCGACGGCGTCGTCATCGAGTTCCTCGAGCGCCCCAGTGGCGCGTCGACCCCCTCTCCAGCCGGCGGCGATACCTCGACCGGTTGAGCCCATGCCGAGGCCCGAGGGCGCGACGGTCCGGCGAGAGCCGCGAGCACCTCTCGGCCACGTGCACGCGCGGTGGGCGCTGTCTCGGGTCCGTCGCTGCCCGGAATGTGACTCAGCTGCCAAGGGGCCCTTGCTGTCGCCGGGGCCGTTCGAGCGACGACGCGCTCGGCCCACGACGACGGCGATGGCGCGCTCGCTGCCTCGCGCTTCCTCCGTCGGCCACTCGCCGGCTCGCACTTGTCAGAGAACCGCTGGCGGAGTCACGCCCCACACACTGGGTCTCGTTCATGTTGGGACGACGGTCAGCACGCCAGTGCAGAGAGAACCGGGCGTCTCCGCTGATCGGATTCCGTTAGCCGCGGAGCGGAGCGGCGAGGCGGGCGTTTGGCTCGACTCGGCCTCGCTCGCGAATGTGCAGCTGTACACGGATCCGGACGATCTCGCCTGCGGTCAGTCAGCCGAGGACGAGCCTCAGGTCATGCGGCAGCTGTCCCGGCCAACCACTCTCGGTCAAGAAGGTGGTGATCTCGGCTGAGAGTGCCGCCGCCGCACGCACCGCCTTGGGGCGCATCGAAGTGGCGCTCGTGCCGCCTACTCATGCGAGGCTGGCCGGCAACGACGTCGCTTTCGCCGCGTTCGACCTCGGGGGGAGACCGACGGTCGCGGTGATGAGTTCGTTAGGGTCCGCGTGCGAACTACCTGCGCGCGAGCAGCCGCGAGATGCCGGGAATGGCAAGCGTTCAGGTCTGCTCATGCGCGAGTTGTTGGTGCGCGGACCCTTAGCTTTCAATTAAACCTTCGACGCCTCTCAGGCGGCCTTCTTGACCGCCGGATAGCGGGTTCTCGGGGGTTTTCGGGTCCCTCTCGGCCGCCCCGGTCCGGGAGTGGTGGATTTCGGTGGAAGGGCGGGAGTGCCGACCGTCGCACGCAGTCGCCGAAACCCCCTCCGCACCCGGCAGGGGGTGAGCCGGGTCGGTTCACATGGCCGTTCCCACGGGAGCCGGAGGTCGGCGACGAGGCCACGGGCCAATCGGAGCTGGGTGTAGGCAGCGACGACGAGCCAGGTCCAGCGGTCGGCCTGCTCGGGAGTGCAGAGCGCCGGTGTCGTCCAGCCGAGGGTTCCTTTCACGAACCGAAATGCATGCTCGATGTCAAATCGCCGCAGGTAGGCGCGGAAGCATCGTTCGAGATCAGGCTCGCCCGGCCCGGACCACCACAACCACAGCGTCTTGTCCGCTCGCGCCGTGGGTTTGGGGAGGTGCTCCACTTCCACCCGGATGACGGTGCCGCGCACGATCGGCGGCTCGCTCTCTGCCTTCCAACGTCCTCGGCCGTGGAGCTTTGGATGCAGGCCGCGCCAGGCCTGTACGCGCACTTCTCCATAACTCGGATCGTGCGCGACGAGCTCCTCATCGGGCGCGATCCAGGTCGCTCGGTCTGCGAGTACGAATCGCTCGCCGTGTCGGCGTGGCCTTCCGATGGCACCGTCTGGTCGCGGAGCGGGCTCGGGGTGGAAGACCCGCGACGAGGAGATGCGGACAAGGACTTCGCAGCGGACCCCGGCCAGCGCGTCGGCGAGGGCGACGCCGTCATAGCCCGCGTCGAAGACGAACAGCGGCACCTCCTCTGTTGAGGGGAGCAACCCGACGAGGCGCGTCACCTGGTCGATGGTGGCCGACGTCGCGTCCATCGCCGGCGTGATGCGCATCGCATCGAGCGGGGCGGTCCAGGAGTCCTTCGCCCAGTTCAGCTGGCTGATCCACTGATAGCTCCATCCCGCCACGATCGGCTGGCCGGCCGAGTGCTTGGACGCGGAGTAGTGAAAGCCCCGCTCGGGACTCGTCTCGGCGTCACAGCGTGCCCAGGTGGACGCGTCGACGGCGAAGACCAACGGCCACTCGCCTGGACGGCTCTCGACGAGGAGCTTGTGCAGACGGCCCTCGTCGATCCGGCCCTTCGCGAGTGCCTTGTAGAGGCTGCCGTGGCTGCGGGAGAACTCCGGCTCCAAGCTGAGGGAGGGGACTGATGCGACGGCGCCGGCCGCGCACAACACGGCATCGCAGAGCTCGAAGAGCGCGTCGCCCCAGCGGGTGAAGCAACCGTACAGCGCGGCGCGGTAGCCGAGGAGCTGATCGGGCGGGAAGGTCATGGCCATATCGAGAGTCTTACTACTCTCGATATGGAGGTGGTGGACCATGCCCGGCGACGCGGCGGACAAGGATGGTGGCGTGACAGGCGAGAGTCCGACGAGCCGACTGGCAGCAAGCACAGCGCGCTACGAGGCGCTCGCGGCCGAGCTCGCCAGGGTCGGCGTCATCTCCTCGGGCAGCCTCGCTCTACGCGCCCACCGCTGCGGCAAGGCGAACTGCGCGTGCGTCGCCGACCCGCCGCGCCCTCACGGGCCCTACTGGCACCTCACGACCAAGGTCGCCGGCAAGACGGTGAACCGCCGCCTCACCGAGGTCGAGGCGGCGGCCTACCAGGAGTGGATCGCCAACGACCGGCGTCTACGGGCCCTGATCGAGGAGCTGCGCATCGTCGCTCAGGATGTGATCGAACTCACCCTCGCCGATGCAAGGGCGGCGTCGAAGGTTTAATTGAAAGCTTAGCCGGCGAGACGAAGGTAACAATGCGAATGCAACCCAAAGCCCCTGGCCAGAGGGTGATCGAAGCTCACGGCTCACATTGTGACCAATGTGTAACTGTAGTATACGAGGCTCTTTAATGGTGGTTAGAAGAAGGCGGTCGGTGTTGAGGACTTTGCCGACGGTTCGGCGGGGCGCCGGTCGCGTTACTGTCCCGTCAGCGCTCGCTTCGTGGTCGGCTGCAGATCGGTTCGGCGTGCGCCGCCCACCGGCGCGAGGACACCCTCCTGCAGGGGCGTCTCCCGCTCGGGCAGCGGTCGCTGTTGAACGCTCTACGTGGCTGGGAGCTGCTGCCTTGTCGTCGTCTCACCGGGCGACGACCACGGGCCGACGCACTCCTCGGCCCTACGGATCGTCTCGCAGTCCGTTATCAGGTGACCAGGTAGGGAAGCGCGTGAACTTCCCGGTAGGGACAACCCTGAACGTCGACACGCGGGTGAGGCGGCGAGGCCTTCAGTGCTCATAGACGTCTCGTCTGTGCCCGAGCGCCACGACGACCACAAGGAGGACGTCGTCGGAGACGGTGTAGATGATGCGGTAGTCCCCCACTCGCACCCGATAGCCCGGCCGGCCTCGCAGGGCACGAGCCGATGGCGGGCGAGGCTCCCGGGCGAGCAGGGCGATCGCGCCCTGGATGCGGGGCCGGACTTGCGGATCAAGCTTGCGCAGCGCCCTCGCAGCCGCGGGACGGACCTCGATCCGGTAGAAGCTCACACCCAGCCGAGGTCGGCCTTTACCTGCCCCCAGGGGATGTTGTCGCCTTCTTCGGCCATCGCTTCATCAAAGGCCGCGACGTCCTCGGCATCCTCGAGTGCCTCCATGAGCTCTTCGTATCGATCAGGGCTGACGAGCACCGCCGCGGGCTGTCCGTAGCGCTCGAGGAACACCGCCTCACTGTGGGCGAGCTCCACTGCCTCTGAGAGCCGCTCGCGTGCTTCGCTGACCGCCATCTTTGCCATGCCACCTATTGTACAACATGGTGACCAATATGTACAACATCGCAGCGCTCGAGGGCGGCGAAGAGACATGCATGCCGTGATGCCACAAGCACGCGAGTCGACCGCATACGAAGGGTGCTCGCACGGACATTCGGCCATGTCGCCCGTGTAACGCCGGCTCGGGGACCGCGGCCGTTACCGCACAGTGCCCGAGGTGGGTCCCGAGGGCGATCCTCAGCCTTGGCGGGAGCCAGGCGCCTCGTCCGGGTGGTCGGGCGGCACCGGTGCCGCCAGGTCGTCACCACCGTCTTGGAGGCTCGTCGCCACCCGGTTGAGGAAGGAGCGCGCCGTAGACGCGGCGACCCGGTGCAACAGGGCCCGGTCGAGGCGAGCTCCGAGCTCGCCAAGGGGCGGCGCGTAGGAGGCGGCGAGGGTGAGCCGGCAGTGGTCCACACCGAGCGGGGCGAGCTCCACGTCACCGTCGAGCAGCGGGAAGAGCGCCCGCAGCCCGACCGCTTCCCAGGCGAGGGGCACGACGAGCGCGTCACCCCGGTTACGAGAAGGCCCGAGGGTCACCCGGACCTTCCGGGTCACGTGCCCTGCCGCCCACGACGGTCCGATCCGCAGCCGGAGGGACTCCCCGTCCTCCTCGGCCGCGCTCGCCAGGGCCACGAGCCAACGGCCGTCACCGGCAAAGCGCCCCCGGACCGCCTCGAGCGGGCGCGTGACGTCAACGAAGTCCTGGAGGAGGAGGACCTGTCGCGGTGCGCCAGGGTCCTTCGCCGCGTCCATCATGACTAGGGAACGGGTCGTCCTCGGCCCGCAATAGGGGCGGAGGCCCCATCGTTGACGCTGCGAATGACGTCGACGCTGCGAACGACCCGACTCCCGGAGGCGCTCTCTGGGCGATGCCGACCCTGCCCGAGCTCGCAGGCGACGTCCCGCCGGGGCTCAGGAGGCGGCGGGGGCACGCCGAGCGGCACCGTCGCCTCGACGACGGTCCCGTGGCCGGGGGCCGAGCGCACTTCGAGGCGGCCCCCGAGCAGGCTCGCCCGTTCGCGCATGCCGAGCATGCCGAGGTGGCTTCCCGCCACGGGCCCGGCGCCAGCCTGGTCAAAGCCGCGGCCATCGTCGGTGACGACGACGTGCACGGCGCCTTTGCCGTAGGCGAACTCGACCGACAGCCAAGTGGCGTGGGCGTGGCGGACGACGTTGCGCACCGCTTCCTGGAGGATGCGGAACAGGCCGACCTCTGCCTCGGGTGCTCCGCGTACCACCTCGCCGGTCACCGCGAACTCAGCTGTGATGCCTTCCTCGTCCTCGATGTCGACGAGTAGGCCAGCGCGGCGGCGACGAGGCCGAGCTGCTCGAGTCCGGGTGGACGGAGGCCCCGGGTGACATCGCGCAGGCGCGCGACCACGTCGAGCAACTCCCTGCGAGCCGCGCCGAGCCGCCCTGCCTCCTCCGCGGAGTAGGCGGGTGAGCCCAGTGTCTCCATCCGTCGCGCCACCTGGACGAGCCGCTGGAGCGGATCGTCGTGGATCTCTCGGGCGATGCGGCGGCGCTCTTCCTCCTGTGCCCTGAGCACCTCACTAGCCCAGGTTCGCGCCTCAGTCTCAGCGAGGTGCTCCGCGGTCACGTCTTCCAGCACGACCTGGCGAAGCGAACCGCCCCCGGCAGCCTTGAGGCGGGATACCGACAGCCGGTAGGCCCGCTCCTCGCCGATCTCCGGCTCCAACCGCAGCGTCTGTGGCGAGCGACCCTCGACGAGGTTCTCGCTTCCCAGGCCGAGCAGAGCTTTTGTGCCCGATCCGATGGCGGCGCCCCACAGCGCGACGGCCGCCGGGTTCGCTTCGGCGACGACCCCCTCGGGATCGACGAGCAGGATCGGTGAGGCGTTCGTGTCAAAGAGCTGGTGGTAGTGGACCTCCGCGGCGTGCCGGTCGACCTCGGCAGCTTCGGCGCGTGCCCGCTCGAGGTGCGTGCGCTCGATTTCGACACCGACGAAGAGCGCGACAGCGACGACGATCGCCAGATCAACCAGGTCGGCGTAGGGATGGCCCCTGTCATCGGACAGCGCGAAGTCGGGCAACCACAGCAGCACCGCCCACACGGCGGTCGCCGCCGAGCCGGACAGCCCGTAGCGCAGCGCCGCGTAGCCGACCGGCACGAGCAGCAGGTCGATCGGCACGCCGGTCGGGAAGGGGGCGGGCGCGAGGGAGCTGTGCAGGTCGACGACGAGGTGGACACAGGCCAAGACGACGACCATTGTCTGGACGGCCCAGAACGCCCGGTCGTGCAGCGGCGGGTGGAAGACGCGACCGAGGATCTCTCGAAGGGGGATCCTCGGAGTCCTCGCATGGCCAGTCACTCCGAGGACCTGGGCGAGACGAGGCCATGCTCGATGGCGTACACGATGGCACCGGTGCGCGAGCGCACTCCGAGCTTGGCGAGCACGTTCGACACGTAGCTCTCGACCGTCCGCAGCCCGACGCCGAGCTCGGCGGCGATCTCCTTGTTCGAGTACCCACGCACAAGTGCCCGGACGACGTTCGAGCTCCCGGGAGGTCAGCGACGCGGCGGGGGTCTGCTCGGGCTGGCGCAGCCGCCCGGCGAGCCGGCGCGACAGCGACTCGTCGACTACCACAGCTCCCGTAGCCACCGCCCGAACCGCGGCCACGAGCTCGACGGCGCTGACCGTCTTTAACAGGTAGCCGGCGGCACCGGCTGCAAGCGCCTCGGAGACGTAGACGTAGTCGTCGTGGGCCGAGAGCATGAGGCAGCGCACCGGCAGGCCCGTCGCGACGACCTCCCGAACGACCTCCACGCCGCTTTGATCGGGGAGCTCGATGTCGACCACCATGAGCGTAGGCACGAGCTGGCGCGCCAGGTTGACGGCTTCGGCCACGGTGCTCGCCTCCCCGACGACCGTGATGTCGCCTTCGCGCCCGAACAGCTCGCGCGTCCCCTCACGCACCACAACGTGGTCCTCCACGATCACCACCGTGATGGTCGCATCCGTCGCTCGGGCCTCGGCCTGCACACCTCCAGGTTATGTCCCGCCAGACACTAGAAGGACCGTGGTGCCACAGGTCGCCTCCACCGTCCGATCACGGTGGAGGCGACCTGTGGCATCACGGTGCTGGAGGCACGCCGGGCCGGTCAGGATGAAAGTCGGTTTCCGATCTAAGGAGAATGAGCATGCACATCGGGAGACGGTCCCTGGGCTTCCCCCCGCCGGCCGGACACGTGGCGATCTCTATGCACCTTCGCGCTCGGCGGCGCGACCCGTTGCCAGACGAGCGCGATCGCGTCCTTGCCGTGATCTTCGGGCCGCGGGGATAGCGCTCTCAAGATGAGAGGGGAAAGGAAGCGACAGATGAAATTATGCATCGGCAAGCCCAATAAAGCATGGGTCGCCACGCTCGCCTGCGTGGGGATGCTGGGCCTCGGGGCGACAGCCCTCACCAGCGCGAGCTCTGCGGCAACCGCCCGGCCCATGATGACCGCGGCCAAGAAGGCACCGCCGCTGTTCCTCGATGTCGACACGGTCAGCGTCGCTAAGGCCAATGATTGCTACACCATAAACAACTTCGCGGTTGGGACCAAAGTCCTCTTCCGGATCAAGGTGTTCAACGGGGCGACTGGCAAGGTGTACCCGAATTATGCGCTCAAGTCGGTGATTGTCGCCATCCCGGGCGCTCCGAGCTTTGTCGCCAAATACGCCAGCCATAAGACCGATTCTTTCTGGACTGTTCTGTGGACGATCCCCGCGAGCTACCCGACCGGCGTCGTCAACTACACGGTCACGGCGCGGGCGAACAGCGGTCAGGTCGGTCACTATGTGCCCTTCAACGTCACCACCGCGTCGCTGACGATCGTGGCGAGCTAGCCGGCGCAAGGATGAAAGGAAGCGAAAGATGACGGTACGTATCGGCAGGCCGAGCAAGGTGTGGGTGGCTGCCCTCGCCTGCGTTGGAACGCTTGGTTTTGGGGCCACCGCCTTCGGGGGCGCAAGCGCCGGCGCGGCCGTCAGGCCCACGGCGAACAAGAACGCGCCGCTTTTCGTCGACGTCGAGACAGCCACCAGTGGTGAACAGCTCGCGAACGTCTTCGCCCTCCGGTCCAAGGTCGAGTTCTGGGTCAAGGTGTTCAGCGCTTCGACCGGTGACGTTCCGCTCTCGTCTACGGCGCTCAAGTCGGTGATTGTCGCCATCCCCGGCGCTCCGAGCTTGCACGCCACCTACGGCAAGCACGGAACAGATTCGTTCTGGGTCGCTACGTGGACGATCCCCGCGAGCTACAAGACCGGCGTCGTCAACTACACGGTCACGGCGCGGGCGAACAACGGTCAGGTCGGCACCTACGTGCCGTTCAACATCGCTCCCTCGTCGCTCACCGTCGCGGCCTAGCCGTCGGACGGCCGAGAGGACGACAAGGGCGCAAGGAGGAGAAAGATGAGGCTACGTATCGGCAAGCCGAGGATGCTCGGAGTCGTCGTCCTCGCGTGCACGGCAACGCTCGGTCTCGGGGCGACCGCCATCACCGGCGCGAGCGCCGCGACGAGCGCGGTCGGGACCCTGTCGCTCTATCCGACGAGCGGGCGTCCCGGCACGCTGGTGCACGCCGTAGGCAGCGGCTTTTCGCCGGGCGAGGCGGTCGAGCTCACCTGGCAGAAGGTGACCGGCTCGTGGGACGTGACGACGAGCGGGGAGTTCCTTGGGGCCAACTACACCCCGTCCTTCGCGCCGGTCGCCTCGGCTGTTGCCAGCCCGACCGGGTCGCTCGCTACCAGCTTCAGGGTGCCAGCGGGCTTTGGCTTCACCCACGACGTCCTGGCCACCAACGCCGGCCAGACCGTGGGCCAGGCGGAATTCAAGGTTTCGATGAGCGCCTCGATCTCGCCGCTGAGCGGGCCGGTGGGTACGCCGATCCACATCAGGCTGAGCGGGATCGGCTTCGCAGAGTACCACCAGGACTGGAACCTCCTCTATGACGAGCGCCTGACCGGCTGGATCTCGGCGGTCACCACACAGGGGACGGCGAACGTCACGATCCCCACGACTGGCACCCCCGGCGTCCACGAGCTGGGCATCTACCCGGGCTCCGACCGCGAGCCGTACCTCAACACTCAGCAAGCCCCAACGGGGAACCCTACGTTCCACTTCTCCTTCACGGTGACACCCGGGGCCCCGGTGCTTCCGCGGAGCGCGGCCGCTCAAACCCCTGCCGCAGTGAGCGTCCGCGCGTCCGCTGGTCCCCAAAGCGGGCCCGCGGTGTCGTTGAATCGCGCCGCGGGCCCGCCGGGGACGCCCCTCACGTTCCAGGGCAGCGGCTTCCCGGCTGACCAGGCTGCGCAGGTCCTCTGGTCGACGCAGAAAGGCAGTCATCTCACCACCCTGACGTCGGTCGAGGAGAGGCTCGCCACCGTCGAGACTAGCCCGAGCGGCACGCTGACAGCGACCCTCCGCGCGCCATCCGACCTAGGGGGCGAGCACCAGATCACGGTGCAGGCGGGCTCCGCTTCGGCTTCGACCTCGTTCACCATCACCCCCGAGGACCTGGGGATTAAGCCGAGCTCGGGCCCGGTGGGAACCGAGATGACCATCCACCTTCACGGTGTCGGGATCAGCTGGATCTCGAACACCTACGGCGTCGTCTACGACAACGGCGACGTTGGGTACGTCTGCGGGGTGAACTCCGCCGGAAACGTCGTGCTCCACCTTCGGGCGACGGGCGCACCCGGCTGGCACTTCATCGAGCTGTACCCGGCGATCTGGAAGATCGCTCGATGTTGAGTTCGCCACAGCCGACTACTTCCAGGTTCCCCAGCTCAGCTACGCCGCCGACAACCCCGGCGGACGGGTGCCAGAGTTCGGGTTCGCGTTCGACATCACGTCCTGACCGAAGAAGAAGAGCCGGAGGACGACATGGATGGAAACGAGCCGGAGAACGAGATGGCTGGAGGAGAGGCGGAAAAGGATGCAGCCCCGTCCTTCTCGGTGCCGGCCCCCTCAACGCCGTCCCTAGCCTCGCTCGGCGGAGGACAGAACCCGCCGAACGGCGAGGATCGCCGGCAGGCGGTCGAGTCCGGAGCTGCCGCCAAGCCCCGGCCGATCAGTCGCAGGAAGCTCCTCGAGGCCATCGGCGCTGTTGGAATCGGCGTCGGGCTCGGGTTCCGCGTGCTCGAGGATCCGAGTGCGGCGTCGCCAGCCCGCCAGAGGGCCGCCGCGCCGCGCAGCACAAAGGACCCACTGCCGCAGTGGACGATGATCTTCGACCTGCGCTACTGCGATGGGTGCAAGGCGTGCACCGCCGCCTGTCAAAGCGCTCATTACCTGCCGAAGGATACCGAGTGGATCAAGGTCTACACCCTGACCAGTGCTGACGGAGGGACCTACCACCTGCCCAAGCCGTGCATGATGTGCGAGGACCCCCCTGTCAGGCCGTATGCCCGGTGGGCGCGACCTTCCGTACGGATGAGGGTATGGTCCTCATAGACCAGAATGTCTGCATCGGCTGTCGCACCTGCATGGCGGCCTGCCCCTACGAGTCCCGCTACCTCAACACCTCGCCAATGCCGGAGGTTCCCCGCCAGCCGTTCCCGACGAGCCCGGAGTGGCCGGTGCCGCAGGTGGTGGACACGGTGGGGAAGTGCATATGGTGCGCCGCCCGGCTGCCCTCCGGCATGCTCCCCGAGTGCGCCACCAGCTGCCAGATGGGGGTCATTTACATCGGCGATCTCACCACCGATGTTGCGGTGAACGGCCAAGGCAACGTGATCACGATCTCAGAGTTCCTCCGGGACAACGACGCCGTTCGTCTGAAGGAGGAGCTCGGGACGAACCCGCGCGTCTACTACATCCCCGGTCACGGCCAGGATCTGAGCGGGTGGGCCTGAGCGAGCTGGGAGGAGCTACAAACCATGGATCTGACCATCGACCGATCATCGCAAATGGACCGGTCACTGCGTGATGGCGCTCGCCGGGAGCTCCGGGAAGCTGCCGTGCGCCCGATGCTGCAGAAGCCCGGGCCCGGCTACCGGCTGCTCGTTGTTGCTCTGGGCGCTGTAGTCGCACTCGGCTTGGTCGCCTTTGTCGACCAGTGCGTCAAGGGCCTGTCGGTGGACGATTACAGCAACGCAGCGTTCTGGGATGTCAATATCTCCAACTTCATCACCATCGTCGGTGTCGCCTACGGCGGGGCGGTGATTTCCGCGGTGCTGCGATTGACCGGCGCGGGATGGCGGGCGCCACTGACACGGATCGCGGAGGGCGTGTCGGTGGTAGCCGTGCTCGTCGGGGGAGCGTGCATCATCCCGAGCCTCGGCCGTCCCGAGAGGATCTGGGAGTTCTTCACCCGGCCGAACTTCAGCTCCCCGCTGATCTGGGACGCCCTCGCGATCGCCACCTACGGCTTCGCCTCGGTCGTCTTTTTCTACCTACCTTTGATCCCCGACCTCGTCGTCGCGAAGCAGACCATGGGCGATCGTGCCGGTCGGCTACGCACCGCCTTGTGGCGCGCGCTGTCACGGGGCTGGGAGGGCAGCCCAGCCCAGCACCGACTGCTCGGCCGCATGACCGGGTTCCTGGCCATCTTGATCATCCCGCTGGCGGTCACGGTGCACTCCGTGCTGGGCTGGGCCTTTGCCATCACGAGCTTCCGCCCCTGGTGGAGCGAGGAGCTGTGGGCACCCTTGTTCGTGATCGCCGCCCTGTATTCGGGCATCGCTCTCGTTATCCTTTCGCTGGCTGCGCTGCGGCACACGTACCACCTGCAGAACTACATCACCGACCGACACTTCAAACTACTCGGCTTCATCCTTGCCCCCTTCGGGGCGACCTACCTCTACATGAGCGTCGCCGACTTTCTCCCCGGCGCCTATCACGGCGAACCGGGCACGGCCGCAGTGTTCCGACAGCTCTTCGTGGGCGCCTACGCCCCATGGTTCTGGATTTTTGTGGTGGGCGGCATCATCGTCCCGTTGCTCATCATCGCCCTCCCGCAAACTCGGCGGGTCGGTTGGATCGTCTTCGCGGCGGCTCTTATCCTCCCCACGTTTTGGCTGAACCGCGTGCTCATGGTCATCGTGCCCGCCACCTATGACATGATGAACGCCACCTTCGGCGTCTACAGCTGGACCTGGGTCAACGCCTCCATCACGGCCGGGGCGATGGCGGCGGTCCCGCTCCTCATCTTGCTCCTCTTCCGATTCGTGCCGATCCTTTCGGTCACCGAGATCGAGCAGTTGGAGGCCGAGCAGTTGGAGACCGAGCAGTTGAAGGCTGCGCGGCTGGAGGCCGTGCAGTTGGAGATCGCGCAGCTGGAGGCCGTGCAGCTGGACGGCTCCGAGGGCCGTGTACCGCTAGGCGCGCTGCAGGAGGAGGTTCGATGAGCCGATATTTCCCACGAGGCCCTCGCTCTCTCTGCTACCGGGCGCTCGAGCTTGCGCTCGTCGTCGCGGCCCCGCTACTCGCCGTTGGCTTGTGTAGTTCGCCGGCGGCGTTCGCTTCGTCACCCATGATCGGCATGACCCAGGAATCGTCATCTGTGACCGGCGTGACTCATAGCGCCAGCACAGCAGCGACGGCTCCGAGCGTCCTGACTCTTTCGGTCGCGGCGCGGCCCCACGACCCCACGGACTTGACGCTGGTGTCCCATCTCCAGAGCAGTTCCGACAATGGCGGAAAATCTGTCGCCTTCTTTGTCGTGTCGACACAGTTCAAGCAGCCCGAGGATGTCCCGATCGGCACCGCCAAGACAGCCGCCGACGGTACGGCGAGCGTCAGCTACAAGCCGACCTGGAGTGGCAAGGAGCAGTTCGTCGCCAAGCTCACCAGTCCTGGTGCACAAGTGCCGGCGGCAACTGCCTACTACCGTGTCACGGCGTCCACTCCGGGGCCCCTCTATGCCGCCGCCAACCCGGCTCGGCCGCTTTCCTTTATAGGCCACATTTTCCTGGGCGTGGTCTTGACCATTGTGGCGCTCATCTGGCTGGGTCTGATCATCATGCTTGTGGCGGCGGTCGGTTGGATGCCACGGCTGGCCGGCGGAGGGATTGGAAGGCGCGACAAGTGACAACTGTTCACGTTGCCCGCGATTTGTGAACTTCCCCACCCCCGCCCACGGCGGGCTCAAGTGATCCACGCAATTCCTCGGTGAGCTGACCAAGGTTGGCGCAGCTCACCGAGGAGGATGCAGATGCGACCGCCCGCGCCGTGCGGCCCAATTCTGAGGTCGCCAAAGCCGGTCCGGCTCATCCTGTCAGCTACCAACTGAAGGCTCGTAAATTCCGGCTGGGCCGTGTCCGAACACGCTCAGGATGTTCCGCGTGATCCTGTCTACCTCGAGTGACGAGCAGCCCTTGCCGCGGTTACAGGCGCTGAGCGCCGGGATCCAGTTGTTCGTGCCGGTGTCGAGGATCCCGGCATGGCCCTTCGGCATCGTGTAGTAGGTCATGTCGGAGTAGCTGCTCGTTCCTGGAATTGGTGAATGGCCGAGGATCTCGACGTTGTTTGGATGCGACAGGTTGGGATCGAACTCGTCGTAGTCCGAGGCGAGGACTTCGGGCAGCGACGAGCCGTCATGCAAACCGGTCCCTTGGAACACCCACGCCGACGCGTCAGCGACCACGAAAGCGGCGTGTGGCGCGTTCGGCTCGAGGTAGCCGGCATAGGCCTCGCCGACAAAGGGCACCTCCGACCAGTTGGCCGGCGGTGAGCTCCACGTGTTCCCGGTGACGAGAAGCGGGTTCCCCTTGCCGTTCAAGGGGTCCTCGGAGCAGTCCCGGTAGTCGACGAGCTCTCGATCCGCTACACCGAGGGGCGAGGACTGGAGCCGCACGTGTCGCAGGATCGCGCTTGCCCCGAGGAAGACGATGTTCAAGCCTTTTCCAGCAGCCGACTGCGCCGCTTCGCGTTCGATGAGCGACCAGCACTCGTCATGGCCGAGCGACAGCAGCACTTTGTGGTTACTCAGGATGTTCGGGTGCTGCTCAACGGTCATGTCTGTGCCGTACGCGACGTCGAGATCGCGTCGCTCGGCGAACTCGATGAGGGGGAGCTCCTCTGCGAGGAAGTCGGCGGCCCCCTCGCCGTAGGCGTAGGGCCGGTCATAGGAGACCACCCGTGCGCGGTTGCACACCGGATAGGTGGGCGCGCACGATCCGAGTCCTTGGTAGAAGTCGTAGCCCCCGTAGGGATTCCACGCCTGCCAGGTGAAGACGTCGTTCTTCACAAAGTAGGTGGCGTGGCTCGCCGGGTTCCACACCGTGAGCGGCACGTAGCTCTGCTCGTTCCCGCTCCCGACCAGCTTGAACAGGTAGTCACCTTCCACGAACGAAGAGGAGATGGTGACCGACAGGGAGAGCTTCCAGTTGTCGCAGCTGACCATGTTCGTCGGCTTGCTGAGCGGACACGGGGGCTGCACGACGCCGTTCATCTCCGAGGAGCTCCAGACGAGCCGGGCGCCGTAGCCCTGGTAGTAGCCCATTCGGTAGGCGTCGACCTTGAAACGCGGCGCACTGCTCGAGACATAGAGCTTCACGACCTGACCGCGCTGCGCATAGGTCGTGTTCGCGAAGCCCTCGATGATCCCCCTTGCCGGCGCACCGTGGATCTTCCAGCTGGACGTTCCGCGCTTCGCGTTCTCGCTGATGACCCAGCGCGCCTCGACTCCGTTTGGGCCGAGGAAGGTCGATGAGGCCGGAGTGGTCGCCTTCTTCGGAACACTGGCCGCGCTCGAATGGGACCGACCTGGCAAGGTGCCGATCGCGCCCATCATCGTGAGCAGGGCGCAGCAACCAGCGAGCGCCGCGCCGCGCTGCTTCATAGAGAGCTTCCTCGGGCGACACCTTCGAGCATGACGCCCACGGTAACCCTCCAATGAAACGAGACTCCGGCGTCAGTACCGAATGAGAAATAGTCATCTATGAAGGAGCGCAGTTTGTCAAGGGGTGTCAACGCCGGTCGAAAACTGACGGCGGGCTCAACCAGTCATTGCAACGAGTTCGGCGAGCTTCTCTGATGGTTTCATGAATCCGAGCGTCTCGCGGGGACGGTTGTTGAGACTGGCGGCGAAGCGGGCGAGGTCCTCCGCGCTGTGGAGGGATAGGTCGGTTCCTTTCGGCATGTACTGACGGAGGAGCCCGTTCGTGTTCTCGTTCGATCCGCGCAGCCACGGGCTGTGCGGATCGCAGAAGTAGACCTGGACGCCGGTCGAGACGGTGAAGGCGGCGTGGGCCGACAGCTCCTTGCCCTGGTCCCAGGTGATCGAGCGGACGAGCTCTGCGGGGAGGGTGGCGATCGCCTGTCGCATCGCCTCGTTGACCTTCTCTGCCTCGCGGCCATCGGGAAGATGGAGCAGCAGCAAGAAGCGGGTCGTGCGCTCGACGAGGGTCCCGACGGCGGAACGGCCGCCCTTGCCGATGATGAGATCGCCCTCCCAGTGGCCGGGAACCGCCCGGTCGGCGACCTCGGCAGGACGCTCGGAGATCATCACCATGTTCGGGATGTGCCCGCGACGCTCGACCCGCCCCTGCGGGCGGCGCTGCGCTCTCCCGGTCCGCAGGCACCGGGAGAGCTCCCGGCGCAGCTCACCACGGCCTTGGACGAAGAGGGACTGGTAGATCGTCTCGTGGCTCACCCACATGGTCGGATCGTCTGGGAACTCGATCCGGAGACGTCGGGCGATCTCCTCGGGCGACCACCACTCCTCGAGCCACACCGTGACCTGCGTGCACAGCGGGCCACCGGCGAGCTTCGGGGTCTTCGGACGACGGGCGCGTTCATACGCTCCATGGTGCGCCCTCACGGCTCGGTAGTGGGAACGTCCGCCGTTCGCCTTCACCTCACGAGCGATGGTCGACGGCGCCCGGCCGAGCTGACGGGCGATCGCGCGGAGCGGATCACCGGCTGACAGCCCACGGCTGATCTCCTCACGATCCGCGAGCGACAGGCGCAGTGGGCCCGGTGACCACACGACCTGGCGGGACTCCCGCTTGGCGGGACCGCGTACGACGGACTTCACGGTCGAGCGAGAACAGCCGATCTCCGCCGCGATCTCCCGGATTGTCCTTCCTTCTCGTCGGAGCCTTCGCGCGTGTTCACGTTGCTGCAACGTCAGGTGCGGTGCCAAGGGAACCTCCCGGTCGAGTCAACTCACAGTCGTTGACTCGCCGAGCTGTTGCGCGGATCCCTTGAGCCCGCCACCGGTCGAAAACTGACCCCCCCCAGGGCCACCGACCGCGCTGCGTAGCTATTCGACGAGCGGCGTCACCTCCTCGAACCCTCGAAGGCGATGCATGTGCTCAGGCGTCGTCGTCACTCGGCACCCTCCCGAGATCCCGGCCCTTCAGCCGGTAGCTGTCGCCTTTCAAGTTGATGACCTCGGCGTGGTGCACCAGGCGGTCGATCATCGCGGCGGCCACGGTGTCGTCGCCGAAGACCTCGCCCCAGCGGCTGAAGGCCTTGTTCGAGCTCACGATCATGCTGGCGCGCTCGTAGCGGGAGCTCACCAGCTGGAAGAACAGGTTGGCGGCCTCGCCCTGGAACGGGATGTAGCCGACCTCATCGATGATGACGAGCGGGAAGCGGCCGAGACGTCGCAGCTCCTCTTGGAGCTTGCCGGCGTCGTGCGCGGCACCGAGTCGGTCCACCCACTCCGCCGCCGTGGCGAAAGCGACCCGGTGTCCGGCCAGACACGCCCTGATGCCGAGCGCGATCGACAGGTGGCTCTTGCCGGTGCCTGGCGGGCCGAGGAACACGGCGTTGGAGCGCGCCTCGATGAAGTCGAGGGCGCCGAGGTGGGCGACGACGTCCTTTCGCACGCTGCGCTGGTGGTCGAAGTCGAAGTCCTCGAGGGTCTTTCGGGCCGGGAAGCGCGCGAGGGAGATGCGGGCCTCGCCGCCGTGGGACTGGCGGGAGGACACCTCGCGCTCGAGACAGGCGGCGAGGAAGTCCTCGTGGCTCCAGGCATCTGCCCGGGCGCGCTCTGCGAGGCGCTCGACCCCGGCGAGCAGCGAGGGGGCCTTCAGCTCCCGGCACAGGTAGGCGAGGTCCCGGGCGCTGCTCACGCCGCACCCGTGGCCCGGTCGTAGATCGCGAGGCTGCGGACCTCGACCTCGTCGTTCGAGGGCTTCGGGATACCAGCGAGTGCACGGGCTTTCTCCCGGGCCCGGTCATGGACCGGGTCCGTGACGGTGACGTGTCTCGCGAGCACCCGCTCGTGGCGGGCCACCACTTCTCTGCCGAGGGTGACGGTGACCTCGGCGTCGTCGACCTTGACGTGCACGCGTCGACCGACGGCCTTGGGGTGCACCGAGTAGTCGTTGGTCTGGTGGCGCACCCAGTGATCGGCCGGGAGCCGCAGGTCGTGGTGCGCGTCCATGTCGGGAAGGACCGGCGGGAGCGCGGTCATCGCGGCGAGGTCCTCGTCGATGCGCTCCGAGGGCCGGCACCGAAGCCCTGAGTGGACCCGCAGGTTGGCCCTCGCCTCCAGCCAGTCGCTGAGCTGGGTGTTGAAGTCGTCGCGGTCGGCGAAGCGCCGCCCGGGCATGAAGCTCGTCTCGAGATAGCCGTTGGTCCGTTCCACGACGCCCTTGCGCTCGGGGTGGCCCTTCGCGAGCACGATCGAGCCCATGCCCAAGGTTCCTTTCAGGCGCAGGTAGCTCTCGGTGTAGATCAAGCGCTTGCCGCGTCTGACCGAGATCGCGGGCTCGCCGTCATAGACACCCATCTTCGGCACCTTGCCGAGCTCGACGAGCAGGTCGAGATGCCCGCCGAGCACGTCGGCGGACTCCTTCGAGCCGAGTGGTGCGGAGTCCAGCGCGAGTAGCAGGGCACGCCGACGAGCACCGGCAGCACGGCGGTCTGGCCGTGGCCGACGGGAATCTCGTAGTGGGGAACCACAGGTCCCACTGGCACAGCTCGCCCGGCTTGTACTCGGTGCGCCCGAAGGCTTGCGGCACCTGATAGGCCGGGCGGAGCTCGGCGACGCGGTCACGAAGCACGGTGATCCCACGCGTCCAGCCGATGCGCTCGGCCACGACCGTCGCCGGCATGTCCGGCGTCACCGCCAAGAGCCGCCGGATCGCCGGCTCGAAGGCGTCCACCGCGAGCCGCGACCCTCACGCTCGTACTTCGGTGCGTCCTCGGCGCGAAGTGCCGTCCGCACGGTGTTGCGCGCCACGCCGAGCCTGCGGACGATCGCCTTGATGCTCATCCCCTCGGCCCGGTGCAGCCGTCTGATCCTGCCGATTCCTCCACGTCGATCACATTCCTTCTCCCGGTCGGGCCGCTGTCGGCGGACCAGGATCGAGTCCAAGCCACTGAAAGCGGTGGATCCCCGGGAGAGGGGGTCAGTTTTCAACCGGCGAAGGGCGGGCCCAACCAGTCATTGCAACGAGTTCGGCGAGCTTCTCTGATGGTTTCATGAATCCGAGCGTCTCGCGGGGACGGTTGTTGAGACTGGCGGCGAAGCGGGCGAGGTCCTCCGCGCTGTGGAGGGATAGGTCGGTTCCTTTCGGCATGTACTGACGAAAGAGCCCGTTCGTGTTCTCGTTCGATCCGCGGAGCCACGGGCTGTGCGGATCGCAGAAAGAGACCTGGACGCCGGTCGAGACGGTGAAGGCGGCGTGGGCCGACAGCTCCTTGCCCTGGTCCCAGGTGATCGAGCGGACGAGCTCTGCGGGGAGGGTGGCGATCGCCTGTCGCATCGCCTCGTTGACCTTCTCTGCCTCGAGGCCATCGGGAAGATGGAGCAGCAGCAAGAAGCGGGTCGTGCGCTCGACGAGGGTCCCGACGGCGGAACGGCCGCCCTTGCCGATGATGAGATCGCCCTCCCAGTGGCCGGGAACCGCCCGGTCGGCGACCTCGGCAGGACGCTCGGAGATCATCACCATGTTCGGGATGTG
>CAVXWO010000003.1:0-74729 GCA_963765505.1 uncultured Actinomycetota bacterium
CGGGCTCAAGGGATCCGCGCAACAGCTCGGCGAGTCAACGACTGTGAGTTGACTCGACCGGGAGGTTCCCTTGGCACCGCACCTGACGTTGCAGCAACGTGAACACGCGCGAAGGCTCCGACGAGAAGGAAGGACAATCCGGGAGATCGCGGCGGAGATCGGCTGTTCTCGCTCGACCGTGAAGTCCGTCGTACGCGGTCCCGCCAAGCGGGAGTCCCGCCAGGTCGTGTGGTCACCGGGCCCACTGCGCCTGTCGCTCGCGGATCGTGAGGAGATCAGCCGTGGGCTGTCAGCCGGTGATCCGCTCCGCGCGATCGCCCGTCAGCTCGGCCGGGCGCCGTCGACCATCGCTCGTGAGGTGAAGGCGAACGGCGGACGTTCCCACTACCGAGCCGTGAGGGCGCACCATGGAGCGTATGAACGCGCCCGTCGTCCGAAGACCCCGAAGCTCGCCGGTGGCCCGCTGTGCACGCAGGTCACGGTGTGGCTCGAGGAGTGGTGGTCGCCCGAGGAGATCGCCCGACGTCTCCGGATCGAGTTCCCAGACGATCCGACCATGTGGGTGAGCCACGAGACGATCTACCAGTCCCTCTTCGTCCAAGGCCGTGGTGAGCTGCGCCGGGAGCTCTCCCGGTGCCTGCGGACCGGGAGAGCGCAGCGCCGCCCGCAGGGGCGGGTCGAGCGTCGCGGGCACATCCCGAACATGGTGATGATCTCCGAGCGTCCTGCCGAGGTCGCCGACCGGGCGGTTCCCGGCCACTGGGAGGGCGATCTCATCATCGGCAAGGGCGGCCGTTCCGCCGTCGGGACCCTCGTCGAGCGCACGACCCGCTTCTTGCTGCTGCTCCATCTTCCCGATGGCCGCGAGGCAGAGAAGGTCAACGAGGCGATGCGACAGGCGATCGCCACCCTCCCCGCAGAGCTCGTCCGCTCGATCACCTGGGACCAGGGCAAGGAGCTGTCGGCCCACGCCGCCTTCACCGTCTCGACCGGCGTCCAGGTCTACTTCTGCGATCCGCACAGCCCGTGGCTGCGCGGATCGAACGAGAACACGAACGGGCTCCTCCGTCAGTACATGCCGAAAGGAACCGACCTATCCCTCCACAGCGCGGAGGACCTCGCCCGCTTCGCCGCCAGTCTCAACAACCGTCCCCGCGAGACGCTCGGATTCATGAAACCATCAGAGAAGCTCGCCGAACTCGTTGCAATGACTGGTTGAGCCCGCCCCCTATCGCCGGTTGAAAACTGACCCCCTCTCCCGGGGATCCACCGCTTTCAGTGGCTTGGACTCGATCCTGGTCCGCCGACAGCGGCCCGACCGGGAGAAGGAATGTGATCGACGTGGAGGAATGGGCAGAGATCAGACGGCTGCACCGGGCCGAGGGGATGAGCATCAAGGCGATCGTCCGCAGGCTCGGCGTGGCGCGCAACACCGTGCGGACGGCACTTCGCGCCGAGGACGCACCGAAGTACGAGCGTGAGGGTCGCGGCTCCGCGGTGGACGCCTTCGAGCCGGCGATCCGGCGGCTCTTGGCGGTGACGCCGGACATGCCGGCGACGGTCGTGGCCGAGCGCATCGGCTGGACGCGTGGGATCACCGTGCTTCGTGAGCGCGTCGCCGAGCTCCGCCCGGCCTATCAGGTGCCGCAAGCCTTCGGGCGCACCGAGTACAAGCCGGGCGAGCTGTGCCAGTGGGACCTGTGGTTCCCCGACTACGAGATTCCCGTCGGCCACGGCCAGACCGCCGTGCTGCCGGTGCTCGTCGGCGTGCCCTGCTACTCGCGCTGGACTCTCGCGCGCATGATCGGCTCGAAGGAGTCCGCCGACGTGCTCGGCGGGCATCTCGACCTGCTCGTCGAGCTCGGCAAGGTGCCGAAGATGGGTGTCTATGACGGCGAGCCCGCGATCTCGGTCAGACGCGGCAAGCGCTTGATCTACACCGAGAGCTACCTGCGCCTGAAAGGAACCTTGGGCATGGGCTCGATCGTGCTCGCGAAGGGCCACCCCGAGCGCAAGGGCGTCGTGGAACGGACCAACGGCTATCTCGAGACGAGCTTCATGCCCGGGCGGCGCTTCGCCGACCGCGACGACTTCAACACCCAGCTCAGCGACTGGCTGGAGGCGAGGGCCAACCTGCGGGTCCACTCAGGGCTTCGGTGCCGGCCCTCGGAGCGCATCGACGAGGACCTCGCCGCGATGACCGCGCTCCCGCCGGTCCTTCCCGACATGGACGCGCACCACGACCTGCGGCTCCCGGCCGATCACTGGGTGCGCCACCAGACCAACGACTACTCGGTGCACCCCAAGGCCGTCGGTCGACGCGTGCACGTCAAGGTCGACGACGCCGAGGTCACCGTCACCCTCGGCAGAGAAGTGGTGGCCCGCCACGAGCGGGTGCTCGCGAGACACGTCACCGTCACGGACCCGGTCCATGACCGGGCCCGGGAGAAAGCCCGTGCACTCGCTGGTATCCCGAAGCCCTCGAACGACGAGGTCGAGGTCCGCAGCCTCGCGATCTACGACCGGGCCACGGGTGCGGCGTGAGCAGCGCCCGGGACCTCGCCTACCTGTGCCGGGAGCTGAAGGCCCCCTCGCTGCTCGCCGGGGTCGAGCGCCTCGCAGAGCGCGCCCGGGCAGATGCCTGGAGCCACGAGGACTTCCTCGCCGCCTGTCTCGAGCGCGAGGTGTCCTCCCGCCAGTCCCACGGCGGCGAGGCCCGCATCTCCCTCGCGCGCTTCCCGGCCCGAAAGACCCTCGAGGACTTCGACTTCGACCACCAGCGCAGCGTGCGAAAGGACGTCGTCGCCCACCTCGGCGCCCTCGACTTCATCGAGGCGCGCTCCAACGCCGTGTTCCTCGGCCCGCCAGGCACCGGCAAGAGCCACCTGTCGATCGCGCTCGGCATCAGGGCGTGTCTGGCCGGACACCGGGTCGCTTTCGCCACGGCGGCGGAGTGGGTGGACCGACTCGGTGCCGCGCACGACGCCGGCAAGCTCCAAGAGGAGCTGCGACGTCTCGGCCGCTTCCCGCTCGTCATCATCGATGAGGTCGGCTACATCCCGTTCCAGGGCGAGGCCGCCAACCTGTTCTTCCAGCTGGTGAGCTCCCGCTACGAGCGCGCCAGCATGATCGTGAGCTCGAACAAGGCCTTCAGCCGCTGGGGCGAGGTCTTCGGCGACGACACCGTGGCCGCCGCGATGATCGACCGCCTGGTGCACCACGCCGAGGTCATCAACTTGAAAGGCGACAGCTACCGGCTGAAGGGCCGGGATCTCGGGAGGGTGCCGAGTGACGACGACGCCTGAGCACATGCATCGCCTTCGAGGGTTCGAGGAGGTGACGCCGCTCGTCGAATAGCTACGCAGCGCGGTCGGTGGCCCTGGGGGGGGTCAGTTTTCGACCGGTGGCGGGCTCAAGGGATCCGCGCAACAGCTCGGCGAGTCAACGACTGTGAGTTGACTCGACCGGGAGGTTCCCTTGGCACCGCACCTGACGTTGCAGCAACGTGAACACGCGCGAAGGCTCCGACGAGAAGGAAGGACAATCCGGGAGATCGCGGCGGAGATCGGCTGTTTCTCGCTCGACCGTGAAGTCCGTCGTACGCGGTCCCGCCAAGCGGGAGTCCCGCCAGGTCGTGTGGTCACCGGGCCCACTGCGCCTGTCGCTCGCGGATCGTGAGGAGATCAGCCGTGGGCTGTCAGCCGGTGATCCGCTCCGCGCGATCGCCCGTCAGCTCGGCCGGGCGCCGTCGACCATCGCTCGTGAGGTGAAGGCGAACGGCGGACGTTCCCACTACCGAGCCGTGAGGGCGCACCATGGAGCGTATGAACGCGCCCGTCGTCCGAAGACCCCGAAGCTCGCCGGTGGCCCGCTGTGCACGCAGGTCACGGTGTGGCTCGAGGAGTGGTGGTCGCCCGAGGAGATCGCCCGACGTCTCCGGATCGAGTTCCCAGACGATCCGACCATGTGGGTGAGCCACGAGACGATCTACCAGTCCCTCTTCGTCCAAGGCCGTGGTGAGCTGCGCCGGGAGCTCTCCCGGTGCCTGCGGACCGGGAGAGCGCAGCGCCGCCCGCAGGGGCGGGTCGAGCGTCGCGGGCACATCCCGAACATGGTGATGATCTCCGAGCGTCCTGCCGAGGTCGCCGACCGGGCGGTTCCCGGCCACTGGGAGGGCGATCTCATCATCGGCAAGGGCGGCCGTTCCGCCGTCGGGACCCTCGTCGAGCGCACGACCCGCTTCTTGCTGCTGCTCCATCTTCCCGATGGCCGCGAGGCAGAGAAGGTCAACGAGGCGATGCGACAGGCGATCGCCACCCTCCCCGCAGAGCTCGTCCGCTCGATCACCTGGGACCAGGGCAAGGAGCTGTCGGCCCACGCCGCCTTCACCGTCTCGACCGGCGTCCAGGTCTACTTCTGCGATCCGCACAGCCCGTGGCTGCGCGGATCGAACGAGAACACGAACGGGCTCCTCCGTCAGTACATGCCGAAAGGAACCGACCTATCCCTCCACAGCGCGGAGGACCTCGCCCGCTTCGCCGCCAGTCTCAACAACCGTCCCCGCGAGACGCTCGGATTCATGAAACCATCAGAGAAGCTCGCCGAACTCGTTGCAATGACTGGTTGAGCCCGCCGGTGGAAAGGGGTCAGTTTTCGACCGGCGTTGACACCCAGCCCTCGACGGTGAGCAGCGTCGTGTTTGCCAGCCAGCAGGATGGGTGGCTGTGGGGGCCTGGGCTGTGGTCAACTCATGACGGCGGCGCGCAGTGGCGCAAGCTCTCCATTGGCGGGGCCGTCGCGGGATGGCTGCTTCCTCGGGGACCGCGTATGCGGTCAGCGCGCCGAGTGGCTACCTCTCCAGTGGCGCCACCCTCCGGGAACAGTTCAGCAGCCCGGTAGGTCGGGAGGCGTGGGCCCCGGTCATCGGCGTGACAGGTACATGGGGCACCCTCGCGGTGTCCGGCCGGGCGGCCTGGTTCGGCACCAGCACGCAGCTGTGGACGACCGCTGACGGCCTCCACTGGAACCGGTACCCGTTCCACTGCCCGGGGACCGACTACAGCCTGGCGAGCATCGCGGCGGCCAGCTCCTCCTACGTCGTGTTTTTCTGCACCGGTCCCGGTGCCGCGGGAAACATGAGCAAAGAGGTGCTGAGCTCTGCGAGCGGCGGCAAGACGGTGGTCCTGGCCGGGCAGGCGCCGCTCGCCGGTGTCGGCGGCACGATCGCCGTGCCGCCGTCCCGCAGCATTGTCGTGACCCTCGCCACCGCCTCGAGCGCGAGTTGGCTCGACCGCTCGAATGACGGTGGGAAGACCTGGTTCGTCGAGGAGGTCAAAGGTTCCGGCGGCGGTCCGCCGCTGAGCTCCCTGTCCTACGTGAGCCGGACGGTGGGCTGGGTTGTGCTTGGCGAACCAGGCCAGGGCAGCGTGAACCAGCTCCTTCGGACACGCGACGCCGGCGTCACCTGGAACAAAGTCAGCTTCTGAACAGCCGGCCGTGACGCAGACTGCTGGCCGCGACTCATCGCAACGCGCTGGGCGACGGCGCCACGCACAATCGACTCGCGACGGCCGGGCTCACGGAGCGCACCACCGGGGACATACGGGCAGCGGGGGTCGTCGCCGAGCGGATCGTCACTCGCGGCGAAGGCCTGCGAGCGAGATCCCCCGCATGCCTCGCGGAACTCGCACCGGCCGCAGCGCCCGTGAAGCCGATTCGAGTCACGCAGCGACTGGAGCAGGCTAGAGCCAGAGTAGATCTCCGTCAGCGGTCGGTCCCGCACGTTCCCCGCTACGAGCGGCAGGAAGCCGCTCGGCTGGACGTCGCCGCGGTGGGAGACGAAGACGACGCCGCGCCCGTCCCCGACGACCAGCGGTGGACGGCGCCGGCCGACGGCCGGATCCGCGACGGCGGGGCGCCCCCCCGATCCTCGCTCGGGGAGACCGAGTGCCTCAAGGCGTCGATGGAGATCCCAGTAGAGGGCACCCCGGTCACGCGGGTCCGAGCTCGACGAGGAGCCGTGGTTCAACACGACTCTGCGGTACTGCGGCGCTTCGGTGGTCTTCAATGGGATGATTGTCGCCGCGTCATAGAGGAACTCGAGGACGTCCTCGGTGTCACTCGCGGACAGTGCCCGCAGGTCGCGGCCCCGGCCGGTCGGCACGAGGAAGAATACGCTCCAGAGGCTGACGCCGAGCCGGAGGGCCAGGGCGATCATCTCCGGCAGCTCAGCCACCGTTTCGGCCGTCACGGTCGTGTTCAGCTGCACCCGCAATCCAGCTCGTCGAGCGGACGTGCAGGCAGCGACGGTCCAGCCGAACGAGCCCTGGGTCTGGCGGAAGTGATCGTGGGTCGCGGGACTCGCTCCGTCGAGGGAGAACGAGACCGTGGCCACCCCCGCGTCGCGGAGCTCGCGCATGAGCGGCAGCGCAGCGCGTGGCGTTCCGGCGGGGGAGATCGCGACCGTGAGCTGGGAGCTCGTCGCGTGTCGGACGAGCTCGAGTAGGTCGGGACGCATGAGCGGATCGCCGCCAGTGAAGACGACGATCGGCCGTGGCGATCCGAGCGAGGCGAGGTCGTCGAGCACGGCGAGGATCTCGTCGGTCGTCAGCTCGTCGGTGTCGGGTTCCCGCGTCGCCTCGGCTCGGCAGTGTCTGCACGCGAGATCGCACGCGCGCGTCAGCTCGAAGAGCACGAGGAAGGGTCGATCGCCGACGTCGTAATGGAGGCGCCGGAGCCCGTGCGGCGCGCCGGCAGGCGCAGCGCCCTTGTCGCGCGTGAGCACCGGCGCCACGTCCTGGTGGGGCAGGTCTGAGACCTGCGTCGCATCTGCCTCAACCGTTCGCGACGATCGCTCCACTGTCACCATGGTCCTCCCGGGCGGTTCGGCGCCGACGCACATCAAGCCACGCCGCGAGGCGGGCCGGTAGGGACAAATGTCCCGAGTTTCGGGTGGACCGAGTGACGAGATCGATCTCGGGCCGTTCCCGTGTGGCCGGGCCGATCACGCTAGTGCTCCCGCGCGTAAGTCATTGTGACTTACGCGACCTGTAGCGGGCGGCCGTCGTAGGTCCATCGGAACGGCGCCGCTCGTCGGTTGTAGTCCTTGATGAAGGTGATGACCCGCTCGGCCAGCTCGTCGATCGAGGCGAACTCGCCTCGTCGCAACAGCCTGCGCTCCAAGATCGAGAAGAACAGCTCCACCTGGTTCAGCCAGCTCGCGTGGGTGGGCGTGTAATGGATGTGCACGTGGGGATGCCCGGCCAAGAAGGTGGCGACCGCGTCGGTCTTGTGGGCCGAGAGGTTGTCGGCGATGCAGTGCAGGTCGAGTCCCGCAGGCGTGAGCCGCACGAGATCGGCGAGGAAGTCGACGAAGTTCTCCGACCTCGTCGAGTCGGTGACCCATCCGGCAACCCCGCCGTCATGGACGTCGAGGGCGGCGAATAACACGGCGGTTCCGTTGCGCTTGTACTCGAACTCCCGGCGCACGGGGGTGCCCGGGATAGCCGGCCTGGTGGGGTTGACGCGCGACTTCGCCTGCATGCCCGACTTCTCGTCGACGCTCCAGACCACGGCGTTGGTCGGGGGATCGAGGTAGAGCCCGCAGACGTCGGAGGCCTTCTCCCAGAAGTTGGGATCGTGGCTCGTCATCCAGCTCTCGACCTGCCAGGGCTTCAAGTCGAGCGCCCGGCAGATGCGCCAGGCCTGGGACGCCGACATCGCCACGCCGTGGGCCGCCATCGCGCCAGCGAGGGCCTCCATCGTCCAGCGCGAGGCGTTGTCCGGCGGCGGCTCCGTCACGAGCTTCACCAGCAACAGCACGTCGTCATGGCCATAGACGTGGGGTCGTCCCGGGCGTTCCTCGTCCTCGAGACCGGCCAAGCCCAGCTCGCTGTAGCGCTTCCGCCAGATGCCCACCTGGTTGTAGTGCATGTCGACCGTGTCGGCGATGTCCCGGTTCGACCAGCCGTCGGCCGCCAACAAGACGATGCGCGCCCGCTTGGCGGTGCGCGCCTCGACCGTCCCCGACCGCGTGATGGCCTCCAGGCGCGACCGATCACCACGCCGGAGCTTCAAGGGCTCGAGTCTCATGGCTCCAGCAAAGCACATCACTGTCATTAACGCGAGGATGCACTAGCGCGCTGCGCAGCGCCGATATCGTCGAGGGCGCTCTCACCGTCAGGAACTGTTTCGATCCGGTGATCCAACGTGCCGGTCGGTGGTTCGCGTCGGCTCTGTGCCGCCGCGAGGCGCCCCGCCCGATGCCGGTTGAGCTGCCTCGCCTGCCGCACTGCATCGTCAGTGAGCCGGGCGGCCGGAGTCCTCGGGTCGTCCAGGAGGTCGCCGGACGGCCACATCTCGACGGCGGTCGGAAACGCCAGGTGCCGTGACGCGCAGAAGGGTGCCGATCCGGTCCTGCGAAGCCCCATCTCAATCTCGAGGAGCGCCCCCAGGCGGCAACTAGCAGGTCGCCGCAGGGGGCCAGCGGTAGGCGTTCAGCGTGTACTCCCGGACCATCCGGTCCGTCGAGAAGAAGGAGCCGTTGAGCGCGATGGCGTTGCGCATCACGGACCGGTAACCAGCTTCATCGGTGTGGAAGAGGGGGGCGACGACGCGCTCGAGCTTGTCGTAGAGCGCGACCGCCATCTTGCTTGCCTCGCTACGCGCCCCGACGTCACGGTCGTGGACTTCGCGCCCTTGTCGACGGTCGGCGCCGTCAGCATCGGGATCCTCGCCGATGGCCCAGCCGGTCACGCCCTCGACGCAGCCCTCGACCCACCAACCGTCGAGCACGCTCAGGCTCGGCACACCGTTCAGCGCCGCTTTCATCCCGCTCGTTCCCGAAGCCTCGTTCGGTGGTGCCGGGGTGTTCAGCCAGACGTCGGTCCCGGAACACAGAAGCGTGGCGAGGCCGAGGTTGTAGTTTTCGAGCACGACGACCGGCACGACGTCGCCCAGCTCGCTCGCGGCGGCGACGACCCTCCGCAGCAAGGCCTTTCCCTGTTCGTCTTTGGGATGGGCCTTCCCACTGCAGATCACCTGCAGGGGGCCCGACCGCTTGGCAAGATCCCGGAGGCGTGTGAGATCGGTGAAGAGGAGGTCGATTTGCTTGTAGCGCGTGGCGTGGCGGGCAAGACCGATCGTGAGGGCCGACGGGTCGAGGATGCGACCGGTCCTCCGGGCCACCTCGTCGAGCAACCGCCGCTTGGCCTCGGCGTGCGCGAGGCCAATCTCGTCGAGCGGGATGACCGACGCATAGCGCAACATGGCGCTGTCGCCCCGCCAGCCCTGCAGGTGGGTGTCGAAGAGCTCAACGGTGGTCGGCACCGCCCAGGTCGCGTAGATGGACCCCGTTGGTGATCGAATCGACGTGGGTCGCTGGGAACATTCTCTGAGAGACTTCTCGGTGCCGTCTCGACACGGCGTTGACGTAGCGAGAGCAGCGAATGCCGAGCTCGCTCATGTTGAGCTCGCCGTGCTCGAGGAGCCCGAGCTGCTCCAGCTGCGCGACCCGCCGGTCGCCGAGCACCGACTTCGCGAGCGCGGCGTCGAAGCGGTCGTGGCCGGCGGGCACCGGCGTATGCGTCGTGAAGACACAGCGCCCGCGGACGGCGTCGATGTCTCCGGGCTCGACCACGCGGTCGTGCGGGCCGACCTGCTCATCCAGGAGCGCCAGGGTCAACAGCGCCGCGTGGCCCTCGTTCATGTGGAACGTGCCGATGTCGAGGTGCCCGAGCCGGCGAAGCATCGCGACGCCACCGAGGCCGAGCACCGCTTCCTGCCTGATCCGGTGCTCGTTGTCGCCGCCGTAGAGCACGTCGGTGATCGCTCGGTCCTCCTGTGCGTTCTCCGCGAGATCGGTGTCGAGGAAGTAGACGGGGACCGTGCCGCCGCTGTCACCTCGGAGCACGAGCCGCCATACGCCGACCGCCACCTCGCGGCCGTTGACGAGAACGCCGATCGTGGCGTCGAGTCGTTCGAGGAGGCGATCCGGCGACCATTCGATCGGGTGCTCGATCTGCTGGCCGGACTCGTCGATCTGCTGGCGAAAGTAGCCCTGTCGGTAGAGAAGGGTCACCGCGACGATCGGCAACCGTAGATCGGCTGCCGATCTCAGGTAATCGCCCGCCAGCACGCCAAGTCCACCGCTGAACGTCGGCAGCTCATCACTGAGCCCGACTTCCATTGAGAAGTAGGCGGCACGATGGGGCGCGTCGGGTGGGGCCTGATCCTGCCCGGCGTGATCGACAGCAACGGAGGAGGGTTCCGGCACGCCGGGAGATCCTATGGCCATGGGCCCTCGTCGCGCAGGCTCGAGGCTCTGCCGATCGAATCTCTCGTGCACGTCGTGCGTTTCGTCTGTCCCGTCCGGTCATCGGCAGCCCGTCGGCCGTTCCCACGGCTCCCTCCGGAAGAGCGAACCTCGACGGCTGCTGGCGGATCTGTCGACTCGAGGCCGGTCACGAAGCAATCGTCTGCGCCCGGGTTCGGTGCTGTGCATCGATACCCCCTGCCTTCCCCGCGTCGGCGGCGTGCGGTACGTGCTGCAGAGCACCAGCCGGTGGGGTAGCGTCCGCACAAGTTGCACGACGGTATCGACTACCGAGGGGGAGATCGCCATGGCAGAGCACCCGAACGCGGAACTGACCCGGCGTGGCTACGAAGCCTTCGCGAAGGGCGATCTCGCCGCGCTTTCCGACCTGATCGCCGACGACGTCGTCTGGCACGTCTCCGGCGCCGGCCCGCTGAGCGGCGACTACGTCGGCCGGGACGCCGTCTTCGCGTACTTCCTCACGCTCGCCCAGGAGACGGGTGGGACCTTCCGGCTCGACCTCCACGACGTGGTGGGAAACGACGAGCACGTGGCGGCGCTCTGCACCCTCTATGCCTCGCGGGCCGGGAAGTCGATCGAGATCCCGGTGGCGAACGTGAACCACATGCGCGACGGCAGGCTCACCGAGTTCTGGAGCGCGACGACCGATCCGCAGGCCTCGATCGACTTCTGGGAGTAGTGCGGGCCGGATCCGGGGTCTGGCCGAGGAAGGCCGCGCCACGCAGCTGGTGGGGTTCTGCCGGTTCGGCCCGAGCGACGACACTGCGACGCGTGCCCAAATTCCTCAGCTCTGGAGATCCCCGACCGAGGACGCCAGGCGCTCGAGCTCGTCGCGCCAGTCCGCAGGTGACTCGAGCGGCCGAAGGACGAACTTCGAGAAGCCGACGGCGATGAAGCGCTCGAGCAGCTCGCGAAGGGCCGGGAGGCCGACCGGGACGAGCTCCTCCACCGGGCGGCCCTTGGACCGGGCGCGCAACGCGTCGCGGACCCGGTCGTCCAGGCGTTGTCGGGCGTAGCCGATGCTCACCCCGAAGTGCTCGGGACTGATCTGCCGCCCGGCCTCCTCGGCGGCCCCGTCGACGACCTTGCGGCCTTCGGCAACCTCCTCCGGGGTGCACATCGCGGGGAGCCAGCCGTCGGCCAGCCGTCCGCACCGCCTGAGCGCCGCTGGCGCGGTGCCGCCGAGCCACGCCTCGAGCGGCCGCTGGACGGGGAGCGGTGAGATGGTCGCGTCCTCGAAGCTCCCCGCCGGCCCGTGGTAGCTCACCTGCTCGCCGGCCCACAGCCGGCGGAGCACCGGGAGGGCCTCGTCGATCGCAATCCCTCGCTGGTCGGGGGGTACGCCGACCGCGGTGCGCTCGGCTCCTCGGGGCAGTCCGGGAACGAAGGTCAGCAGGAGCCGCCCGTTTGAGAGCGAGTCGAGCACCGCGGTCTGCTTCGCCAGACGCACGAGGTTGCGTCCCGGCAGCAGCATCGTGGTGCCGAGCTTCAGCCCGGGATTGTGCGAACCGGCCCACGCCAGACCGACGAGCGGATCGACGTTTGGCGCGGTGAGCACCTCGGGCAGCCACAGCGAGTCGAAGCCCAGCTCGATGAGGTCGTCGCCCAACGACTCGAGTCGCGGTGCGTCCATCGTTGCCGCGCCGGTTCCGATCCCGATCCTGACCTTCATCGGCCGTCTCCCCGCTGCCGTCGATGGACGAGCCGGTCGCCGTCGCTCGCGCCTGGCGACAACCCGGAACGCGGCGTAGGCGCGCCCTGGGGCCCTCGACCGTCCTCGACCCACGGCTAGACGATGCAGGCGCACGTTCCCGGTGCCACGGTACCGGCCGGGACCGCCGCATGGTCCTGGTCGCGCCGCGCGCCGAGGTCCGACGACCGTCGCCGGTTCGTCTCGGCCACGCTCCGAGCCGGAAGGTGTCGCGTCGGGGCGCGGCGAGCAACCGGTCGCGCAAGCCTCAGGCCGTCCCGATCGGGCCTCCAGGCCCAGCACAGCAGCGAGCCGTAGGGTCACGCCCGTGGCGGCGAGGAGCACCGGGGCCGCTGCGGCAAGCCCCCTCCGGTGCTCCTCGCCGCCAGGTCCCGGGCCGGCGTCGCATGTCCCGGATCCGGCCGGGCCTTAAGGCGCTGACCTGGCGAGTCGTCAGTACCGGCAGCACCGCACGCGTCCCGCGAGGGCGAGCGCCAGGCCCGCCTACCCGGACGTGATCGTCGCGCCCTTCGGCAGCGCGAAGTCGCTCGCCGGCGCCGAGGACGCGTACGCCGTCATCTCGACGTAGCCCGTCGAGCTCCCGCCGTAGGCGAGGATGCCCTTGGCGTTGGTCACGCAGTACTCGTAGCCCTGTGACTTCACCGAGACGCTGATGCACGTAGAAGCCTGACCGGCGAAGGTCTTCTCAGAGGTCGAGACCTTCACGCCGGCGATCTTCGCCGCGATCTCGGTCTGCAGCGTCTTCAGCTCGGTGACGACGCTCGCCGGGCTGAACAGTCCCTCGAGTCCCAGCAACGGGTTGGCGCTCGTCGTGAGGCAGACCGGATGGCCGGAGGTCGACCCGCAGTAGTAGGTCTTGCCGTTGAGCTCGAGCACGAAGCCCTGAGATGTGCCGAAGCGGGCGTCCGGCGGTCGCTGCTCGAAGACGAGCGTCGTCGACTGGCCCGACCCGTGCGTCGTATAGGTCACTTTGAACGTCAGGTGCTCTTCGGCCTGCAGCGACTTCTCGAGCGTGCTGAACGGCGGTGGCGACGGCTTCTTCGCCGGGAGCACGGAGGCGCCTGAGGCGCCGAGCGCGACCGCCGAGGCGGCGAACACGCCGAGCGCGATCGTCGCGGTGAGGCGCCGGGCCGCCGGCCAGACGCGTGGTGTCGATGTGGTGGTCACGTCACGGTCCCCTTCGTTGTCGGAGTTGCGCGTTGCACCAAGCCATCGTCGCTCGGCAGACCGCGAACGGCGTGATCCTGATGCACAGACCGCTCACAGTCAAGAGTCGGTTGCGCAGAGCATGCAGGGAGTCCATGCGGCGGCTTGGTATACGTCGGATGAGGCGACGTCCGGAGGACCAGCTGCGCGAAGAGCATCACCCGGTCGGCCTCTACTGCTCTGGCCGATCGATCGAGGATCCCGACCTCTCGATGCCTCAGGGGATTGCCATCCGGTCTCCAGGCCCTGCACAGTCGAGCGTCGTAGGTTCGCCCCCGTGAAGGCGAGGGGCGCCGGAGGCGCTGCGGGAAACCCGCTCCGGTGCTCCTCGCCGCCGAGTCATGGATTGCCGTCCTGCGCAGGCCTCGCTGTGGTCAGGTCCCTGGATGGCCGGCCCTTCGTCGCGTGCAGCAGGTGAGATCCGAGGAGCAGAGCCGGAAGGGACCAGGTGCGTCGGGTGCCGAAAGAAGCCGAGCCGGTGGATTCCGTGATCGACGGTGACGTGGTGGCGGTCACAGGCGGCGAGGATCTCGGCGATTGCACTCGTCCCGGTGACGACGACGCCCGGGTCACCGAGGCTGCGGTGGAATCGGCCGCCGCCCCGCGGCACGTCGGCGCGACCCCTCGAGGGCCGGACGCGCACCGTGGCCGGGACGAGCACCGCATTGGCTCGGACGATCGCCGGGCACGAGGCGCTCCACTCCGACTCGACGATCTCCGAGAACCGTCCCCGTGGGCGCACCGCTATCCGATCAGCTTCGCCTGACGGTCGTGCCCGAGGCACGGGTTGTCCGAGGTGGCGAACGAGAGCGGTCCGAGCATCCACTTGCGCAGCATCCAGCCGTCGACATCCAGACGTCGACGACTCGGATGCCACGCTCTGCGGCGGCGGCGGCGCCAGCTCGGCGTCGGCGATCTCCTCCCTCGCCGCGCACCTGCCCCCGCGGAGCGAGCTGAGCCGGGCGGCATGCCGGTTGGTCAGCACCGGCCGGTCGTGCCAGGGAGGCGCCAAACCGGAGTGTTCGAACACCGGGGCGCGTGGCCAGGTGTCTCCGCACCCCGTCGGTTCCGCGGGCGCACGTTCGCGCCCGCCGTGGCGCGAGCGAGCGCAGCGGGGCGGCGTCCGACGGGGCTCGCCCGGGTGACGCGGGCATGCTGTTCGTGCCGCGGGGTCTTCGGTCCGACCACGTCGAGCGAGCGGAGGACTTCCTAGCGTGACGACGACCGACGACCCGACGACGCCCGCACGGGGCGGAGCGCCCGAGCTCGCCCTGCCGGAGGTCGAGCGCCCCGAGCCGGCCGTCGACGCGCTGCTGCAGCGCCTTGCCGTGGCGCACATCGGCGACACCTTCAACCAGTACGCCGAAGTTGGCGAGGGTCCGGCTCGTCTGGACCGGCTCCGCCGCTATCTGACGCCGCGGTGGGCGAACGCGGACGTGGTGCTGGTCGGCGAGGCTGCCGGATACCGCGGATGCCGCCTGTCGGGGATCGCCTTCACGAGCGTCCGTCAGCTCGGCGTCGGCACAGTGAGCGAGCTCTCCGCGTCGGTCGTGCACCGGGCGCTCGCCTCGTTCGGCCTCGAGGACGAGGTGATCCTCTGGAACGCGGTGCCGACGCATCCCCAGGCCGGCGACGACCCGATGACGAACCGGAGCCCGAGGCGCCACGAGGTCGAGCTCGGGGCCGGATTCCTGAAGACCGTGATCGACGGGCGCCGTGCCGTGGCGGTCGGCCGGGTCGCCGAGCGGCGCCTCGGTCCCGGATGCGACGCCGTCCGCCACCCCGCGAGGGGCGGAGCGGTCCTGTTCACCGAGGGATTGCGGAGACTCTTCGGGCTCGAGGAACACGCCTGATCCGCCGGGCCGTGGCTGCGTGCACCGGATCCCTGGCCTGTTTGCCCCAATCGATGGCTAGTCGGCCGCCGGCCCCGAGAACCCCGGGGGCAGCGAGCGCCTTTGCGCTGCGCAGGTCGAAGCCGGCCCTGCTGGCCTGCAACCGGGCCATGTCTAGCCCGACATGTCATGTTGGACATGTCAAGACCGACTGCCGCGTAGGAAGATGCCGCATGAGCCTCCGCCACGGCCTCCTCGGACTGCTCGCCGACGGTCCCGCCTCCGGCTATGACCTGCTGCGCAGGTTCGACAACTCGTTGGTGAACGTCTGGCCCGCGAGCCAGAGCCAGCTCTCTCCCGAGCTCAACAAGCTCGCTCGGGACGGCCGCGTCGAGGTCGTCGAGGAGGGAGGCCGCCACCGCAAGACCTACGGCATCACCGAGGCCGGCCGCGCGGAGCTGAGGCACTGGCTCGTCGAGGTCCCGCCGGTGCGAGCGCCGCGAAGCGAGGCGCTGCTACGTGTCTTCTTCCTGCGGACGCTCGATCCCGATGAGGCGCGGGGGTACCTGAGGAAGGAGGCCGCCGCGTACCGGGGGTGGCTCGATCACCTAGAGCAGCTACGCGACGAGTTGCCCTGGTCCGACAGTGGCTTCGACCGGTTCGGGCGCATCGCCCTCGAGAGCGGGATCCGCACCGCCGCGGCGCTGATCGAGTGGGCCGAGTGGGCGGAGCACGAGACGGAGCACCGACCGGCCGGGCCGTGACCGTCCTATCTCCAGCAGTCGCTCCCGGTGGTCCCGGGCGCGGCTCGTCCTCGGTCCAGGATGGCGCGGCCGTGCAGCGCTCGGCGGTGAACCCGCCACCGGGCTCCTCCGGAGTGTCCGCGGGACGCCGCCGTCACGCCGACGTGACGCCGCTCGCACCGGCCAGTCGGCCGCGAAGCACCTCCGCTCCCCGTGCCGCCGAGCCCGTCGGCGGCGACCCGGCGCCCGGTCATGGCGAGGAGCAGCGACATCGCGGGGCCCGAGACCTCGGGGCCGGAACCGTGGGACCAGTCGGCGTCGGTCGCCACGAGCCGCAGGCCGTCGATCCGCTTCTTCGATCCGAGCGGGAAGTTCGCTCCCTTGTACAGGTCGAGGCAGGCGAGCGTGGCGTCGGCGGGGGTCGTCCCCTGCAGGCCGAGCGCCTCGCGGATGTCCTCGCCGTGGATGACCACCTCGCCGAGCACCGTCACGACGGTCGCCGGTGGGCGGTTGGTCGTGGTGGTGCGGGCACGCAACCGCTCCACGATCTCGCCGGTACTGAGCGCCCCGAGGCGACGCGCGTCTCGGTCCATCATCGTGTTGAAGCGGAAGCCGTTCGCAGCCATGCCGCTGAAGAAGCCGAGCACCGTCTGCTCCGCACCGGCCACGACGTGCGCCGCGGCGAGCTTCACCGTCCATCCTGCGCACAGGGACGGGCTGGACCACTGCTCCGGCGAGAGTCCCGCCAGCGTGTCCGCCAGTGCGTTCCGCTCCGAATGGATCATCTGCCACGTCTTGACGTTGTCGGGCATGTCGGTCTCGCTCTCTTTAGGCAGTCCCCGGTGCAACGAGCGCAGCACGCGAGGCGCTGGGCAAGCGTGGGGCGGCTGATCTCCTGGAAGCACGAGCCGATGTCGGCGACCGCCCGCTCCTCCGACCAGACGAGGCGGCGATCTCCCGCCGGCGGTGCTCGGCCAGCGCCTTCGACGCCCCGTCCACGTGGCGAGTGTAAGCTCAGTCTTTCGTAAGAGTCAACTAAACAAGGCTCGAACGGGGCGATGCGCCCTGATCGTGGTCGCCCGGTGGCAAAAGGCCCGGTGACGGCCGGCAGCGGGCGAGAGAGAAGAGGGGGCCCGAGATGTCGTACGCCTTCACCGTGTCCGACATGCTGCCTGCCGCGCCGCAGGCCGTGTACGACGCCTGGATGGACAGCGGAGGACACAGCGCGATGACCGGCGGCCCCGCGGAGGTCGACCCCGCGGTGGGCGGCGCCTTCACGGCCTGGGACGGGTACATCACTGGCGTCACGCTCGCGCTCGATCCGGGGCGCCGCATCGTCCAGTCGTGGCGGACCTCGGAGTTCTCCGGGAGCGACGAGGACTCCCGCATCGAGGTCGACCTCGAACCTGTCGAGCAGGCCACGAGGATCACCCTGCGCCACAGCAATGTGCCCGACGGCCACCTCGGTTACGAGAACGGTGGGTGGCAGGAGCACTACTTCGATCCGATGAAGGTCTACTTCGCTGCCTCCTGAGCGAACGCCGGTCGTCCTGCGCGGCCGGTCGCGTTGCTCGCGAGTCACTCCGGCCGAGCCTGCCGGAGCGAGCGAGGTTCCCACGCCGGACTCCGGCGGCCCGTCGGGCCTGACGGTGTCATCGGAGGAACCGGAGCACCCTCTGCGAACACCCCGACACGACAAGCCGTGACAGGTGCCACCGTGCACGCCGTGCCTGAGAGCCCGGAGCCTGAGGGCCGCGTCGACGGCGTCGGCGGGTGTCGGGCGACGACGCAGATGGGCGCGTCCCCGGCGCCCGTCGTCACGACTCTCCGCTGACTCTCAGCGAGCCCTCGCGGCGCGTTCGGACGAGCGACCGATAGTGGTCTCGTAAGCCCGAGCGATCCCTTTGAGAAAGGAACGGTACGGCCGGTTCGCCTGCCGACGACCATGATGCTGCTAGCGATCTCCATTCCCGTCATGCTGCTCGCAATCGCCGTCGCGGTCGTCCCGCTCGTGTGGGTGATGGCCCGTGACGCCGGTCCGGTCACCGGCTCGGCCTCGGCCTCGTCCGTCGAGGCGGGCGCCACGGAGCGGGAGCTCATCGCCGCCTAGCCGGCGCCGCACCGACGATCATCGCGAGCGCCGCCCGGACGGCGGCAGAGCGGTGGTCCGAGGCGAGACACCAGCAGAGCAACGGGGAGGGAGTGGTTGTCTTCGACACGATCTATCCCGGCTGGTACCCGCCGTCTATCGCGCCGCGCCGTACCGGGCGCACGGCCGCCGGACACGACCGACGCAGAAGAACTCGATCTACCGGCAGGTCGGAGGCTCGGGCGCGATCGTGAGGCTGACCGCCCTACGAGGAGGTGGCGGGCACGTCGCCACGATGACCCTCGGGGTGAAGACCTGAGCCGGGAGGCCGCGCGCCGGCGTGGCCGTGGCAGCCGGCGCTGTCCTCGACCGCCTGGCGTCGCAGGCGGTCGAGGAGATCCGAAGCGCTGAACGTCGCCGCGAGCAGGCCGGTCAGCACCTCGAGCGGCTCGACCTCGTCGCCGGTGAGCGCGCGCGGCGTGGAGCTCGCCAGCACCACGAAGCCGAGGTCGTCGCCGCCCGAACGCAGCGGCAGGACCACGATCGCCCGCGCCGAGGCGCGTAGCGATTCGGTCCCGACGAAGCCCCGACCGGTGGCGTCGTTCGCGGTGTAGCAGGAGCTGACATCGACGACGAGGCCGGCCAGTGCGACGAGCTCGTGCTCGGAAAGCCGAGCCAGGACGGCACCGAGCGCACCGGAGGCCGAGACGACCTCCGGAGCGCCGCCGCCCGCGCGGACGAGGCAGACCGAGTCCATCCCCGAGGCCGCTCGGAGCGCGTCGAGGGCCCGTTCGGGAGTGTGCAGCTCGAGGGTCAGCTTGGAGATCGACACTGCGGCCTGCGCGGCGCGCCGCCAGGGCGTCTCCCGGCCCCTCCAGCCGAGGACGCGGAGCCGCCGACCGAGCAGGTCCGCGCAGTCGCGGAGGAGCTCGAGCGTCCCGGGCGGCAGGGAGCTCAGCGACTCGACGTTGAGCGCGCCGATCGACCGACCCTCGACGGTCACCGGCACGCAGGCCTCCGCCATCACCCCCGGGATCGCCTCGAGGTAGTCGTCGCAGCCGGTGACGTCGTCGACGACGATCGCCTCATGTGCTGCCCAGGTCCTGCCTGTGATGCCGGCAGTCCCCGACATCCCGTCGAGCACCTGCCACAGCCCCCGCTGCGCGACACAGCGGAGCCGGCCACCCCGTTCGAGATAGAGGCTCGACAGCAACCCACGGCGGTGGAGGTGCTCGACGATGGCCTCGGACGCGGAGCGGGCATCGCTCGCGAGGGCCACCCTGCGCACCAGCGCCTCGAACTCGGCCTCGTCCACCGCCACCGCACCGCCAGCGCGACGAGCGACGGGTGCACCCGCTCGCGGCTCCTCGAGCGCATGTCCCGGCCAGGGCAGCGCCGGCCGGGCGAACAGGTAGCCCTGCGCCAGGTGGACCTGGGCCTCCCGCAGCGTCTCGAGCTCGTCGGCCGTCTCGACGCCTTCGGCGACGACGGTGCTGCCCACCTCCCGGGCGAATGCGACGAGGGAGTGGACGAGCGCGCGCCGGTTGCGGTCGTCGGCGACGCCTCGCACGAGCGAGCGGTCGATCTTCAAGAAGTCGGGCGAGAGCTCGATGACGTGGCGCAGGCTCGAGTGACCCGCCCCGGTGTCGTCGATCGCCAGGTGGGCGTGGCGCGAGAGCCACGGGAGCAGGTCCTGGCGCAGGCGCAGGTAGTCGGCGACCGCCTCCTGCTCGGTGACCTCGATCACCAGCCGATTCGGCAGCACGCCGCGCAGCGCAAGCAGATCCGGCTCGGCCAGGACTGCCGGGCTCGCGTTGACGAACAGGAGGGTGTCCCCCGGTGGCGGCCCGAGCGCGGCGATGGCGCGCCAGCAGGCGATCTCGAGACGCGGCCTCATGCCGAGCTCGCCCGCACGCTCGAGCCACCAGTCCGGGCCGAGATGCGGGCGCGTCGGCATGCGGGCGAGCGCCTCGTAGCCGACGATGGCCAGGTCGGCGAGGCGCACGACCGGCTGGACCACCGGGCGGATGACGCCCGGCACGCAGAGCCCCTCCAGGGTCGCTTGGAGCGACACGTCGTCGACCGGAGACGTTGCTCGCGAAGGCACGCTAAACGGCATGCACTCACTGACGGCACCGCGGGGCGCAGGGTTCAGCGTTGTCCGGATGGGACGAACGCCAGTGAGCCGGCCCCGCTTGCTTCGGCGCGTTCACTGGCTGCCGGCGATCGGGCTCCACGCGATCGAACGTGGCGGGAGCGGCGGGCCTACTCGGCTGCCTCGCCGACCTGCGCACCCCGCCGTCGCCCGTACCGGTGCCGGAAGCCCTGCACTGACAGGACTCGAAGGTCCTGTTGGATCCGGTCGCGCCACGTGTCCAGCTCCGATTGGACGGTGATGCCCCGGACACGCCAGAGCTCGGCACCGGATGATCTCTCGACGATGCTGAGGTTCGTCGAGCGAGCGACGGGCTCGGCGCCACCGCCGAAGAGCGCCGACGCGAGGTTGACTGCCAGGCCCTTCGCCAGGGCGACGGTCGCCGCCTGCGCAGACTCACGCAGCTCGAAGACGGTCCCCGCCGGAGGGCCAGTGTCTCCGGGCTGCCAGAGGAAGTCCTGCTTTCGGGCCTCGAAGAGCGCACGGGAAAGGTCTCGATCCTCGACGCGGTCGGCCAACTCGCCGAGCTCGGCGGCGGCAAGCGAGTCGGCGGCGAAGTGCCCCGATTCGACAGCGGCTCGGATGGCGGCTTCTTGCGTGTCGAATTCGTTCCGCACGTAGGAAGCCACGCGTCATGAGCTCGCGGAACCGATCGATCTCCTCCCGTGCCAGATCGTCAGCGGTCACCGGCTCGCCTCCGGTGCCGCCGCGACCGTCGCCCTCACCGTGGACCTGGCGGAGTTGGCACGGGACGGGACGTTAGCTGTGCCCCGCCAGGCTGCTGGAAGGTTGATGGGCGGTCGCTCGACGGCGGTGTGGCGTTCCTCGCTCAGTCGCCGTGCCGGACGGCCGCGCTCCTGTTCATGTGCCCGCCGGCCGCTCGAACGCGGCGTTGATCTCGCCGCCGAGCAGGATCGCCATGCCGGTCAGATAGAGCCAGAAGATGAGGATCGCGACGCCGGCGAAGGCGCCATAGGTCTTGGAGTAGGAACCGGAGAACGAGGTGTAGAAGGAGAACGCCACCGAGATGGCCGCCCATAGCGCGGTGGCCACCACCGCGCCCGGGCTGACCCATTGCCAGCGGGCTTCGGGCCGGTTCGGCGCAAGGTAGTACAGCATCGAGAACAGCAGGCCGATCAGCGCGACGGCGACGACCCAGCGCACGACCGTCCAGCCCACGACGAAGGCGCCGCCCGCGACCGGTGCGGCGTGCTGCAGACCGCTGCCGATGGCCTGCCCGAAGACGACGAGTGCTGACGCCCCACCGCCGAGGACGACCGCGGCGAGGAGGAGCGGCAGCGCGCGGAGGCGCTTGTTGAGGAAGGGCCGGTCGACCCCGACGTCGTAGGCCATGTCGAGACCTTCCTGCACGATCACCATGCCGGAGGTCGCGCTCCAAAGCGCCACGAGTCCGGCGATGACGATCGTCGTCACCGCTCCGTGGGTGCGGCCCTCCGACTGCTTGATCGCTGTCGTGAACACGCCGGCCGCGCCTGCGGGCAGCGCCTTCGTCACGCCGTGGATCAGCTGTGCCGTCACGCTGCTCGGGATGTTGATGAGGGCCGACACGCCAAGCAGGGCGACGATGATCGGAAAGAGCGACAGGAACCAGCGGTACGCGAAGCACCCGGCGGCGACCGAGATGCGGTCGCGCTTCATGTGGGCCCGCGCGGAGCCCAGCGCCACCTTCCACCCCGACGCGGTCAGTCCACGACGGTTCGGCACTCGCGTGCCGGCGGAGGCGCCCGCCAGCGGCTGCCCGCCCACCGTCGTCATCCGTTCGCCCTCTCCACGTCGCCTGACCCTCCCCAGATCACGGTGGATCACGTTGTTGTTCGGGCCCTAACTACCCTCCGGCGGTGAGGACCATGCGGGATGGCCGGAGGCGCGGTGCACCGGATTCGGGACTTGCCGGAATGCCAGAACCGACCGTGCGTCCCGGACGAACTGACGGTCGCGCGTCACCCCGATACGCCAGCCGCGCCCGACGGCGGCTCCCCGAGCCCCGTCCTGACCCGGCACCGGCGAAAGACGATCTGCGTCCAGCAGCGCGGGACGACGTCGGGAGGAGCGAACGACATCAGGAAGCCGCTCGCCATCGCGCTCGACGCTCTCGCGCTCCGACGAGACGCCGAACGAAGCGAGGATCTCAGTAGATGCGGTCCTCGGTCGTCGAGGTCGTCACGCCGCCGGGTCCGTCGACCACCGTCCTGCGACGGCGCGTCGAACCGCCACGGAAGCCGCCCCAAGAGCTCCAGAAGGCGAGCGAGAGAAGGAAGCCCACCGCCCCGACGATCATCAAGATCACGCCGACCGTATGGACGTTGAAGCCACGAGTGGCGACCGTGACTGCAAACCTCAAGATGGCACCGACCGCAAAGATGACGAGACTCGTTCCGATTCCCACGATCAGGGCTCCTCTCCGGGATGTTGCACGGCGCTTGCCCCAGAGCCGGAGGCCGGTGAACACCGTCCTGTGCGACAGGACCGGTGCGCGGCGGCTCCGTCGTCACCGTGCAGCAGCTTCGCCGAGGGACACCCGCCGCTCAGGTGAGCGTCACCAGGCTCGTCACATCGTCGCGAGGCAGCTCGCCGTGGACGAACGCCGAGACCTCGACCTCGAGCAGCTGGGCGTTGCCGCCGTAGGTCGAGAGGAACGCGGTGTCTGCCCGCGTCGTGCCCGGCACAGATGCGCAGGAGGCTGGATCGTGGCGCGAGCAAGGTGGCGTCGACGACAGACCAGCCACCGTCGATCGCGGCCTCGGCGACTGCGTGGAAGTCCATGGGGGTGAGCCCCGGCGCGTACACCGCGGAGAGCCGAGCCGGCACGTTGAGCCGCGCGCAGCGAGCGCGATCACCAGGTGTGCATAGTCCCGGCAGACGCCTTGGCGTTGGAGCAATGTCTCGACCGCCCCGTCGGTGTGCCGGCTGCTGCCGGGCACGTACGACACGTGCGTCCCCACCCACGACGAGACGGCGGACAGCAGGTCCTGCTCGGCGTCGATGCCGGCGAACTCCGCCTGTGCCGTCGCGGCCAGGCGGTCGGCCTCGGCGTACCGGCTGGGACGCAGGTAGCAGATGGCGTCGGCGGCGCTGACCGCGGTCGGAGCGGATCGGCCGTAGACGGTGGCGTCGTAGCTGACCTCGATGCGCCCCCGGCCGGCAAAGAAGCGATGGACCCTGGCCATCTCCGGGAGCCTCACCTCGGTGATCTCGAGCGGGACGCCGTTTCGGGCGACGGTGAGCGATTCGGTGACGACCGCGGGGTCCGCCGGCGCCACCTGCAGCATCACGTCCGTCGGCTCGATCACGTCGAGGAGCAGTCGGGTGCCGACCGTCCGGACGATCTCCGCCATGGCCCAGCCATCCGAGCGGGCTCCCGGTCCTTCGAGATGCTCGCTCTGTGCCATGTCCGAGCCTACCCACGACCATGCCGGGCGGGCTCAACCAGTCAACGCAAGTAGCTCGGTGAGCTTCTCTGATGGTTTCATGAATCCGAGCGTCTCGCGTGGTCGGTTGTTGAGACTCCGGGCGAAGCGGTCGAGGTCCTCCTTGCTGTGCACGCTGAGGTCGGTCCCCTTGGGCATGTACTGGCGCAACAGCCCATTGGTGTTCTCGTTCGACCCGCGCTGCCAGGGGCTGTGTGGATCGCAGAAGTAGACGGCGACGCCGGTGTCGACGCTGAACCGGTGGTGACTCGACAGCTCCTTGCCCTGGTCCCAGGTGATCGAACGCATCAGCTCCGCAGGCAGGCCGGCGATCGCGGAACTCATCGCCTCATTGACGTTCACGGCCGCGCGGCCTTCGGGAAGGTGCAGGAGGAGCACATAACGGGTGCTCCGTTCGACGAGGGTCCCGACGGCGGAACGGCCGCTCCTTCCGATGATGAGGTCACCCTCCCAGTGACCGGGCACCGCTCGGTCCTCTGCTTCGGCGGGACGCTCGGAGATCATGACCATGCCGGGGATCTGGCCTCGTTGCTCGATCCGGCTCCGTGGACGGCGCTCGGCGCGTCCGGAGCGCAGGCAGCGAGATAGCTCTCGGCGGAGCTCCCCGCGACCCTGCACGAAGAGGGACTGATAGATCGTCTCATGACTCACCCACATCATCGGATCGTCCGGGAACTCGAGGCGCAAGCGGCAGGAGATCTCCTCTGGCGACCACCACTCCTCGAGCCACTCGGTGACCTTCTCCGCCAGGCGACCGTGCAGGAGCTTCGGGACCTTCGGACGCCGTGCTCGCCGCCCAGCGTCACGATGTGCCTTGACAGCCCGATAGCCCTCTCGGCCGGAGTTGGCCGCCACCTCACGGGACACTGTCGACACCGCCCGGCCGATCAGGCGGGCGATGCTCGTGAAGCTCTCGCCGCGTTCGAGCCCGCTGCGGATCTCCTCACGCTCGCTCATCGACAAACGAGCCGGCGATGGGTCCCACTCCTTCGGGGGTGCCGGCACTCGTCTCGCCTCCCTGACCACGACGTTGTCGACCGCATGACGCGAGCGCCCGATCAACCGGACGATCTCGGTCTTCGAGTGACCCTTCGCGAGGAGGTGCACCACCTCCTGCTCCAACTCGAGCGATAGCCGCTTCGGCATCTGCATCCTCCTCGGTGGGCGACGAAGAGCTTCGTCTGCTCACCCAGGAATTCCGCGGATCACTTGAGCCCGCCCCGCCCGACGCCGGGGCAGCTCTGGCCGGGGACGAGCGAGCGGCGGCGAGTAGATGGGCCCTCCGGCGGGCAGGGAGGGCCCATCCGCGCGAGCGGGCGGACCCTCGAGCGGCTCGAGCGAGCGGCGTCGGTTGACAGGATCTCCGGCGCCGTCGATGGGCTGCACCGGCTCCTCGACCGGGCGGCCCGAAGGACGCGCTGTCGGGAAGGTGGCTCGGCCATCCCGTCCATCCGGCGCTCGCCGCCCTGCCGATCGGCTCGCTCGCAACGCTCCCGCTGCTCGACCTGTTGGGCGGACCGGGCGGGGCCGGACCCGCCGGCGCCTGCTCGGCTTCGGCCTCCTGGCGGCCCTGCCGACGGCTGCGGCGGGCGTCGCCGACTGGTCGGACACGACCGGTGCGAGCAGCGCATCGGCGCGGTCCACGCCTCGGTCATCAGCGCCGCGCTCCTCGCCTACGGCGGCTCCTTCGTCGCGCGCTGTCGAGACCCCTCCGCCGGAACGGGGCTCGCACTCGCCGGCGCAGCGCTGCTCGCCCTCGGCGGGTCGCTCGGCGGCCACCTCACCTACGCCCTCGGCGTGGGCGTCGACACGACGGCGTTCCGCAGCGGACCGACTCAGTCCGACGTCCGCGCGTCGCCGTCGGGGGGGGGGGGGGGCGGGCGCGGCGGCGCGGCAGTCCCGGTGCGGCGGGCGTTGTCGCCGCGCCGCCGGCACGATGCGACGGTTCTAGGTCGCCGCTATTTCTGCGGTCCCGCCTTCCAGGCCCCTGGACCGCGCTCCGCCCCCGTCGCGGCGACGGCGACGATCGCGAGGAGCACGACCGGGATCGCGAGCACGGCGGCGATGCGGCCGTGCAGGACGAGCTCGGCGCCGGCCGCCGCGCCGACGAGCATCGTCGACACTGCCAGGAATCGCCGTGCGAGCGCCGGACCACGGTTGCGCGAGCGCAGGTCGGCCGCGATGCCGGTCAGGGTCATCGTGAGGACCGTCGTCGTGAGGTCGGGGACCGCGAGCCGGCGCGCCACGGCGTTCTGGATCCCCATCGCCGGCGAGCAGCGCGGCGACGAGGTCCTGGTCGGTGCGGTCCAGGTGGTTGCCGGCGACGGCAACCGCGGCAAGGGCACCCGCGGCGAGCACGACCTCGAGCGCGGCTCCGGCGCGCAGCAGCAGCGCCCGGTCGCCGCACCGGCCGATGAGCACCCCGGCGATCCCGGCGCCGAGGAGGAATCCCGCCAGCGCGAACAGCGAGGCGCTCAAGGAGAAGCCCGGGGCGCCCGCGGCGGCGAAGACCACGAACACGACGTTCCCGGTCATGTTGGCCACGAACACACGGCCGAGAGCGAGGATGCTGACCGCGTCCACGGTGCCGGCGACGATCGTCAGGAGCAGCAGCATCCAGGGGAGCGGGCCGTGGTCGCGGGTGCTCCACATCGGCGACAGCGCCGGCGCGCCGGTCCCCGCGGCACCCCCCGGCGCATCACCCATGGGTCCTCCAGTCCGTACGGTGCCGCTCGACCACCACGGTGGACGTCGAGCGGCCAGCTGCAAGCCTCGTCGGTACGTCCGCGACGGCCCGCCCGCCCCGCTCCTCCCGGGCCGTCGAGGCGCCGCCCTTGGGGAGGCAGCGGTGCTACTTCCCGGTCACTGCCCGAGGACCCGGCCGATCGCGACCAGCCACGTAGTCTCGGGCCCACGGCGCACGCCCGCCGCGCCGGCGCGTGACGGGAGGAGCCCATGGCCAGGACGAGCGCAGGGGTGCTGCTGTACCGGATCGCGCCCGGCGACATCGTCGAGGTCCTCATCGTGCATCCGGGCGGCCCGTTCTGGGCCAAGAAGGATCTGGGCGTGTGGTCCGTCCCGAAGGGGGAGTACGAGGAGGGGGAGGACCCGGCCGTCGCCGCCGATCGCGAGTTCGCCGAGGAGCTCGGCAGCCCACCGCCGGCCGGACCCCGCCTCGACCTCGGCGAGCTGACGCAGCGGGGCGGCAAGCACGTGCACGTCTCGCGGTCGAGGGCGACCTCGACGTCACGACCGCCGAGAGCAACACGTTCGAGATGGAGTGGCCTCCGGGCTCGAAGCGCGTCGTCTGCCTTCCCCGAGATCGACCGGGCAGCCTGGGTGACGGTGGCCGGCGCCCGCCGGTGGATGCTCCAGAGTCAGGCCGCGTTCCTTGACCGCCTGCTGGCGTCCCTCGAGCGTTCGGGCCGCGCGGGCTGGTCGAGGGCGAGGGGGCGGCCGGACCAGCTGGGTGACCGCGGTCACGGCCGATCCTCGGCCAGGCCGGTCCCGATCGCCTGCTCGGCGACGAGGGGCACGGGTGACCCGCCGCACGGTCGGGCGGTGCCGTCCTGAACAGGAGCCTGTCGCAGAGCACGAACTGGAATAGCCAGAGGATCCCGGAGGAGCCGAAGTTGGCGACCTCGACGGCGGCGGTGTGCACGAGCCGACCCGAGCCGAGGGTCGCCGCACCGGCCAGCCGTACGGCGATCGTCGAGACGACTAGGCCGGCGAGGGAGAGCGCGCGAGTACGGGACGGCCTGGCGCATGAGCGCGCCCGGCCCGCGGCGTCCCCACACCCAGCGCCGGTTGAGCTCGAAGGAGGGGACGGTCCCGACGGCCGTGGCGATGACGTTCGACAACGTCGGGGAGTAGCCGAGCGCGCCGACGAGGATCCCGAGGAGGCTGAGGCTCGTCGCCGTGGAGACCGCCGACACGGAGGCGTACTTGACGAAGCGACGGAGGCGCACCCGGCGCCCGGCCGGGAGGTCGAGGTGGAGCATGACCTGGTCGTCGCCCGCCCGCCTGAGCGCCGACCTGAACGGCGGCGAGCCCCGGCTGATAGGCGTGCCCGGCCGACGCCCGGCCGAGCGCATAATCACCGGCGTGGCGCGACTGTCCGCGGATCAGCTGAGGGCGTTGCGCCGGCGCTTCCCGGCCGTCGCGGCCAGTCACTTGTCGCCGTCGGGCTGGACGCTCGTGGCCGCGACGGAGCGCGCGGTCGGGTCCGCTGTTCGCGCGCTTCGAGCGGCCGCTGCGAGACGAGCTGGTGGCGACCGTGCAGTTCGAGGAGCGCGGCGTCGCCCTCGCGGCCGGCGGTGCCGCAGGCGCAGTTGTCCACCAGCTCACCTCCGATGGCCGGATCGCGAAGGGCCCGCTCCCGGTCCGCGTCGGGGTCGTCGCCGGCGTCTGGTACCCGGCGCTCGCGAAGGTGCTGGAGCTCACGGCCTCGGGGCAGGCAGCCGGCCTGCTGCGGGAGCTCGGCGAGCTGATCGAGCCGCCCCGGGACGCCACCGGGCTGCTCGGGCGTGCCGAGGACCTGGATCGCGTCGCGGCGAGCTTGGCCGAGCTGATCGAAAGGTGGGCGGTCCCGTTCATCGAGGCGCATGGCACCGTGGACGCCCTCGTCGTGTCCTTCCGTTCCGGTGACGAGGCCGAGAGGGCCGAGCTCGTGTCGGCGACGCTGGCCGCCGCCGGCCGGTTCGACGAGGCGCGCGAGGCCCTCGGTGGCTGTGTCGCCAGCGGGGAGGCGTCCGCGGGGGACCGGGAGCGCCGCCGGTTCGTCCGCCAGCTCACTCGGCTGGCCGATTCCGGCGGTGACTTGACCGAGGCGCCGCCGGACCCGATGGCGGGCCGCTCGATGGCCGAGCCTCGCGGGTTCGCCGAGATCAGGCTCGAGACGCGCCGGCGCCACGAGGCGATCGAGGCGGTGCGCCGCGCCGGTCACTTCGACCGGGCCGAGCGACGGCGCCTGCTCGAGGCGGAGGTGGCGGAGCGTGGACTGTTCGAGTCGCCGCTCTGGTTCGAGCGGACGCTCGACGCGCTGGAGGCCACGGGGGGACCGGGCGGTCGGGTCCGTGGCTACCTCCAGGCGTCCAAGGGCGCGGCGGACTCCTTGAGGCGCCTCCGCAAGGGGCTCAGCGCCGAGCCCGACCCTCCGACACCCGCATGGCTCGAGCCTCCCGATCGTGCAGGGTTCCCGGTTCTCGTGCGCTCCGGCGCGTGGGTCGCCGTCCGGCTCGACGCCGCCGCGGCTCCGCTGTTGTCGCGGGCCCACGCCGCCGGGTCCCGGCGTGCCGGCGGCACGGTGATGGTCGATGCGTGGCTGGACTGGGCGCGCGATCCGGCGAGCGACGGCGCGCGCCTGGTCGTCCACCTCGGCGCCGAGCGTGTCGGCGTGCTCGACGGCGAGGACGCGGCCCGGCTCGCAGCCGTGATGGAGGCCGCGGCCGGCCGTGACGAGCTGCCACGGCTGAGCAGCCGGCTCACCTCGCTCGCGGGCCGTGACTCCTACCTCCTCGAGCTCCCCGTCCCTCGGCTCGGCACGACGTGACGGCCGGTGTCCGGTGCCGGCACCGCCGGTGCGCCCGCCGGGTATCAGCCCGTCGCCCCACCGACCTCCGCCCAGCTGCGGAGGGTGGAGCCGACCGCCCGCGTGGTGCGGTCGACGTCGCCCGTGGCGAGCAGGTCGAGCAACGCGCCGCGGAGCAGGGCGAGGACGGCCGTGCAGTCGGCGATCTCGTGGGCAGCCGGCCGGCGCCGGGACGGATGGCACGACGCCAGGAGGTCGAGCCAGACGTGCACCGTCTCGGCGGCGAAGCCGCCCCATGGGCCGGTCGGGTCGATCAGGGATCGGGCGTATGCCTCGACCCACAGCTTGAGCAGATCGCGCTGCTCCGGAGCCGACAGCCACGACCACACCCGCGCCGCGGTCAGCGAGGAGGTCGCCGGCGGCGGGATCGCGGCGGATGGCCTCCACCGCGGCCAGCTCCTCTGCCCGCGCCCGCTCGAGGAGGGCCCGGACGAGGCCGTCCTTCGAGCCGAAGATGAACAGCAGGACCCTCGGACTGGAGTTGACCGCCTTCGCCAGCGGACGGAGGGACATGTCGGCCAGACCGTGGGCGAGGACGTGGCGCCAGGCCAGCTCGAGCAGCTCCTCTCGCCTCGGCGATCCCGGGCGGGCGGCGCCGGGATCGTCACACGGTCGCCGCTCCGGCGCTGCTGGTGTCGCCGGCTCGGCGGGGCGCGCCGTCACGGCGACATGGTGCCCGTCGCGTGGGCGGTGCGCCCGGGGAGAGGCGCGGCGTTCGCGCCCGGAGGTGCGAGCTCGGCACTGAGCTCCAGCTCGTAGTTCTGGCCGACGAGGTCCACCCCGAAGCTGTGAAGGGGCTCCTCGGCGGTCAGCCGGAACCCCGCATCGAGGTAGATACGTCGAGCCGCCGTCAGCGAGTGGTTCGTCCACCGCAGCATCCGCCGGTAGCCGGCGCTCCGGGCGAGCTCGACGCAGCTGCCCACCAGCCGTTGGCCGAGGTGGTGGCCGCGCGCCGAGGGATGCATGAGCAGGATCCGCAGCTGCGCCGTCTCCGCGTCCTTCGCCATCACGAACGCGCAGCCGACGCGCCGGCCGTCGCCTTCGGCGATCCGTGCGGCCTCCCGCGACGGGTCGTGGCCGGCGGCGTAGTCGGCCACGACCCGTGCCACGAGCGCCTCGAAATCGGTGTCCCAGCCGAACTCCTCGGCGTAGACCTCCCCGTGCGCCATGACCACCCAGCCGAGGTCCCCGGGACGGCCCAATGGCCGGATCGAGAGCTTCCCGATCACCGCCGGGTCTCCCGCTGGCTGACTGACACACTCGTTTCAGTCACGACGTGAGCACACTGCGGCGCCAGTCACTGCATCAGTCGTTTCAGCTTCGCGATCCAGTCGGGCCCTGAGCCGCTTAAGCTGGGCAATTCGTCGGGCCACGGGGCCGGAAGCCTCGGGCGTGCCGATCGACGCCCTTCCCCGTCGGGGTCGTCGGCGACCGTGGGCGAGGCGCCACGCGCCGGCCGACGGCGACCGGCGCGAGTTCACGGGGCCGAAACACAGCGGAAACCCGACCGACTCAGCGTTCGCCTATATCCGTGGGGGTGAGTGTGGACGCACCGTACGTGCCTGCGCGCGGCTACGACGAGCTGGTCGAGGCCGACGGCCGGCCGCGCAAGGTGGCCGGGCCGATGTGGGGGCACCTCATGCGGCTCGGGCCCGACGCGATGACGGACCGCCAGCGCGCGGCCGAGCGCGAGATCCGCTCGGTCGGGGTGACCTTCCGCACCGGCGGCGACGATTCCTCCGCGGACCGGCCGTGGCCCTTCGACGTCATCCCGAGGGTGATCGGCTCGGAGGAGTGGGCACGCATCGCCGACGGCCTGGTCCAGCGGCTGCAGGCGCTCAACCGCTTCGTCGACGACGTCTACCACGACCAGCGCATCGTGAAGTCCGGCGTCGTGCCCTCCGACCTCGTGGTGGGCTCGCCGAACTTCCGCCCCGAATGCATGGGGGCGGACCCACCCGGCGGCGTGTGGGCGCACATCTGCGGGAGCGACCTGATCCGCGACGAGGACGGCACCCTCTACGTGCTGGAGGACAACCTGCGCGTCCCCTCCGGCGTCTCGTACGTGCTCGAGAACCGCCTGATCGCGAAGCGCATCTTCCCCGAGCTGTTCCGCTCCTACAGCGTCGAGCCCGTCGACCAGTACGTGGGTCGCCTCGCCGCGCTCCTCGCGTCGGTCGCGCCGGTCGACCGGGACCCGCGGATCGTCGTGCTCACGCCCGGCCCGTTCAACGCCGCCTACTACGAGCACACCTTCCTCGCCCAGCAGCTCGGCGTCGACCTGGTCGAAGGACGCGACCTGACGGTCCTCGACGACGACACGCTCTACGTGCGCACCATCGACGGGCTCGAGCGCGTCGACGTCATCTACCGGCGCGTCGACGACCTCTTCCTCGACCCGGAGGTCTTCCGGGGCGACTCCATGATCGGCGTGCCGGGGCTGATGCGGGCGTGGCGGTCGGGGAACGTGGCGCTCGTGAACGCCCCGGGGACCGGCGTCGCCGACGACAAGGCCGTCTACCCCTTCGTGGCGGACATGATCCGCTTCTACCTCGACCAGGAGCCGATCCTGCCGACCGTCACCACCTGGCGCTGCGCCGACTCCGACCACCGGACCTACGTGCTCGCGCACCTCGATGAACTCGTGGTGAAGCCCTCGAACGAGTCGGGCGGCTACGGCATCGTGATCGGGCCGAAGGCCGGCGACGAGGCCCTGCTCCACGTGGCCCGGCGCATCGAGCGGTACCCGCCGGGCTGGGTCGCGCAGCCCTGCCTGAACCTCTCGACGATGCCGACCCTCGCCGACGGCAAGGTGGTGTCGCGCCACGTCGACCTGCGGCCGTTCACGCTGCTCGGCCCGGAAGGCGCCTACGTCACCCCCGGCGGGCTCACCCGGGTGGCGCGCCAGGAGGGCTCGCTCATCGTGAACTCCTCCCAGGGTGGCGGCAGCAAGGACACGTGGGTGGTGAGCGGCGCCGTGACCGATCCGGTCTTCCCCGACGTCGCTCCCGCCACGGGCGCCGTCCTCGGGCGGGTGTCGCCGGCCGAGCCGGCGAACAGGGTTTCGGACCCGGGACCGGACGGCGGGGGCGCGCAGGAGGCGCGCCGGGCCGAGCCGGCGCAGCAGTGAGGGACGCGATGTGGGACGGGACGTGGGACGCGAGCTGGCACGGACACGCGCAGCGGGACAGGAGATGACGAACATGCTGCTCGCCCGGACGGCGGAGTCGGTCTACTGGGCCGGGCGCTACCTGGAGCGCGCCGAGGACATGGCCCGGATCGTGCTCGTCCACGGCGACACCCATGTCGACCTCCCCGTCGGGGAGGACATCGGTTGGGCGCCCCTGCTGGAGATCGCCGGCGTCGAGCACGCCTACGCGCAGCGCCACTGGGGCTCGCGCCTCACCGCCGAGGGCCAGCGGGGCGACATCCCGGCCCGCGAGGCCGAGGTGGTCGAGTTCCTCCTCTTCGAGGACGACAATCCGTCCGCCGTGCTCGCCTCGGTGTCGGGGGCGCGCGAGGCATTGCGGCTGGCCCGGCCTGCGGTGCCGCGCGAGGCGTGGGAGCTGTGCAACGACCTGTGGCTGGCGCTCGGGGAGCAGCGCGCCGAGCTGCGGACGCGCGACGCCCGGGTGCGGCTGCTGCGCCGCGTCATCGCCGACTGCCAGCGGGTGAACGGAGCGCTGTGGGGCGTCATGCGCCGCGACGCGGCGATGGCGTTCATGCGCATCGGGCAGTACCTGGAGCGTGTCGACCTGACCTGCCGGCTGCTCGCGGTCCGAGCCGACGACGCGGTGGTGGAGGGGCGGGACGACCCCTACGACGAGATCCGCTCCATGGGGGTGCTGCGCTCCCTCGCCGCCTACCAGCCCTTCCGCCGCGCGATGCCGACCCGGCCGGGCGAGGGGTCGACGCTCGAGTTCCTGCTGCGCGACGAGGCGTTCCCGAGGGCGGCGGCCTCGTGCCTCAGCGAGCTGCGCGGCTACCTGAAGGAGCTCCCCTGCAACGAGGAGCCGCTCGAGGCGTGCACCGACGCCGCGGTGCGCCTCGCCGGCACGCCGGTCGGCCAGCTCTCGGCGCTGCAGCTGCGGCGGTTCGTCGTCGAGCTGCAGCCCATGCTGGCGACCATCCACGATCGGCTCGCGTCCACGTACTTTCATGGTGCACCGATGGAGCGGGCGGCCGGACAGGAGCAGCGGTCGGCGCCACAGGTGCGCCGGCGCTCGCTGGCTGCCGTGCGGCCCGATGCCGCTGACGTCGCCCTGTCCGGTCGCCGGTACGAGGTGACTCACCGCACGACCTACCGCTACCAGGCCCCGGCCGAGCTGTCCCACGTCGAGGCGCACCTGCGTCCTCGCGACATGGCGCGCCAGCAGTGCCTGAGCCACGAGCTCGACGTCGAGCCGGAGCCGTCGACCTGGTCGGAGCAGGCCGACCTGTTCGGCAACCGCGTCACCAAGCTCATCGTCCGCGGCCACTTCGACGTCCTCTCCGTCACCTCGACGAGCGAGGTCGCCGTCGCCCCGGCTCCCGAGCCACCCGAGGGGCCGCCGTGGGAGTCGGTCCGCACGCTGCTCGAGCGGGACCGCCAGCCCGAGACCCGTGACGCCCGCCGCTACCGGGCGGCGTCGCGGCTCGTCCCGACCTCCTCGGTGCTCTCGGAGTACGCGCAGGAGTCGTTCGCCCCGGGGCGGCCGTTCGTCGAGGCCGTGGTGGAGCTGTCGACGCGCATCAACCGCGACTTCAAGTACGAGCCGGGCTTCACCTCCGTCACGACGCCGCTGCTCGAAGTGTTCGAGGCGCGGCGCGGGGTGTGCCAGGACTTCGCCCATCTCGCGGTGGCGTCGCTTCGCGCCGTCGGGCTCGCGGCACGCTACGTGAGCGGCTACATCGAGACCATCCCGCCGCCGGGGGGCGAGCGGATGACCGGGGCGGACGCGTCGCACGCATGGGCGTCGGCGTACCTGCCGGGATGGGGCTGGCTCGACGTCGATCCCACGAACGACCAGCTCGTCTCCGACTCGCACGTGACGACGGCTTGGGGACGGGACTACTGGGACGTGTCGCCGCTGCGGGGCACGGTGGAGGGCGGGGGTGCGTCGCACACCCTCGAGGTCGCGGTGGACGTGGTGCGCCTCGGGTCCGGGAGAGCCGGCGTCGAGGGCTCTTGAGGCGTCAGGCCGCTTCGGCCAGCTGCTCCTCGACCCGCCGTCCGCCCCACCGCACGGCGATCCCGTCCCGGCGCATCGTGTAGGTGAAGCCGAAGATCGAGCAGGCGATCGCGCCGATCGTCGAGCCCCACGTGATCGCCGTGCGCTCGAGCACGAAGGACTTGAGCGAGGTCGACAGGAGCAGCCAGAGGACCAGTCCCGTGTTGACGAGCATGACCGCCGCCCACATCACCGATATCCGCACGAAGAACTGCTGGACCCGCGGCCGCCTCAGCAGCCGGGGATCCCACGGGCAGAAGTCCTCGGCGAAGCGTTGCGTCAGGGGGCGGCGTACGATGGCCGAGCCGACGAGGACGATCGAGGCGACGACGCTCGAGGCCATCGGTGGGACGAAGTAGAGGGTCGGGCTCTCGGTGATGAGCGAGAAACCCCGTCCGTAGCGCCAGCAGGACGGCGCCCACCGCGAGCACCGTCGAGACGCGGTCTCGCCGTACGACGCGCCGGGTCAGCGCCGCCATCGAGCAGATGAACGCCGCGACGAGCGCGGCGCGAAAGCCGCCGAGGAGGAGGACGACGTAGAACACGGCGGCGGGTGCGACCACGCCCTCAAGCACCGTCGGGATGGAGTGGAGCAACGCGGCGCGCGGCGCAGGCAGCTGCAGGACCGAACCGTCGTCGCCCGACTCCGACACCGTGACCATCGGGAGCGGATGCGCGGCCACATCCGCGGCAGGTCGTTGCGACCTTGCGTTCCAGGGCACCAGAGCGACCTTCCATCGAGGGATGCGACGTCGGGAGAAGGTCGCTTGCCCACGAACATCGTAGCGGGGAGGGCTCCGGATTCCCCGTCGGGGGCTCGGCCCTGATGGCATCTTCACAGAAATGACACGGTTGCTGCCGGCAATTGACTGCCTGGGGGACATACGACACGGGCGGGGCCGGAATTTAGGCGGAAATTAGCCATCCGCTGACCCCCGCCGCCATCTCCGGCTTGGTAGGGTGGCCTGCGCCTTCAATAGTGAGAGGCCGCATCCGGTGGGATAACGTCACCGAGCCTGAAAGTCGGCCCCTCCAATGATTCCCTCGAACCGGCTGGTAGCCACCGGCCCAGCGCCAGTGAGCGCGCTCGGCGATCTGCCCTGCCTTCCTGACGACATCGGCCTCGTGCCCTGCGACGAGCTGGCCGCTGTGGGCCCGGCCCTGGCGGACGACCCCGGGCCGGAGTGCCTCGAGGCCCTCGCCGACGACGACCTGGAGCTCCCGGCGACGGCGCCGCCGCGCATGGGACGCGTCCATCGCACGATCACGGCGGTCATCCTCTTCGGGCCCCTGGCCGGGGTGATCGCGGCCATCGTCGCGTTGTTCGGCCGCGGCATCGACACCCTCGACATCCTTCTCGCCGTGGGGTTCTACGCGGTTGCCGGCCACGGCGTGACCGCCGGGTACCACCGCCTGTTCGCGCACCGGGGATTCACCGCGACACGGGGCGCGAAGATCGCGCTCTGCCTCGCCGGATCGCTCGCCTTCGAGGGCGCGGTGATCGCCTGGGTGGCCAACCACCGCCGGCACCACGCCTTCACCGACCGGGCCGGAGATCCGCACTCTCCCCACCTGGTCGGTGACGTGCCGTGGTCGCGCACCCGCGGCGCTCTTCACGCCCACGTCGGCTGGATGCTCAAGGTGCAGCCGACCGACGTCGGTCGCTGGGCCCCCGACCTCGCCGCCGACCGCGACCTCGTGATGATCAGCCGCCTCTTCCCGCTGCTCTGCATCGTGTCGCTCGGGATGCCCGCCCTCATCGGCTGGGCGGTCACCGGTACCGCTGCGGGCGCGCTCGGCGCCTTCATCTGGGGCGGCCTCGTCAGGGTCTTCATCCTCCAGCACGCCACCTTCGCGGTGAACTCGGCCTGCCACATCTGGGGATCGAGGCCCTTCAAGACCCGGACGCACGACCGGGCGACGAACTTCGCGCCGCTCGCGCTCTTGTCGATGGGCGAGAACTGGCACAACCTGCACCACTCGAACCCGCGCCTCGCGCGCCACGGCGTGGACCGCTGGCAGCTCGACTCGACGGCGCTCCTGATCCGTCTCCTCGAGAGGATCGGCGTCATCTCCAAGGTCCGCTGGCCGACGCGCGGAGGTGGACGCCCGCCGCCTGCCGAGCGTTCGGCCGCCGCGTGCACGGTCGTTCGACGATCGGGCACGTGGTTCCGTCACGGTCCCGTAGCCGTGAGCCAGATGGTGCTGGTGACCGAGTACCGCACCAGGCCTGGCAAGCGTGACGAGCTGTTCCGGCTCTTCGAGCGGCTGCTCGCGCACCGCCGGACCTTCGGCCGCGACGTGATGATGTGGTGCGACTCGGCCACAGAACGCGACGCGTCGTTCCTCGTCGAGTACTGGAGCGACTCGACCAGCTTCGCCCGCCTCACCGAGACCCCGTGGTACGCGGAGTACGTCGCCGCGGTCGACGTCCTCGTCGACTCGCCGCCGCACACGACGGTGACGGTGCCTCGATGGGTCGGGGGGATCTCCTCCGGGGCGGTCAGCTGACCGCGTAGGTCGCAGCCGGGTTCCAGTGCGTCAGGCGCATCTTCGCCGCGATCGCACCGCTCGTGATGGCGGCCCAGGCACACCAGACCGACGCGAACCCGTCGATCGTCAGCCAGGCGATCACCCCGATGGCGACGACGTTGACAATGCCGAAGACGACCATGTGACGGTTGCGCGAGAGCAGCAGCGCCCCGCAGACCGCGACGACGTAGCACACGATGACCGGCAGGCTGTCGTGCAGCTTGATGCCGTAGCTCAGGTGGTACGGGCGGAGCTGCACGCTGACGGACCCGCGGACCATCGCCGCGAGGAGCACGCCGGCGACGCAGGTCCCGATCACCACGAACGGCGCCATCAGCCAGCGCTGGCGCCTGGTCGGCTCGCTCAGCACCACGGCGAGGGGCACGAAGATCGGCAGCACCACCAAGGCGATGAGCAGATAGGCCCAGAGCGCCACCCTCCCGATTCCGTGGGGCACGTGGCCCTGGAGGGACAGCCACACGATCGACTCGATCATCTGGTGGGCACCGAGGAGCAGCGGCAGCACGGCCAGGGCGAGATGGCCGTGGCGCCGTGGCACGTGCCGGACGGCGTCGACGCCGATCGCGGCGATCACCGCGCCGCCGACGAGATCGGCCTGCGGTGAGAAGCACATCGCGTGGACGCTACCGGTGGAGCGCGCCGGACGGCGCAGCGGCAAAGGTGTCCACGGTGCGGCCCCGCGCGGAGCCGGCGGTCAACTCGCCCGCCCGGCGGGAGTGGCCGGTGCCGTTCCCGGCGGCAGGCGGAGCCGAGCCCGCACGTCGCATACCGACGACGGGACTCGGCGCCGCCCGGGCGAACGCCCGGTGATGACTACCTGAGGTCCTGGCGCATCTGCTCCAGCGCCTCGAGACGACGTTGCATCTTTTCCGCGTCAGCCTCGTCGCGCGACCGGATGCGTGCTTCCAAGATGGCGAGCCGTTCCATCTCGCGCCGCACGAGGTGGCGGCGCTCGATCTCCTCGCGGCCGCGCAGCGCCCGGTGGAACGCGGCGTACACGTCGCGCGAGCGACTCAGGCCGAGTCGACCCGCGATCGCGGAGAAGGAGCGACCCTCCTCACGCAGGCCGAGGACCTCCTGGTCGAGGTTGCGTCGTGGAGTTGGGCGCGCCGCTACCGAGCCGCTACGGGGGCGCCGGTCGCGTGAGTCAGCTCGGTCCCCGCCATCACTGGGCAGGGCGCACCGCAGTTGCCTGGGGGCCCTTCGGACCAGCGGTGACCTCGTACTCCACGTGCTGGCCCTCGCTCAGCTGGCGGTAGCCGGTGCCCTCGATGGCGCTGTGGTGGACAAACGCGTCCGCCGTGCCGTCGTCGGGCGTGATGAAGCCGAACCCCTTGTCCGCGTTGAACCACTTAACCGTGCCGGTAGCCATTGGGTGTCTCGTCTCTTCACGCGTCATCTCCGCAGACGAGCATGACGCCCTGGCCGCAGCACTACCCGGTCGCGTGAGCACACCGGGATAGCCACTGCAGCCTAGCAGGCAAAATACGCCCGGGATCAGGCTGCAGGCCGCCGCGAGGCGTACGACGTGCGCCCGGTGGCGGCCATCCACGGCACCGCGCACCGGCCGGAACGGTCTCGGAGCCGACCGGTCCGCGCTCCCCGGCCGGCCGGCGCTTCCTGATCCACACCGAGACAGTCACACCGAGTCAGTCACACCGAGTCAGTCACACCGAGACGTGGGCGCGGGTTCGAACGCCCGGTGCACGATCCCGACGAGATCGTGCCGGACCACGGCCGGGCACGGGCTCGGACGACCGCATGTCCGGGCGACGTTCCGGGAACGTTACGGAGCCGGACGCGAGCCCATCGTTCGGACCCGGTCGCTGGGTCTCCCGACCGTAACGCTCTCCGAACGGCCGATGCGTACCGTGCGATCTGACGCCACCTCGTGGCGCGTCGAGCTCACCGATCATCCCCGAGGAGGCCCAACATGTTGGACAGGTCCCGAAATGCCCCGTCACCGGTCACCGCGACGCACGTGCCGTACGCGGCATCCGGCCGCCGTCGGCGCCCGAAGACCGGGGCGATGTTCGCGATCGCGGCGCTCGGCCTCGCAGCGGCCGGGACGCCCTTCCTCCCCGGCGCCGCGACCGCGGCAACGGCGGCTGCCAAGGGCACGGTGATCGCCACCGCGACCGGACCCTTCGGTCCGATGCTCGTCGTCGGGTCGGGCAAGTACGCCGGCTACACGCTCTACATGATCACGAGCGACCAGCCGCCCACGTTCGGCTGCACGACGAAGATGATCAACCTGCTCGGGCAGAATGGCGCGTGCACCGGGCTGTCCAACGACAAGAAGGCCGAGTGGCCGGCGATCACCACGACCGCGGCGCCGGTCGCCGGCACCGGCGTGACCCAGAAGCTGCTCGGCACCGTGAGCCGTCCCGGCATCGGCCTCCAGATCACCTACGCCGGTCACCCGCTCTACCTGTTCGACCAGGGGCCCGGGCAGACCTTCGGTGAGGGCTGGGACGAGCCGAGCCTGCCGCCGTGGCACGGCGTGTGGTACGTGGTCTCGCCCGCCGGCGCCCCGGTGGCGCCGTCGGAGATGCTGACGACGACCACACTCAAGGGCAAGCCGGTGGTCGGGGCGCTCATGTTCACCCAGGCGGGCTGGGAGATCTTCCCCGTCTACACCTACAGCAAGGACAGCGCGGACGCGAGCGCGTGCACGGGGTCGTGTGCCGTCGCCTGGCCGCCGCTGCTCACGACGGGGACGCCGGGCGTGCTCGGCAAGCTCACCGCCTCCGACTTCGGCACGCTGAAGCGCGCCGACAGCACGGCGCAGCTCACCTACAAGGGAAGGCCCCTCTACCTGTACTCGCAGGAGGGCATCGCACAGGGCCCGACGGGCTTCGCCGCGACCGGAAACGGCAACGGCTCGAAGGATGCCGCGGGCGGCACCTTCCAGCTCGTCTCTCCCTGACGCGGCGGCGGAGGCCGGCCCGGAACCCCACGGGGGGCGCTCCGGGCCGGCCTTCACCCGCCGCGGGCTGGGCGTCAGACGGGCGGCGCCGGGTCGTACTGGATGCCCCGCCGCACCTCCCGGGCGCGATCGGCGCCGGCAAGCCGGACGACGAGGTGGAGCGCCATGTCGATCCCGGCGGAGATGCCGGCCGAGGTGATGACGTCACCGTCGTCGACGAAGCGATCGTCCGGCCGCACCTCGATGGTCGGGTCCAGCTCCGCCAGCAGGTCGAGCGCGCCCCAGTACGTGGTGGCGGGGCGCCCGGAGAGCAGGCCCGCGGCCGCGTAGACGAGCGACCCGGTGCAGACGCTCGTCATGAGCGGGACCTCGGCGCGCCGCCGGCGCACCCAGTCCAGCTGCTCGCCGTCGCTGAGCTGCGGGCGGGTGCCGTTCCCGCCCGGGTGCACCAGCACCTCAAGCGGCGGGGCGTCGGCGTAGGAGTGCTCGGCCTGCACCCGAGCCCCTTCGCGCAGCGGACCAGGCCGCCGTCACGTGACAGCGTGGTGACGGCATAGCCGTCGTCGGGAGCGGCGCGGGTCCAGTAGGACAGCACCTCCCACGGACCGACGGCGTCGAGCTCCTCGACGTCGGGGAACAGCAGGATCCCGATGTGCTTCGCGGCCCCGGCGATGGATCCGAGGCTACGCGACCCGCGCTCGTCTGTCCTCGTCGCTCGCGGCCCTCGACTCAGCAGTGGCCGTACGCCCGCCTCCCCGGCCGCCGGGCGCCGCCTCGAGCGCCGAGGTGAGCGTGGCGAGCTCCGCGTCCCTCCCGACCAGCACCGGGCAGCGCACGTCGGCCACGGCGCAAGTTTCTCGCGAGGAAGGGCGCCGGCGCTCGCGTTCACCACTCGACGAGCGTCCACACCTCCGGCCGTGGTTCGGCGCCGGCGTCCACCGCGGCGAAGAGGCTGGCGGCCGACTTCAGGTGGTCCATGGCGCCGTCCTCGTCGCCAGTCGCATGCAGCAGGTCGGCGAGGTTCGTGTGGAGGGCGGCCATCCGGTGCCGGTCGCCGTGCGAGGTGCCGAGGGCGAGGGCCTCGCGTGAGGCGTCGAGCGCCCCGCCGGTGCGGCCGGCCTCGGCGAGGACGCGCGACAGGTTGTTCAGCGCGGCGACGGCGGCGGCGGGGTCGGTGAGCAGGCGCGCCTCGCCCAGGCTGGCGCGCAGATGCTCCTCTCCCGAGGCCAGGTCGCCCGCGGCCGCGGCGAGCATGCCCGCGACGTCGAGCGCCTGCGCGAGCGCCGCCGGGTCGCCGCAACCCGTCGCCTCGTCGAGGGCGCGGGCCGCCAGGGCGTCGGCCTCGCTCCCTCCCCGGCGGTACGCGACGAGGGCGCGGTCCGCCTGGATCCGGGCCCGCAGGACGGGGTCCGGGCCGGCGAGCTCCAGCGCCGACAGCAGGTGCGCGTCGGCCAGCGCCCAGTCGCCGAGCCAGTGGTGGATCTCGGCGAGCCGGTGCTCGATCGCCGCGAGCTCGGGGTCGGCGGGATCGCGCGCGCGGCGGCATGCTCGAGCTCGACCCGGGCCTCCTCGTAGCGCCCGAGCGCGATGAGGACGTCGCCGATCGCGGCGCGTGCCTCGGACGGCGGGTGGCCGAGCTCGAGCGCCGAGCGGAGGTGGGTCAGGGCCTCGGCGTGGGCGAACAGCCCTCGCGCCCGCACGGCGGCGCGCCACGACCACGCCGCGGCCTCGTCCGCGCGGCCGGCCGCCGCGAAGTGGCCGGCGACCACGCTCGGCGGTGCCGCGGAAGGGTCCCGGTCGTACCGGCGGGCGAGCGCCTCGGCGGCGCGGCCGTGGAGGAGGCGCCGGCGTGCCCGGCTCGTGTCCTCGTAGACGACCCGGCGGAGGGCGTCGTAGGGGAAGGCGTAGGTCGGGTCGTCGCCGGCCGAGGCGGCCGCGTGCTCCTCCAGCAGCCCGCGGCGCAGCGCCTCGTCGAGCGCGTCGGTGGCCTCGTCCTCATCGCGCCCGCTCGTCGTCCGCAGCAGGTCGGCGTCGAACCTTCCGCCGAGGACCGAGGCTGCGGCGAGCGCCTGCGCGGCGGTCTCCGAGACGCCGGCGACCCGGGTGCGGAGCAGCTCGCGGACGCTCGCCGGCAGCGGCCAGACCCCGTCGCCCGCCCCGGCATCTGCCGACCGGAGCGCGTCGACGTAGGCCGTGAGCAGGAGCGGCAGGCCCCGGGTCTCGTCGACCAGCCGCCCGACGTCGATCCCCGAGCCCGCCAGGCCCGCCGCGTCGAGCAGCGTCGCCGCCTCCTCGGCGCCGAGGGGCGCGGGCGGGCGAGCTGGGCGTCCCCGCTCCGCTGGGCGGCGTCCAGCGCGGCGCGCAGCCCCTCCGGCGGCCCAGAGTCGCGTTCCCAGGTGAGCACCGCCAGGAGCGGCAGCTCGGCGAGCCGCCGGACGAGGAAGGCCAACAGCTGCGCCGAGGCGTCGTCGGCCCAGTGGACGTCGTCGACCACGACGGCGCCGGTGGTGCCGGGAGCGCTGAGCGCGCTGGCGAGGGCGTCGCCGACCGCGTGGTAGAGGCGGGCCTGCGCGCCCGGCGTGTCGAGCGGTTGGGGCGCGGGCAGATCGGGGCGGCCGGCCGCGAGCACCGGCACGAGGCGCGACAGCTCGACGAGGTCGTGCCGGCGCGACCCGCTCGGCGAGATCGGGGCGGAGGGCCGCCGCGCTGCGCAGCAGCTCGGTGACGAGCCCGAGCGCGAGGCCCGCCTCGCCCTAATGGCACCGCACCGCGATGACCGGCGCACCGTCCTCGGCCAGCCGGCGCGCCAGCTCCTCGACGACCCGGCTCTTCCCCGCGCCGGCATCGCCGGCCACGCCCACCAACCGGCCGCCGCGGCCCACCTGGCGCCAGGCGTCCAGCAACAGGGCGAGGACGGGCTCCTGGCCGAGCAGCGGCGGACGCTCGACGACGGGCAGCCCGCTGCGTCGCTCGGGACGGCGCGCCGGCTGCTCGGGGGGCGCCCCGAGCCGGTCGGCGCGCACGTCCTCGTAGAGGGCCGTCGTCGTGGCGAGGGGCGCGACGCCGAGCTCGCGCTCGAGCACGCGCACGCACGACCGGTACTGCGCGAGCGCCGCGGACCGCTGTCCCGTCCAGGCGTAGCAGCGGACGAGCGCCTGGTGGGCCGGTTCGTTGAGAGGATCGAGCGTCAGCCAGCGCCGCGCCGCGCCGAGCGCCTCCTCGAAGGCGGCGGCGTTCGCCCGCTCCTCGACGAGCCGGCCCAGCACCGCGCCGAGCCGCGCCCGGAGATGCTCGGCCATCGAGCGCTGCCAGTCGTCGAACTCCGGGCTGTCCCGGAGCGAGAAGCCGGCGAGGAAGTCGTCGCGGTAGAGCGAGGCGGCGCCTTCGAGCGAGCTCGGGTCGGCCGCGGCGGCGAGCCGCTCGAAGTCCCACACGTCGCAGGCCGTGCTGGCGAGGTCGAGCGAGGCACCCTCGCGCGTGACGACCAGCGCGTCGCCGACCGCGGCGTGGGTGACCGAGAGGGTCCTGCGGAGCGAGGACCGTGCGCGCGCCTCGCCGGACTCCGGCCAGAAGAGCGCAGTGAGGTGCTCGCGGCTGTGCTCCCGCCGGCTCACCGCGAGCAGCGCCAGCAACGCGATCGCCTTGCGGGTGTCGAAGGTCGCCCGCGTGCCCCCTCGCTCGATGACCGGTGCGCCGAGCAGCGCGAGGCGGAGTTGGGCCATCAGGAAGCCGTAACGCGCGTGCGAGAAGAAAAGTTGCTCACCGGAGGTAACCGTAACGTTCCCGGAACGGCCCGTCCGTAGCATCATCGCCAGATCGACCCCTGGACGACCAGACGACCAGACGACCAGGGTAGGAGGCGAAACATGCGCAGCAAGGCGAGCGACAAGTTCTGGCAGCAGACGCTCACGGCGCTCGGCAGGCATCTCGGCGTCGAGCGCCCGGAGGTCGAGCGTCGCGTCGTCTGCGTCGACGCGCACCGCCAGTGGCGCAACTGGCGGAACCTCTGGTACAACGCGGCGGCGCGCAGCCTCGGCCAGACGCTGTCGTCGCCAATCGGCGGCAGCCGCCGGCGGGCGGCCCGCCGGTGAGCGAGGCGGACGCCGCCGTCGTCGGCTCCGGCCCGAACGGCCTCGCCGCCGCGGTCGTGCTGGCGGCGGCCGGGCTCAGGGTCAAGGTGTACGAGGGCGCCGAGTCCCCCGGCGGGGGCTGTCGCACCGACGAGCTGACGCTCCCGGGCTTCCGCCACGACGTCTGCTCCGCGGTGCACCCGCTCGTCGCGGCCTCCGGCTTCTTCTGCCGCTTCGGACTCGCCCGGCGCGGAGTCCGGCTGATCGAGCCCGAGGTCGCCTACGCGCACCCGCTCGACGGACGGCACGCGGCCGCGGCCCACGGCTCGGTGTGCGACACCGCCGCCGATCTCGGGCTCGACGGTGCCGCGTACCGCCGCCTCTTCGGTCCGCCGGCCCGTCACCTCGACGACGTCGCGGGCACGGTCCTGTCGTCGATGCGCTCCGTGCCGCCCCACCCGCTGCGGATGGCGGCGTTCGGGGCGCTGGCGCTGCGCTCGGCGACCTCGGTCGCGCGGCGCTTCGAGACCGAGGAGGCGCGCGCCCTGTTCGCGGGCGTCGCGGCCCACTCGATGCTCCGCCTCGACCAGCCGGTCACCGCCGGGATCGGGCTGTTCCTCGGCTCGCTCGCCCACGCCGTGGGCTGGCCGGTCGTCGAGGGCGGGAGCGCCGCCGTCACCGACGCGATGGTCGAGGCGGTCACCTCCGCCGGGGGCGAGGTCGTCACGGGCCACCGGGTGCGCTCGCTCGCCGAGCTGGCGCCCGCGCGGGCCGTCCTCCTCGACGTCACGCCGCGCGCCCTGCTCGAGCTGGCGGGCGACCGGCTGCCCGCCGCCTACCGCCGGTCGCTCGGCCGCTTCCGCTACGGCGCCGGCGTCTGCAAGGTCGACTGGGCGCTCGAGGCCCCCGTGCCCTGGCGCGCCGAGCCGTGCCGGAGGGCGGCGACGGTCCACCTCGGGGGGACGTTCGAGGAGATCGCCCGCTCCGAGGCCGACGTGGCCGCCGGGCGGCACGCCGAGGCGCCCTACGTGCTGGTCGTGCAGCCGGGCGTGGTCGACCCCAGCCGGGCGCCGGCGGGGCGCCAGACGTTATGGACCTACTGCCACGTCCCCGCCGGCTCCGACGTCGACATGACCGAGGCCATCGCGGCCCAGATCGAGCGCTTCGCCCCCGGCTTCCGGGACACGGTGCTCGCCCGCTCGTCGCGCACGGCGGCCCAGATGGCGGCGTACAACCCCAACTACCCCGGCGGCGACATCAGCGCCGGGGCCCAGGACCTGCGCCAGACGTTCCTGCGCCCCGCGGCGCGCTGGAACCCTTACCGGACGCCGCTCGCCGGCGTCTACCTCTGCTCGTCCTCCACGCCGCCGGGACCAGGCGTGCACGGTCGCTGCGGGGAACTCGCCGCGCTGAGCGCGCTGCGGGACGTCTTCGGCGTGCGCGAGGCGCCCGACCTCGCTCCGCGCGTCCCGGACGGGACTCCGACCGCACCCTCCCGGTAACGTCCCCGGGCGGGCTCGCCCGCGGCGCGGGCCGGGGAGAGGAGGGGCGATGAGCGCGTTCAGGGACCTGGCGGGCAAGGTGGCCGTCGTGACCGGCGGGGCGTCGGGGATCGGCAAGGGGATCGCCACCCGCCTCGTCGAGGCGGGCGCGCACGTCGTGCTGGCCGACGTGGAGGAGCATGCCCTCCAGGCGAGCGCGTCCGAGCTCGGCGCCGTCGGGATCCGCACCGACGTGAGCGACCTCTCGAGCGTCCAGGCGCTGGCCGACGCCACGCTGGCGCGGTTCGGAAAAGTGCATGTGGTCTGTAACAATGCCGGCGTCGGCCCGTTCGCCAAGATCGCCGACCTCACGATGGACGACTGGCAGTGGATGCTCGGCGTGAACCTCTGGGGCGTCGTCCACGGCGTGCACGTCTTCCTGCCGCTCCTGCTCGACAACGCCGAGGGCGGTCACATCGTGAACACCGCCTCGGCCGCCGGCCTCGTCAGCGTGCCGGAGCTCGGCGCCTACTGCGTCACGAAGTTCGGCGTCGTGGCGCTCACCGAGACCCTCGCCGCCGAGCTCGCCGCCGACGGCGCCAGGGTGGGCGCGACCGTGTTGTGCCCGGGGTTCATCCGGACGAGCATCAACCGCAGCACGCGCAACCGGCCGGTGGCGCTCGCCGGCGGCGGGCTCGCCGACGTCGACCTCCAGGTCCGGGACGTGCGCTCGACGTGGATGGAGCCGGAGCAGGTCGGCACGCTCGTCGTCGAGGCGATCACCGCGGCGACCTGTACGTGATGACCCACCCCGACATGCTCGAGCGGGTGGAGCGCCGCCACGAGGGGATCGTCGAGGCCTTCCGCCGCGCCGACGCCACGGTGCCCTAGCGACCGGGGTCCGCTGGCCACCTCGTCGCCGGGGGGGCCTCTCCGCCGCGGCGGGAGTGCCGCCCGCGCGGCTCAGAAGCCGGGAAAGACGCGCCGGAGCGTGTCGAGGTCCACGCCGCGCGCGCTCGTCCCTGCCGGGGTGTGGCCCGGGTCGAGCCGGCCGTAGACGAGGCGAAGCAACGCCGCCGAGGTGATCTCGAGCTCGCCGTCGGCCGCCGCCTCGGTGCCCGAGACGTCGGTGAGGGACACGGCGTCACCGACGGCGAGGAGCAGGTCGCGCCCGGGTCGCGTTGTCCGGACCCGCACCCGGAGCTCGCCGCCGAACGGCTTTCCGAGCCGCGGGACGACTTGGTCGACGGCACCGGCGAGCAGGTCCACGGCGTCGGGCGCGAGCTCGGCCGCGGGGTCGCGGGTGACGGCGACGTCCCAGCTGTGCATGGTGTGCTCGAAGAGCCGCATGCGACTGAGCGAAGCGATGTCGAGGTCCATGCCGAACATCGCGAAGCGCAGGCCGGCGAGCTGCCCGTCGTCGAGGCCCTCGAGCAGCTCGACGAGGGCGCGATCGGCCCGCTTGGCGTCGGTTGCCTGCTCGTCTGGGGACTTCGCGTTCCACGAGTCCCAGATCGGCGGGAACGCCTCCCTGCCCGGCGGCTCCCCGCCGCTCGTGGCGGCGTCGAGGAAGAGCGAGAAGATCTCGGCACCGCTGCCGAGGTGGGAGAGCACTTGGGCGACGCTCCACTCCGAGCAGTAGGAGGGTCCCGAGATCGCCGCGGGGTCGAGGCGGTCGACGACCGCCCAGAGCCGGTCGTGGGAGCGGCGAACCGCTTCGATTATGGTCCGAGGCTCGCTCATCATGGCTCCTTCGACTCAGCAGGCGATCCTGGGGGTGCGAGCCGGATCATCGCGGCTCGGGCGCTACCTGACGTCGACCAGCACCGTCGCGGCCCTGGCGATCGCGGCGATGTGGTCGTCGACGCTCTCGAAGCCCGAGCCCATCGTGTTGATGCTCACGTGGCTCGCGCCGAGGGTCTGCCACGCCGCGTTCTCCTGGCCGATGGCGTCGAGGTCGCCGGCGCCGTAGGCGATCCGGCCTTGCATGCCGATCGCGCGGGGGTCGCGGCCCGCCCCGGCGGCGGCCTCGCCGATGATCGCGAGGGCCGCGTCGAGGTCGGAGCCGGGCGTCATCAGCGGGAACCACCCGTCCGCCAGCCTCCCGATGCGGCGGTAGGCGGGCGCCGATCGGCCGCCGAACCACACCGGGATCGGTCGCTGGACGGGCAGTGGCGCGATGCCGGCGCCGGTGACGTGCTCGAAGTCGCCGTGGTAGGTCACACTCTCCTCGCTCCACAGCCTGCGGAGCAGCTCGACCTGCTCGACGAGGCGGACGCCCCGGTTCGAGAAGTCCTTCCCGAGCGCCTCGTACTCGACCGCGTTCCAGCCGATCCCGACACCGAGGCGGAAGCGTCCCCCGGTGAGCAGGTCGACCTCGGCCGCCTGCTTTGCGACGAGCACGGTCTGGCGCTGCGGCAGGATGACGATCCCAGTGACGAGCTCGAGCGACGTGATGCCGGCGAGGTAGCCGAAGAGCACCAACGGCTCGTGGAAGGTCGTGTGGACGTCGTACGCCCCGGACCAGTCCTGGTGGACGACGGGATCGGCGCCCACGACGTGGTCGTAGGCGAGGAGGTGGACGTAGCCGAGCTCCCAGCTCGCCTGGGCGTAGGCCCTGACGGCGCCGGGGTCGTCGCCGATCTCGGTCTGGGGGAAGATCACTCCGGGCTGCACGGCGTCCCTTCCTAGCACGGCCCGGCCGGCGGCCCGAGGTCCGGCCCGCCGCCCGGCGGGAGCCCTGCCCGGGTCAGCGCAGACCGGCGAACAGGTCGTCCTCGGGCGTCGGGGCGCCGGTCCGGTCGAGATGCCGGACGAAGTACTCGCGCGCGAAGAACTGGGCGAACAGCTCGCGGCCGAGCTTCAGGAAGAAGGTGTCCGTCGTCTGGCTGCGGTGGGCCGCCAGGGCCTCGTACTTGCGCTCGACCACCGCCGAGCAGTCGATCGCGGCGCCGATCAGCTCGTCGGCGACCCCGAACTCCACCTCGTCGGTCTCCCCGGGGGGATCGATGCCGCCGGCGCGCAGCATCGCGGTGAAGGCGGGGATGGCGGACTTCGGGATCGCGGGGAAGTAGAGCTTCTGCGCGATGCCGGTCGCCGCGGCGGCGGCGATGGTGATGCGGTGCGCCTGGATGTGGTCGGGGTGGCCGTAGAAGCCGTTCGCGTCGTACGTGACGACCACCTCGGGGCGGTAGCGCTCCATCAGCGCGATCAGCGGGCGCGCCGCCTCGGCGACCGGGATCTGCCAGAAGGCCTCGGGGGCGTCGTTGTGCCTCCAGCCCATCATCCCCGAGTCGTGGTACCCGAGGAGCTCGAGGTCGCTCACGCCGAGGATGGCGCAGCTCTCCCGCAGCTCGCGAAGGCGTGTCGCCACGACGTGCTCCTCGTCGTGGTCGGGCTCGTCCGGCTTCTCGCCTTCGGGGGCGTCCCCGAGCTCGCCGTTCGTGCAGGTGACGACGACGGTCCGCATGCCCTCGTCGGCGTAGCGGGCGAGGATGCCACCGGTCGAGGAGGCCTCGTCGTCGGGGTGCGCGTGCACCGCCATCAGTGTCGGCCGGTGGGTGCCCCCCACCGACGGGCCGTCAGCCACCGGCGACCGAGGCCAGGATGTGGACGACGGCACCGTCCGCCACCGGCGTCGCGAGGCCGCTGGCGTGGCGGATGTCCGAGCCGTCGACGTAGACGTTCACGTACCGGCGCACCGTGCCAGTCTCGTCCAAGAGCCGCCGCTGCAGTGCCGGGTGCGCGGCGCCCAGCCGGAAGAGCACGTCGCCGACGGTCCCGTCCGACGGCACGTCCACGTCGACACGGCGCGCGCCGCCGGCGAGCTGTTGGAGCGCGCCGGGGAGGAGGACGGCGACCACGAGCAGCTCGCCCGGGTCACCCGAGCTCGGCGGCGCGGACCGTGAGCACATCGGGAAGGTGGGCGGCGACCAGCGCGAAGGAGTCGCCCTCGTCGCGGCTCACGTAGACGCAGCCGTCGCGTGTGCCGAGGTAGACGCCGGTGGGCTCGGCGTCGTCGACGGTCGCGGCGTCGCGCAGCACCGAGACCCAGCACCGGTCGGGCAGCCCCGACCCGACCTCGTTCCAGCTGCCGCCGGCGTCGTTCGTCCGGTAGCACCGGAGCCGGCCGCCCGGCGGCACGCGCTCGCTGTCCGCGGTGAGCGGCACCACCCAGGCGATGCCCGGGGTGCTCGGGTGCGCCATCACGGTGAAGCCGAAGTTGCTCGGCAGCCCGTCCTCGATCGGCATCCAGGTCCTGCCGGCGTCGTCCGAGCGGTAGACGCCATGGTGGTTCTGCGCGTACAGGCACCCGATGCCGGTGGCGTCGGCGGCGATCTTGTGGACGCACTGGCCGAACTCGGGATGGGGGTTCGGCAAGAAGTAGGCCGAGATGCCGTGGTTGGAGGCGCGCCACGACGTTCCGCCGTCGTCGCTCGCGTAGACGCCCCCGGTGCTCATGGCGACCCGGAGGCGCTCGGAGTCCGGGTCGGCCAGCACCGAGTGCACCGCCGCGCCGCCGTAGCCCGGCGCCCACTCGCTCCGGTGCGGGTGGTCCCACAGGCCGCGCACGAGCGAGAAGGACTCGCCGCCGTCCTCGCTGCGCCACAGCGACGTCGGCTCGCACCCGGCCCAGACGACGTCGGGACGCCTGGCGGCGTCCGGCTGCAGCTGCCAGACCCGGGCCAGGGCGGCGCCGGTGTCGGCGGGGAAGCGGATCGCACCCTCGTCGCGCTCGTGCCACGAGTCGCCGAGGTCGTCGGACCACATCACCGTCGGGCCCCAGTGCTCGCTGCGCACCCCGACGAGGAGGCGGGGCTGCGCCCGGCGCGTGTCGATGGCGATCGCCGGGACCTCCCGCATCAGGAAGTGGGGGCCCTCGAGCGACCACGTGCGGCGGTCGTCGTCGCTGCGCGCAAACCACAGGCCCTTGCGGGTGCCGATCGCCAGCAGCAGGGAAGCCATCGCCGCTCCTCCGTGTCTGGTCCGCGCCGGACCGTAGCGAGAGGGTGCCGTTCGCCCGCCCGGCATGATAGGTGAGGACCGCGTCGGTGGCTCTCCGACGCCGCGAGCCCGGGCCAGGCCGTGACCGGCTCGGTGGACCGACCGCCGCCGGCTGCGTCCCCGCTCAGCCCGTCCAGAGACCGGACGCGGTCGCGGAACGGCGCGGTGCACGGTGGCCCGTCGGCGACCTCCACGACCGGGAGCGCGCGCGGGTCGCTCGGCACGGTGACGAGCTCCGCCGACCTCGTGCCGTACTGCGGGGTGTGGACACAGCAGGCGGCGAGCTCGGGCGGCCCGAGCTGGATCGGCGCGTCCGGCCCGCGCGCTTCCGCAGGCGCGTCAGGCGCCGGGACGGTGTGGTCGGCGAGCAGGGCGCGGAGCAAGGAGGCGAGCTCGGCGCCGTCCATCCCCGCGGCGCCACCGGCCAGCTGTCGCACGTGGGTCACCTTGGCCGAGGGCGCGCCGAGCGGGCGGTTCTCGAGCACGTGGATGCCCGCGGGGAGCTCCGTGACGAGCGGCGCCGCCGTCGCGGTCATGTCCATCGAGTACAGCGAGGCGCGGTCGCCGACGAGCAGCCAGCACGGGTTGTAGTCGCCCGGACGGAGCCGTGACGCGACGTCCTCCACGGCTGCCCGGGCGTCGCGGTGCGCGGCGAGCGCCAGGGGCAGCTCGCCGCGCGACCGCTTGGACGGGTCCCGACCGGCCGGGGAGGGCCGGTTGGTCAGCCCGGCGACGACGCCGTGCTCGTTGACGGCCAGCCACGTCCCGCCGGCGAGCCCGTCCCGGCCGCCGAGGATCCGGGGAGCCGCCGCGCGCAGCACGGCGATGCTCTGCGAGGGCCGCGAGTAGCGCTCGTCGCGGTTGGCCGCGACGACGAGCGGCGCTCCTCGCACGACCCGCGAGAGGACGACGAGGAGGCACACGCCCCGCGACGGTAGGCGGAGACGAGTGCGCCACGCTCAGTCGTCGCTGTCCTCCTCCTCGCGGGTGGCCGGCCTGGCCAGGAACGTCGGCTCGCGCGGGCTCGTCGGATCGACCGCCGCGAGCCGGGCGGCGCAGGCTCTGAGGAATGCACGGACCCGCGTCCACGCCGAACCCGCATGGCTCGGGCCGCCGGTCGCTGCGGTCCGCCCGTTCGCGCGCGGCTGCTCCTCTCCGTCGCTCATGGCGAGCCCCTCCCTGCGCGTGGGACGGGGAACGTGGGCGACCGCGCCAGCACCGGGGTCCGTGGGCGGGTCACGGTGCGGCCCGGGGCGCACGGCCCCAATGACTTGCAGAGTTATAGGCGGCCCGCGTCCCGGCTGTCCCTAGGGAAAACCCTAGTTCTCGCGGATCGTGCAGCGAGGAGCAGGAAGAGCGGCCTTCCCGCAGCATGTCGATTACGCTCCTGTCATCCGGGGTGCAGCATGACGACGGCTCGCGGCCACGATCCAGGTCGCTTCACGCGCCCGTTGCTGGTCGGGCGGCGCGCCGAGCTCGACGTGCTCGACGGCGCGCTCGCGCTGGCGCGCGGGGGGCAGCCGCAGCTCGTCCTCGTCGAGGGCGATGCCGGCATCGGCAAGACAGCCCTCGTCGACCGGTTCCTCGGCACGGCTCGCCACGACGTCGTCGTCCTGCCGCGCACGCGCCGACGAGCTGGAGTCGCATCTCGCCTTCGGCGTGGCGACGCAGCTCCTGGCGAGCAACGTGCCCCCAGGGGCGCGCGCTCGGGTGCCTCCCGTGCCGTTCCCGCGCGACCTCGACCCGCTCGCCGCCGGTGCGCAGCTGCTCGCCACCCTCGGCGAGCTGCAGGGCGACGCCGCGACCGTCGTGGTGGCGATAGACGACGTCCATCTGGCCGACAGCTCCTCCACCGCAGCGCTCGTCTTCGCCGCTCGCCGTCTGCTCGCCGATCGCGTGCTGCTCGTGCTCACGGCTCGCCCCGGTGCCCTCGACGCCGGCTGGGCGCGCCTGCTCGCGACCGGAGCGGGACGGCGCCTCGTGCTCGCCGGGCTCGCGCCCGAACGGCGTCCGCGAGCTTGCTGCGCAGCTGGACGTCGCCCTCAGCGAGCGCGAGGCGCGCTGGCTCCACGGTCAGACGGACGGCCACCCGCTGTACGTGCTCACGCTCCTCGAGTCGGACCCCTCGCTCGCCCGGGCTGATCCGCCGGGAGTCTCCGCCCTGCCGCCGCCGCCGGCGCTCGCCGCTCTCGTCGTCGCCCGGTTGGAGCGATGCTCGCCCAGCACCCGGGACCTCGTCACCGCTGCAGCGGTGTTGGGGAGGTGGTGCCCGCTCACGGCCGCCGCGGCCGTCGGCGGGGTGGACGACCTGCCCGGAGCGCTCGACGAGGCCGTCTCGGCCGGGCTCCTCCTCGAGCCCGTGCCGCCGGGTCGCGAGCTCCGCTTCCCGCACACGCTCGTCCGCGCCGCGGTCTACCAGCACCTCGGGACGTCGGGCCAGGTTCGCCTGCACGAGCGCGCCGCCGGGGTCACCACCGGCACGATCCACCTCCACCACCGGCTCGCCGCGGCGACCGGCGCTGACGAGCGCCTCGCCGGAGAGTTGGAAGCGGTGGCCGCCGGGGAGCGCGCCGCGGGGTCGCTCGTCGCGGCGGGCGAGCACCTGCGCCAGGCCGCCGAGGTGAGCCCCCGTGGAGCCGCCGCCGACCGGCGGATGCTGGAGGCCGTGGAGACCTGGCTCGTCGCCGGCGAGGCGTCGCGCGCCCTGGCGCTGGAGGATCGGGTCCGCGCCATGGACCGTGGCGCGCACCGCGATCACGTCATCGGCTACCTGGCACTCGTGGGGGGGCGCCTCCCTGACGCCGAGTCTGCGTTCCGGCGGTCGTGGGCGGAGATCGAGCGCGCCGGTTCCGCCGAGGCGGCCGGCGCGCCCGCCGACCTCGCCGGCCGGATCGCCGTCGGCATGGCGAGCCTCGCCGTCGTCGACCTGAACGTCGACGAGGTGCTCGTCTGGGGAGAGGCGGCCCGCCGGTTCGCCGTCGGCGACGCGCGGACGGTCTCGTTCGGCTTGTTCTGCTGGGCCCTGTCGATGGGGACCCTCGGGCGCGGCGCGGAGGCGCTCGTGGAGCTCGACGCGCCAGTCGTCCCCGCGACGGCCGACGTGTTCGCCGCCCGGGGCCTCCTCGAGCTGTGGACCGACGACGCCGGGGCCGCTCGCACCCACCTCGCGTTGGCGTTCGCGCGCTCGCGCGCCGGCGAGCCGATGCCGCGTCAGCCAGGCACTCGGCTTCCTGGCCGAGGCGGAGTACCGCCTCGGCCGCTTCGACGAGGCCGCGGTCCACGCCGAGCTGGCGGTCGAAGGGGCCGCCGAGGCGGGACGCGTCTGGGACCTGCCCCTGCTGCACTCGCTCGCCGCGTACCCGAGCGCGGCGCGCGGCGATTTCGAAGTCGCCGCCTCGCACGTCCGGCAGGCGGCCGACTGGGTGGCCCTCGCGCCGATCGCGGCGTTCCGCTGCTACGCGGCCGCCGGACCGCGCGGCGCTCGCGCTCGCCCAACGCGACCTCGCCACCCTCCTCGAGGCCGGGCCGGAGCTGGAGGCCACCTACCAGCTCGCCGACCCGGGCACGGTCACCCTCGGCCCGGTGCTCGCCGAGGCGCTCGTCGAGTCGGGTCGCCTCGACGAGGCGGACCGGGCCCTCGCCCGCTACGAGCAGCGCGCACGAGCCGTGGGACGGCGCTCGGCGCTGCTCGGCGCCGTCCGCGTCCGCGCCAGCCTCCGTGCCGCGCTCGGGGAGCACGCCGCGGCCGCTGCCGCGTTCCGGGCCGGAACCGAGCTGGCTGGGGGGCTCGACCTCCCGCTCGAGCACGCCCGGCTGGAAGAGGCGCGCGGCCGCGCGCTCGCGCTCGCCGGCCGCAAGGGTGAGGCCAGTGCCGCCCTGCAGGCCGCGTGCAGCGCATACGAGCGCATCGGCGCGCGGCCCTACGCCGCCGCCGCCCGTGCCCACCTCGCCGGCCTGGAGCCAGTCGAGGCGGGACGGCCCCCCGTCGTGCTCAGCGCGGCCGAGGCGATGGTGGCCCGCCTCGTCAGCGCCGGCCTGTCCAACCGCGAGATCGCCGAGCAGCTCGTGATCAGCGTGAAGGCGGTCGAGTACCACCTGACGAACATCTACCGGCGTCTGGGCGTCTCCTCACCGCGTGAAGCTCGCCCAGCTCGTCGCGCCGCCCGCGGCGGACGACCAGCCGGCCCGCTGAGCCCGGCGCAACCGCTTCGGGGGCGCCGGGCCAGGGGCGCGACCGGCCGGGCTCAGGGCGTGACGACCACGCGTCCGCGGATTCGCCCGCCCACCAGGTCGGCGAACGCATCCTCGAGGGACCCGAGCGGGTAGCGGGAGACGTCGACGCGAAGCGCGCCCCGTTGCGCGAGCCGCACGACCTCGGCGAGGTCGGTCCGGTTCCCCCAGAAGCTCGTGGTGACGTTGACCTCCGGGGCGATCGCCGCGAAGCCGACCTGCACCGTGCCACCCGCCAGGCCGACGAGCACCACGTGGCCCCGGCGCCGCGCGAGCTGAGCGGCCAGCGCCGTGGTCTCCTCGGCGCCGACGATGTCGAGCACGGCGGTCGCGCCGCCGCCGGTGAGCGACCGCACGCGGTCGACGATGCCGGGCTCGGCGGGGTCGAGCGCATGGTGCGCCCCGAGCGAGACGGCCGTCTCCCGCTTGTCCGGCGCGGTCTCGAGCACCACGATCTCGGTCGGGCTGAGGACCCGCAGGAGCTGCACCGCGCACTGGCCGAGCCCGCCGGCCCCGATGACGACGGTGCTCGACCCGGGCCGGAGCGCGGGGAGGACCTTCCGGATGGCGCGGTAGGGGGTCAGCGCGGCGTCGGTCAGCGGCGCGGCGTCCACCGGGTCGAGATCGCCGAGGGGGACCAGGTGGCGCGCCGAGGGGACGAGGACGTACTCCGCATAGCCGCCAGGACGGCCGATGCCGAGCCAGCGGCCCGAGGGGCAGAGCTGCTCGTCGCCGCCCAGGCAGACCTCGCATGCGCCGCAGCCGAAGCCGCCGAACACCGCGACGGCGTCGCCGGGCTGGACGGCCGCCGGGCCCGGCCCGAGGCGCTCCACGTGACCGGCGACCTCGTGGCCGAGGATCCACGGGAAGTACGGCAGCTCGTTCGCCTCGTGCCGGCGGAGGTGGACATCGGAGTGGCACACACCCGCCGCCGCCACCCGCACCAGCACCTCGCCGGGGCCGGGGTCGGGCGCCGGGACCTCCGTGATCTCGAGCGGCGAACCGTAGCCGGGCAGCAGCGCAGCGCGCATCCACGAGCCTCCTTCGGAGCCGATTCCTGCACACGAGCCTGCGCCGGCTGCCATCTTCTACCCGCGCCCTGCCGGGGCCGCGACGGCCACGGCGGTCTCCGACTCGCTCCGCCGGCCGGCGAAGGATCAGTGGAGCGGTGGTCCTCCGTCGCTTGCCCGAGCCTTAGCGGGCGTTGATGTACTCGACGAGCTTGTCCCGATCGGTCTGCAGCTCGTCGATCCGGCTCTTCACGACGTCGCCGATGCTCACGATGCCTGCCAGCTCGCCGTCGGACACGACCGGCACGTGGCGCACGCGCTGCTCGGTCATCGTCGACATCAGCGAGTCCGTGTCGTCGTCCGGCGAACAGGTGTGCACGGTGGTGGACATCACCGAGCTCACGGATTGCTCCATGATGGCGCCGCCGAGATCGTTGAGTCCCCGGATGACGTCGCGCTCGGACACGATGCCCTCGATGTGCCGGCCATCCGACGACACGACCAGCGCGCCGATGCGCTGCCGGCACAGTGCCACGACGGCGTCGGCGACCGTGGCATCGGCACCGATCGTGGCAACCGCCGTGCCCTTCGCCTCGAGCAGCGCAGCTATCCGCATGGCTGTTCCTCCCCGGCTCGCGACCGTCCGCCACTCAATCATGGCGCGCGACGGGCCTTGGCGCGTCGCCGATGCGGACGGAGGTGCCGTGCCCGCGATCAGGAGCGCAGGATCTCGATCACCGAGTCGGTGTCGCCGAGGTCGGCGAGGACCGCGTCCGCGCCGAGCGTGCGGAGCTCGTCCAGCCCGGCCCGGCCGGTCCCGACCAGCAGGCACCGCACCCCGCCGGCCCTCGCGCAGGCGAGATCGTTCTCCGAGTCGCCGACGACCCAGACTTCGAAGGACGCGAAGCGCTTGCCGCGAAGGCGCGCGACGCGCTCGCGCGCGATCGGCACCAGTTCGTTGCGGTCGGCGTGATCGCTGCCGAACGCGCCGACCTCGAGGTCGAGGAGCCGATCGAGGTCGAAAGAAGCCAGCTTCACAAGTGCGTTCGGGGCGATGTTGCCGGTGAGCACGGTCTGGATCACGCTCTCCTCGGCGCCGAGCAGCAGCAGCAGGTCCTCCACGCCCGGGAGCACCCGGCCGTGCGCGCGAACGAGCTCCTCCGCAGCCAGCAGCTCCGCCTGCAGGTGCTGCAGGACGGCCGGGACGTGGACCTCCGGGTGGGCGATGGCGAGCATCTGGAGGTACTCCCGGACGATCTGCGGGTCCGTCTTGCCGCTCATCCGCACCCGGTCCGGGGGGCGCACCCCGAGTGCCCGCTCGATGGCCCGATCGAACACCTGAGCGCCGATCTCCCCGACGCTGACCAATGTCCCGTCGATGTCCCAGAGGATGAGTCGCTGCATCCGGCGAGTTTGGCCGCGTGCGGGCATCGCGACCAGTCCGGCACCGGCCGTCTCAACCATCTGCACGATGCCTCGTACCGCGACCGGGCCTATCTCGCCAGGCTCCCGCGCCACAAGATGCGTGTGCGGAGAGGCCCGGTACCCGCCGTCTCGCACAGGGCCCGCTCGAACGTGGCAGGCCCCGGGAGAAGGACTTACGCATGAAGATCCTGCTCGAAGGAGACCCCCGCGGCGAGAAGATCGTCGAGCTCGTCCCGCGTGACGCGCCCCCGCCGCGCGAGATCGTGGTCCAGGACCAGTTTGGCTTCCCGGTCGACCACCGGTTCCGCTATGTCGGCATCCGCCAGATCGACGAGAACGTCGTCGGCCTGTACCGGCACGTCCAGGTCATCGAGTCCTGGCCGACGACGCCGCTGCTGCCGGCACGGCGAGCCGAGGAGCTCGCGACAAGCTCCGCCGGGGCGCCGATCGCGCTCCCGGCCGTGAGCGGCCCCGTCGCCCCGGTCCTGCCGATGCCGTTCATCTCGGGCTGACGGGGGACGACGCCCCACCGCGAGGCCGCGGCATCGCCGCGCGCACAGGCAGATCGCACTCGGATTGCAGCAAGAACTGTAATCGAATAGCGATTGACGCGATTCCCTGTAACTCTTAGGCTGCCCCGGGACCCGTGCGGCTCAATATGCTCGTGGGCGCCATGCAAGTGCTGCTGACCCGGGCAGCCTGCACAGGGGAGGAACAGCGTTGAGATCTCTCAAAGCGTCACGTCTCGTCACCTCCGCACTTGCGTCACTGTTGCTCGCTGGCGGGGCGTTGGCGGTCGGTTCCGGTGCGGCATCGGCCTCTGCCGGCCACCATCACGGTGGCTCGAAGGGCGGCCATCACGGGCGGTCCCACCATCACCACGGCGCCGGGGGCGCCGGCAGCTCCTCCGGTGCCACGTTGTACGTCGCCCCGCCGGCGACGCCGACCACGTCGGTTGCTGCGGTGACGACCGTGCCGGCCACGAACCCCTGCAATACGGCCGCCTTCTCGACGATCGGAGCCGCGGTGACCGCCGCGTCGCCCGGTGACACGATCATCGTGTGCCCCGGCACCTACGCCGAGGCCGTGAGCATCGCGAAGTCGCTCACGCTCGAGGGCGAGAACGCGACGGTGGACGCGACCGGTCAGAACGTCGGGATCCAGGTCACGGCGTCCAACTCCACAATCGAGGGTTTCACGGTCGAGAACGCCACCGGCGAGGGGATCCTGGTTGGCACGGTCCTTCCACCGGTCGCGACGGCGAGCGCGGTGATCAGCGTGAGCAACGTGACGATCGTCCATGACGTCGTCAAGGACAACGACCTCGGTGGCGCGCAAGCGTCCCCGACCTATCCCGAGTGCATGGCCGCAGGCGGGATCCCGGGCGACTGCGGCGAGGGCATCCACCTCGACGGTGCCTTCGACTCGACGGTCGCCCACAACTACGTCACTGGCAACTCGGGCGGCGTCTTGTTGTCCGACGAGGCGGGCCCGACGCACGACAACGTCATCGAGGGCAATCTCGTGATCGACAACCTCTTCGATTGCGGCATCACCTTCGGCGCGCACAACCCGAACGTGTACGACATCGCGACCGGCCAGACGAACCCGACGGTGGCCGGTCTGTACAACAACAAGGTGCTCGGCAACGTCTTGATCGGCAACGGCTCGAAGGGCGAGGGGGCCGGCGTGCTCCTCGCCGCGAGCGGACCGGGAACCGCGACCTATGACAACCTCGTCTCGGGCAACAAGCTGGCCGGGAACGAGCTGTCCGGCGTGACGGTGCACTCGCACAGCCCGGCAACCGTCGTGAACGGCAACAATGTGGCGTCGGACGACATCAACGGCAACGTCGTGGTCCACAACGCCATCTACACGAACAACACCGGCTCGGGCGACTTCCCGAACGGTCCGACGGCGGCCGGCGACACCGCCACCACCGGGATCCTCGTGTACTCAGCGTTCTCGCCGGTGGCCATCACCATCGGTGGCAACCGGATCATCGCCGACACCACGGGGGTCTGGCTCACGAACAACGTGACGGTCACGGGGCTTGCCAGCAACAAGTTCATCGGCGTGGGGACGAACGTCGTGACGAGCGCTCCCTAGCTCCGCACCTCGGCACGCGCTCGGCCCGGTCCCTCGTGGGGACCGGGCCGAGCCGCGCCCGGGGCGGGGCGCGTCCGTGCGGGTTCGATCCGCGACGACCGCATCCGGCGCGCGCCTATCGACAGCGAGTCCGCGAAGAGTTCAGCCGGCCGCGACACTGCTGACGCGGAGCGTTCAGTCCCCTTGCGTACGGTGACCTTCTCGGGCGACGGCCGGGGACGGCCCCGTGTTGGGGGACAGGAGAGCCAGATGCTCGAGAACCGGGACAGCGAGTACACGACGATGGATGGTGAGCTCGCTCTTCTGGAGCAGGCTCGTGGCCGCTTGCCAGGGGATAGCAAGGTCGAGCCCGACGGCGCGGCATCCGCGGGCCGGTGGATCGACGACGTGCACAGGCAGGACGACGTGCACAGGCAGATCGAGAGCTGCCAGTCGCTGACCGACGACGCCGACCACCTCGCGATCGCCGGCTGACCTCCGCCCCGGCCGAGTACCGCCGACTCGGCCGGGGCACGGGGCGCCACCGAGGCGGGCGCCGCCGGCCGGTATCGGCCTGGGGCGCCCGCCTTGGTGGTCGAGAGCGCGAGGGCGATCGGGGTGCCGGATGGCAGGATGGTCGGTGGCCTCCCGGACGACGCGTCCGGGACGGTTCACTGGAGGATCCTGTGGCTCGACGCATCCATGGCCATTGGCGCCGGCTGCTCCAAGCGGTGGCCTGTGGCGCGTTGCTCGCGCTCGCCGGCACGGGCAGCGCCGCCGCGCAGCCGAACCTGCGGGCGATGCTGCTCGGCGCCCGCCAGCTGCCGAAGGGCTGGGCGCGCGGGAGCTCGACGGTCCCCGTCTCGGGCGGCTGCCTCGGCCGGACGCTGTCACCGACCGGTGTGCGGCGGACCGGCCTCGCCTCGGCGACCTTCATCACGCGCGCGGGCGATCTCCCCGTGCTCATCGAGCAGGTCGCGAGCTTCGCCTCACCGGGCAGCGCCTACGGGCGGATCGTCACCGGCCTCAACGGCTGCAAGCACTTCACGGGCTCGGCGGGATCAGCGGTCGTCCACGGTGCCGTCGGCAGGCTCTCGCTGCCCCGAATCGGCGTGCAGAGCGCGGCGTTCGCCGTGTCGATCACCATCAACGGGATCACCTCCTCGGAGGACGTCGTTGTCGCGCACGACGGCTCGGTGGTGATGGACCTGTCGCTCGCTGACGTCTCGGTGAGCTCCAGCGAGTTCACGATGATCGCCAGGAGCGCGCTCGCCAAGATCGCCCAGGCGCTGCGGCCCGCTATCCGCTAGTCGCCTGCAGGGGAGACCGCGGGAGTGGATGACGAGCGCCGGGCATCACCGCTCGAGAGCTGGCCGTGGGAGCGCTGATTCCCGGCCCTTCTTGTCGACGCGCCATCGGCCATGCCTCTCGCCGGCCTGCCCCGTTCGGGCGTCAGCTCACCAGCTCACCGCGTCGAGATCGAGGACGCCCTTCGCCCCGCCGCCGTTCTCGACCTCCATACCGATCCAGTCGACGTTGGCGCTCAGGGTGGGCACGGTCCAGGTGATGGTCGTCCAGGCGGCCGCCTTCAGCGCGACGTTGCCGGTGAAGTAGTAGTTGTCGTTCGTATCCACGACGTACGGGTTGACCTGGACGGAGACCCCCGCCGGCTCATAGACGTGATAGGTCACCTTGGTCCCTGAGCTGATGCCGGTGACGGATGAGGGGGAGATGATGCCGGGGTTTCCGGCCCCGGTCAGCGTGATCGCCAAGGAGTGCGTGCCGGAATAGGCGAACGATGTCGTGTTGGCGACCGTCGCCGGCCCGTAGTCCACCGTCCATCCCTGGGTGGTGCCGTCCTCGAAGTCGAACTTGGGCGGCGTGGTCGCAATCGTCGTGGTGGTCGGCGGCAAGGTCGTCGTCGTGGTGGTGGACGTCGTCGTGGTGGTGGACGTCGTCGTGGTGGTGGACGTCGTTGTGGTGCTCGATGTGGTCGTGGTCGGCGCGGCCGTCGTGGTCGTCGGCGGCAAGGTCGTCGTCGTGGTGCTCGATGTGGTCGTGGTCGGCGCGGCCGTCGTGGTCGTCGGCGGCAAGGTCGTCGTCGTGGTGGTTGTCGTGGTCGGCGCGGCGGTCGTGGTGGTCGGCGCCAACGTGGTCGTTGACGTGGTGGTCGTCGTGGTCGGCGTCGTCCCGCCGTTCCAGCTCACCGCGTCGAGGGCGAGGGTACCCTTCGCCCCCCCACCGTTCTCGACCTCCATGGCGATCCAGCTGATCGCAGCGGTCGTGGTGGGTACCGTCCAGGTGATGGTCGTCCACGCGCCGGGCGTCAACGTGTAGTTGCTCGTGAAGTGGTAGCCGTCGCCCGTGTCGACCGCGAACGGGTTGACCTGGACGGAGATCCCGGTCGGCTCGTACACGTGGTAGGTCACCTTCGTCCCAGAGGCCAGGCCCGTGAGCCCTGACGCCGAGCCGATCCCGGGGTTGCCAGCGCCCGTGAGCGTGATCGCCAGCGAGTGGGTGCCGGAGAAGGCGACCGAGGTGGTGTTGGCGATCGTCGCCGGCCCGTAGTGGAGCGTCCAACCCTGTGTCGTGCCGTCCTCGAAATCGAACTGCGGCGTCGAGGAGGGCAGCGTCGTCGTCGTCGGTGCGGACGTCGTCGTTGTCGGCGCCGAGGTCGTCGTGGTGGGCGCGGCGGTCGTCGTCGTCGGCGCCAACGTCGACGTGGTGGTGGTCGGCGCCACCGTGGTCGTCGTTGCCGCCGCCGTGGTGGTGGTCGAACCCGTCGTCGAGGGGACCGTGATCAGCAACGTCTGGGTTGCCGGCGTCGAGCCGGTTAGCCCTGAGGCTGTCAGGGTGAGCGTGTAGGTGATGCCCGTCGACCCGGTGTTGGCGGGCAGGGTCACGCTCGCGGTGGTCCCGGCCGCCGGGCACGGCACGGCTGACGCAGCGGGCGGGTTCGAGGGCGCCGGCGTGTACGGGATGGAGATGCCGACGCCCGTCGAGGGCGAGGAGGTGATCGAGCATTGCGTCGCGTTGGCGGTCGTGAAGTTCACGGGGAACGTGCCGCCGGAGGGGGTCGGGGCGGTGGTCGGACCGGTGAACGACGAGATCGCCGGGTTCGACGGCGACGACGCCGGACCGACGTAGAAGCTCTGGGACGCCTCTCGCTCGCCGGCCAGGGGGCTGGAGCTCGAGCCGACGACGAAGTAGCCGGATCCGTAGGCCTCGTACTTGAACCGCACCCCGCTTGTCGGGATGGCGCTCGAGAAGTTGGCAATCAACGTCGTCGACGTCGTGCCGGACGGGCACGTCACGGAGGAGGGGTAGACGAGGCTCGATCGCGTGGTCGACCACCACGGCGACGCGTAGGTGAACTGGGACACCGTCTGGGAGGCGCCCGGCGCCTGGCACACGACGGGAGTCGAGTAGCCGAACGTCGCCTGGCTACCCGAGACCGAGACCGACGTGATCACGGGCGGCACGGTCGTCGCGCTGACGTAGAGCGAGCCGGGGATCGACTCGACGACCCCGACCGCGACGAACGAGGACAGCCCGGGCGTCGGGATGTAGTCGAGCGTGTTGGAGGTCGTGTTGCCGATGCCGCTCTCGCCCACGGGGTAGACGCCGCACGCCTGCTGCCCGAGCTGCGCGGCACCGGCGAGCACGTAGACGGTGTCGGTCGAGCCGGCCTGGCAGTTCGTGATGACCTCGGGGGCGTTGTCGTCGGGCGGCCCGGGCAAGTCGGCCGTCGGCAGGGCGATGACGTCGTAGACGTCGGGCGCCGTGGGCCCGCTCGCACCGAGGCCGATCGAGCAGTTCGTCCCGCCGAACACCCGGTCGTTGACGGGCGAGCAGGTCGAGGAGGCGCTCGACTTGTCGATCTCGCCGCTTGCGACCAGGTTCCAGCCCGAGCCGTCGGCCGTCGCCGTCACGCCGGTCTCGGCGAGGATCTCGAGGTTCTGCAGCGTCAGGCTCGAGCCGGTCTGCATCGTCGGGGCGGCGGTCACCGTGAAGGTGACGCTCGATCCGCTCGCGGTGGCGGTCATGGCGGAAGGTCCGAGCGTGCCCTCGGACGTGCCGTTGGTGAGGGTGAGGGTGGGGGACGCGACGGCGACCGCTTCGTTGAAGCTGACCTTCAACGTCACGCCGGCGCCGAGTGTCGTCGCCGTGCAGCCGTTGCTGGAGGAGGGGCACTCGGCGGTCGCCGTCGACACGAGCTGCGTCGGCGACGTGACACCACCAGACGTGGCGCCCGCGCTCGGTGGCGCGAGGAATACCCCGATGCCCGCCGACCCGAGCAGCGCAGCCAGCAGCGTCGCGGCACGTCCGAACCGCGCACGCGCCACACGTGACGGGGGAACGATCCCCCGAGATCTGATCTGTCGTCTCGGTATCAGGACAACGCTCTCCGGTTGGCCGAATCGTCGCGGGAGGGAGCGCCCAGCTCCGCACCGAGACCAGGCAAGAGTCCTATCTTTCGTCTTCCTGCGCATCCGCCGTGTCATTTAGGCGGCCTACTGCAGGTGGATGACGAACCGACGGGGCGGCGCGATCGCCCGAGCCGTCGGGAACGGCGGCGTGGGGTGCCCGCGGTCGGGCCGGGAGTGCGCCGCGACTGGCAGAATCGGCGCGCACGCCCTCCGCCGGCGCGCGCCATCACATCCGGGCAAGGCGGTCAGGTCCGCTCGACAAGGAGAAGGGCATGCGTGCTGCAGTCCTCACAGCGACAGGTGCTCCCGTGGAGATCGAGGAGCTGCGCGATCCGGCGCCCCGTACGGGCGAGGTCCTCGTCGAGGTGACGACCTGCGGCGTCTGCCACACGGATCTCCACGTGATGAAGGGCGAGGTCGCCTTCCCGCTCCCGGCCGTGCTCGGCCACGAGGTGTCCGGGGTGGTCGCCGAGGTCGGCCCGGGGGTCCGCCGCGTGCGCGCCGGCGACCGCGTCGTCGCGAGCTTCATCATGCCGTGCGGGTACTGCCCGCGCTGCGTGCGGGGCCAGGAGGACCTCTGTGAGACCTTCTTCGCGATGAACCGGCTGAAGGGGACGCTCTACGACGGCGAGACCCGGCTGTTCCGGCCCGACGGCTCCCCGGTGTCGATGTACTCGATGGGCGGTCTCGCCGAGCGCTGTGTCGTGCCCGAGACCGACGTGTTCCCGGTGCCGGACTCCCTCAGGCTGGAGGACGTCGCCATCCTCGGGTGCAGCTCCCTCACCGCCTACGGCGCGCTGCGCAACGTGGCGGACCTGCGCGTCGGCGACACGGTCGCGATCGTCGCGACCGGCGGCGTCGGGTCCTCGCTGGTGCAGCTCTCCGCCGCATTCGGGGCGAGCGACATCATCGCGATCGATATCTCCGACGAGAAGCTCGACGCCGCGGCGAAGCTCGGGGCGACCCACACCGTGAACTCGCGTGCCGCGGACCCGGTGGAGGCTGTCCGCGCGATCACCCGTGGGCGGGGCGTGGACGTCGCGTTCGAGGTCCTCGGCAGCGCTGCAACCTTCGCCACCGCAGCGTCGGTGGTGGCCGACGGCGGCCGCGTCGTCGTTGTCGGCATCGCCCCCGCCGGCGTCGCCGGCGAGATCGACCTCTCGCGGCTCCCCAGGCGCCAGCTGAAGGTGCTCGGCTCCTACGGCGGCCGCCCCCGCACCGACATGCCCGCGTTGCTGGCGCTCGTCGAGCGGGGGGTGCTGGCGCCGCAGCGGGTCGTCAGCCGCCGCTTCGGCCTGGACCAGGCCGCCGAGGCCTACCAGGCGCTCGCCCGCGGCGAGATCGTGGGGCGGGCGGTCGTCGACATCGCCGGCGCCCGCTGACGGGACCGGGAGGGCGCCGCGGACGGTGGAGCTACCCGGCCTCTTCCTCGAGGCGTCGCTCGTCGCGCTGCGGCGCCGTGCGCAGGAAGCGCTCGATCGTCTCGACCGCTTCGAGCAGCGCCGGGGCGATCGCGGAGGCGTCCTTCGTGTTGCGGAAGCGCGACGTCGGGCAGGCGATGGCGATCGCCGCCAGCGGGCCGCCTGACGGGTCGTGGACGCAGGCCCCGATGCCGCAGATCCCCGCGTCGCCCTCCTCGAAGTTCAGCCCGTAGCGGCGGATCCGCACCTCGGCCAGATCTGCCTCCAACCGCTCCCAGGTTGAGATCGAGTGTGACGACAGAACCTCGAGGCGGCGGTCCGGGTAGCGCCGGGCGAGCTCCTCCTGCGACAGCGCGGCCAGCATCGACTTGCCGCCGGAGGTGCAGTGCGCCGGCATCACCACCCCGAGGCGAGAGGTGACACGCACGGAGCGCGGTCCTTCGATCGAGTCGATGAACCGGACGCGGTTGTCCTCGAGGACGAGAAGGCTGACGGTCTCTTGGAGCCTCTCGACCAGGCGCTCGAGCACCGGTCGCGCGGTCAGGCGGATGTCGATGCCCCGGAACGTCGCCATGGCCAGCTCGCTCAGTCCGGGTCCGGGAAGGTAGGCCGCGCCGCGACGGTCCTGGACGACGAAGCCCTCATGGCGGAGCGTGCCAAGCAGCCGGTGGGCGGTCGAGGGCGCGACCCCGAGGATCGCCGCGGCCTCGGCGACCCGGAGCGCCCGCGCTCGGCGACCAGCCGCAACAGCTTCAGGACGTGGTCCGCCGAGCGGATGAGGTACGCAGGTTCCGTGGTCGTGTCGTCCGGTGCGTTCTTCACACCAGATTTCTAGCGCACGACGGGTGAGACTTTCCCGGGACCGCACCTCGTTCACCTGCGGATTCGCAGCTCGTCCCGCGACGGTGCCTCCGGAGGGGTCCGAGGAGCCGCCTGGACGCCAGCTGCCGGCGACCCCGTGCGTGTTTCGGGCACCGGAATCAGCCGGTGCGACCTTGCACGATGCGAGATGGCTCCCTACGGTTTGAGGAGCCGGCGCCGCGCCGCGGCGTCACATGGTCAGGCGCGAACGCGCGGGCCTGGTGGACCGACCGGGGGTGCACCGCTGACGACTGCCGAGCGAGTGGGCGAGCACGGGGTGGCAGGTGCTGCTGTCGTGCACCCCGACGAGGTACGGGTCGCTTCGGGCGCCGCCGGGCTGAGCACGGTCGCCGAGCAGCTGCTGGCGACGCTCGGCGCCTACGGCGTCGAGCGCATCTTTCTCAACCCGGGAACGGACACGGCGCCGCTCCAGGAGGCCGTGCTCCGCCTCGGCCAGGCCGGCGTCGCGGTCCCGAGCGTCGTGCTCTGCCCGCACGAGACCGTCGCCATGGCGGCCGCGCACGGCTACTGGAAGGTGACGAGGCGGCCCCAGTGCGTGATGGTCCACGTCGACGTGGGCACACAGAACCTCGGCGCCATGCTCCACGACGCGTTCCGTGACCGCGCCGGCGTGCTCGTCATCGCCGGCAGAGCTCCGTACAGCATCGACCCCGACGTGGCGGGCTCGCGGGACGGACCGATCCACTGGCAGCAGGACGTGCCCGACCAGGCGGGGATCGTGCGGAGCTACGTGAAGTGGGCCGTCGAGCTTTCGCGTCCGGACATCGTTGAGCGCACGATCGGGCGCGGGCTCCAGATCGCCGCCAGCGCGCCCGCAGGGCCGACCTACATCTCGGTCGCCCGCGACGTGCTGATGGAGCCGCCCGCCGGGCCGGGCACCGCAGCCTCGGGCCCCTTCCGCCCCGCCGCACCGGCCGCCCTCTCGCCGGAGGCGCTCGCCGAGGTGGCGACGCTCCTGGCCGGCGCCGCCCGTCCGCTCGTCGTGACCTCGGCGTCCGGCCGGGACCCTGCCGCAGTCGAGGAGCTCCGCAAGTTCGTCGAGCTGACGGGGGCCACTGCGGTCGGCGCCTCCGGGACGTCCCAGGCCGTCTGCCTCCCCTGGTCGCACCCGTCCTGGGCACGTGGCGGTGCGGCGGCGGCCGACCTCGTCGCGCGGGCCGACCTGCTGCTCGTCGTCGAGTGCGACGTGCCGTGGATCCCGAGCAGGGTCCAGCCGGCCGCCGATGCCCGGATCGTGCACCTCGATCCGGATCCGGTCCACGCCGACATGCCGCTGTGGTCATTCACCGCCGACCTCGTGCTGCAGGCCGACAGCGCGGTGGCGTTGCGCCAGCTCCACGACGAGCTCGCCCGCCGGGCGGCGACGGACGCCCTCCTCGCCGAGCGCTTCCGGGCGAGGTCGAGCTGGCCGAGCGCCGCTGGCGCCGCCTCGGCGGAGGCGGCCGGGGCGACGGCGCGCGACCGGGGCGGCGACGCGGCTCCGACGGCCACGGACGTCGTGCTGGCGCTGAACGAGCTTCTGCGCGAGGACGACCTGGTCGTCGAGGAGGCGATCACCAACACCGGCCCCGTCCACGAGCTGCTCGAGCGGTCCCTGCCGGGGACGTTCTTCATGCCTGGGGGTCCCGGTCTCGGCTGGGCGCTCGGCGGCGCGATCGGCGTGAAGCTCGCCCGGCCCGCAGCGCGCGTCGTCGCGATCGTCGGCGATGGCACCTTCTTGTTCGCGGCGCCGACCGCGGCCCTCCTCGCCGCGTCGGAGGCCGGGGCGCCCTTCGTCGCCGTCGTGCTGAACAACGCCGGGTACAACGCCGCCGCACAGCCGGTGCTGCGGCTCTTCCCGGACGGGTCGTCCGCGCACGCGGGGCAGGTGGTCGGCACCCGGTTCGCCAGGCCGGTCGAGTTCGCCACCCTGGGACAGGCGTGTCACGCCCACGGGGAGACGGTGCGCAAGCAAAGCGAGCTGGCGGGAGCCCTCGCCCGGGCCTTCGCCGCCGAGTCGGACGGCCGCTCGGCGGTCGTGGACGTGCTGCTCGCGTGATGGGCCGGTCACGGCGAACGGTGAGGAGGGCGAGATGACCACCCGACGGTTCTCCGCGCCAGAACACCCCGATCTGGACGCGCTCTACGGCGACATGGCGGGCGCCGACGTGCAGCCGCTCTGGTTGCTCGAGGGTCTGATGACGGCGACGCCCGGGAAGGCCTCCGGCGCGCACGCCTGGCGGTGGAAGGACCTGAAGTCGCTCGCCGAGCCGCGCCGGCGACCTGGTGCCGATCGAGCGTGGGGGGGACCGCCGGGTCGTCGCGCTGGCGAACCCCCACCTCGGGGGGCGGCCGTACGCGACGACCACGCTGTGGGGCGCGGTGCAGTACCTGGGGCCGGGCGAGCTGGCGCCGGCGCACCGGCACTCCCCGGCCGCGCTGCGCTTCGTCCTCGAGGGCGAGGGTGTCTGGACCCTGGTCGAGGGCGACGCCGTGCCGATGGCGCCCGGTGATCTGGTGCTCACCCCGGCGTGGACCTGGCACGAGCATCACAACCCGGGCAGCGAGCCGATGCTCTGGTTCGACGGGCTGGACCTGCCGATCGTCGAGGCTCTCGACGCCGTGTTCTTCGAGCCGGGGGCCGATCGTGAGCCCAACCGGTCCGTGGCCGAGCGCTCGGCGTCGGAGCTCCGCTACGGGGGCGGCGCCGGGCTGGTGCCCGTCGGCGGGCGTCCGGCCGCGGCGCACTCGCCCCTCTACGCCTACCGCTGGGCGGACACCGACCGGGCCCTCGCGGCGCTCGTCGAGCAGGCGGGGGGCCGCCCTGCCGCCCTTCGCTTCGCCGACCCCAGCACGGGGAGGGACGTCATGCCGACGATGCGCTGCGAGATGCACCGCCTGCCGCCCGCCGGCACGACGCGCCGCCCGAGGCGGGTCGGGTCGTCGATCTGGGTCACCTTCCGGGGAGGCTGCGTCGCCCACGTGGGCGAGGAGCGCTTCGCCCTCGGCCAGGGGGACATCCTCGCCGTCCCGTCGTGGGCGGAGCTCTCCTTCGAGGCGCGCGAGCAGGCGGACCTGTTCTGCGTCTCGGACGCGCCGGTCGTCGAGGCGCTCGGTCTCGACCGCCTCGGCGCCGGACCCGGCCCGGAAGGCGGGGAGTGATCGCCGAGGAGGCGACCGCGGCGGTCCTTCGCGACCTGTTCGACCTGCGGGGCACGCGCGCCGTCGTGACGGGAGCCGCCAGCGGGCTCGGGCTCGCCTCAGCGAGATCCTCGCCGACTGCGGCGCCGAGGTGATGATGGCCGACGTCCGCGACGACGTGCTCGCGCGCGTGGCAGGGCCGCTCGCCGACCGGGGCTGCGAGGTGCGCACCTGCACCTGCGACGTCGCCGACCAGGCCGCCGTCGACCGCCTCTTCGGTGAGGCGCCGCTCCCGCGATGGGCGGCGTCGACGTGGTCTTCGCCAATGCCGGGATCACCGGCGGCCCGGGCTTTCTCACCCCGGTGGGCCAGCTCGACACCATCGACCTCGAGCAGTGGCAGCGGGTCATCGACGTGGACCTGACCGGCGTGATGCTGACACTTCGCGCTGCGGCGCGCTTGATGAAGCCGCAGCGAGGGGGTCGGGTCGTCGTCACCGCCTCGATCGCCGGGCTCGCGGCGGAGCCGTTCGTGGGCTACTCCTACGTCTGCGCCAAGGCCGCGTTGGTCAACCTGGTGCACCAGGCGGCCCTCGAGCTCGCGCCGTACCAGGTGACCGTCAACGCCATCGCCCCCGGGCCGTTCAGGACGAACATCGCGGGCGGCAGGTGTCACGACGAGGAGGCCGTCGAGCGCTGGGCCGCGTCGGTGCCGCTCGGCCGGATGGGGCAGCCGTCGGAGATCAAGGGCCTCGCGCTGCTGCTCGCCTCCCCGGCGGCGGCGTTCACGACCGGCGCCGTCGTGCCGATCGACGGGGGCTCCGTCGTCGCCGGCAAGCCGGTCGCGATCACGGGCGGCTAGGCGCGCAGGGGGCGCTGGCCCTGCGGGGCAGCTCCGGCCGGTCCCATGGTTCTGCATTAAGGAATCAGCGGGAAGCACTTGCCCTATCTAAGAAGCCTTCCTATTGTCGGAAGCGGCGAGCGCTCGCCTGCAGGCGGCGTGCGCCGGTCGCGGGGGTGTGGGACCCAGGGGGCGCCCGGGTCGTCAGCATCCAAGCACCGCCGGCGACGGCGTTTCGTCGAGGGGAGCACGCGCGGGGACGCTCCGCTCGGAGGCGGGTCGCTGGGACCGGCCCCGTGCAGGGCGGCAGGACCCGGGCGCGCGCCAGGGAGCCCCGGGGACACCGGGGTCGTCCGACGGAGTTTGACGACAAGGAGGGGGACCGATGTCGAGAACGTCGAGACTGCGCGCAGGCCTGCTGGCCGCGGCGACCGTGGTGGTGGCGTGCGGAACCGCCGGCGGGGCGGCCGTGGCGTCCCAGGCGGGCCATGCGAAGAAATCGTTGACGACGCTGCAGCTCGACTACGTGCCGTACTCGAACGACTCGTCGCTCTTCCTCGGGATCAAACGGGGATACTTCCGCCAGAACGGTCTGAAGATCAGCCTGACCACCGCTGTCGCGCCGACGTTCGTCGTCGCCGCCATGGAGAGCGGCCAGGAGCAGCTGGGCTTCGTGACCACCGTCGTCGCCGTCAATCTCGCCGCGCACGGGACCGCGCTGAAGTGCGTCTCGTCGGTCGACGGGAACCAGACGTCGAACGCCGCCCAGGACGGCACGCTGCTCGTCGCCAACCCGAGCAGCGGCATCTCGAGCGTGAAGGACCTCGTCGGCAAGACCGTGGCGACCGTCCAGCTCGCCTCGCTGAACACCCTCACGGTGCAGGAGATGGTGAAGGACGCCGGGATCAACCCCGGCTCCGTCCACTTCGTCTCGATGCCCTTCGCCCAGATGCCCCAGGCGCTGCAGCAGGGGACGGTGCAAGCCGCCGTCATCACGACGCCGTTCTCCGAGACGGCCATCGCCAACGGGGCGAAGCTGATCGCCCACCCGAACGTGGTCGAGATGGCGGGCCAGTCGACGACCTGCTTTGCCGCCACGAACCAGTGGGTATCGCACCACGTCAAGATCGCCAAGGAGTTCCAGACGGCGATGGACGAGGCGATCGCGTACACGAAGTCGCACCCGGCCGCGGCGGCGGCGACGCTCCCCGCCTACGGGCTCGCGACGAGCCTGCAGAACGCGGAGCAGGCGAAGCTGGGCACCGACTTCAACCCGACGATCCTGCCCTCCTCGCTCTCCAAGGTGGGGCGCCTGCTCGAGCGGTTCGGCTACATCACGACGATTCCTGACCCGAACAGCTTGATCTTCCCGGGGGCCTGATGGCCCTCGGCACGGAGGCCCGCCGCCTCCCGTCCCGGGGCGCCGCTCCGGGGCGGGGGTGGCGGGCCATGCCCGGGGCCAGGGCGCTGCTCGCCCGCCTCGTCGTCGTGGCGGCGGTCCTCGGTCTGTGGCAGCTGCTCACCGCGACGCACGCGTTGAGCGCCACCGCCTTCCCGACGATGACGAGCACGATCTCGACGCTCGGGGCGCAGCTGCGCACGGCGGCGTGCTGGACGACGATCGGCGAGACGCTCGAGGGATGGGGTGCCGGGATCGCGCTCGGAGGCGTGGCGGCGATCGTGATCGGCGCCGCGATCGGGCTCAGCCGCTTCGCCTATCGCAGCACGATCCCGGTGATCGAGTTCCTGAAGACGGTGCCCGTCGTCGCCATCCTGCCCCTCGCGATCGTGCTCTATGGCACGAGGTTCTCGCTGAAGCTCTTCCTCGTCTCCTTCGGCGTCTTCTTCCCGCTCGTCATCCAGGTCGTGTACGGCGTTCGCTCGGTCGACCCGACGGTGGCGGACACCGCGGCCTCCTTGCAGGTGAAGGGGGTGCGCCGCTTCTTCGTCGTCGTGCTGCCCAGCGCGGCGCCCTTCGTCGCGACGGGGCTGCGCATCGGCGCGGCGAGTGCCCTCGTCATCGAGATCATCTGCGAGCTCATCGGCGGCGCCGCCGGCCTCGGGCTGCGCATCCTCGACGCCGAGAACGCCGGCGTCTCCGCGTTGCCGGTCATCTACGCCTACGTGCTCATCAGCGGCCTCGTCGGCATCGTCCTCACGGGCACCTTCACCCTCCTCGAGAAGCGGGCACTGCATTGGCACGAGAGCCAGCGGCACCTCGGCGCGGCGGCGGCACGCTGACGCGTCCGCTCCGGCGGACGCCGGCCGGCGCGGGGACGGGCGTGCCGTCGTCGGCCGACGTCGGTGGCGGCCGGACCCAGCGACGCGCTCCCCGCCGGCCCGGCGGTCGCGCGCTCGTGTTGGTGGCCAGCCTCTGGTTCTTCGCGCTACTGCTCGGGCTGTGGTGGCTGCTCTCCGACCACAGCACCTCGACGTACTTCCCGCCGCTTCGCGTCATCCTGCGCCGATTCGGCCAGCTCTGGCTCTTCGCCGACGTCCGGACGGGGCTCCTCCCGAGCCTCTTGCACCTGCTCATCGGCTTCTCGATCGCGGCGTTCCTCGGGATCGCCGTCGGCGCCCTGCTCTGGGCGCTGCCGCTCCTGCGCGAGGCGACGTCACCCGTCGTCTACTTCCTCTACGTCCTGCCGGCGCCCGTCCTCATCCCGGCGGCGCTCGTGCTCTTCGGCATCGGCGCGTCGTTGAGCGTGGCGATCATCGCCTTCGCCTGCTTCTGGCCGATCCTGCTCAACACGGTCGACGGGATGCGCGGGACCGACCCGCTGAAGCTCGACACCGCCCGCTCGCTCGGCCTCTCGTTCCGCAGGTCGCTCTGGACGGTCGTGCTCCCGGGGGCCTCGCCGCAGATCGTCGCGGGGCTGCGCGCCGGCCTGCAGGTAGGCATCATCCTCATGGTGGTGAGCGAGGAGGTCGGCGCGACGAACGGCATTGGCTACTTCATCTTGCAGGCCCAGCAGAACTTCGCCCTGACGGACATGTGGACCGGCATCATCGTGCTCGCCATCGTCGGGACGGCGCTGAACGTCCTGTTCGTCGCGGGGGAACGCATCGCCCTCCGCTGGTACTACGGTGCTCGCGCCGTCTCGAGGGAGCGATGATGCAGCTGCCGACGACGAGTGGAGAGCCGGTGACCCAACCCGCTGCCGAACCGGACCGGACGTCGCCCCTGCTGGAGGCGCGCGCGCTGCGCAAGACGTACGCGATCGGACGCGGCGAGGAGCGCCTCGCCATCGCTGACATCTCGCTCGAGGTGCAACCCGGGGAGTTCGTCTGCATCGTCGGCCCGAGCGGCGCCGGTAAGACGACGCTGCTCCGCTGCCTCTCGGGACTGATGCCGGCCTCGGGCGGCCACGCCATGTTCGAGGGCCAGCCCATCCGCTCGGTGCCGGCGCAGGTGGGCATCGTCTTCCAGGACTACAGCCGCTCGCTGTTCCCGTGGCTCTCGGTGCGCCGCAACATCGCGCTGCCCCTGAAGGTCCGGGGCGTCGAGAAAGGGGAGCGGGAGGAGCGGGTCCGCGACGTGCTCAGCGCCGTCGGCCTCCACGACATCGAGAACCGGTACCCGTGGCAGCTCTCCGGCGGCATGCAGCAGCGGGTGGCGATCGCGCGGGCGCTCGCCTACCGGCCCGAGCTCCTCTTCATGGACGAGCCGTTCGCCTCCGTCGACGCGCAGACCCGCTTCGAGCTCGAGGACCTGATCCTTCGGGTGCGCAGCGAGTACCACGTGACGGTCGTCTTCGTCACTCACGACGTCGACGAAGCCGTCTACCTCGGCGATCGCGTCGTCGTGCTCTCCCGGCCGCCGGCGAGGGTCGACCAGATCGTCGGCGTCGGGCTGCCCCGGCCGCGCAACCAGCTCGAGACGCGCGCGGACCCCGTCTTCGCGTCGCTGCGAAAGACGCTGCTCGAGCTGGTCATGGGGCTCGGCCACTGAGCCGCCCGGCCGCTGGCCGGCGCGCCTCGACCCGCCGGCGCCGGCCGCCCGACCCGCTAGCGGCGCTCGTCGAGGCCGAAGAGGCGCCGGGCGTTGCCGGCCAGGATCGCCTCGCGCTCAGCGTCGCTGAGGTCGAGCTCGGCCAGGTTCTTGAGCGTCGCCCGGATGTAGCCCGGCCCCTTCTCCGGGTCGAAGGGGCAGTCGGAGCCGAACAGGACGTGGTCGGCGCCGTAGAACTCGAGCGAGCAGCGCACGGCGTGCTCGGCACCGAACAGGGCGGTGTCCGCGTAGAACTGCTTGAAGTACTCGATCGGCCGTTTGGTGAGCGGGTAGCCCTCGATGTCCTCGTGCTGGTCGGCAGGGGTGCGCGCCCGAGCTGGTCCCATCCCGGGCCGACTCGGCCGGCGAAGTGCGGCACCATGCTCCCGCCGTGGTGGATCAGGATCTTGAGCTCGGGGTAGCGCTCCAGCACGCCGCCGAAGACGACCCGGGACATGAACGCCGAGAGGTCGTACTCCCAGCCGAAGACCCACCAGATCTCGAACTTCGACCGTTCCTCGCTCGGGTAGTCCGACCACGTCGAGTTCCGGCAGGGATGGACCTGGATGACCTTGTCGATCTCGGCCATCTTCGCCCAGAAGGGCTCGAACCGAGGCTCGTCGAGCGGGTGGCCGTTGACGTGGGTGTAGATCTGCACCCCGAGCGCGCCGAGCTCGTTGACGGCGTACTCGACCTCCTCGACCGCGGCGTCGCCCTCGGCCATCGGGACACAGGCGGCGAAGCCGGCGAAGCGGTCGGGATGCTTCGCGACCAGGTCGGCGAGGCCCTCGTTCGCGATGCGGGCCATCTCGCGGGCGAGCGTCGGGTCGCCGAAGTCCTCGACCGGCGGCGCGGCGCAGTTGATGATCTGGACGTAGTTGTCGAACTCGTCGATCTGCCGGAAGCGCAGGTCCATGTCGATCAGCGAGGGGACGCC
>CAVXWO010000004.1:0-143881 GCA_963765505.1 uncultured Actinomycetota bacterium
TCAGCCTGCGAATGGAAGCAGCGAGGGGAGGGCTGTGAAAAGAATCGTAAGCAGACCCACCGCGATCAGCAGCCCAGCCAGGACAACCCGGAGATGCTCCCCCGGAACGTGTTCGTGAAGGATCCTGCTCCCCGCGATGAGATTGCTGTGATCATGATCGATCCCGCCGTCGCCGCGACGAACACGGGCACGACGTTGCCCGTCGAGGCGACGAACAGGATGGCCAGGATCTGGGATTGTCCCCATCTCGAGCAGGACGCGAGTCCGAGGCCGCCTCACGAGGAGTACCTCGGCCGCGAGCGCGATACGACTCGGCCAGCGCGGAGCAACGCGTGCTCCTCCGCATAGCACCGGAGAGGATCAACACGGGGACGGAGTCCGGGAGCCACCGGCGTCCACTTCCGCACGATCCCGACGCCGAAGACCGGTAGCTGCCGGTTCCCGTGAGCCGCTCGGCGACTGCCCGCCGCGCTCCGGGCGAAGGACCGACACGCTCGAGGGGCCCTGGAGCGTCACCGCGGCCGACCGAATTCATGGGCCGATCGTCCGCGCACCCTAACGAGCTCGTGGTCCGACTCTGGCGCGACGGCCCAGCTCCCCAGGGCTGGCGGGGTGCCGGCAATCGGGGCGTCCCTCCGCCCGCCTCGGAGGAGACACGCGTGGAGCGGTTCCGGGTGGTTTGTAGCGGAGGCTCGACGAGGCGTGGGCGCTATCGCAGGCAAGTCCGATCGGGTGTGACCACGACCGCCTCCACATGCCTCCCGCTGCTCGGGTGCTCGTCTTCGACCCAGCACCCATTCGCGGCGCCTCGGACCTCGGATCTTAGGACTAAGAACCCTGCTCGGGTGCGGGGTCGGTCGCCAGGCGTGACGGGACCGGCACGTGCAAGAGGTCGTGTGCGGCTATGACATCGTCGAATTCGGCTCGGGCCTCATCGAGCAGAATCGTCTCGTCGGGATAACGCTGCGAGAAGTGCGAGATCACCAGTCGCCGGGCTCCCGCTTCGGCCGCGATTCGCCCGGCCTGCGCGGCGGTGAGGTGACGGTACCGGCGCGCAAGGTCAGTCTCGGCGGATGCGAACGTCGCTTCGCACACGACGAGGTCCGCCCCCTCCGCGAGTTCGAAGGCGGCATCACACAGCCCGGTGTCCATGACGAAGGCGACCACTTGGCCGGGGCGCTCCACGCTCATCTCTTCGACTCGGACGCGCCGACCGCCGACGTCGATGACACCGTCACGCTGGAGCTCGCCCACTGCGGGCCCGACGACGCCGGCGGCCTCGAGCCGGTCGTGCAACATGGTGCGGCCCGCCGGCTCCTCAAGACGCCATCCGAGGGTGTCCGGGACGTGATCGAGGCGCTTCGCCACCAAGGCGAACGGAGGACCGGGGTCCACCACGCCGGACTCGGCTACCGGCCGCTGGCGCACGTCGACGTGCTCGTCGAACACCGCCGCGTGCAGGAGCCGGTCGATGTAGACCTGGCCACTCGACGGGTACAGGACCTCGACGGGATGGGTCACCCGGTCGAGCGACAGGCGCTGTAGGACGCCGGGGAGGCCCAAGCAGTGGTCCCCGTGGAGATGGGTGATGCAGATGCGGCCGAAGGTCCAGGGCGACACGCCGGCCACCAGGAGCTGGCGCTGAGTGCCCTCGCCCGGATCGAACAGGATCCCGTCACCATCCCAGCGCAGGAGGTAGCCGTTGTGGTTTCGGTACCGGGTGGGGGCCTGACTCGCAGTCCCGAGGACGACCAGCTCTCGCATGGTCGCATTCTCGCCCTCAGACGCCGGTCGCCGCGCCGCCGAGGCCCCCCCCTCCACAACGTTCAGCTCAGTCGCCGGCTCGACGCGCCCCGGAGCACGGCCTTGGCGCACGTCTGGACGAACTGTGCTTGATCGCGTCGCGGCTAGCTGATGTTGCAGACGACCTCCACGCCCTCTGCGGGCAGCCCTGCCTGCACCGTTACCGGAGCTGCGGCCGTGCAGCGCAGCTCTTTGCCCTCCGAGCGCACGTCTGGGCTGTAGCCGGCCACTCGGTAGATGCCGGCCGGCACCGCTACGGCGAACCTCCCGTCCGAGGAGGTGGTCATCCAGTCCTCGCGTCCGTTCTTCTCCGCGGCGAGCACCACCCGTCCGACAACGCCGACGGCAGCACCGGGCGAGGGTCCGCCGACCCGGACGAGGCGGCCGCTCACGCTGCCGGGCGATCCCTTGAGCACGGCGTTGCACCCTACGACTGCCCGCTGAGTCCCGACGGCCTTGCGGGGCAAGAGCCGGCGCACCGCGTCGATGAGCGCGCAGTTGGCGTCTCGTCGAGGGGTACTGCTTCTGCCGGTGATCTTCACGAGCACCGCCGCGACGCACGCGTACCCGTCAGCCTCGTAGTTCGGTCGAGCACCCGGTGAAGGCCGAAAGACGATCCGATACAGCAGCGCGTCCTCCATGCATGACGGCTGGGGACCCAAAGGGAGAGCGTCGAGCACGGCGGCGACCTCGTTCGCCCGAGTCGTGTCGAGCTGCACGGAGATCGGACCGGAGGAAGGGTTGTCCAATGGGGTGCTCGTGAAGCCGGTCACCTCGGCCGTCTCGCCGACAGGCGCGGGCGCGACTGGTCCTCCCGAAGGGGCCGACGCGCTCTCGATGGCCACGCCGATCCCAATCGTCACGAGCACGACCACCATGAGGAGCCAGAACCCACGCACATCACTACTCTGCCTCGCCCCTCGACGATGCGCTCAGCACCAGGAAGCTCCCACGGTCCTCTGCCACGCCCCTCTCCCGGTGCTCAGCGCTGCGGAACTGAGCACGCCCCGAGACGCTGCCCGCCGCGTCACAGGAGACCTTCCCCGATCGCCGATTCATTGCGCCGCGTCGGAGGCGACGTGCTGGAACGGAAACGGCTTGTCACTGGGGCCGACCGCTGAGCGCGCATCGCTGAGTATGGCGCGGTGCTGCTGCGCTCCCGCCGCTAGTTCGACTCGTCGTTCTGTCGCCGCCCTGACCCGCCAGCCAGGATTGGGCGCGCGCGAGAGCGTCCACCGCATAGGTGGAGCTGGTCGGCGCGTGAGTCGGCACCGGTCGGAACGCGGGCCTCGGGGACGTTCGCCTCTGGCGCGCGCCCAGATTGCCCGTTTACGGTCACGGCGACCGATCGATGATGGGAGCATCTCGATGGTGTTCGACTCGACGGCGTTCGACTCGACGGCAGACACGACCAGCGAGTCAGGGGCTCACCGCGGAGGAGGTGACGGATCCAGCTGGACGTTCCAAGTGGACGGCGTGACCAAGGTGTTCGGTCAGCTGCGAGCGAACGACGCGATCACCCTCGAGGTCGCCCCTGGTGAGGTGTACGGCTTGCTCGGCCCCAACGGTGCCGGCAAGTCGACCCTCGTCAAGCAGACCATCGGGCTGTTGAAGCCCACCTCGGGCCGGATCACGCTGGGCCAGTTCGACCTGGTCGCTGACCCCGACGCCGCCCGTCAGCTGTGCTCGTATCTGCCACAAGCGCCGATGCCGATCGCCTCGTTCCGAGCGTGGGAGGCCATCGAGCTGGCCGGGCGCATCAGGGGCGCCCACCGTGCCGAGGCTCGTCGTCGTGCTGGCGAGCTGATCGAGGCGCTCGACATCGGTGAGTGGCGAGACACCGTGGGTCAGCGACTGTCGGGTGGCGTCAGGCGGCTGGTCGGTTTCGCCATGGCAACCGTTCGTCCAGGCCGTGTGGTGATCCTCGATGAGCCCACCAACGACATCGACCCCCTACGGCGTCGACTGTTGTGGGAACAGATCCGCGTACTGGGCGCGTCGGGATGCGCGGTGCTGCTGGTTACCCACAACGTGACCGAAGCCGAGCACGCCGTCGACCGTCTCGCGTTGATCGCGGCCGGTCGTCTCCTCGCCGAGGGTACGCCGTCGTCGTTCAAAGCCGCCGATCGTGGGCATCTGCGCCTGCAGGTCATGCTCGATCCTGCCGCTGCGACTCCGACGCTTCCGGCTTGGGCCGGACCGTCCAGCCGGGTCGGCCACAACCTGGTGACCACCATCGCCGAGCGTGATGCGGTGGCGGCCATCTCGTGGGCCGCGGACCTCATCGACGAAGGTGTCGCCGAGGAGTACGGGCTGGGCGCCACCACCCTTGAAGACGCCTACATCCGCCTTACGGGGTCTGCGGCTGAGAACGGCAACTCGGGAGCGTGACCGTGTCGAGCGTCGTCGACGCCGGCCCGCCGACGGAGGTGCGGCGCGGCGCGGCTCACTGGGCGGGCGGATACGGGGCGATGCTGCGCTGGCATCTGGCCAGCCTGCGCCTGTGGCTGGCCTTTCTCGTCGGCATCCAGATCCTCTCTGGCGTGGGCTTCGTGCTCGGCATCGCGCTGTTCTTCAAGCCGATTCCGGTCTCAGTTGCGCTGTTCGTGTCGACCGGGGTGCCCGTCGTCAATCTGTTGACAATCGGACTGATGCTCGGGCCCCAGCTTGTCGCCAGCCAGAAGATCGACGGCAGCTACGACTATCTGCGGTGCCTTCCCGTGTCGCGCTCCGCCAACGCCCTCGCCTGGTACACGGTCACCCTCGTCGGCGGCGTTCCCACGATGGTTGTCTCCCTAGCGGTCGCTCAAGCTCGCTATCACTTGCCACTGCATCTTTCGGCGATGATCGTGCCCGCGGTGCTGCTCACCTGCTTCACCGGCACCATGGTCGGCTACGCCGTCGCCCATGCCCTGTCCAAGGCGACCGCCACCCGCCTCGTTACCCAACTCCTCACCTTCGCCGTGTTCAGTTTCGCCCCTGTCCTCTACCCGGTGCGCCAGCTCCCGCGTTGGCTCGGGACGTTGAACTGGTGGCTCCCGTTCCGCCAGATGGCCGTCGCCGTGCGTGCCTCCCTCACGAGCGGCCCTAATCCAGGGCTGGTGACTGCGTATATCGCCTTGGCTATCTGGGCGACGGCCTGCGCAGCCGTCTCGGCGCTCGTCCTCGGGAGGCGGGAATGACCACGTCCGCCGCCGCATCTCCACCGGGCATAGTGCAACTGCGCTCCGGGGTGAGCTACTGGGCTGCCAGTTTCGGCGTCATGCTGCGCTTCGAATTCGGCCGTGCCCGCGAGTCTGCGGCGCTCACGGTCATCGTCCAGACGTTCATGGGTGCCGGGATGGCCCTCACCTACGGATTCTTCTACCCACACGTCACGCCGACTGTCGCGCTATACGTCACCACCGGGACGCCGACCCTCGCCCTCATCCCTCTCGGCTTCGTCATGGTGCCCGGCGTCATCGGTGAGCAGAAGATCGAAGGAACCTTCGACTACATCTGGTCCCTCCCCGTCCCGCGGAGCGCACAAGCAGCTTCGACCTTCCTGCTCTACACCCTCCTAGCGCTACCGGGCACCCTGCTGGCGCTGCTCGTCGCCACCTGGCGCTACGGCGTCCACCTCGAGATCTCTCCGCTCGTCGTGCCTGCCGTCTTGCTGTGCGCCGTCACTGCGGTCACGGTCGGGTTCGCCATGGCTCTCGCCATCGCCAACCCGCTCACCACCAATCTCGTGACCAACGCCGTCATCTTCGTGGTGCTGCTGTTCTCGCCCATCGTCTATCCGATCAGCCACCTCCCCGGCTGGCTCTCCGAAACCCACCGCATTCTGCCCTTCTACAACATGGCCGTCGCCATGCGAGCCGGCCTCACCCGCGGCCTCGTCACCCACGCGGCCACCTCGTTCCTGGTCCTCGCCGCCTGGGCCGTGGCCGCCTGTCTGTCCACCGCTTGGGTCATTGGCCGTCGACGGTAAGCGCGCAGAAGACACTCCAGGTGGCGACGGTGCACTCGGACCAAGCGTTGTCGATCACCAGGGTTCCTGGTTCGGCCACGACAATGCCCTTCTCTGGCGCTGCCCGAGACGAGCGTGGCAAGACGCAGGACGTGCAATCTGCGTCCCTCCGGAGGGGATTAGTCGTACTCTCGAAGCAACGCACAACGGCTACACGTGCTGGGCGTTGACCGCCGCTGCGCGGAGAGTGCCCCAGCCGCCGCGTCCGTGCGCCACCGGGGATCTTCCGGTGCTTCGCCACCGCTGTCCTGCTTCGTTTGCGGCGGCTAACTCGCGGTAGATCGCTGATGTTCGCCGGCCGCATGCCACGAAGCGCTCGGGCACCGGCGCGGCGAAGAGGCCGAGCCTCGATCGCGTGACGAACCGGGAGGCAATTACCCCGCTCTTCTCGTCAGCGCCCGATATGGCTCCAGGTACGCCTCGACGACTTCGTTCGATATCCGACCCCGACCGGCGATCGCGATGCCCTTGCGCTGGGCCCATTGGCGCACCGCGGATGGTCGCGCGAGGTAGGACTCGAGAACTTCGACGGAAAGCGGGCCGCGCTCGCCAGTCGAGACTCCGTTGCGGCGCGCCCACTCGCGAACCACCGAGGGACTTGCCAGGTACAGCTCACGCACTGCGTTTGGGATTCGGCCACGCTCAGCGATCACGATTCCTCGTTCGCGAGCCCATCGGCGAATGGCGGCAGGATTGTCGAATAGTTGCGTCGGTTCTCTGAGGGTCACAGAGTTAATGATAATGCACGCCGATGGACGCCGAGTTCACTCCCCCGCCTGGCGCGCGCTAGCTCACACCTGCGTTGCCCAGTGCTCGGCACCCGGCGGACAGATCGCCCCATCACCTTCAGGCGGACGGTGCGCCTCAACCGCGCCGAGCCATCGCGACGGGAAGCGCTCCGAAGCTGAGGTAAGCAGCGAGGTCCTGGGCTCTCCGCTTGTCGAAGTTGTCGGTGATTTGCCCAGACCCGGCGAAGTTCTGCGAATTGATCTCGGGAGTCGATATCACGGCGTCATCGAGGTCGTTCGCCACAACCCGCTGGTAGTACGCACCTGCAAGTTCGCTGAAGAGCCTCGAGCCCGCCTTCGTGAGGTTGAGGACGACGAACCATTGCTGGGTGAGCGTGAATGTGGCGTAGGCACTGGGACCATGCTGTTGCCGAGGACGCATCCATCGAGTGTCGCGGGCGCCAAGATGTAGCGGAGATCCGTTTCAGAGACGGGCAGGATGAGGTTCTTCGTAGGGTCATCGAGACCAACTGGTGTTGACCGCGCCGTCGCAAACCTGAAATCAACTGGCGGTGGTGCGTACACGCCCGAAGGCGGCCCTCAACATGGTGACGACTCAGTACGCCAAGGCCTTGCCGCACTATCGGGTGAATGCCGTGGACCCCGGATATACGGCCACCGACCTGAAGCGCCACAGCGGCTACAAGACCGTCGAGGACGGCGCATCGATCATGGTGGAGATGGCACTCGTGCCACCCGACGGCCCGACCGGCGGGTTCTTCAACGATACCGGCCCGTGCCGTGGTGAACTCCCACTACTCGGAACGCAGCGTCCCCGACTAGCTTCCACACGACCGGGTCCGTGGTCGACCACGGTCATTCCGGAGCGAGGTTTGGGGAACCCGTCCCGATAACCTGCCGCCCGCTGTCGCGGAACCGCCTCCGCCGTCCGGTTGGCGAGAACTCGGCTGCCGCCAACCGTCCTGCCTCGCCCCAACCGGGTGGTCACGTGGGCGTCTCGGCCGATCGGTCACCGTGATCGTGGAGCCAGCCCGACCTCGCCTCAGTGCGACGCCTGCAGCAATCCCTTCTTCTTGCGCCACGACATCACCGACCAGATCGAGACCGCCGACAGCAGGGAGCCGACAGAGCAGAAGGAGCCGATGGCGAACAAGGAGCCAAATGAGCCAAATGAGCCAACCGACATCGCTGAGCCAACCGATCTGATCGACAGAACAGAGCCCTTGGAGGCGATGGAGAGGAACGACTGATCAGACGCGATCGACCACTTCGATCGCGGACCAAGACGCCGGGGCATGGCTTCCATCATGAACCATGAAGCCCGAGGCTGTTGCGATTCGGGCCGCGCACGTGCGGAGTATGGAGCTCGCGGCGCTGCGTTGGCACGGTCCAGCCGCGGACCGTACTGTGCCGCACCTCGCCCCGGACGCCGCGCATTGCACCTACGTGTCGCTTGGCAACCGATCATTTGGCACCTCGACCCGAGGATCGTAGGCTCCGATGCGTGATGGCCAAGAGGAACCTCTTGGACTTGCTTCGCAGGCCCCTCGTCGTGGCGCCGATGGGTGGCGGACCTTCGACAGTCGAGCTGGTGAGGGCGGCCGGCGACGCTGGGGCGCTGGGTTTCCTCGCTGCCGGCTACAAGACGTCTGCGGCCATGCTGGACGAAGTCGCCGCCGTGCGCGCGGCCAGTGCTCAGCCGTTCGGGGTGAACGTCTTCGCGCCGGGCGTGGCGTCCGCGGACGTCGACGCGATCGCCGGGTACCTCGACTCGCTCAGGACTGACGCTGAAGCCCTCGACACGACTCTCGGGGAAGCGACCTGGGACGATGACGGCTTCGACGAGAAGATCTCCGCCTTGCTTGTGGACCCGCCATCGATCGTGAGCTTCACCTTCGGCTGCCCGTCGGCCGAGGTGATCACCGCCTTCCAGGACGCCGGCAGCGTCGTCGCCGTGACCGTCACCGGTGCCGACGAGGCCCTGATCGCCGAAGCAGCGGGCGCTGACGCCCTCTGCGTTCAGGGCTACGAGGCCGGCGCCCATCGGGGCTGCTTCGCCAGCGACACCCCCCTCGGGCAGGACCGCGGGTTGCTCTCCCTCATCGCCGAGGTCGCCAGGGTCACCGACCTCCCCCAGATCGCGGCGGGAGGGATCATGGGACCTGATCAGCTGCATTCGGTGCTGCGGGCCGGGGCGGTTGCGGCGCAGTGTGGTACGGCGTTCCTGCGCTGCCCGGAGAGCGGGGCGCACCCTCTGCACAAGGCTGCGCTCGTCGATCCGCGCTACTCGACGACCGCCCATACCCGGTCATTCAGCGGCCGATGGGCCCGCGGCCTCGTCAATCGGTTCATGATCGACCACGCTGATGCCCCGGCGGCGTACCCGGAGCTCAACAGCGCCACCCGACCGTTGCGCGCCGCTGCCGCAATGAGCGGCGATACCGAACGGATGAGCCTCTGGGCCGGCCGCGGCTATCGCTCCGCGAGCGATCGGGAGGCGGGCGAGATCGTCGAGTGGTTGTGCGCGAGCACCCGGCCGGGGCGCGCCTGACCTCACGATCCGAGCGAACCCGGCACCATGATCGAGGAAGTTACCCACCTGTGGCGGAACTCGCCCGGGCCGATCCCCGCCCGGCTGCTGCCGGCGGCCGGCGCGCTCGGGCTCAGGTGCCGCGGACGATGACCCCATCTGGCGCGATCGGGAGCTGGCGGACCCGCACGCCGGTGGCGTCGAAGACGGCGTTCGCGATGGCCGGTGCCACTGCGATGATCGGGGTCTCCCCCCCGCCGGCCGAGGGTTGGTCGGGTCGGTCGATCAGGATCACCTCGATCTCGGGGATGTCCGTCAGCCGCGGCACCCGGTACTCGGCGAGCGCGGCGTTCTCGATCTGGCCGTCTGCGAAGCGGATCTGCTCGAACAGCGCGCCACCGAGACCCATCACCGTCGCGCCCTCGATCTGGTTGGCCAGATTGTCGGGATTGACGATCGCGCCGCACTCGAAGGCGGTGACGATCCGCACGACCTCGAGGCGGTCCCGTTCGTCGACGCGGACCTCGGCGCACGTGGCGACGCGACCTCCCTTCTCGGTGCAGCCGGCGACACCGACGCCGGAGCCCTGACGGCGCTCGCCGCTCCCCCATCCGATGCGCTCGGCCGCGCGTGCGAAACGCTGCGACGAGGCGCAGCGTCGCAGAGATGGCGCAGGCGGAACTCCAGGGGATCGATGCCGAGGCCGCGGGCCACCTCGTCCATGTGCGACTCGCGCGCGAAGGTGTTCGCCGTCGCCGCGAGAGCGCGGTAGGAGCCGTGGGCGAGCGGAGAGTCGGCTGGCTGGAAGTTGATCCGCTGATGCTCGATCTCGTATGGGGTCGCGACGGCGCCGCCGGCCCGAGTTGATGTTGGTGAAGGACCAGGCGGTGATGCGGCCCCGGCGTCCGTCCCGCTCGCCACGTCGATAACCGCAGCGGGACGGAAGTACGCCCAGGTGAACTCCTCGGCCCGGGTCCACTGCACCTTCACCGGCCGGTCCCGAGCCTCGGGCGAGGCGGGCCGCCTCGATGGCGACCTCCGGGGTGTGCTTGCCCCCGAAGCCTCCGCCGAAGTCAGGCACGATGACGCGAACCTGCTGCTCGGCAAGCCCGAAGGCCGCTCGGCCAACTCCCGGCGCACGTTGAAGGGCGCTGCGTGCCTGTCCACACCGTCAGGCGCTCGTCCTCGCCATTCAGCGAGCGCCGCGCGCGGTTCGAGGGGGGTGGGCGATATAGGCGGTCGTGTAGGACTCGGCGAGTCGCGTCGTCGCCCGGGCCAGGGCCCGTCGGCGTCGCCAGCCTCCTGTGGAAGGGGACGAAGCGCCCCTCCCGGCGATCTGATGGACGCGGAGAAGCTCACGAGCTCAGTATCGGAGGGCTGCTCGGAGCGGTCCCAGGTCGCCTCGAGCGCCTCCAGCGCTGCCCGCGCAGTCGTCGCGTCGGCGGCCACGACTCCGACGAAGCTGGTCCTCGCGGACGACGCGACATCGGCGATTGCATCGCGCGCGGCGGGGCTCGAGCTCGACGAGGCGGCGCCGAAAGACGGTGGGCGGAGCACCGGCCGTGGAGCATCCCGGGCCGGGTGAGGTCCGACGGGAAGCGTCGCCGCCCCGACACCACCGCCAGCCCACCCTGCGCCAGCGCCGTCTTGCCCGCGGTTCGCCACCGGCCCGGCGGTGTCAACGCCACCTCGGCCAGCACCCGCTCGACGCGGCGCACCCCGAGCAGGAGGTCGGCAAAAGCGATCTGGCGCATCCGTCCGGGATTGCCGGCCATGCCATCCGCCAGGGTCACATCCGCGGCATTCAGGCCGAGCCGGTCGGCCGCCGCCTCGCAAGAGAGTCGCGAGCGGCCGCCGCGGCGGCCCGCACCGAGGGACCCGCGTCCGGCATCGAGCGGCTGCCGAAGGTGCCGGCATCGAACGGGACGACGGCCGTGTCGCCCATGACAACGCTCACGGCCTCCGGCGGGGTGCGCAGCTCCTCGGCGACAAGGAGCACGAAGGCCGTGCGGGTGCCTTGGCCGACCTCCACCTTGCCGGAGAACGCAGTGATCCTCCCGTCGGCGGCGACGTGGACCCACGCTCCGCGCCGTTGGCAGGCGCCGGGCCCGCCGCCACGCCGTGGCCGAGCGGGTACTCGTCCGGTGGTAGCACGGCGACCAGGCCGTCGCCGAGCGCGGCGAAAAAGTCGGGGGCGCCCGCCTCCTGGAGGTCCCACGGGACGGCGCCGGCGGCGGACGGATCCGCGAGCACGGCAACCGGTGCCGCCTGATCCTCCACCAGCTCGGGGTCGCGCAGCAGCTCGGCGGCGCGGCGCACGGCGCGCAGTATCCGCGGGTAGGTGCCGCAACGGCACAGGTTCGACTCGAGGCTCGCCCGGATCTGGTTCTCCGAGGGGTTCGGGCTGCGAGCGAGCAGCGCCGCCGTGCTCATGATCCAGCCCGGCGTGCAGTAGCCGCACTGCAGCGCCTGCTGTTCGATGAACGCGTGCTGGACGGGATGGAGCAGCCCGTCCTCGGCAAGACCCTCCACCGTCGTCACCTGCTGGTTGGCGACCTCGCTGACCGGCACGATGCACGAGCGAACGGCGCGTCTGCCGACGAGCACGGTGCACGCCCCGCACTCCCCCTCGCCGCAGCCGAACTTCGTGCCGGTGAGCCCGAGCTCTTCGCGCAGCAGGCTCAGCAGGCTGCGCTCGCCGTCCAGCGACACCTCGTGCTCTTCGCCGTTCACCACCAGGTGGGTCTGCATCCCACCACCTTGGCCCCAGGATCGGCCCGGGGCAAGGGCGCCGCGTTGCAGAAGCCGAGGTGCATCTGGCGCCCCGGGACAACCATCGGCACGACCTGCAAGGACTTGGCGATCGTCGAGCTCAACGCGCCCGACACGGCCCGTCGCTCGGCTGAGCGGCCGGCCGGCGAGGTGCCGGCGTCGAGGGCGCCCGCAACGCGTCGAGCGCCGCTGCGACGCCGCCGCGCTTGTGCGGCACCCCCGCGAGCTCCAGCCCGAGCTCGACGCCGGCGAGCGCGCCGACGAGCGCCAGGTCGTCGAAGTCCCCGAGGTGGCCGATGCGGAACACCCGGCCCGCCAGCTTGCTCAAGCCCCCGCCGAGCGACATCGCGTAGCGCTCGAGCACCACCTGGCGGAAGGTGTCCGCGCGATAGCCCTCCGGCATGACGACGGCCGTCACCGTCGGGCTGTAGGCGGAGGGATCCTGGCACTGCAGCTCCAGCCCCCACGCCGCCACCGCCTCCCGGGTCGCGGCAGCGTGCCGGCGGTGCCGGGCGAAGATCGCGTCGAGGCCCTCGTCGAAGAGCATGTCGAGCGCTGTCCGCAGGCCGAGGAGCAGGTTCGTCGGCGGCGTGTACGGGAAGAATCCCTGCGCGTTCTGCTCCAGGATCGGCGCCCACTCCCAGTACGCGCGTGGGAGCCCGGCGGTCGTCGACGCGAACAAGGCGCGCTCGCTGATCGCGTTGAAGCACAGTCCCGGCGGCAACATGAGCCCCTTCTGCGAACCGGCGATCGTGACGTCGACCCCCCACTCGTCATGGCGGTAGTCGATCGACGCCAGCGACGAGACGGCGTCGACGAAAAGCAGCGCCGGGTGCCCCGCACGGTCGAGCGCCGCGGCGGACGTCGGCGACGCTGCTCGTCGCGCCGGTCGAGGTCTCGTTGTGGGTGATCAGCACGGCCTTGATGCGGTGGCCCTCGTCGTGCTGCAGGCGCTCCTCGAGCACGACGGCATCGACGCCGGAGCGCCAGTCGGTCGGGACCAGGTCGACGTCGAGACCGAGCTGCATGGCCATCTTCGCCCAGAGGCTCGCGAAGTGGCCCACCTCGAACGCCAGGACCGCATCCCCGGGGGAGAGCGTGTTGACGAGCGCCGCCTCCCAGGCCCCCGTGCCCGAACCGGGATACATCACCACCGGTTGGCCGGTCCGGAAGACCTTCCTGCTGTCGAGCAGGAGCCCCTGCATGAGCCCAGCGAACTCCGGACCACGATGATCGATCGTCGGCGCGGCCATGGCACGCAGCACGCGCTCGGGCACGTTCGTCGGCCCAGGCACCTGGACAAGATGGCGGCCTGGCCGGTAGCCGGATGCGACGTCGATCACTGTCTGCCTCCTCGACGCTGATCGGCCCTGCTGCGAGGCCGGTGCCGCTTCCCGGAGGAGTCGGCAGCCCGGCGGGACGGTCGCGGGACGGTCGCAGGGCGCGCCGTGGCCCCTGGACGCAGCCACGCCGCCGACGTCCCGGGCAGGTCAGCTCCGGGACGACTGCCAGATTCTGCCCGCGGACCAACCCCTGCGCCACACGCGCGCCGCTGCACGCCCTGAATCGAACACCTGTTCGTCGAGGATGTACGCTCGGCAGCGCATGGTCGTGCTGCAACCCTCGCTCCTCGATCTCACGGACACCGCCGGCCCCCGTCCGCTCGGCTCCTCGGTCGAGCGAACGCAGCTCGATCGCGGCGCCTGGATCGATGTCAGGCAAGGGTGGATCGCCGGGGCGGACGCGCTCTTCGACCGGCTGCTCAGGGTCGTGCCCTGGCGGGCCGAACGGCGACCGATGTACGACCGCGTGGTCGACGTCCCTCGGCTGCTCAGCTTCTACCCCGAGGGCGAGCCCCTTCCCGACGCCGTGCTCGAGCAGGCCCGGCAGGCGCTCGCCGAGCACTACGGCGAGGAGCTCGGTGAGCCGTTCGCGACCGCGGGCCTCTGCCTGTACCGCGACGGGCGCGACAGCGTCGCCTGGCACGGCGACACGATCGGACGCTCGGCGACCGAGGACACCGTGGTCGCGATCGTCTCGTTCGGCGCGCCGCGGCGGCTGCTGCTGCGCCCGAGAGCGCCGGCGCCAGCACTGCGCCACGAGCTCGGCGGCGGTGACCTGCTGGTGATGGGCGGCTCGTGCCAACGCACCTGGGAACACGCGGTGCCGAAGACCGCGCGCAGGGTCGGCCCCCGCATCAGCGTCCAGTTCCGCCCTCGAGGCGTGCGATGATCCGGGCGACGACGACCGAGAGGAGCGAGACCGGCCGATGATCATCGTCGCGGGAACCTTCGACGTGGCCCCACAAGACCGCGAGACCTTCCTGGCAGGCGTCCAAGAGGTGATCGCAAGGACGCGTGCCGAGCCGGGCTGCGTGGAGTACTCCTTCGCCGCAGACTCGGGCGACCCCCGTCGCGTCCGGCTCTTCGAGATCTGGGAGAGCGACGAGACGCTGGCGGCGCACATCGCGGCGCTCCGGGCGGGCGGTGGCCCCCATCACGCGGTCACGGTCCTCGGCCAGTCGCTGACGCGCTATGAGGTCGCGGGGTCGACCTCGTTCGGGAGCTGACCGCTCCGACGTCCCGTCGGCGGACGGAATGACGACGGGACGGCCCCGTCCGGCCTAGGGGACGAGCACCGCGCGCCCGACGATGTCGCCGGCACGTAGGCGGTCGATCACCTCGTTCACCGACTCGAGCGGGTGGCGCTCCGTACGCAGCGCGAGGCGCCCTGTGGCGTGCAGCTGGATCAGCTCCCACAGGTCCACCCAGCTGCCGACGAGGTTGCCCGTGATCGTCTGCTCGTTCACGACGAGCGCAACCGAACCGCTCGTCACCGTCCCGCCGTAGCCGACGATGGAGTACGTGCCGGAGCGGCCCAGCATGGCGAGCCCGTCACCGTGAGAGCGGTCGGTGCCGACGAAGTCGAGCACGATGTCGGCCCCGATCCCTCCGGTGAGGTCCCGGACCCCCGCCACGGCCTCCCGGCCGTCGACGGCCGCATCGGCGCCAAGCTCCAGGGCGAGCTTCCGGCGGCGTTCGTCGGTCTCCGAGGCGATCACCCGTCCGGCTCCGAGGATGCGCATCAGCTGCACGGCGACGTGCCCCACGCCACCGACACCGAGGATGACCGAGGTGGTCCCCGGGTGGGCGAGGTGCGCCACGCGGCGCACCGCGTGATAGGCGGTGAGCCCCGCGTCGGCGTGCGGTGCGACGGCAGCGGGCTCGACGCCGTCGGGGAGCCTCAGCAGCGAGCGCTCTGGCACCCGCAGGAGCTCGGCGAAGCCCCCGTCGACGGACAAGCCCGTGAACTCGTGGCGCTCGCACTGCATCTCCAGCCCACGCCGGCAAGCGAGGCAGAGGCCGCAGGTCTGCGGCGGGTAAAGGATCACCGCGTCGCCCGGCCTGACCGTCGTGACCGCGCCGCCGACCGCCTCCACCCACCCGGCGTTCTCGTGCCCGAGGATGCGCGGCGGCGCGACCCCGGCCTGCTCCATCAGGGCGTCGATGGCGTGGAGGTCGGTGGCGCACACCCCGGCGCCGCCGATACGCACCATCACATCAGTGGGCCGTGCCGGCTCGGGCGCCGGACGGTCGACGAGCTGCAGGGGCTGGTGGTACCCGGTCATCAGTGCTGCCCTCACGCTGTTCCCCTTCCCGCGGGGCCATGGCGGCCCCGCGGCGCAAGCTACGCGCGGGCGGGAGCTCCGATGGCAGACCGACCAGGTGAGCGCGGCAGGCCAGCCAATCTGGTCCGGGCCGCTGCCCGTGTGGAAGCCCGGAGCCGACGGACCGTCGAAATGCATCGTTTCGACCGGGACCGCGAAGGTCGCACCGAGCGGGCCAGCGCCGCGAAGCGTCACGGTCAGGTCGTCACCGCGACGATGCGGGCGCAGTCGTACGAGCCGTAGGTCAGCTCGACCATCACGGTGCCGTGTGCGGGCAGCGTCGCACTCGTCCGCCACGGGCGGCCGGCGACGCTTCCCCCGGCGCCCACGTGGGCGAAGGCATAGGCGCCGCCGTCGAGCCAATGGGCCGCGGTGTCCACCGACGTGATCGTGGCCGGCAGCCAGCCGTTGTTGCGCACGACCACGGCGAAGGACACGCCGCTCCCCGTGGTCGCCGTGCGGTAGACGCCCCCGGTGCCGGTGTCGAAGCGGGGCACGACGAGCCCGCTCGGCGAAAGCAGGCCGACGCCGGCAAGCAGCGCGGCCACCAGGCCGACCACGAGCACCGCGTGCGACGGCGGGCGCGCCGGCGGCACCAACATGTCGACCGGGTCGGCCGGGGCACGGGACGGGGACGATCCGCCGCTTCGCCGCGCCGGCGAGCGCCCCGTGCTCCCCCTGCCCGCCGTCTCGCACCCTGCTCGTCACATTGTCCTATATTAGTAGGACAATCGCTTCGACGGAAGGCTCTACGGCGGAGCCGGAGCTGAGCGGCAGCGAGCCCCGGAGGATACAGAGGGATCAGGGGACCACATGGTGGCGTCAGGCTTCCTCATCGGGTTCCTCGCATTGGCCGCGGTGGCCGGGGTCGTGCTGCGAGTCCGACGCAGCGCCGGCGTCGTCACGGCCGCGAACCGCGCCGCCCTCGTCGAATTCTGTGAAGAGCACCGGGTACCACCGACCGACGCCTCGCTCCGTCTCGTCGCCCGCTACCTCGGCCGAGCGCTGCGCTACCGCACCTGCTGGGTGTGGATCGGCGCGGCGCTGTCGGTCGTGGTCAGCCTCGCCTGGACCCGCCCGGCGCACCTGAGCTTCGGGTTGGCCTCGTTCCCCCCGACGTCCGACGTGCCGTTGATGGCACTCGCCGGCTGGTTCCTCGGCGTGCTGCGCTGCGAGGCGTACAACCTGCGCCCGCGCCTTCTCGGCCCGCGCCTGGCCTCGCTCGAGCCTCGATCGCCCGAACGGTACGCACCGCGCCGCCTCGCGGTCCACGCCCGGGCGATGACGGGCGCGAGCTGTGCCACCGTGGCCCTCGATGCCTTCCTCCCCGGCCCGCGAGCGCACCTGGCGCTCGTCGTGGCCGTCGCCGTCGCGGCGGTCGTCGTGGCGATCGCCGGTGAGGGCTGCCAGCGCGCCGATCGCGCGACGCCGACGACCGGCGCTCAGCGATGACCTCGTTGCGGCGGACGAGGCGATCCGGCGCCTGGCGGCGCGCTCGGTCGGCTATGGGACTGGCGGCCTCGTTGCCCTGCTCGTCGCCTTCCAGCTCGCTGCGCTCGCGACCCCGGTTGGTGGCGCGCCGACGTCCGAGGCGCGCATGGCGCTGGAGTTGGTGGCGCTCCTGCTCTTCGTCTGGGCACTGGTGCTCGCGATCACCGCCGGGGGGGAGCTCCGCCTCCCCTCCCCCCGGACGATCGCGACCGGCCACGGGGGGCTTGCTAGCCGGTGATGCTGCGCGTCGACCCGGAGAGCGCGGTTCCCGTGTACGAGCAGATCCGCGTCCAGCTCCTGACCATGATCGCCACCGGTTCCCTCGCGCCCGGTACGCGCCTGCCGACCATCCGCCAGCTCGCCACCGACCTCGGTCTGGCCAAGGGAACCGTGAGCAAGGCATACGACGCGCTGCTGCGCGCCGGGCTGGTCACCAGCCGCGGCCGCCACGGCACCGTCGTCGCAGCGAGCCCGCCGGTCCTCGCCGCCCGCGAGGTCGCCGAGCGCCTGCGGGAAGCGGCGCTCCAGCTCGCGTTGACCGCCCAGCAGCTCGGCGTGCCGGCCGCAGAGGTGCACCGCGGCCTGGACGAGGCGCTGGCGAGCCTCGGCTCTTCGGCCGCCTGAGGCGCGAGGAGGCGCTTCGCCGGGCGCGAAGCTGCTCGCCATGAGCCCCTCGCCACGCCGGCAGCTCCCGATAGCGGTCTGCATCGAGCTCGGCGCGAAGCGCGTCTTCGCCTCGGCCCTCGACTGGCCGGGCTGGTGCCGCTCCGGCAGGGACGAGCACCAGGCCCTCGTGGCGCTCGAGGACTACGCCTCCCGCTACGGCGTCGTCGCCGCCGAGGCAGGCGTGGCCCTGCCCGAGGACGCGGGCGCCTCGCTCGCCGTCGTCGAGCGCGTCGCTGGTTCGGCGACGACGGACTTCGGCGCACCGGGCGCGGTCGCCGCCGGGGACGCCGCGGCGAGCGGGCCGGGCGAGGCGCGCCGGATCGCCGCACTGGTGGACGCCTCCTGGCGGGCGCTCGACCGCGTGGTCGCCGCGGCGCCGGCGACCTTGCGCAAGGGCCCACGCGGCGGTGGCCGCGACCGCGACGCCATCGCCGCGCACGTCCTCGCCGCCGAGGCCGCTTACGCCCGCAAGCTCGGCGTACGCCTCCCCGCACCGGAGCCGGGCGACGTCGAGGCCGTCGCCCGGCTGCGCGCCGCCATCCTCGCGGTGCTCGCTGCGACGTCCGACGGCTCGCCCGCCAGCGAGCGCGGCTGGCTGCCGCGCTACGGGGCGCGGCGCATCGCCTGGCACACGCTCGACCACGCCTGGGAGATCGAGGACCGGAGCGAACCCGCGGAGTCGTAGGGTCCGAAGCGGGCGAGGCAATGAGCGCCAGCTTCGCATCAGCGCAGCGTGCACCGGGTGCTGCGCTGCCAGCTGTCGCGCAGCGCTGTCGGATGTCGCGCAGCGCTGTCAGATGTCGCGCAGCGCTGTCAGATGTCGCGCAGCGCCGCGCGCACCTGATCGACGAGCACCGGCAGCGGCCCGGGCACGATCGGGTCGCTCGGCTCGTCGGGCCCGTGGGGGTGCGCGTGGCGCGGAGCCGCCGATTTCGCCCGCCGGTAGCGGTCGACGAGCTGCCTGAGCTCGACGTGGTCGAGGTGGTCGAGCAGCATCGGCACGACGGCGAGCTCCTCGACCTCGGCGTGGCGGTGCACGGCCGCCTCCATGCCGCCGACCATCTCCTCGAAGCCCGGCCGATCCCGACCCCCGCGCTCCAGCCCGGCGAGCAGGCGGAGGGCCTCGACGTCCTCGGCCAGACGCTGCCGGACGACCTCAGCGCCGTTCGGGGCGCGCTCGGCGATCGCCGGGTACAGGACCTGCTCCACGACGACCTGGTGGCGGACGAGCTCGTTCGCCACCTCGCAGAGCAGGTCGTTCCACACCGCGCTCGTCCCCTCGGTGAAGTGCGCCAGCAGTTGGAAGAGCTGCTTGTGGTCGAGCGCGACGAGTTCGGCGAGGTCCGCCCCGGGATTCGAGACCTCCCCCGCCGAGCGCTCGGTGCCCGGATCGCCAGCCGTCACGCCCCCTCACACCACCGGCGACGCACCGTGCAGCCTGCGGCTTCGCCGCGACACCGGCCACGGGTGCTGCGACCGGTGCCGGGCGGTGCCGGACGGACCACCCGAGCGCGAAACCGCCACAAGCGGCAAGGATCAGGCCGGGCCCGAAGGAGTAGCCGACCTCGTTGGCGAGCATGTGCAACGGAGACGCGCCCACGAAGTAGCCGCTTGCATGCAATAACACCGGCCACGCGAGGGGTCCGATCACGAACCACGCCCCGCATGCCAGCACGATCAGCCCCAACATGGCGAGGCTCACCCTGCCGATGCCGAGGCCAAGGCGACTCCCTGCGCTGATCATGGCGAGACCTGCCACCACACCGATCGCTCCGGGCACCAGCCCGAGCAGGGCATGGGCGAGGTTCCAGTGCCACGAGCCGGAGCCGTCGGCGCTGTAGCCGAACGTCGGGCCGACGTAGGCGACGATGCCCCCCCAGGCGGATATGGCGGCGGTGACCACCCCGAGCATGGCGAGGCTCGCCGGGACGGCACGCCCGGCCACGACCGCGGGGGCTTCGATGACCGGCTCGGCTGGCTCCAACTCGGTCCCGGCTCCCGCCGGCGTGGGTCTCTGCTCGAAGGCTGCGCTCACTGCTGTACCTCCTGGTCGAACGTGGGCACCACGCGGGACGCTCCTCGGGTCCGGCGCGGATCGGGGCGGACCCGTCGCGCCGTCCGGGCCACGGCGGACCGCACGGTGCCGCCGGCGCCGCGGTCTGCGGTGCCGTCTCTGAGCGCGTACCCGCTCGTCCGCTCCCGAAACTCCCCCGGCACGTTGCCCCAGCTCAGGGCTGCAGCGCGGCGAGCGTGTCCCCGTAGCGAGCGACCCGCACCGCCGCCTCATCAGGAGTGGACCCGAGCGCCAAAGCCCCCCCCCGTCGGGCGGCTCCGATCTCGTCCCACCCGAGCGGGCTCCAGACGTGGGCGTGCACGTTCGCCCGGAGCGAGTGCACCGCGACGGTCGTGGTTGCGAGGTCGTGCTGGCTGCAGTCCCAGAGCACCCGGCCGCACCGGAGCGCCCAGCCTCGGTTGGCCCCGAGAGCCGGTCGAGGTCGCGCTCGAGGCGGAGCGCGACCTCGTGCGCGTCGTCGTTGCGATCGAGCTCCGGACGTGCCGGCAGCCGAGGGGACACCCGTCGGCCCTTCGCGGCGGGTTCGTCACTCTCCGTAGTCGGACGACCACTCAGGACCACGCAGCGTCCCATTTTGCCCTAATGGGCTCCGAAGGAGGCCCGCCATTGGAGCTGAGAGGTAGATGAGGTTGCTCCACTCCAGGTCAGGTGACCGCGAAAGATCACGTGTGAACCAAATGTGTTGGTAACCTGCGCATTCACTGTGCCGTGGTTCGTATCCGACAAGTGTTCATGCAGGTGCCGAAGGGTTTCTCGGGTTGACCAACGACCAGGCCTGAGCGGACAGCAACCACAGGTGGATCCGTCGCATATCAGCAAGCTAGGAACAATGCGACGCGGCGCCACCGGTCGATACGCCTCTGTCGGACTCGCCATGTGCGCGGTGATCGCGTGCGTGGCGACCTCCTTCTCGATGCCGGCAGGGGCGTCCGTCACGCCCGGCAGCACCGCCGGTACCGCCACGCCGGCGACCGTCGGGCTCCCTGCCAGCATCTCGCTGGCGGGCCCGAGCGCGAGCGAGCAGCTGACCATCCCCCCGTCGCAGGGCGTGGCCTGGCGCGCGCTCCAGCTCCGGGTCGACTGGCCGCTCGGCATCAGCACCGGCGCCATCGAGGCGACGGACCAGAACGGGCGCCTCGGGGTCCTCTCGGCGCCGGCGGCTCCCGGCGCGTCCCAGCTGTGGACGGTGCCCCTGCACGCTGCGACCGGCCAGCCGTACACGGTGACCTTGACGGAGAACGTCGAGCAGCAGGGTTCCCAGGTCTGCGGTGCGACCGGGACCCCGACGGTTGTCGCGTACCCGCTCGCCCTGGCGTTCTCCTCGAACGTCCACCCGGACTCGGTCGGCGACTACCTGGGCGGCCCGATCAGCACCCTCGTCGTGCGCACGCCCGAGCCCGTGCGCCGCTCCGTGGCCGAGGGTGCCCTCCAGCTCGTCGACACCGTCGTCGCCGAGGACCTCGATCGGGACGTGCACGTCAACGTGGTCCCCATCGGCGCCGCGGTGCCGGCGGCCGGGCCATTCACCCGGGTGGTCACGTTCGACCCGGGCGTTCCAGCCGGGATCAGCCTCTCCTCCTCCTCCACCGGCGTCGGCCTGGTGATCGGCGGATCCGGGGCGGCGCTGCTACGCCAGGTCGCGCTGTTCGGCTCGCGCCTCGTGCCCGCGTTGCAAAGCGGGGCAGCGCGTGTGATCCGCGAGCCCGGCACCGTGCGCCAGGAGCTCGGCACGGTGAGCCTGGCGGAGCTCGGGCTGACCTCGACGACGGCCTCGGGCATCGGGACCTTCTCGATCCCGATCGGCTTCGAGCAGATGGCCTTCGGCACCGAGCTGTCCTCCGCACAGCTCCAGCTCTCGGGCCACAACGCCGCCATCCCCACCGCCGCCTCCGCGGCGGTCACGCTGCTCGCGAGCGGTGCACCCGTCGCCACGACGCCGCTCGGCAACTCCGGGCGCTGGTCGCTCAGCGCTTCGGTCCCGCCGCTCGACCTCGACCGCTTCATCGACTTGCAGCTGCAGGTGCGCTACACCACGAGCCAGGGCAACTGCTCGGCGTTCCAGGCGCCGCTCGCGGTCTCCGTCGACCCGACGAGCACCATCACGGTGACCCCCGGCCGCCCGCCGACGGCGCCCGGCTTCCTGGAGGTGCCGCAGCTGCTGGCGCCCGAGGCCAACGTCGTCCTCGCGCCGTTCTCGGACGCGACCTTCACGCTCGCCGCGCAGCTCGTCGCCGACCTGCAGCGGATGACGACCACTCCGCTCCAGCTCTCGCTCGCACCCCGGGCCGCCCTGCCCGGCGGCGAGACGCCGGCGATCGTCGTGGCCGAGCACGGCAGCACCCTCGCCCGGCGCCTGCTGCCCGCGGGGGTGGCCAGCGGGACCGTGTCGTTCGCCACCGCCCACGGGGCGACGGTCGTCGCGGTCGATCCCTCGGAGGCGGTGCTCTCGGTCGCGCATCCCGCAAGCGGGGACCCGACGGTCGCGCTCATCGGCTCGACGAGCGGGCACGGCCGCGCCGGCGCCCTGCTGGCCGCGATCGGCGACGTGCCCGAGCACTGGTTCTCCCTGACCGGCGACGTCGCCGCGCTGAGCCCGTCCGGCAACGTCGTCACGGCGCAGGTGTCCGGCTCGCCCGGACCGACGCTGACGGCGGCGAGCGCCGCCCTGCTCTCGCACCGCTGGGTCTGGGCGGTGCTCGGCGCCCTCGCCGCCGCGCTCGGCGCGCTCGTGACGGAGCTCTTCCTCGGCCGGCGACGGCGCCGCCGCACGCCGCGGCTCGCGCGCGACGACGACCAGGCCGGCGAGAGGCCGTGGGGACCCGACGGCGGCATCTGGTGACCGGCCGCGGGCTCGCGATCGACCGCCGCAGCTTGGCCGGCTTCGCCGGCTACGTCGTCGTCGTCTGCGTCGCCTGCTCGTCCAGCATCCGCGACTCGATCGGCCAGAGCGCGGTCGACCCGCTGCCGGCGGTCACCCTCGTGGCCCCGCTGGCGACGTTGGTCGCACTGTTCAGCTGGCGGGTGCCCGCCGCGACGCCACGGGTCCAGGACCCCGAGACCGACATCATCTTGAGCGTGCCGCCCCTGCTGCTCGGCGTCTGGCTCGTCTACTGGGGCCCGCGCAAGCTCGGTGACCAGTTCTTCCTCTTCCGCCCGGAACCTGATCGGCCTCTTCCTCGTCTCGGTCGCGCTAGCGAGCCTCCTGCTCGGCGCCCGCTTCGCCGCCGGCGCGGCCCGTTCCCTCGCGGCCTGCGCGCTGGTCTGCTGCCCGGTCGTCCAGCTCTCCGTCGCCGGTATCGACCCGGGGGCGCTACGGGTGGCCGCCGCATCGACGCTCGCCTGCTTGCCCCTCGTCGTCGGGCTCGGCCGCTCGTGGCCTCGCCTCGCCGTCCTGCTCGTCGGGGGGGTGGCGGCCGGCGCCGCCGTCGGGGCGCTCGCCGCGTCGATCACGCCCTCGCCGTCGGCCGCGGGGTTCTCCGCCGCCACGACCGCATGCGCGGGCGCGTTCTTCGTCCACCTGCTGCTCGTGCCGAGCTCGCCCCGGGTGCTCGTGCCCCTCGCCGTGACGCGACTGAGGAGGATCGCGGTGGTGGCGGTGGTGGCGGGGTCGGTCGGCCTGCTCGACACGCTCGTGCCGGCGCTCTCCCTCGCCGGCCCCGCGCGGCCCCGGCCGCCGCTCAGCCCCCGAGGGCGCTCGCAGCTCGAGATCGTGCGCCCCGGCGTCGCCGTACGCCGCTGGGTGGTCGCGATGCCGCTCGTTCCGAGCGACCACGCCCTCGTCGTGACGACGACAGGACCCTCCGCCGCGGCGAGCCTCACCTACCCGATCGACTCCCTGCTCGCCTGGCCGGACCCGGTCTGCCCGACGCGCTACGTCGTGCGCTCGGACGGTCTCGACGTCGCGGTGAGCCTCTACACCTCCGCGTTCACCGGCTACCGCTGGGAAGAGTTCGAGTGGGGCTGGTCGACCGCGGCCGGCTACCAGCGAGTCGACCTCGTGGTCTCCTCCAGCCCTGCCGGCAACGGGCTCGTCTTCCCGACCCTTCACCCCGAGGTCGTCCTCGACGCGCTGCGCACCAGCACCGACTTCGTGGCGAACCGCCAGGTGGACTGCGGCGTGCTCCCCGTCCCGCCGCGCGAGACCGGCGCGACCCTCGAGGCGTTCCTCGCTGCCGCCGGGACGCGCTGACATGCTGGGGCACGCCGTCGAGGACAGCCCGGACGAGCGCCGGAAGCGCCTCATCGCCCACCACCCCCAGCCCGCCGAGCAGGCCCGGGCGGAGGCGCTCGACCTCGCCATCCACGGCCTCGAGCGCACGCGTCCCGAGATGAGCGCCCGGCGGACCCTGGTCGGCTGGCAGCGGAGCGCGATGGCCGTGACGTGCGCCGTGTTGGCGCTCGGCTTCGCGATGCAACCGGTGCTGACCGGGTCGATCCTGATCTCCCTCCTCGTCGCGCTGTACGTGGCGGCGATGGTCGAGCGCTCCGTGGTGTTCGCCCGAGGGCTCCGTGCGGTCGAGTTCCTCATCCGCCGCCCGCTGCCACCGATGAGCGACGAGGAGCTGCCCCGCTACACGATCCTCGTGCCGGCGTACCGGGAGGCCGAGGTCGTCGGGCACCTCGTCGAGTCGCTCGGCGCGCTCGACTACCCACCCGACAAGCTCGAGGTGCTCCTGCTCGTCGAGGAGGACGACGACCTGACGATCTCGGCGCTCCTCCCGCTCGACCTCCCCTCGTTCGCAGCGCGTCCTGCTCGTCCCGGCGAGCGAGCCGCGGACCAAGCCCAAGGCGTGCAACTACGGCCTGCACTTCGCCACGGGCGAGCTCGTGACGATCTACGACGCCGAGGACCGGCCCGAGCCGCTGCAGCTGCGCCGTGCCGTCGACGCCTTCCGGCGGGCCGGGCCGCGCACCGTCTGCCTGCAGGCACGGCTGCAGTACTACAACGCCCGCCAGAACATGCTCACCCGGTGGTTCACCGTGGACTACACGACCTGGTTCGCCATCTTCCTGCCGGGGCTCGCCTCCTTCGGCCTGCCCGTGCCGCTCGGCGGGACGTCCAACCACATCCGCGCCGAGTCGCTCGTCGCGGTCGGGGGCTGGGACCCCTACAACGTCACCGAGGACGCCGACCTCGGGATCCGCCTCGTGAGAAGCGGCCTGCGGACCGGGATCATCGACTCGGTCACCTACGAGGAGGCCAACAGCGACGGGCTCAACTGGGTCCGCCAGCGCTCGCGTTGGTACAAGGGCTACATGCAGACCTGGCTGGTGCACGCCCGCCAGCCGGTCCGGATGCTGCGCGAGCTCGGCCCGCACGGCTTCGTCAGCGTGACGCTGCTGACCGGGGCGACGCCGTTGCTGAGCGGCGTGAACCTGCTCTCGTGGACGTGCACGATCATCTTCATCATCGGCACGCCGAGCTCGCTGGCGCAGGTCTTCCCGGCGCCGGTCGTCTACTTCGGCACCGCTGCGGCGTTCTTCGGCAACGCCACGGTCGTCTACGTGAGCCTCATCGCCTGCCGCCAGACCCACCAGGGCCATCTCGCGTGGGCGGCGCTGACCTACCCCCTCTACTGGGTCCTCATGGCCGTGGCGGCGGTGAAGTCGCTCTGGCAGCTCGTTGCCCGACCCTCCTACTGGGAGAAGACGGTGCACGGCCTCGCGCGCGGGACCCGGCTAGCCCGTGGCCGCCATCGTCCTCGCCGGGCGCCGGCTGCCGCCGCGGCGCCGCCGCGGTCGCCCTCCGCCGGCAGCGGAGCCTGCCGTGGTGGCCGCCCCTGCTCGCCGGGGCCTACGTCGTCCTCGGGATCCTCGCCTCCTCGAGGGGCGCCGTCGCCGGCGACGCGCTCGCGCGGGTGGTCAACGCGGACCTCGTCGTCGCCGGGACCAACCCGCACTTCGCCGCCGTCGGCTTCGTGTGGGGACCGCTGCCCTCGCTGATCGAGGCGCCGCTCCTGTTGCTCTTCAACGGAAGCGTGCCCGGGATGCTCGCCAACGGCTACGCCGGCGTGATCATGTCGTCGGGCTTCGGCGCGTGGCTCGTGTGGCACGTCTACCGCTTCGTGCGCGAGGAGGGCGCAGGGGCGGGCTGGGGGGCGATGATCGCGGCGGGGATCGCCCTCAACCCGATGATCGTGATCTACGCGATCAGCGGGATGAGCGAGGTCCCGTTCCTCTGCACGCTCGTGGCGGCGCTGCGCCACCTCGTCAGCTGGATGCGACGCGGGCGCTCGAGCGAGCTCGCACTGGCGGGCTGCTGGCTCGGTGCCGGCTACCTCATCCGCTACGAGACGCTCGCCGCCGCCGCCGGCGCGATGGTGCTCACGGCGGGCTTCAGCTCCTACCGGGCGCGCCAGGCCGGCCTGCCGCGGACCCGCCAGGCCATCGCCGACGCCCTCGTCTTCGCCATCCCGGTGCTCGTCGCCTTCGTGCTGTTCACGGGGGTCTCCTGGTGGTTCACCGGCCAGCTCTTCGGCGAGTTCTCCCAGGAGTACGGCAACCCGTTCTTCGTGCGCACCCTCGGAGCGGGGATGCTCCCGCCCTCGCAGGTGGCTGGCATCATCTCCACCGACATCCTCGGCCTCGAACCCCTCTTCCCGGTGGTGGTGGCGCTCGGTGTGGGGGTGGCGCTGCGCTGGCGCTCCGAGATCTTCCTGGCGCTCGTCGCCGTCCTCGGCGCCGTCGCCGCCTTCGAGGTGTACTCGGTCGCGACCGGCTCCATCCTCACCTGGCTGCGCTTTTTCATCTCGGTGATCCCCTTCACCACGCTCGCCCTGGTGCTCTTCCGCCCGTGGCGCCTGCTCGGCGTGGCGCTCGCCGTGGCGGTGATCGGCGCCAGCTTCGCCGGCTCGTGGGCGATCACCGGCAACCCCGCGTACGCCAACAGCGAGCTGCCCTACCGCGCGCTCGCCACCGGCACGCCCCCGTACCTGGCGACGGTGAACGGAGCGATCGAGCTCCCCGGGGCGCGAGCCGTCGCGGACTGGCTCGACGCCGAGGTCGCCGATGCCAACACCGTCCTCGTCGACAACCAGGGAAACACCTTCACCGTGATCGCCGAGTCGCGCCGCTCCGACCTGTTCGTCACGCCGGCCTCCCGCAACTTCGAGAGCACGCTCGAAGCCCCCTACCAGCACGGCGTGCGCTACTTCGTCACCATCCCGCCCACCCTCGGCGCGGCGTACAGCATCGTCAACCGCTACTACCCCGGCATCTGGCGCGGCTGCGTGCGCGACACCCAGCTGGCGTACACGGTCGGCCAGCGCGGCGACCCGAGCTACTGGCGCGTCTACCGCCTGACCGGCCCCGTGTCCCCGGGCAACTCCGGTGACGCCCCGGCGTGCCGGAGCATCTCGGCGTCGATCCTGCCGGCCTCGTAAACCCTGGTCGGGCCCTCAGGCCGTCGCTTCGGCGCTGTCGGTGGCAGGGACCGCCGACGGGTCGGCGAACTGGGTGCGGTAGAGCTCGGCGTAGAGGCCGCCCGCGCGAGGAGCTGCTCGTGACGGCCCCGCTCGACGATGCGGCCACCCTCCAGCACGAGGATCTTGTCGGCGTCGCGGATGGTCGAGAGGCGGTGGGCGATCACGACCGAGGTGCGCCCGACGAGCGCCCGCTCCAGGGCGTGCTGGACGGCGACCTCGGACTCCGAGTCGAGGTGCGCCGTCGCCTCGTCCAGCACGACGAGGTCGGGCGCCTTCAGCAGGAGGCGAGCGATCGCGAGGCGCTGCTTCTCCCCGCCCGAGAGGCGGTAGCCGCGGTCGCCGACGAGCGTGTCGAGCCCCTCGGGCAACGAGTCGACCAGCTCCAGCACCTGCGCGCCGGCCAGCGCGTCGCGCAGGTCGGCCTCGGTCGCCTCCGGCCGCGCGTAGAGCAGGTTGGCGCGGATCGTGTCGTGGAAGAGGTGGGCGTCCTGGGTGACGACCCCGACGGCGCCCTGGAGCGAGGAGGTCGTGACGTCGCGGACGTCGATGCCGTTCAGGCGCACGGCGCCGGCGTCCACGTCGTACAGGCGCGAGACGAGGGCGCCGATGGTCGTCTTGCCGGCGCCGGACGGCCCGACGAGGGCGACGAGCTCGCCGGGCTCCACCGTGAAGGAGACGTCGTGCAGCACGTCGACCCGGGGCGTCTTCTCCAGCACCGCCACCGACTCGAGCGAGGCGAGGGAGACCTCCTCGGCGCCGGGGTAGGCGAAGTCGACGTGGTCGAACTCCAACCTGGCCGGACCGCGCGCCAGCTCCACCGCGCCCGGCTTCTCATCGATCATCGGCTTGAGGTCGAGGACCTCGAAGACCCGGTCGAAGGAGACGAGCGCGCTCATCACGTCCACCTGGACGTTGGAGAGCGCCGTGAGGGGGCCGTAGAGCCGCCCGAGGTACGACGTCAGCGCGACCAGCGTGCCGATCGAGAGCACGTTGCGGATCGCGAGGACGCCGCCCCAGCCGTACACGAGGGCGGTCGCGAGCGACGCCGTCAGCATCAGCGAGGCGAGGAAGACGCGCGCGTACATCGCCTGGGTGATCCCGATGTCGCGGACGCGCCCCGTGCGGGTGTCGAAGGCGCTGCGCTCGACTGACGGGCGCCCGAAGATCTTCACGAGCAGCGCGCCGGCGACGTTGAAGCGCTCGGTCATCATCGTCGTCAGCTCGGCGTTCAGCCCGTACGACTCACGCGTGATCGCCTGGAGGCGCCGGCCGAAGCGCTTGGCGGGCAGGACGAACAGCGGGAGGAGGGCGAGCGCGACGAGGGTGATCTGCCAGGAGAGGTAGATCATCGCCCCGATCACGAGCGTCACGGAGACGAAGTTGCTCACGACGTTCGAGAGCGTGTCGGTGAAGGCCTGCTGGGCGCCGAGCACGTCGTTGTTGAGCCGCGAGACGAGCGCTCCCGTCTGGGTGCGGGTGAAGAACGCCACCGGCATCTTCTGGACGTGCGCGAACACGCGCGAGCGCATGTCGTAGATCAGGCCCTCGCCGACGCGCGACGAAACCCAGCGCTCGGCGATCCCGAGCGCCGTGTCGAAGATCGCCAACGCCGCGACGAGCGCGGCGAGCTCGATGACGAGGTGGACCTCGCGATGCTTGGAGACGACGTTGTTGATGATCGCCCGGTAGATCAGGGGGTTCACGACGCCGACAGCGGCATCGACGACGATCATCACGATGAAGAAGATCAGCAGCGCGCGGTAGGGCCTCGCGAAGCCGAAGATCCTGCGCCAGGTGCCCTTGGCGATCTTCTGCTTCGTCACCGAGGCGTCCCGGTGGAACGTCCGCATGCCGCTTCGGTACACGCTGGCGCCGCCCATTCCCGGGCCCAAGGAGCACCCCCTCTCAGCGGCGAGCGACGGACGGGTCGCGCCCGGTCGTTCGGCGAGCGTAGCGTCCGGATCGGCGCCGTCCGCCCGGGGCGGCGGGCAGGGCGCGAGCCTCGTGTCGCGAGCCCATTCCGCGCCCCATCCCCGGAGGCGATAGCTTGACCGTCGTCATGGCACGGCGCATCGAGATCGAGCTGACCTCCGCACGCGACGACGGAACCTGGACGTGGCGGGCCGTCGGCGCGCGCGAACCGCGGGGCGTCATCGACGCCAAAGTGCTCGCTCAGGGCGCCCGCGTCGGCGACGTGCTGCGCGTCGAGGCCGAGTTCGGCCTGGACGGGATCGCCGTGGTGGCCGTGCTCCCGCCGAAAGAACGGGCGCGCCGCGACAACCGCATCGAGATCGTGGCCTCCCGCCAGGAGGGGACCGTCACGACGTCGCTGGTCTCGCGTGGCGGTCGGGGGCGCGCCGGCGGCGAGCGCGGTCCTCGCGGCGACGAGGGTCGAGAGCGGGGCGCGGGCCGCCGCGCCGAGCCGGGCCGCCGCGATGGGGCACCGGACCGCCGTGGTGCACGGCGCGGTCCCGCCGAGGCCGGCCGGGGCCCGGTGGAGGCACGCCGGGGCCGCCCCTCCGGGGAGCCGCCGGCCAGGCCGGAGGCGCCAGCGGCTCGCCGGCCGGTCCAGGAGCGGCCCGGCCAGGAGCGGCCCGGCCAGGAGCGGCCCGGCCGGTCGCGCCCGGCGCGCCTCGTGCCGGGGACCGCGCACCGTGACGCCCTGTTCGAAACGCTCCCGCCGGAGCAGCGGCCCATCGCCGAGCAGCTCGCGAGCGGCGGCCTGCCCGCCGTTCGGCGGGCACTCGCCGAGCAGCAGGCCTCCGCACGCGCCGAGGGCCGCCCCGCCGTGGGCGGCGATGCGATCGTCGCTCTCGCCGAGCAGCTCCTGCCCTCGGTGAAGGAGGCGACCTGGCTCGACCGGGCCGAGGCCGTCAGCGGGCGGCTCGACACCGTGTCGCTGCGCGACCTGCGCGCCGCGGTCACCTCCGCTGCGGCCCGCGGCGACCAGGGCCGGGAGCTGTTGCGTCGCCTGCGCGAAGCGCTCGACGAGCGCTTGTCCAAGCTCCGGACGGCCTGGGAACACGACATCTCGCACGCGCTCGAGGAGGGTCGGGTGCTCCAGGCGCTGCGCCTGTCGGCACGGCCCCCCGAACCGACGGCCCGCTTCCCCGCGGCGCTCGTGCAGCCCCTGGTCGACGCCGCCGGCGCGTCCCTGTCCGCGACGACCCCCGTCGAGCGCTGGCTCGCGCTGCTCGAGGCCGCCGTCGCCTCCCCTGTCCGGCGCTCCATCAAGCCGAGCGGCATCCCGGAGGACCCGACGGGGAGCGTGCGCCAGGCGGCGACGCTCGCGGCGGGACGGATCCCGGCCCTCGCGCCGTTGCTCGGGCTCGCCATGCCGCCCCCGCCACGGCCGGTGTCTCCCGCCGCGGCTCGGCGCACGCCTCCCCCGCCCCGCGCCGCCACCACCGCGTCGCCACGACCGTCGACCGCCCCGGGAGCGCCCGCGCTCGCCGAAGCGGCCGCTCCCTCGCCCGCGGGACCCGTGGGCTCCGGGTCGCCCCCGTCTCTCGCGCCCGCACCTGAGGCCCCCAAGCTGGCCCCGGCGCCGCCGGTCGCCGGCCTCGGCGTCGCGGCCACCGAAGCGGCAGGGACGCTCGCTGCGAACGAGGCGGCGGAGCTCGTCGCCGAGGCCCTCGCGGCGGTCGCCGCGGACGAGGCCGCCGAGATCGTCGCCGAGACGCTCGAGACGGTCGCAGCCGTCGCGCCGACCGAGACGGCGCCGGCACCCGCCGCGGGCGCCGGGGAAACGGTTGCCACGCCGCCCGGCGACGAGCCGGAGGCGAGCACTGCCGACGACGGGGCTGGCGCGGCAGCCGCCGATGCGGGCGTCGGGGAGACCCCGAGCGCGGCGCCGAGCGGCGAGCCGGAGGCGAGCACTGCCGACGAGGTGCCGCCGAGCGCGCCTCAGCCGGATGCGGACGACCCGGGGACCGATGCGGCGTCGGTCTCAGTCGAGGCGGAGCGCATCGCCGGCGAGGACGCCGTGGGCGACCAGCCAGTCGCCTAGCCCCTGGACGAGGTCGAGCGCGAGCACGTCCTCCAGGGGGACGAACGCTGCCTCGGAGGCGTCGCTCCCGCCACGCGGGACCGCGTCGTGTGCGAGCGGCTCGGCGAGGAAGTCGCACACGAGGTAGCGTCCGGTGGGGCCCGCGATGTCGGCCGTCCCGAGCAGGTGGCGGATCCGGACCTCGAGCGCCGTCTCCTCGAGCGTCTCGCGCCGCGCCGCCTCCTCCAGGGTCTCGCCCTCCTCGACCCGGCCCCCCGGCAGCGACCACCGCCCGGCGTCCGGCGGGCGCGCCCGGCGCACGAGCAGCAGCCGGCCGCCGACCACGACGACGCTCCCGGCGCAGAGCACGCTGTCGAGCTCGCTCACGACGTCACTTCCCGGTGCATGACCAGGAGGCGGGCGCGGAACCCGGCGCCCTCGAGGAACGACTTCGTGGCCCGGTCGCCCGGCAGCGCGCGGACATCCACCCCGGTGCATCCGCGCCACGCGCTCCACTCGACGATCCGGTGCAGCAGCTGCTCGCCGACGCCCACGCCCCTCGCCCCCGGCTCGACGAAGAGCGCGCCGACCTCGGCGATGGGCCGACCACCGTGGTCCACGACCGAGGCGATCGCGTAGCCGACCAACGCACGGGCGAAGGTGCCGGCGAGGACGAGCGAGCGCTCGTCGCCGAGCAGCGTGGCGAACGTCTCCTCGAGCGGCTCCTCGAGCGCTGCGGCTGCCGCCAGCAGCTCGCCGCCCCGTGACGGCGCCGCGCTGGCGAGCGCCAGACGATGGAGCTCGGCTAGCTCCCCGAGATCGGCCGCACCGGCCTCGCGGGCGGCCGGCGCGGCGCCCGCCTCAGCCGGCGTCGCCGTCGAGCTCGCCTTCGAGCTGGGCGATCCGGCCGAGGATCGTGCGCCGACGGCGCGTCGCCTCCTCGTGGCGGCGACCGCGTCGAGCTCCTCCCGGGAGAGTCCCTCCAGCCGCGGGACGACCTGGGAGGCCGCCAGGGCGTCATAGCCGGGGATGGCAAGATCGTCCCCAGTGGCGGGCCGCTCCCCGGCTCCGGCGCCGGCCGCGCCCCGCCCGTCGCGTCGGCCCGGCCGCGCCGGGCTCAACGGGCGCGCCTCGGGCGGCCCACCCGGCGCGCGCCGCGTGTGCCCGCCTCCGGCATGCTCCGCGCCGCCGCCTTGGCGCGCAGCCCCCGGTCGCGCCACGCTGCGCTCGAACACCGACTCGGCCTGGCGGCGCACCGTCGTCACGGCGAAGCGCCCGAGCACCCGCGCCGCGCCGACCTGGCCGCCGATGCGGGCCCTCCCCTTCTCGGTGAGCCCGGGAAGCTCCTCGAGGACGCGAAGCGCCACGCCGAGCGGCGCGTACAGCGCGACGTCCAAGAGCTCCTCGAACAGGGGGCGCTCGTCGGCCATCAGACGCAGTCGCGGCAGAGCACGCGGCCCCGGTCGGCCAGCTGCGTCTCGTTCTTCACGAGGAAGCACGACTGGCACACGAACTCGCCCGGCTGCTTCGGCAGCACGCGCAGCGTGCCGTCGCCGCGGTCGTCGGCGTCGGCGACCTCGTCCTCCTCGTCCTCGTCCTCGTCCTCCTCGACGACGAGGCGCTCCTTCAAGATGACGTCGAGGCTCGCCTCGACGTCATCGTCGTCGAGCTCGTCCTCGTCGTCGTCGGCGGCGCTCTCCTCGCCCTCGGCGACGGCGACGGCGACGGCGACCGCCGGGCGCCCCGCGGGAACGACCGCGTCGACCTCCAGCGCGTCCCCCGCGTCGTCGTCTGCGTCGACGTCGTCGTCGTCGACCAGGTCGTCGACGTCGGCCAGATCGTCATCGGCCAGCTCGTCCTCGACAAGGTCGTCCTCGCTGAGGTCATCGTCGCTCAGCTCGGCGAGACCCTCCTCTTCGAGCACCTCTGTCTCGACCTCACCGTCAATCTCACTCGGCATGCAGTTCCTCGCCGTCCCGTCTTCTCGTGCAGTTCTCTCGTCTGGTCGCGTGTCGCAGGCTTGGGACGCCCGACGCTCCCCCGCCAGGCGCGGTCACTATACGGCACGCGTCGCGCGCTTCAACCCCTCCTGGCCGCCGACATTCCCGCCGGGGAATCGGGGTGTCCCGGCGGGCGCGAAACGCACTGAGATTGCACCGGAGTGCATGGAGGTGCGCCGCCGGATGGGATGGGGTCCAGGGAGCCTTTGGCTCCGTCCCCCGCGCGCCCGCCCGAGCGCGCGCCGCCGAAGCGGCGGCCGAGAACGTTATCTACTCGGCTCCCTGGACCCTGTCCTACGCAACTGCCCCGCCGAGACGACCCGGAGCGACTGACGGAGGCTCCCAAGATGGTTGCCTGGAGAGCGGGACGCCACTATTCATGCGCGCCGCGGGGTCTCTGTCAAGGGTTGCGACCGACACGTCGCCGTGCGCCGGGCTCCCCGCTGCCCGTCGGCCCAGCAGGAGGGGGTTGCCGGCCACTTCCGCGAGCGATCGCCCGTTGTTCGGATTCGAGCCGCCCGAGGTCCACCGAGCTGTAGTCGACGAAGCGCATCGCCCCGGCGAGCGCCCGGTGCCCGGCGCGCTCGGCGATCTGGCGGTGCATCTCCTGGGCGATGTAGCGGTAGGCGGGGTGGCCCTGGGGCCCGCTGCGCAGCTCGGTGACGTGCATCGCCTCGCGCGCCGAGAGCTGCATCGAGTAGCGGACGTTGAAGGCCAGCGCGACGGCGTAGGCGGCCTGCTCGGGGAAGCTGGCCCCGAGGTCGGCGTGGAGCTCGTAGGAGCGCTCGAGCGAGTCCACGAAGGGCTCGTCGAGGCCGGCCTCGACCACGACCTCGGGGACCGTCCAACCGAGGGAGGTGCCGAGCGGCTGCCACTCGACGGTGAGCATCCGGTGGCGCTGCAGGTCGCGGAAGGCCCCGTAGTCCGAGACGATGTCGAAGCGGTAGCCGGTCCGCTCGAAGGCCCGCCCCGGGCGGTGGCGACGGTTCCGGCGCTCGCCGACGTAGGCGGCGACCAGCGCGGCCCGCTCGGCGTCGTCGAGGCGGCGGACGCGCTCGACGATCTCCCCCTCGGCGAGGTCGGTGAACGGGTAGCACATCGCCACCAGGACCTTCTCCTCCCCGTCGGGGTCGAAATCCGTGAGCGTCACCGACGCCGGCGCCTCGCCACGCGGCGCCCCGTCGCCGGTCCTCGCGCCCGGCGCCGCGTCGGGCCACAGCCGTGCGACGAGCTGCGCCGTCTCGTCGCGCCGCCCGGCGAGGTAGGTGCTCCACTCCCCTCCCCGCTCGGGGCGGTCGAGGCGCGTGAGGAACGACGGGATCACCTTGCGCAGCTCCTCCAGCACGAGCTCGCCGTAGTGGCGCACCTCGGGCAGCGGGTGGGCGCGCATGCGCAGCAGCAGGAGCTCGTAGGACTGGCCCGAGCCGTAGATGCCGACGTTGGAGAGCGAGGCCGCCGGCAGCAGGCCCCGGAGGGCGTCGAGGGCGCGGGCCCTGATCGACTGGCGGTAGGCGATCTCGGACACCGTGCCCGCCTTCGGGTGGACGGCGCTCAGGTGCGCCTGCAGCTTCGGCAGCAGCTCGGCGTAGGTGTCGAACATGCGGTCCATGTCGCCGACGTAACGGGCGCCGAGCGGCGACTCGAGGATGTCCGGGTCCCGGTAGTAGCGGTAGTGACCCGTGCCGAGGCGCACGTCGTAGGGGATGTAGCGGGTGGACTGCTCGAGGTAGGCCATGAGCCGGCCCCACTCGAGCACCTTGGTGAGCACGTTGGAGGCCTGCTCGCAGGCCAGGTGGACGCCGCCGAGCTGGGCGACCGAGTCGTCGCCGTAGTCGCCGAAGACCCGCGCGTAGAGCTCCTCGGCACGCCGCAGCCCCATCGTCGCGTCGACCGAGGCGTCGCCGGTCATGTCCAGCTCCTCGACGAACTCGTCGAGGAACAGGCGGCGCAGGCTCTTCGGCGAGCGCGAGTAGCGCGCGAACAGGGCCCCCTTGACCACCTCGGGCAGGTTGACGAGGGCGAACACCGGCCCGTCGAGGTTCGTCACGTAGTGGCGGAGGACCTCGCGCTCTTTGGGGGTGAAGCTCTCGCTGGCGTAGGGCAGCATGCCCCGTCGAGATTACGGGACGACGCCCGCCTCGAACGCGGATCGTCCGCGACCTCGGCCCCGGCGGTGCGCGCGGTGGGCGTCGAGGCGGCGACGACGCCCCGGACGAGGTCCTCCGCCGCCTGGCGGGCGGTCGTGGCCGTGCGCGAGTGGTCGGCGACCATACCGATCTGGCGGAGCAGGTCGACGAGCTGCTTGACGTTGCGGACGAAGTCGCCGCCGGACATCACCGGCTCGGCGCCGCGGTGACGCCTGCCGGAGGCGCCGGGCGGTGCGAGGAGGCGGTCGAGATCCGTCCCGCGGGCCCACTCGGCGGCGAGGCGGGCGAAGCCTGCGTCGAGAGGGCGCGTCCTGGGGAACGCCCGCCGCGCGCTCGTCGGCCCGCAGGTCGGCGGCGAGCAGCTCGAGCTCGGCGTATCGCCGCGCCACCTTGGCGTTCGGTGGGTCGGCGCCCGCGCCGAGCGGCGGCGGCTCGTAGGTGAACGCGGAGGCGAGCGCCGCGAGGCCCGGCGGGTCGAGGTGGTCGAGGAGGCCCGCGCCGAGCGCCTCGGCGATCAGCAGGTCGCAGTCGTGGTAGATGCCGGCGAGGCGCCGGCCGGCGTCGGTCATCCGCCACCCCGCGAGATAGCCGCGCCCGTCGAGCACGTGCACGACGGCGTCGAGCTGGCGGGTGAGGGGCACGTCGCTCAGGTACTGGGCGAACGACGAGCGCACGAGACGGTAGGCGGCGTCGCGGTCGTAGCGCCGGACCAGGTTGACCGCCATGTTGTACGTCGGGCGGAACGAGGAGCGCAGCGCCTGGCTTCGCGCCGAGGCGAGGGAGGCGACGAAGTCGAAGGCGTGGAAGGGTGACCAGAGCACGGCCGCGTAGCCGACCTCGTCGATCCCCCGTCGTCCCGCTCGCCCGGTGAGCTGGGTGTACTCGCCCGGGGTGAGATCGGCGTGGCCGGCGCCGGCGTACTTCGAGAGGCTCTCGATCACGACGGATCTCGCCGGCATGTTGATCCCGAGCGCGAGCGTCTCGGTGGCGAAGACGACCTTCACGAGCGCCTCGGCGAACAGCGCCTCGACGGTCTCGCGAAACGGCGGGACCATCCCGGCGTGGTGGGTCGCTATGCCCGCCTCCAGGCCCGCCAGGAAGCGTCCGTGGCCGAGCACGCGCAGGTCGGCGTCGGAGAGCTCCTCGGCGTGCTCGTCGGCCACCTGGCGGATCGTCTGGCGCTCCTCGGGGGTCGTGAGCCGAATCCCGGCGTCCATGCACTGGCGCACCGCGTCGTCACAGCCCGCCCGGGAGAAGATGAAGTAGATCGCCGGCAAGAGCTCTTCTGCCGCGAAGCGCTCCACGACGTCGACGCGCCGCGGCCGGTACAGGCGTGCCGTGTCGCCCCGGTGTGCCGGGCGGTGGCGCCCCGCCGGCGCCTCGTGGCGCGACCGGGCGCTGCGGTGCGCCCTCGCGTCGAGCTCGAGCGCCTGCGGGTTGGGCTTGTCGTCCACGAAGGTCGGCAGGATGTGCAGGCGCTCGGCCGACCGGTCCCTCACCACGAAGAGGTTCCGCAGCTCGATCGGCCGGTGCTCCTCGATGACCGCGCCCGTCGCGCCGCGCACGCGTCGGATCCAGCCCGCCAGCTCCTCGGCGTTCGAGACCGTCGCCGAGAGGCAGACCAGGCTGACCGAGGGAGGCGCCGAGAGGATGATCTCCTCCCAGACCGCGCCCCGGTAGGGGTCCTCCAGATAGTGGACCTCGTCGAGCACGGCGCAGCGCAGCTCGGCGAGCTGGTCGGGCGAGGAGTAGATCATGTTGCGGAGCACCTCGGTCGTCATCACCACGACGTCGGCCCCGCCGTTCAGCGAGGTGTCCCCGGTGAGCAGGCCGGTGCGCTTCTCGCCGTAGATGCGGGCGAAGTCGCCGTACTTCTGGTTCGAAAGCGCCTTGAGCGGCGTCGTGTAGAAGGCCCGGCCACCCGCCTCGAGCGCCCGGGCGACGGCGTACTCGGCGATGACGGTCTTGCCCGAGCCGGTCGGGGCGGCGACGAGCACGGACCTGTCCTGGTCGAGGTGGTCCAGCGCCTCGAGCTGGAACGGGTCGAGGGGGAACGGTCGCGAGGCGACGAAGCGCTCGCGCAGCGTGCGTTCGCCCGAGGGCGTCACTTCCTCAAGAGCTTCCCGATGACGATGGCCAGCTCGTAGAAGACGAGCATCGGGATCGCCATCGCCAGCATCGAGAACGGGTCCGAGCTCGGGGTGATGACCGCGGCGATGACGACGATGGCGATGATCGCCCACCGCCGCCACTTGGCGAGCTGGGCCGGCTTCACCGCGCCGGCGAGCTCCAGGGCGACGAGGACGACGGGGAACTCGAAGACGATGCCGAAGATCGCCATCAGGGCGAGGATCAGCGTCAGGTACTTCTGCGCGGTGAAGTCCTGCTGGATGCCGGAGCTGGACACCGCCTTCAAGAAGCCGAGGGCGTGGGGGAAGGTCAGCCAGGCGACGAAGGCGCCGACGCAGAACAGCCCGACCGTCGCCACGACGAAGGGGATGGCGTAGCGCTTCTCGTTCGCCTTCAGCCCGGGCGTGACGAAGCGCCACAGCTGGAAGAGGATCACCGGCGAGGCGAGCAGGAGCCCGCCCCAGCCGGTGACGTCGAGGCGGATGGCGAACCCGTCGAGCGGCCCGAGGGCGAGGAGGTCGCAACCCGCCCCGCTCGTGTGCTTCGACACGCAGTAGGGGTGCTCGAACAGGTGGAGGATCTGCGGGTAGAACACGTAGGCGACGATCGCGGCGAGCACGAACGCCACCAGGGAGACGATGAGTCGCCGCCGCAGCTCGGCGAGGTGCTCGGTGAGCGTCATCGCGTCCGGGGTCGGGCGGTCTTCGCCGCCCCGTCTGTGCAGGATCGTCGCCATCGTCGTGTTCTACGGAGCCGGCCGGGTGGCCGGGCTCAATTCATGCCCGGGTCGTCGGGCACGAAGACGAGCTCGCCGCGGGCGGGGTCGGCCACGACGAGCGCGGCGCCCCCCTCCGGCGCCGGGATGCCCCGGCGTGCGGGGCGCGCCACGTTGGCGCGCCTGGCGGCGACGACGCTCGACGGCCAGCCACCCTGCTCGGGAACGCCGGAGGCGCCGGTGTGCTCCAGCGACTCGGCCGGGACCACGCCGTCGTCGCCGCCGGCGGTGGCGTCCTCGGCTCCCTCGGCCTCCACGTCGACGGAGGCGTTCGAGCTCTTCGTCAGGTCGGTCAGGAAGCCGGAGATCGCCGAGGTGGGATTCTTCGGGATGCGGGGCAGGTCGAGGTCGGGCATCGCCTGACGGACCTCGTCGGCGACCTGCTCGCGGATGCGCGTCAGCTCCCGCCACGCCGCGCCGAGCTGGCGCGCTGCTTTCGGCAGCCGCTCCGGGCCGAGCACGATGAGCGCGACCACCAAGATGACGAGAAGTTTCGCCGGGTCAAGGCTCCCGAACACATAAGCGATGCTACTCGCCGAACCCGCTGGCCCCCGCCGCGCCCGGCCCCGGGTCGCCGGCGCCCGCCGGCGCCCGCCGGCGCCCGCGCGGCCGGTCAGTACAGGTGCAGATCCGGGTGGCCGTTGCGCCAGATGACGGCCACGACGCGCCCGACGATGCTCGAGCCCGGGATCGTGCCCCAGTAGCGGCTGTCGCACGAGATCGCCCGGTTGTCGCCCATCACGAAGTAGCGGTCCTTCGGGATCGTCTGGCGGTCGATGGGCTTCGTGCCGAGCGGGTCGTCCGCCGGCAGGTAGGGCTCGTTCAGGACGTGCCCGTCGACGTAGATGCGGTTCCCCACCGACCAGATCGTCTGGCCGGGCAGTCCGATCACCCGCTTCACGAGGTCGCCGAGCTCCGAGGTGCACATCGTGTCCGTCGGCGGCCGGGCGAAGACGACGATGGCACCCTCGCCGAGCGAGCGGTAGTCGAAGAGGAACTTGTCGACGAGGATCCGGTCCCCGACGTCGAGGGTCGGGACCATCGAGCTCGACGGGACGTAGAAGGTCTCGAGCGCGAAGGCGCGCACCCCGAGGGCGAGGAGCACCGCCGCGAGGAGCAGGGCGCCCCACTCGAGGCTCCGACCGAACCGGCGCCGGCGCCTGGCCGAGCGGAGCGGACGGGGGGCGACCGGCCCGGCAGCGCCGGGGAGGGAGTCGGACCGGTCGGTGCCGCGCTCGCCCGTGGCGGGCGGCGCCACCGGCCCGTCGGTCACATCGCCTCGATGAGCCGCTCGACCCGCTCGTCGTGTGCCCGGAAGGGGTCCTTGAACAGCACCGTGCGCTGGGCCTGGTCGTTCAGCTTGAGGTGCACCCAGTCGACCGTGAAGTCGCGCCGGCGCTCCTTCGCCCGGCGGATGAACTCGCCGCGCAGCCGGGCCCGGGTGGTCTGCGGGGGATGCTCCATCGCGGTGGCGATCGCCTCGTCGGTGATCGTGCGCTCGACCGCGCCGCGCGCTGGAGCAGGTAGAAGACGCCCCGCTCCCGGCTGACGTCGTGGTACTGCAGGTCGAAGAGCGCCACGCGGGGGTGGCCGAGTGGCAGGTCGTGCCGGGCGCGGTAGGCCTCGATCAGCCGGTGCTTGATCACCCAGTCGCACTCGCGGTCGAGCAGCAGCGGGTCCTTCTCGATCGTCTCGATGCAGTGCTCCCACATGCCGAGCGCCCGCTCCTCCATCTCGGGCAGGCCGCGCTGGTCGGCGTAGCGGATGGCGCGGGAGAGGTACTCGCGCTGGATGTCGAGGGCGCTCGCCTCGCGCCCGTTGGCGAGGCGGACCTTGCGTCGGCACGTGACGTCGTGGCTGATCTCGCGGATCGCCCGGATCGGGTTCTCGAGGGTCATGTCGCGCAGCACGACGCCGGGGTCCTCGAGCATCCTGAGCAGGATGCTCGTCGCGCCCACCTTCAGGAACGTGGCGTACTCGCTCATGTTCGAGTCGCCGACGATGACGTGCAGGCGGCGGAAGCGCTCGGCGTCGGCGTGCGGCTCGTCGCGGGTGTTGATGATCGGGCGCGAGCGGGTCGTCGCCGACGAGACGCCCTCCCAGATGTGCTCGGCCCGCTGGCAGAGGCAGAAGACGGCGCCCCGCGCCGTCTGGAGCACCTTGCCGGCTCCGGCGTAGATCTGGCGGGTCACGAGGAACGGGATGAGCACCTCGGCGTAGTGCGCGAAGTCGTCGCGCCGGCTCGTCAGGTAGTTCTCGTGGCAGCCGTAGGAGTTGCCGGCCGAGTCGGTGTTGTTCTTGAACAGGTAGATGTCGCCGCGGATGCCCTCCTCGCGCAGGCGCTGCTCGGCGGCGGCGACCAGGCCCTCGAGGATCCGCTCCCCCGCCTTGTCGTGGGCGACCAGGTCGGCGATCGAGTCGCACTCGGGCGTGGCGTACTCGGGGTGGCTGCCGACGTCGAGGTAGAGCCGGGCGCCGTTCTCGAGGAACACGTTGGAGGAGCGGCCCCAGCTGACCACGCGGCGGAACAGGTAGCGGGCGACCTCGTCGGGGCTGAGCCGCCGCTGGCCGCGGAGGGTGCAGGTGACGCCGTACTCGTTCTCGAGGCCGAAGATCCGGCGGTCCACGACGACCCACGGTAGCCTCGTACCCGCATGGACCCGGCATCGCCGATGGCACACCTCACGACCGTCGTGGGCTCGTTCCACGGTCGCATCGTCGCCGCGCGCCTGTCGGCCGAGGGCGTCTCCTCCGAGCTGCGCGGGCTCTCCGACGGGCCCTACCCCTTCCCGGGGGAGGTCGACGTGCTCGTACCGGCCGACCAGCTCGAGCTGGCCCGGGAGATCCTCCTCGCCGACGCCGTCGACGCGGCGTTCCAAGAGACCGGGGACCCGGCGCGCCGGGGACGCCGCCGCCCGCCGAGGCGGCGGCGTCTCAGGAGGCGAGAAGAGCGCTGAGCTCGCCGCCCTCGATGCGGCGGAAGGCGCCGACGGCCGTTGCCCCGTGCGAGCGCTCGCGACCTCGAGGTCGTTCGCCGCGAGCGTCCGGTCCGGGCCCGCCAGGGCAGGCGACCGCAGGCCTTCAGCGCCTCGCCGAGCGACCAGCCGTCGCGCAGCGACTGGTCCAGCCGCCCGGCGATGACCTCGGCCTCGCCGCCGAGGACGGTCGAGCCGCTCCTCGTCGACGACCGTGCCGTCGTAGACGATGTGGAACAGCTGGTCGTCGTCGTCGTGGCGCCGACCTCGGCGACGAGGATCTCGACCTCGAGGGGCTTCATCTCGTGGGTGAAGATCTTGCCGAGGTTCTGGGCGTAGGCGTTGGCGAGCGAGCGGGCGTCGACGTCCTCGCGGCTGTAGGCGTAGCCCTTGCGTGTCGGCGTGGCGGATGCCCGGCGACGCGCAGCTGGTCGAACTCGTTGTACTTGCCGACGCCGGCGAAGGCGATGCGGTCGTAGATCTCGCTGATCTTGTGCAGCGTCCGCGACGGGTTCTCCGCGACGAGCAGGATCCCGTCGTCGTAGTTCACGGCCACGAGGGCGCGGCCGCGGGCGATGCCCTTCCGGGCGTAGTCCGCCCGGTCCTTCATCACCTGCTCGGGCGCGACGTAGAACGGCATCGTCATTCGACGTCACCCCCTGAGAGGCTCCCGGGGGCTTCTCGCCGCGACAGCACCGCCGCGAACCGCTCGGCGACCTCCCTCGTCGACCAGGGTGAAGCCCCGCTCGTCGACGGTGGCGACGACCGGGAAGATGCCGCGCATCAGGTCGGGACCACCGGTGGCCGCGTCCTCGTCGGCCGCCTCGTAGAGCGCCTGCACCGCGAGCTCGACGGCCTCGTCGCGCGTCGATGCCCGTCGCGGAAGCCGAGCTTGATCGTCGTCTGGCGTCCCGCCCGCCCGAGCCGGTGGCGTGGAAGTCGGTCTCCTCGTAGCGGCCGCCGGTGACGTCGTAGGTGAAGATGCGCCCCGTCTGGCGCCGCGTGTCGCAGCCGGCGAAGAGCGGCACCACGGCGAGGCCCTGCATGGCCATCGGCAGGTGCCGCGCACCATCTGGGAGAGCTGGTTGGCCTTGCCCTCCAGGCTCAACGCCGCGCCCTCGACCTTCTCGTAGTGCTCGAGCTGGGTCTGGAAGAGCCGCACCATCTCGACGGCCGGCCCGGCGGCGCCGGCGATGGCGATGGCGGAGTGGCGGTCGGCCGGGAAGACCTTCTCGATGCTGCGGTGCGCGATGGTTGCCCACCGTGGCCCGGCGGTCGCCCGCCATCACCACGCCGTCCGCGTAGCGCAACGCGGCGATCGTCGTGCCGTGACGCACCTCGATCGCCGGCGGCGCGGCGGGCACCCCTGCGCCGGGGAGCGGGACCTCGGGCCGGACGCGCCGCATCAGCTCAGCGAAGCTCGGCCCCGGGTCGTCCGCGGCCGGAAACAAGTAGATGCTCATTGTCGCAGAACCCTAGCGGGCACCGCAGTGCCGCACCGGGCCTACTGGCCGCCCTTCTGGACGTAGTTGCGGACGAACTCCTCGGCGTTGTCCTCGAGGACCTCGTCGATCTCGTCGAGCAGATCGTCGAGCTCGGCCTTGAGCTTCTCGCCCTTCTCGGTCGACTGAGGGACGTCTTCCTCCTCGACCTCGTTGTCGTCTCACGCTGGGGCGCCGGACGCCGCTTCAGCTCCCGTTCTGGCATTGGCTCTCGCCTCCCCTACCCGCCGAGTCGCTGGAGCAGCTCGGCGGGGCTACCGCATCCGTCGAAGAGCGTATCGACATGTGCCGCGTTCCCCGCACCGGGTCCATCATCGGCACGCGCCTGAGCGGGTCCTCGCCGAGGTCGAAGACGATGGAGTCCCAGTTCGCGGCCACGATGGCGGACGCGAAGCGCTTCAGGCACTCGCCCCGGAAGTACGCCCGCGTCGTCGGCGGGGCGTCGCTCACGGCCGTCTCGACCTCCTCGGCCGTGACGAGCCGCTCCATCTGCAGGCGGCGGAAGAGCGAGCGGTCCGGGCGGAGGTCGTGGTACTGCAGGTCGAGCGCGGCGACCCGGTGGTCGTCCAGCTCGCAGCCGTGGCGGTCGCAGTACGCCGCGATCAGCTCGCGCTTGGCCACCCAGTCGAGCTGGTGGCGCAGCGACGCCGGGTCGGACTCCAGCGCGACGAGCACGGACTCCCAGCGCGCGAGGATCTCGTCGCCAGCGCCGTCGGGGCCGAGGTGGTGCAGCCCGCGCTCCTCGGCGTACTTGCGCGCCAGATCGTAGAGCTCCCACTGCACCTCGAGCGCGGTCGCCGAGGTGCCGTCCTCCAGCTCCACGGTCTCGCGCAGCATCGGGTCGTGGCTGATGGCGTGGATGGCCCGCACCGGGTTGGCGAGCACGACCTCGCGCGAGCCGAACGCGTCGTCCTCGACGACCAGCAGGAGCAGCGCCGTGGCGCCCACCTTCAGGAAGGTCGCCACCTCGGCGAGGTTGGCGTCGCCGGTGATCACGTGCAGCCGCCGGTACTTCTGCGCGTCGGCGTGCGGTTCGTCACGGGTGTTCACGATCGGGCGCTTCAGCGTCGTCTCGAGGCCGACCTCCTCCTCGAAGAAGTCGGCCCGCTGGCTGATCTGGAAGCCGGTGCCCCGGCGGCCCTCCTCCTCGCAGCCGACCTTGCCGGCGCCGGTGAACACCTGGCGCGTGACGAGGTGCGCGCAGAGCTGGTGGGCGACGCGGCGGAAGGGCACGGCGCGGTCGACGAGGTAGTTCTCGTGGCAGCCGTAGGAGTTGCCCTTGCCGTCGGTGTTGTTCTTGTAGACGACGATCTCCTCGCCCGGGGCGACGAGGCGTCGGGCGGCGGCCATCGAGCGCTCCAGCACCACCTCGCCGGCCTTGTCGTGCGCGACGAGCTGGCGGGCGGTCGAGCACTCGGGGGTCGAGTACTCGGGGTGCGCGTGGTCGACGTAGTAGCGGGCCCCGTTGGTGAGCACGGTGTTCACCAGGTGCTTCTCGACCTCGGGCGCCATCGCGCCGTCGCGCACGTAGCCGCGGGCGTCGCGCCCGGGCGACTCGTCCTCGAAGTCCCAGCCGACCCGGCCGGCGAGCTCGGAGACGTAGCCGTTGATCAGCAGCGACGAGGCCGTCGTGGGGTTGGCGTCGCGCGAGCCGACGACCTGGATCCCGTACTCGGTCTCGATGCCGCAGACCTTCGTGATGCCCACGGGGGCGACGCTAGTGGACCGACGCCCCCGGACTTGTCGCGTGGCGGCGTGCGGCGGTCACAGGTACTGCCCGGTGCCGACCCGCTCGATGGCGCGTCCGCCGCGCGTGTCGTCCCCGTGGTCGAAGATCGTGCGGACGTAGACGATCCGCTCGCCCTTCTTGCCGGAGATCTTCGCCCAGTCGTCGGGGTTCGTCGTGTTCGGGAGGTCCTCGTTCTCCTTGTACTCCTGCTTGATCGACTCGAGCAGGTCCGCGAGGCGGATGCCCCGGCCCTCCCCGGCGAGCGTGCGCTTGATGGCGAGCTTCTTCGCGCGCCGGACGATGTTCTCGATCATGGCGCCGGAGGCGAAGTCCTTGAAGTAGAGGATCTCCTTGTCGCCGTTCTGGTAGGTGACCTCGAGGAACCGGTTCTCGTCGTCGGCGCGGTACATCTCGGCGACGGTGCGCTCGATGATCGCCTGGACGGCCTTGCCCGGGTCCCCGCCACCGAGCTCGGCCACGTCGGCGGCGTCGAGCGGCAGGTCCGCGGTGAGGTAGCGGGCGAAGATCTGCTGCGCGGCAGCCTCGCCCGGCCGCTCGATCTTGATCTTCACGTCGAGGCGACCTGGGCGGAGGATCGCCGGGTCGATCAGGTCCTCCCGGTTGGAGGCCCCGATGACGATCACGTCGCGCAGCGTCTCCACCCCGTCGATCTCCGCGAGGAGCTGCGGCACGATGGTCGACTCGATGTCCGAGCTGATGCCGGTGCCACGCGTGCGGAACAGCGAGTCCATCTCGTCGAAGAAGACGATGACGGGCACGCCCTCCTCGGCCTTCTCCCGTGCCCGCTGGAAGACGAGGCGGATCTGGCGCTCGGTCTCGCCGACGTACTTGTTGAGCAGCTCCGGGCCCTTGATGTTCAGGAAGTAGCTGCGGACGTTGACGTTGCCGGTCAGCTCCCCCACCTTCTTCGCGAGGGAGTTGGCCACGGCCTTGGCGATGAGCGTCTTGCCGCACCCCGGGGGGCCGTAGAGCAGGATCCCCTTCGGGGCGGGCAGCTGGTGCTCCGCGAACAGCTCCCGGTGCAAGAACGGCAGCTCGACGGCGTCGGTGATCGCCTCGATCTGCTCGTCGAGGCCGCCGATGTCGGCGTAGGTGATGTCGGGCACCTCTTCGAGGACGACCTCTTCGATCTCCGGGCGCGGCAGCTTCTCGAGCAGGAGCCCGGTGCGGATGTCCATCAGCACGCTGTCGCCGGCGCGCAGCTTCGTGCCGATGATGGCGTCGGAGAGCTCGACGACCCGCTCCTCGTCGGCGCGCCCGACGATGAGCGCACGCCGGCCGTCCTCCAGCACCTCCGAGACGGTGACGACCTCACCGGCGCACTCGTAGCCACGGGCGAGGACGACGTTGAGGGACTCGTTGAGCACGATCTCCTGGCCGCGCGCGAGCTCGGTGGCGTCGATGCCCGGATGGATCGCGACCCGCATCTTGCGCCCCGAGGCGAAGACGTCGACCGTCCCGTCCTCGTTCGCCTGCAGGAACGTGCCGTACGCGCTCGGCGGCCGGGTGAGCTTGTCGACCTCGTCGCGCAGCGCCGCGATGTTCTCCTTCGCCTGCTGCAGCGTGAACGTCAACTTCTCGTTCTGCGAGAGCGCCTGGGCCAGCTGGCCCTTCACCTCGAGCAGGCGCTCCTCCAGTACGCGGACGCGCGCCGGCGCCTCCGACAGTCGATGGCGGAGCTCCGCCACGTCCTGCTCGGCTGCCTCGGCCCGAGCCCGCAGCCCGGCGAGCTTGTCGTCGTCCATCTCCGGGACCACCTCCTCGCGGTGCACGCCCCTTCGAGCGGACCCTACACCGGGCGCGCCGGCCGTCGCGCGCTCCACCGGCGCAGGCGGCGGGCGGCGGGCGGCCTCCTGGTAGCCTCGTGCGAACCGCCCGATGGCCGCGAGGACGGCGCCGGCGGCGTGCCTTGACACCTCGTGGGGCCGCCGTTACCGTCGCTCGTCGTGGCCCAGCGTGCGGCAGGACGCGACGCGGCCCGGACGGACACGATTCTCGTGCCTCGAGCTCGCCGGGTCGGTCCACGGGAGCCTGCGAAGGAGCACCGAGCAGCATGAAGGTCTGGATCGATCAGGATCTCTGCACCGGGGACGGTCTCTGCGAGGAGATCTGTCCCAGCGTGTTCACCCTCCTTGACGACGGGCTCGCCTACGTCAAGGACGGGGAGCAGGTCATGAACGAGCCGGGCGGGGCCGCCGGCATGGTCGCTGTGACACCCGACCTGGACGACGCCGTGACCGAGGCAGCCGAGGAGTGCCCCGGGGAGTGCATCTTCATCGAGCGCGACTGAGGCCCCCGGCGCCCGGGAACCTCGCGGGCGCGGCTCACGCTCACTCCCCCTCCGGCCCACCCCCGTCGCCATCGAAAAAGCGGCCCGGCCCCTCCGTGGGCACCTCGTCGTCCTCCTCGACCGGGTCAGCCGCGCTCCCGCCCGTTCGCCCGACGACCCGGCGGGCCGTCGTCACGAACCCGGTGTGCGCCACCATCCGGTGGTCCGGCCGCACGGAGCGCCCCTCGACGTGCCAGGTGCGCCGCAGCACCTCGAACGTCTCGGCCGAGGCGAAGCCGGCGCGTTCCAGGGCGTGGCGCAGCTCGGCGGTCTGGTTGATCGTCGGCAGGTAGGCGAGCAGGATCCCCCCGGGGACGAGCGACACCTCGGCGTGAGGCAGCACCCGCCAGGGCTCGGGCAGGTCGAGAAGGATCCGGTCGAGCCCCCGCTCGTCGATGCCCTCGTAGACGTCGCGCTCGTGGACGAGGTAGGGCGCGGCCTCCCCGATCGACGCCGCCACGTTCGAGCGCGCCCTCGCCGCGAAGTCCGGGCGCAGCTCGTAGCCGACGACCCGGCAGCCCGAACGCAGCGCCACCATCGAGAGGGCACCCGAGCCGACGCCGGCCTCCAGCACCCGCGCGCCGGGGAACAGGTCCGCCGCCATGACGATCGCCCCGAGGTCCTTCGGGTAGATGACCTGCGCGCCACGCGGCATCTTCACGATCAGGTCGGCGAGCGTCGGGCGGAACACCAGGAACCGCCGCCCCGCGCCCGTTCCCCCGTCCTTCTGGCGGGCCACGACCTCGACGCCTTCGGGGCCGCCGATCAGCTCGTCGTGGTCGACGATGCCGGCGTGGGTCTGGAACGCGCCACCGGCCTCGAGGCGGATGAGGTAGCGCCGCTCCTTCCGGTCGACGAGGAGCACCCGCTCGCCCGCGGCGAGCGCCCCACGGTCACCGAGCTCCGCGTCGGCTCCGAGCCTCACCCTCGGGAGGAGCCGGCCGGCGCGTCCGCCGGTCGCCCGCGGCGCGCGGCGCGCCGCCGCTGCCGCCTGGTCGGGGGCCCGGCGACGTGGGTCACCACGATGCTCTCGCCGAAGCGAAGGTCCTGACGCACGACCTTCGGCTCCTCCGGGCGCAGCATCAGCCGGGCGAGCCAGGCGGCCGCCCCGATCGCGACCCAGGCCGTGCTGCCCCCGAGTAGCCCCTGGCGCAGCCCGCGTCGGACCAGCCGGCGGGCGAGCGAGTCGACGAGCCCGAACACGACCGGCTAGACCCGCCGGATCTCGAGGACGGTGGCCCGGCGCCGGCCGCGGCGGCGGCCGTGGAGGTACGCGGCCGCGACGACGAGCGCCGCGCCGGCCGCGGCGGCGGCCCCCGCCCCGGCCTTCGACACCCCGACCATCTCCTGGGCGCTACCGCCGATCGAGCGGAGCTGGTCCTCGATGTCGCCGATCGAGATACGCCCGCTCCCCGGGCCGCCGTCCACGGCACGAAGCCCCAGCAGCGACGCGATCAACGATGCCATTGTCGACCCTCCTCGACCATCGACTACGCACCACCCTGGCGCCGCGAGCGCCCGCCGCGCAGCCCGAGCGCGGCGGCCACGCCGATCGCGCCGAGCGCGACGACGGCGGTGAGCAGGTAGGGCGCGAACGACCAGTTCCCGGCGAACACCGAGGCCGTCTCCGTCTGCAGCACGCGCAGCACCGCGAGCATCAACAGCACCGCGCCGACGCCGGTCAGCAACGCGCCGGCGGTCCCGTAGGCCGCGCTGCGGCCGATGTGCTTCAGCGGGCCGACCGTCTCCTGCACGACGTAGCGCCGCAGCATGCCGACGGTCTCTTTCACCGCGGTCCGCTCCTCGGACAGCCCCCGGAGCCGTTCGGAGTGCCTGGTCATCCGCGGCAGGCTACAACAGGGGGCACGCCGCGAGCGCCGCGCCGGCCCGGCCCGTGCGGGGCGGCGGCGGGCGGGGGTGCTGCTGCTATCGTGCGCCGGTGCCTCAGGCCCTGCTCGCAGTGTTTGTCGGCCTCGCCGTGTGCCAGATCGGCATCGTGTGCACGACCGTCTTCCTCCACCGGACCGTGGCGCACCGCGCCGTGACGATGTCGCCGGGCATCCGGTTCGTCTTCCGCTTCCTGATCTGGATCACGACGGGCATCCGCCCCCGGCAGTGGGCCGCCGTCCACCGCCGCCACCACGCCTTCACCGACGTCGAGGGCGACCCGCACTCCCCGCTCCTCCTCGGCTTTTGGAAGGTCCAGCTCGCCAACGCCGCGCTCTACCGGCGCTGCGCGCGCGACGGCGAGACCGTCGGCCGCTACGCGAAGGACCTCCCCCCGGACCGGTGGGACACGCTCCTGTTCGATCACGCCTTCGTCGGCCTCGGCCTCGGCATCGCCATCCTCTGCGTCAGCCTCGGCTGGCAGTACGGGCTCCTGGCGGCCGGTGTGCACACGGTGAGCTACCTCCTGCTGAACGGGGCCATCAACGCCTTCGGCCACGTCCTCGGGAGCCAGCCGTACGAGAACACCGCCCGGAACAACCAGTGGCTGGCGTGGCTCACCGCCGGCGAGGGTCTGCACAACAACCACCACGCCGCGCCGACCGCCGCCCGGCTCGCCCACGCCAAGCGCGAGATGGATCCCGGCTGGTGGCTGATCCGCACGCTCGCCGCGCTGCGCGTGGCGCAGGTGCGTCTGGCGGCGCCGAAGCTCGTGCCGGCGACCAGCCGCTCCGTAGGCGCCGGCTCGATCTAGGTTCCTGTCGGGCTCCGGCGTCGTCGGGGCGCGCCGCGGGCCCTAGTCTCTCCAGGGGGACCGGCGACCTTCGCCGTCGGGCGGGCGCTGCAATGCCGAGCGAGAGGAGCTGCCAGTGACGCGACTGCACGACCTCTACGACCAGCAGGGGCAGAGCCCCTGGATCGACGACCTGAAGCGCAGCTACGTGCGGGCCGGCGAGCTCCAGCGCCTCGCGGACGCCGGCGTGCGGGGCGTCACCTCCAACCCGACGATCATGGCGAAGGCCATCGAGGCCGGCGCCGACTACGACGAGCAGTTCGGCGAGCTCATCGCGGCCGGCAAGAGCGTCGACGACGCCTACTGGGACCTCGTGCTCGACGACGTGGTCGGCGCCCTCGCCGTCCTCCGGCCGGTGTACGACTCCTCCGGCGGCGCGGACGGGTTCGTCTCGGTCGAGGTCGCGCCGTCGCTCGCGCACGACACCGCCGGGACCCTTGCGATGGCCCGCGAGCTGCACGAGCGGGTCGACCGCCCGAACCTGCTCGTCAAGATCCCGGCCACCGTCGAAGGCGTGCCCGCGATCGAGGAGATGATCGCCGCGGGGCGCAGCATCAACGTCACCCTGATCTTCTCGCTCGAGCGCTACGCCGCGGTGATCGAGGCCTACCAGCACGGGCTGGAGCGCTTCGCCGAGGCCGGCGGGGACCCCTCACGGGTGGCGTCGGTCGCCTCCTTCTTCGTCAGCCGGGTCGACACCGAGGTCGACCGCCGGCTGGAGGCCCTGGCCGGCGCCGAGCGTGGCTCCGCCAAGGCCGATCGTGCCCTCGAGCTGCGCGGCAAGGCCGCGCTCGCCCAGGCCCGGCTGGCCTACGAGCTGTTCACCAGCTCCTTCTCGACGCCGCGCTTCCAGGCGCTGGCGGCACGCGGCGCGCGTGTGCAGCGCCCGCTGTGGGCCTCCACCTCCACGAAGAACCCGGCCTACCCCGACCTGCTGTACGTCGACGGCCTGATCGGCTCGAACACGGTCGACACCATGCCGCCCGCCACGGTCGAGGCGTTCCTCGACCACGGCACGGTGGCCCGGACCGTCGACCAGGACATGGACGGCGCCCGCGCCGTGCTCGGGGGCCTGGCGGAGGTCGGCGTGCCCCTCGAGGAGGTGACGTCGCTGCTCGAGACCGAGGGCGTCGCGGCGTTCGCCAAGTCCTTCGACGAGCTGATCGAGAGCCTCGGCCGCAAGGCCGTCGCCCTCGGCCGCGTCGCGCTGAGCCGCGCCGTGTCCGATCTCCTGCAGCCCGACGACCTCTACCGGCGGCTGATCGCCCGCGACGCCAACCTCTGGCCCGAGGGCAACGTCTCGAAGGACCGTCTCGGCTGGCTCGACCTCCCCCGTCAGATGGAGCGCCAGGCGCGCGACCTGGCGCGGTGGGCCGCCACCATCGACCAGGAGGTCGTCGTGCTGCTCGGCATGGGCGGCTCCTCCCTCGGGCCGCTCGTGCTCGCGGCGGTGCGCGACGCCTTCGGCTCACCGAAGGGCCGCCGGGTCGTGGTGTGCGACACCACCGATCCCACGACGGTCGCCGCGGCGCCGATCGAGGACACGTTCGTGCTCGTCTCCTCGAAGTCCGGCACGACGCTCGAGCCGAACGTGCTCTTCGCGCACGCGCCGGCCGCCTCGCCGACCCGAAGCGCTACGCGGTGATCACCGACCCCGGGACGCCGCTCGCCGCCCAGGCGGAGGAGCTCGGCGTGCACCGGCTCTTCGCCAACCCGCCCGACATCGGCGGGCGCTACTCCGTGCTGTCGTACTTCGGCCTCGTCCCCGCCGCGCTCGCCGGCTACGACATCGAGGAGCTGTGCGGGCGGGTCGCCGACGTGGACGGGCCGGGCGCCGTCGAGATGGGTATCGCCATGGGGAGCGCCGCGCTCGAAGGACGGGACAAGACGACGATCGTCGTCGAGGAGTCCCAGCGCGCCTTCGGGCTGTGGGTCGAGCAGCTGATCGCCGAGTCGACGGGCAAGCTGGGCAAGGGCTGCGTGCCCGTGCCCACCACAGATGAGGAGAGCGGGGACGACCGGCACCTGATCCACGTCCGCCTCGGCTCGGCCCACGAGCTCGGCGCCGAGTTCCAGCGCTTCGAGCTGGCGACGGCCGCCGCCGGTCACGTCCTCGGGATCGACCCGTTCGACGAGCCGAACGTCGCCGAATCCAAGGCGAACACGAACCGGGTGCTCGAGGACCTCCCGCTCCCCGACGTCCCGACCGAGGGTCCCGAGGCCGTCGAGCCGTGGCTGCAGGAGCAGCTCCGCCCGGGCGACTACGTGAGCGTGCAGGCGTACCTGCCGTACGGCAGCGAGGAGAAGCTGGCGACGCTTCGCCGCTCGATCCGCGACCGTCACGACGGCCGCGCCGTCACCGCCGGCTACGGTCCGCGCTTCTTGCACTCCACCGGCCAGCTCCACAAGGGCGGCCCCCCGTCGGTCGTGGCGCTCCAGGTGGTCGCGCGCACGCCCGGCCCGCACGTGGAGATCCCGGGCAAGCCCTACGACTTCGCGACACTCATCGCCGCCCAGGCGATCGGCGACCACGAGAGCCTGCTCGCCCACGGGCGTCGCGTCCTCAGGGTGGCGGTCGACGACCTCGGCGAGCTGTGCTGAGCCGGCGCGCCGTCGGGGGCCGGCCCGCCGCCGGGCGGGGTGGCCGCTAGCTTCCAGGTTGTGCTGACGAACGTGGCGGCGCGAGGCACGCGCCGAGGCCGAGGAGGGATGCGATGCAGCTCGGGATGATTGGTCTCGGGAAGATGGGCGCCAACATGACGCTGCGCCTCCTCGAGCACGGCCACGACGTCGTGGGCTTCGACCCGAGCGAGGAGGCCCGCTCCTCCGTCGCCGCGAAGGGGGCGGGCACGGCCACCAGCCTGCCGGAGCTCGTGGGCAAGCTCCAGGCGCCACGCGCCTGCTGGGTGATGGTCCCCGCCGGCAAGCCGACCGACGAGGTCGTCTCGTCCCTCGCCAGCCTCCTCGGCTCGGGCGACCTCGTGATCGACGGCGGGAACTCCAACTACAAGACCGCGGTCCCCTACGCGGAGCAGCTCGGGGCGCGGGGCGTCAACTTCGTCGACGCCGGCACCTCGGGCGGGGTATGGGGCCTGAAGAACGGCTACTGCCTGATGGTCGGGGGCAGCGCCGAGGCGGTCAAGATCGCCGAGCCGATCTTCCTCGCGCTCGCGCCCGAGGGCGGTTACGCCCATGTCGGGCCGGTCGGTGCCGGCCACTTCGTGAAGATGGTCCACAACGGCATCGAGTACGGGCTGATGCAGGCCTACGCCGAGGGCTTCGAGCTGATGTCGGCCGCCGACGAGTTCTCGCTCGACCTCCACCAGATCGCCTCGATCTGGCGCTACGGCTCGGTGGTGCGCTCCTGGCTGCTCGAGCTGGCGGAGCTGGCACTCCGGCCGGGGTCGGGCTTCGAGTCGATCGAAGGCGTCGTCGTCGACTCCGGCGAGGGTCGCTGGACCGTGCAGGAGGCGGTCGAGCGGGGCGTCCCGGCACCGGTGATCACCGAGTCGCTCTACCGCCGCTTCGCGTCCCAGCGGCGCAACTCGTTCGCCGACCGCCTCCTTGCGGCGTTGCGCAACCAGTTCGGTGGCCACGCGGTGGTGCGCGAGAGTGGCGACACGACGGGCGGGAGCGGGCAGTGAGCACGCTCCCCGCTGGCGGGGCGGCGGCGCGCGAGCTCGCCGACACGCTCCAGGCGACCTTCCACGACATCGACCCCAGGATCTCGCGCCGGCCGGACCCGCTCGCGCTCGTCATCTTCGGCGCGTCGGGCGACCTCGCCAACCGCAAGATCCTCCCGGCCCTCGCCAAGCTCGCCGAACGCGGCTCGCTCCCCGACGCCTTCTCCATCGTCGGCGTGGCGCGCAGCGACATGTCGGACGAGGAGTTCCGCGAGCGCTGCCTCGCCGCCGCCGAGGGCACCGGTGCCGAGAAGTGGTCGGAGCTCGCCCAGGGCTTCCGCTACGTCGCGGGCGACTACAGCGAGGACGCCACCTTCGACCGCCTCGCCACCGTGCTGGCCGAGGTCGACGTGGACCGCGGGACGAGCGGCAACCGCGTCTACTACCTCGCCACGGTGCCCTCGATGTTCGCCGTCGTGGCGCGCGGCCTCGCCGCGCACAAGGGCAACGAGCCCGCGAGCGGCGGCAGCTTCGCCCGCCTCGTCGTGGAGAAGCCGTTCGGCACCGACCTCGACAGCGCCCACCAGCTCGACCGGGAGCTCCACGAGTCCTTCCGTGAGGAGCAGATCTTCCGGATCGACCACTACATGGGCAAAGAGACGGTCCAGAACGTGCTCGCGCTGCGGTTCGCCAACGCCATCTTCGAGCCGATCTGGAACCGGCGCTACGTCAACCACGTCCAGGTCACCGTCGGCGAGAGCCTCGGCGTCGAGCACCGCGGCAACTTCTACGAGAGCGCCGGGGCGCTCCGCGACATCGTCGCCAACCACGTCATGCAGGTGCTCTCGCTCACCTTGATGGAACCGCCCGCCTCGATGGACGCGAACGGGATCCGCGACGAGAAGGTCAAGCTGCTGCGCGCCGTCGTCACCCCCGGCGCCGACGAGGAGGTCGACCACGTCGTGCGGGCCCAGTACGTGCGCGGCGCGATCGACGGCGCGGAGGTCCCCGGCTACCGCGAGGAGGAGGGCGTCGACCCGGCGTCGCTCACCGAGACCTACGTGGCGATGAACGTCGCGGTGGACAACTGGCGCTGGGCGGGGGTGCCCGTGTTCGTGCGGACCGGCAAGCGCCTGAAGCGCCGCGCGACCGAGGTGGCGACGGTCTTCCAACGCCCACCGCATTTGCCCTTCGCCGGCAAGCTCACCCGCGACCTCCGCCCGGACGCGCTGACGTTGCGGATCCAGCCCGACGAGGGGATCAGCCTCTCCTTCGGGGCCAAGGTCCCCGGGCCGACCTTCCGGGTGCGCAGCGTCTCGATGGACTTCTCCTACAGCGAGGCCTTCCCGGGAGGGACGGCCGACGCCTACGAGCGCCTCCTCCTCGACGCCATGACGGGGGACCCGACGCTGTTCATCCGCACCGACGAGGTCGACCAGGCGTGGCAGATCGTCGCGCCGATCCAGCAGGCCTTCGGCGGCGGCGAACCGCCGCTCGCCCGCTACCCCGCCGGCAGCTGGGGCCCGGTCGAGGCCGACCGCCTGATCGAGGCCTCCGGCCGCCAGTGGCGGAACCCCGAGTGAGGACGCAGGTGATCCCGAAGCTCGACATCGTCAACGACGTCCCGACCGCCTTCGGCGAGTTCGCCGCCGCCGAGGTGCGCTCGGTGCTCGGCTCGAGGCCGGCCGGGGCGCCGTTCCGCCTCGGCTGCTCGGGCGGTGCCTCGGGCACCGCCTGCCTCGCCAAGCTCGCCGCCCATGACCTGGCCTGGGAGCGCGTCGCCTGCTACTTCGTCGACGAGCGCTGCGTCGCGCCCGATTCGCCCGACGCCAACGCGCGCGCCCTTCGCGAGGTGCTCGGCAGCCGTCTCGACGAGCTCGCCGGCTTCCACCCGATGTCGTGCGCCGAGGGAGCCGAGGCCTACGAGCGGGTCGTCCGCGACGCCGGCGGCTTCGACCTCGTCCAGCTCGGCTTCGGCCCCGACGGACACACCGCCTCGCTCTTCCCCGGCTCCGCCGCGCTCGACGCGCCGGAGGACCGGCTCGTCGTGACGAACGTCGACCCCTCCGGCAACAACCGCTTCGAGCGCCTGACGCTCACCTACGCCGCCATCGCCCTCGCCAACGTGGTCGTCGTGGCCGTCGTCGGGGCGGAAAAGCGCGACGCGCTCGCACGGGTGCTCGCCGGGGACGACCTACCGGCCGCGCGCGTCCGGGCCCCGCGCGTCCTCTGGCTGGCCGACCGCCTCGCGGCCGCCGGCGCCGGGGGTGCGCCGTGACGGGCCGCACGACGGCGTCGGTCGCAGCCGAGAGCGTTCCGGACGACGACGAGCTGCTCGCGCTCGCCGACGGGGAGCTCCTCGCGCGGGCGCGGGCGCTTCGCGACCGGCACCACGGCCGGCGGGTGACCTTCTCCCCGAAGGTGTTCATCCCCCTGACCATGCTCTGCCGCGACCGCTGCGGCTACTGCACCTTCGCCAAGCCCCCGGCCCGCCTAGCCTCGCCGTACCTCTCCGCCGAGGAGGTGCTGGCGATCGCCCGCGCCGGTGCCGCCGTCGGCTGCCACGAGGCGCTGTTCACCCTCGGCGAGCGCCCCGAGCTGCGCTACCCGGCCGCCGCCGAGTGGCTGGAGGACCACGGCTACGCCACCACGCTCGAGTACCTCGGCGCCATGGCGGCGCTCGTGCGGGACGAGACGGGCCTGCTCCCCCACGCCAACGCCGGCGCGCTGAGCGAGGCGGAGCTGGCGGCGCTGCGGCCCGTCAGCGCCAGCCAGGGGATGATGCTCGAGAGCATCCTCCCCGGCCTCGACTGCCACCGCTCCTCGCCGGACAAGACCCCGGCGCGCCGCCTCGCGACGCTGGAGGCCGCCGGGCGGCTCCAGATCCCCTTCACGACCGGCATCCTCGTCGGCATCGGCGACGGCCGGCGCGACCGTCTGACGGCGCTCAGGGCGATCGCCGACGCGCACCGCCGCCACGGCCACGTGCAAGAGGTCATCGTCCAGAACTTCCTCCCGAAGGCCGGCACGGCCATGCACGCCGCTGCGCCCTGCGACCCCGTGGAGCTGGCGTGGTCGATCGCCGCCGCCCGCCTCGTGCTCCCCGCCGACGTCCACGTCCAGTCGCCGCCGAACCTCGTCGACGACGTCGGCATGCTCCTCGCCGCGGGGATCGACGACTCGGGGGGGTCTCCCCCGTCACGATCGACCACGTCAACCCCGAGCGGGCCTGGCCGGCGCTCGACCCTCCTCGAGGCGACGGTTGAGGCCGCCGGCCACGTCCTCGCCCCGCGCCTCACCCTCCACCCGAGTTCGCCCTCGACCCGCTGCGCTGGCTCGACGCGCAGATGCGCTTCCCAGTGCTCGAGCGCTCCGACGCCGCGGGCCTCGGGCGCGACGACGACTGGTACGCCGGGGGCGACCACGCGCCGCCGACGCTCGTCGACCCGCCGGTCAACGGCACGGGCCCCGTCGCCCGGGCGCGCCGCCGCCCGGACGCCCCGGCGCGCGGGCCCGTCGCCGACGTGCTCGACGGCGTCGCCTCGGGCGAGGAGCCCGGCGAGGACGAGCTCGTCACCCTGTTCGGCGCACGCGGCTCGGAGCTCGACGCCGTGATCGAGCTCGCCGACGACCTGCGGCAAAAGGCGGTCGGCGACGTGGTCACCTTCGTCGTCAACCGGAACATCAACTACACCAACGTCTGCACCTTCAAGTGCCGGTTCTGCGCCTTCTCGAAGGGGCCGCTCTCGCTGAACCTGCGCGGCGCGCCCGTACCTGCTGGACGCTGGACGAGATCACCCGCCGCGTGGTCGAGGCCGAGGAGCTCGGCGCGACCGAGGTCTGCCTCCAGGGCGGGATCCACCCCGACTTCGACGGCGACTACTACCTCGACGTCGTCAAGGCGGTGCGCGCCGGCTCGGAGCGCATCCACATCCACGGCTTCACCGCGCTCGAGGTGACCGAGGGGGCCCGCCGGCTCGGCGAGCCGCTCGAGCGGTACCTGGAGCGGCTGAGCGACGCCGGGCTGCGGACCTTGCCGGGCACGGCGGCGGAGATCCTCGACGACGAGATCCGCGCGCTGATCTGCCCCGACAAGATCTCCACCGAGGAGTGGCTGGAGGCGCACCGCACCGCCCACTCGGTGGGGCTGCGCTCGAACGTCACGATCATGTTCGGCTCGGTCGAGCAGCCGCGGCACTGGGCGCGGCACATCGTGCGCACCCGCGCGCTCCAGCACGAGACCGGCGGCTTCACCGAGTTCGTCCCGCTGCCCTTCGTCCACATGGCGACGCCGATCTACCTCCAGCGGCGGGCCCGGCGGGGGCCGACCTTCCGCGAGGTGCTCCTCATCCACGCGGTCGGCCGCATCGCCTACCACGGCTCGATCGACAACATCCAGGCGTGCTGGGTGAAGACGGGCGCGGCGGGTCTGCGCCAGCTCCTCCTCGCCGGCTGCAACGACGTCGGCGGGACGCTCATGGACGAGAACATCTCCCGCGCGGCCGGCGCGACGCACGGCCAGCTGATGGTCGAGGAGGACTTCCGGGCCGTGGTCGAGCCGCTCGGGCGGCGCCTCGAGCAGCGCACCACCCTCTACGGCCGGCCGGCGATCCAGGCGTGAGCACCGGGACGTCGGCTTCGGGGCGCCCGGATCAGGCCACCGGGACCGGGGTGGCGCGCGCCGAGGACCCGTCCGAGCTCGTCGAGCGGGTGCTCGACGTGGCGGGCATCCGCAAGAACCGGGACCTCATCCGCCGGCTCGTCGACGCGACGCTGCGCCTCGCCCACGACGACACCAGCCGGCTCGACCTGAAGATCGCCGGCTCGGCGATCGCCGAGATGGCCGACGCGTTCAAGATGTTCGCCCCGCTGCACGACATCCCGAAGGTGACGATCTTCGGCTCGGCACGCGCCGCCCCCTCCGATGCCCTCTACGTGCTCGCCAGGGACCTCGCCCGCCGCATGGCCGCGAGCGGCTGGATGGTCGTCACGGGCGCCGGCCCCGGCATCATGGCCGCCGGCAACGAGGGCGCCGGGCGCGACATGGCGATCGGGGTGAACATCCAGCTTCCGTTCGAGAGCCAGCCGAACCCCTGGATCGAGGACGAGAAGCTCGTCGAGATGAAGTACTTCTTCACCCGCAAGCTGATGCTGATGAAAGAGTCGACCGGCTTCCTCGTCCTCCCCGGCGGCTTCGGCACCTTGGACGAGGCCTTCGAGCTCCTCACCCTGGTCCAGACCGGCAAGGCCGAGCCGGCCCCGATCGTGCTGGTCGACACGCCCGGGGGCACCTACTGGCACGGCTGGGAGCGCTTCGTCGCCGACCAGGTCTACGCCAACCGCCTGGCGAACCCGCTCGACGCCTCCCTCTACCGCATCACCGACGACGTCGAGGTCGCCGCCGAGGAGCTCCTCGACTTCCACCGCAACTACCACTCGCGCCGCTTCGTCGGCAAGGTCATGGTGATCCGCCTGCGCCACGCCCCGAGCGACGAGGACATCGCCCGCATCTCCGGAGCGTTCGCCGACATCACCTCCGGGACGGGGATCTGGCGCACCGACCCCCTCCCTCCCGAGCGGGCGAGCCACGACCACCTCGAGCTGGCGCGGATCGCGATGGAGTTCGACCGCGCCCACCACGGGCGCCTGCGCCAGCTCATCGACGCGCTGAACACCCTGGTGCCGCCGGGCACGGCGACCGACACGCCGCCGGCCGGCGAGACCGGCACCTTCACCGGCGGCGAGGACGAGCCCATGCCGGAGTCCTGAGACCGCGGCCCGACCGGACCTACTCCTCGGCGAGCCCGCCGAGCGCCCCGATCGCCCGCACGAGGGCGTTGCGGGCCCGGGTCAGGCGACGCTCGAGCTCCGGGCGGCGGTCCTCCCCGGCCTCGACGGCGTCGCGAAGCGCCCCGAGCGCGAGGTCGTCGATCCGCTCGCGGAGGCGCTCGAGCTCGCCCCGGATCGCCTCCAGCTCGCCCTCAGCTGATGGCGAGGGCACCGGGCCTCAAGGGCGCGGGCAGGTCGGTCCCGCCCATCAGGTAGCGGTCGACGCCCGCGGCCGCCGAGCGGCCCTCGGCGATCGCCCAGACGATCAGGCTCTGGCCGCGAGCGGCGTCGCCGCAGGCGAAGACGCCCTCCACGCTCGTCATGAACGAGCGGTCGACGGCGACGTTGCCCCGGCCGTCGAGCGCGCAGCCGAGCTCGCCGACGGCGCCGTGCTGCTCGGGGCCGAGGAAGCCCATCGCGAGGAGCACGAGCTCGGCGTGGAGCTCGCGCTCGCGTGCCGGGGACGGGTCGGAACTGCGGCCGGCCGTCCACGACCACCTGCTCGACCTGCTCGGCGCGCAGCCCGCGCACCGCGCCCGTGCCGTCGTCCAGGAGCTCGCTCGGTCGATGACGCGCGTAGACCGCTCGCCGCCCTCCTCGTGGGCGGCCGAGGTGCGCAGGATCATCGGCCAGGTCGGCCAGGGGTTCGACGTCGGGCGCGGACGTCGGGCGGCTCGGGCAGGATCTCGAGCTGGCGTGACCGACGCGGCGCCCTGGCGGTGCGACGGTGCCGAGGCAGTCGGCGCCGGTGTCGCCGCCGCCGATGATGACCACGTGCTTGCCCTCGGCGGTCGATCGGCGGCGCCGCCGAGGTCGCCCTCCTGCACCCGGTTGGCACGCGGCAGGTACTCCATGGCCTGAAGTGCACGCCGGCGAGCTCGCGCCCGGCGACGGGCAGGTCGCGCCGGCCGCGTCGCAGCCGACGGCGAGCACGACGGCGTCGAACTCCTCGCGCAGGTCCTCGGCCGGGATCACCCGGGCACCCGGCGCGCTCGAGCCGGGGACCTCGTGCACGCGGCGACGCCGACGGCCGTCCCGGTGCGGAACTCGATCGCCCTCGGCCGTCCATCTGCGCGAGCCGGCGGTCGAGGATGGCGCTTCTCCATCTTGAACTCGGGGATGCCGTAGCGGAGCAGGCCGCCGATGCGGTCGGCGCGCTCGAACACGACGACCGTGTGGCCGGCGCGGGTCAGCTGCTGCGCGGCGGCCAGGCCGGCGGGGCCGGAGCCGACCACGGCGACCGTCTTGCCCGTGCGGCGCGACGGCGGCACGGGCGCGACCCAGCCCTCGTCCCAGGCCCGGTCGATGATCTCGTACCTCGACCTGCTTGATCGTCACCGGGTCGTCGTTGATGCCGAGCACGCAGACCGCCTCGCACGGCGCCGGGCAGAGCCGCCCGGTGAACTCGGGGAAGTTGTTGGTGGCGTGCAGCCGCTCGATCGCCTCGCGCCAGTCGGTCCCGGTAGACGAGGTCGTTCCACTCGGGGATGAGGTTGCCCGAGCGGGCAGCCCGTCGTGGCAGAACGGGATGCCGCAGTCCATGCAGCGCGCCGGCCTGGGCCTTCGAGCTTGGTCGCGCGGGAACGGCTCGTAGACCTCGTGCCAGTCGTGGACGCGCACGTCGACCGGCCGCCGCGCGGGCAGCTCGCGCTCGATGCGTCAGGAAGCCCTTCGGGTCAGCCATGCGCCGCCTCCATGATCGCGCTCGTCGACCGAGCGTCCCTCGCGCCTCGGCCTCGGCGCGTCGCCTCGAGCACGCGGCGGTAGTCGCGTGGCATCACCTTCACGAACTCGCCCGACGCCTCGGCCCAGTCGGCCGAGGAGGCGCCGGCGCGACCGGCGAGCCGGTCTCCTCGACGTGGCGCCCGACGATCAGCTCGCGACGGCACGCCGACGTCCTCGTCGTCGAGCGGCTCGAGGTCGACCATCTCGGGGTTGAGCCGCCGGGCGAGCATCGCCTCGGGGTCGTAGCACGTAGGCGACGCCGCCGGACATGCCGGCGCGCGAAGTTGCGGCCGGTCGGGCCGAGGACGACGACCCGCCCGCCGGTCATGTACTCGCAGCCGTGGTCGCCGACGCCCTCGACGACGGCGGTCGCGCCGGAGTTGCGCACGCAGAACCGCTCCCCGACCGGCCCGCGCAGGAAGAGCTCGCCGCTCGGTCGCGCCGTAGAGCGATGACGTTGCCGGCGATGATGTTCTCCTCGGCGACGAAGCGGCGCGTCGCGTCGGCGGCCGCACGACGACGCGCCCGCCGGACAGGCCCTTGCCGACGTAGTCGTTGGCGTCGCCGCTCGAGGCGCAGCGTGATGCCCGTCGGGCAGGAAGGCGCCGAAGCTCTGGCCGGCCGAGCCCGGCGAACGTCGAGGTCGATGGTGTCGTCCGGCAGCCCGTCGCCGCCGTAGCGGCGGGTCACCTCGGAGCCGAGCATCGTGCCGACCGTGCGGTTGACGTTGCGGATCGTGCAGCTCGACGCGCACCGGCTCGCCGCGTCTCGAGCGCCGGCGTCGCACGGCTCGATGAGCTCGTTGTCGAGCGCCTGCGTCGAGGCCGTGGTCCTGGTCGTGCGTCCGGTGCAGGTCGCACGGTCCGCTCGGGCGACGTCGGGCACGTGCAGGATCGGCGAGAGGTCGAGCCCGGCGGCCTTCCAGTGGTCGACGGCGCGCGCGACGTCGAGCAGCTCGGCGTGGCCGACGGCCTCGTCGAGCGTGCGGAAGCCGAGCTCGGCCAGGAGCTCGCGCACCTCCTCGGCGATGAACTCGAAGAAGGTCTCGACGAACTCGGGCTTGCCGCGTGAAGCGCTCGCGCAGCTCGGGGTTCTGGGTGGCGATCGCCGACCGGGCAGGTGTCGAGGTGGCAGACGCGCATCATGACGCAGCCCGAGACGACCAGCGGCGCCGTGGCGAAGCCGAACTCCTCGGCGCCGAGCAGCGCCGCGACGACGACGTCGCGGCCGGTCTTCAGCTGGCCGTCGGTCTGGACGACGATCCGGTCGCGCAGCCCGTTGAGCAGCAGCGTCTGCTGGGTCTCGGCGAGGCCGAGCTCCCACGGCGCCGCCGGCGTGCTTGATCGAGGTGAGCGGCGAGGCGCCGGTGCCGCCGTCGTGCCCGGAGATCAGCACGACGTCGGCGTGGGCCTTGGCCACGCCGGCCGCGACCGTGCCGACGCCGACCTCGGCCACCAGCTTCACGTTGATCCGCGCGCGCGGGTTGGCGTTCTTCAGGTCGTGGATGAGCTGGGCGAGGTCCTCGATCGAGTAGATGTCGTGGTGCGGCGGCGGCGAGATCAGCCCGACGCCCGGCGTCGAGTGCCGGGTCTTGGCGATCCACGGGTAGACCTTGTGGCCGGGCAGCTGGCCGCCCTCGCCGGGCTTGGCCCCCTGGGCCATCTTGATCTGGATGTCGTCGGCGTTGACGAGGTACTCGCTGGTCACGCCGAAGCGGCCCGAGGCCACCTGCTTGATGGCGCTGCGCCGCGAGTCGCCGTTCGGCGTCGGGCACGAAGCGCTCGGGGTCCTCGCCGCCCTCGCCGGTGTTGGACTTCGCCGCCGAGGCGGTTCATGGCGATGGCGAGGGTCTCGTGGGCCTCCTGCCGAGATCGAGCCGTACGACATGGCCCCGGTGGAGAAGCGCTTGCACGATCGCTGCGACCGGCTCGACCTCGTCGAGCGGGATCGGCGGGCGCACGCGCGTCGCCGTGAAGCCGGAACAGCCCGCGCAGCGTCGCCAGCCGCTCGGACTGGTCGTCGACGCGGCGGGTGTACTCGCTTGAAGACGTCGTAGCGCTTGTCGCGCGTGGCGTGCTGCAGCTTGAAGACCGTCTCGCGGGTTGAACAGGTGGGACTCGCCCTCGCGGCGCCACTGGTACTCGCCGCCCACCTCGAGCTCGCGGTGCGCCGGCTCGATGCCGCGTCGGCGGGTAGGCCACGCGGTGCCGGCGCGGCGACCTCCTCGGCGATGACGTCGAGGCCGACGCCGCCGAGCTCGGCTGGCCGTGCCGGTGAAGTACGCGTCGACGACGTCCTGCGTCGAGGCCGACCGCCTCGAAGACCTGCGCGCCGCGTGTAGGAGGCGACCGTCGAGATGCCCATCTTCGACATCACCTTGAGCACGCCCTTGCCGAGCCGCCTTGACGTAGTTGCGGCACCGCCTTGCGCTCGGTGAGCCCGTCGAGCTGACGCCGCTGGCGGACCAGGTCGCTCGACGGACTCGAAGGCGAGGTAGGGGTTGACCGCCGCGGCGCCGTAGCCGATCAGCAGCGCCACGTGGTGCACCTCGCGGGCGTCGCCGGCCTCGACGACGAGGCCGACCTGCGTGCGGGTCTTGCTCGCGGACGAGGTGGTGGTGCACGGCGCGCGGTCAGCAGCAGCGACGGGATCGGCGCCAGCTCGCGCGTCGCAGTCGCGGTCGGACAGGACGATGACGCTGGCCCCGCCGTCGATCGCGCGCGTCGACCTCGTCGCAGATCTCGTCGAGGCGCCGCGCTCGAGCGCCGTCGCCGCCGCCCGCGACGGGGTAGAGCCCGTCGATAGCGAAGGCCGGCGAAGCCCGGCGTCGTCGCCGTCCTCGTTGATGTAGCAGGAGCTTGGCGAGCTCGTCGTTGTCGATGACCGGGAACGGCAGGACGATCTGGCGGCAGAGCGCCGGCGTCGGCGTCGAGCAGGTTGCCCTCGGGGCCGATCGTCGCTCGACGAGCGAGGTGACGAGCTCCTCGCGGATCGCGTCCAGCGGCGGGTTGGTGACCTGGGCGAAGAGCTGGGGGAAGTAGTCGAACAGCAGCCGCGGCCGGTCGCGAGAGCACGGCGAGCGGCGTGTCCGTGCCCATCGAGCCGAGCGGCTCGGCGCCGGTGCGCGCCATCGGCGCCGAGGATCAGGCGCAGCTCCTCCTCGGTGTAGCCGAACGTCTGCTGGCGGCGCGCGACCGAGCGTGCTGGGGTGTGCACGACGTGCTCGCGCTCGGGCAGGTCGTCGAGGTGGATGAGGCCGGCGTGCGAGCCACTCGCCGTACGGGTGCTCGGCGGCGAGCTCGGCCTTGATCTCGTCGTCGTCGACGATCCGGCCCGCGGCCGTGTCGACGAGGAACATCCGGCCCGGCTGGAGCCGGCCCTTGCGCACGACCGCTCGCGGGGTCGATGTCGAGCACGCCGACCTCGGAGGCCAGGACGACCAGGCCGTCGTCGGTGACCCAGTAGCGGCCCGGGCGCAGGCCGTTGCGGTCGAGCACGGCGCCGATCACGGTGCCGTCGGTGAAGCGACGCGGCGGGCCCGTCCCACGGCTCCATCAGGCGTCGAGTGGAACTGGTAGAAGGCCCGTCGCGCCGGGTCCATCTCCTGGTGGTTCTCCCACGCCTCGGGGATCATCATCAGCACCGCGTGCGGCAGCGAGCGGCCGCCCAGGTGGAGCAGCTCGAGCACCTCGTCGAACGAGGCCGAGTCGCTGCCGCCCGGGTGCAGATCGGGAAGAGCCGCGTCGAGGTCGCCGGGGATGCAGGTCGGTCGCGAGCAGCGCCTCGCGGGCCCGCATCCAGTTGCGGTTGCCCGCACCGTGTTGATCTCGCCGTTGTGGGCGATGTAGCGGTAGGGGTGGGCGAGCGGCCAGGACGGGAAGGTGTTGGTCGAGAAGCGGGAGTGCACCAGCGCGAGGGCGCTGACGCACCCGCTCGTCGGCCAGGTCGGGGAAGAACGCGCCGCAGCTGGGCGGTCGTGAGCATCCCCTTGTAGACGAGCGTGCGCGTCGACAGCGAGGGGAAGTAGCAGGCTCGACGGTCGTGCTCGGCGCGCTTGCGCACGAGAGGCCAGGCGCTCGAGCACGTCGCCGCTCGCGCCCTTGGCCGGCCCGTCTGGGTCGGGCGCCACGAAGACCTGGGAGAAGTGCGGGGCCACCCGGCGGGCCGCAGCCCCGGCCGGGTCGAGGTCGACGGGGACCTCGCGCCAGCCGAGGACCCTCAAGCCCTCCTCCGCGGCGATCTGGTCCACGCCGGCCATCGCGACGACGCCGCCGCCCGCGTCGGCGGGCAGGAAGGCGATGCCGGTCGCGTAGCGGCCGGGCGCCGGCAGGTCGAAGCCGGCGACCGCGGCGAGGAAGGCGTCCGGGACCTGGAGCAGGATCCCGGCGCCGTCGCCGGTCTCGGGCTCCGCGCCGGAGGCACCGCGGTGCTCCAGGTTCTCAGCGCGCGTGAGCGCCAGGTCGACCAGCTCGTGGTTCGGACCCCGGCGCAGCTCGGCCACGAGGGCGACGCCGCAGGCATCGTGCTCGTGGCGCGCGTCGTACAGGCCCAGACCGGTGGTGCTCGGATCCATCGCGTCCCTCGTCCTCCGGGTGCCCGGTCGGTGTCCAACCGTGCACTCGTCCGATGGCAGCTGCGGCACCGCCGCCGCTCCGCCGCCTGCAGGCATGGCCCGGGACGCCCTTGGCCCGGCCCGCAGAGTTTACACCGGGGCCGGCGCCAGGCTCGATGAACCCGCTGATCCGGACCGGCGCGGCGTTCGCCGGCCCGTGGGGCCCCGGCTCAGACCGTCCCGATCGGGAGGGGACGCTCGGGAACGCCGCCGGCGCCGCGACCGGCCGCCGAGCCGCCGGGGTTCGCCCACTCGGGCCCCGGCACGAGGCCCGGGACGCCGTGACCGCCGGCGAGCACGTCGTCGCGCAGCCCGCCGAAGGTCGAGACCGAGATCTCGCCGAGGTCGCGGAGCTGGCCGAGGCGGTGCAGCGTCGCCCCGACCTCCGCCCCGCCGGTGGTGAAGCCCTGCTCGGCAGGGCTGCGCCCGGACTGGCGCTGCTCGAGCGCCTCGCCGACCAGCGCCAGGAGGTCCTCGGCAGCGTCGCGCCGCACCGAGCGCACGACGGCCTCGGCCGTCGGCGAGGTCAGGCTCACCTGCGCCGAGCGCAGGCCCCGCGCGCAGCCGACGGCCGTCAGCGCGTCGTAGGCGAACTCGACGAGGCGCGGGGCGCCGGGCGCGTGGGCGGGCAGGACGCCGATGCGCCGGTCGGTGGCGAACAGCAGGCAGGCGAGCGTGACGCGGCGGCCGAAGGCGTAGACGGCGAGCGTCCCGGTGCTACACAGGAACACGGGTTCGCCGGGATGGAGCCGCTCGGAAAGTTCATGCTCCCGCGCGCACGATGTCGAGACTGCGGTGACGTCGCATGCCTGCCATGATGGCCGACGAGCCTCCCCGGCCCAAGGGCACTAGGGCCCAATTCCCCCAGCTCAGCGGTACTGATTACTACTGACGCAAACGTGTCATACGGGTCCGGCCGTCGGCCGACGCTGACATGAACGTGTCATGCCCCACCGTCCGACGACCACGCTGCGTGGTTGCCCCGCCGGGTGCCCCCAATGGCCCACGACCGCCCGCGGGCCGGCCCTCGCCGCCGGCCCACGCGGGCGTCGCCGCCGCCCCCGGCCGGCGGCGTTACCCGTAGGATCGACGACATGGAGCGATGCGACGTGGCGATCATCGGCTCGGGGGTGATCGGCCTCGCCACGGCGTGGCGGCTGGCCGCGACGGGCCGCAGCGTCGCCGTCGTCGACCCTCACCCCGGCCGGGGCGCGTCGTACGCGGCGGCGGGGATGCTCGCACCCGTCGGCGAGGCCGCCTACGGCGAGGAACCGCTGATCGAGTTGAACCTGCGCGCCGCGCTCGGCTGGCCGGCGTACGCCCGGGAGCTGGAGGCCGCCAGCGGACAGGAGATCGACTTCGAGGAGTCGGGGACGCTCCTGGTCGGCTACGACGCGAGCGACCGTGCCCGCCTGCAGGAGCTCCACGAGTTCCAGCGGGGGCTCGGCCTGCCGGCGCGCTGGTGCACCGCTTCGGAGTGCCGCCGGCTGGAGCCCGCGCTCGCGCCGGGGGTGCACGGCGGCGTGCTCGCGCCCCACGACCACCGGGTCGACAACCGCCGGCTCGTGGCGGCGCTCGCCGAGGCCGCCCGGCGCGCGGGGGTGCGGGCGATCGAGGCGCGGGCGGACGAGGTGCTGCGCTCGGGCGGCTCGGTGGCGGGCCTCCTCGTCGAGGGCGAGGAGCTGGCGGCCGGCACGGTCGTGCTGGCGGCCGGCTACGCGTCGAGCTCCGTCGCGGGGCTCGGGCCGAACGACGTGCCGCCCGTCCGGCCGGTGAAGGGCCAGATACTCCGCCTGCGGGCGCGCGACGGCGTCGACCTGCTCACGCACACGGTGCACGGCTACGTGCAGGGCTTCTCCGTCTACCTCGTCCCGCGCCGGCGGGCGGCTGGTCCTCGGCGCCACTGTCGAAGAGCGCGGCGAGGACGACTCGGTCACCGCCGGCGGCGTGTACACGCTGCTTCGCGGACGCGACCAGGATGCTGCCGGCGCTCGACGAGCTCGAGCTCGTCGAGGCCGTGGCGCGCTTTCGCCCCGGCTCGCCGGACAACGCCCCGGTCATCGGACCGACCCCGCTCAGCGGGCTCGTCGTGGCGACGGGCCACTACCGCAACGGCATCCTGCTCGCGCCGCTCGCGGCCGAGGCCGTCGAGGCGGTGCTCGAGACTGGGGCGCTGCCGGCGTGGGCGGCCCCGTTCGCGCCGGGCCGCTTCGCCACCGGCGAGGGGGCCCTGGCGGGCGGAGCCGCCGGGGCGCTCGCGGGCTCGGGGGCGGCGCCGTGAGCGCACCGGGCGCGATCGCCCTCCGGGTGAACGGCGAGGTCCGGTCCGTGCCCGCCGGCGCTACGGTCGCGTCCGTGGTCGCGCTGCTCGCTCCCCTCCCCCGACGGCTGCGCCGTCGCGCTGAACGGCGAGGTCGTGCCGCGCGGCGCCTGGACGGCGCAGGGCGTCGCCGACGGCGACCAGGTCGAGATCCTCACCGCGGCCCCGGGCGGATGAGCGCCGAGCCGGTGCCCACCGCGGAGCTCCACGGCCCTCCCGGCGAGACGGCGCGCGAGGACGCGCCGGGCGAGAAGCTGACCATCGCCGGCGAGGTGCTCGAGTCGCGGCTGTTCCTCGGGACCGGTGGCGCCCCGAGCATGCAGGCGCTCGACCGGGCGATCGCGGCGTCGGGCGCCTCCATCGTCACGGTCGCCCTCCGGCGCGTGGACCCGTCGCAGCGCCACTCGGTCCTCGACGTCGTGCGACGCCACCCCGTCCGCCTGCTCCCGAACACCGCGGGCTGCTTCACGGCGCGCGACGCCGTCCTGACGGCGCGGCTCGGCCGCGAGGCCCTCGGGACGGACTGGGTCAAGGTGGAGGTCATCGGCGACGAGCGCACCCTGCTCCCCGACCCCGTCGAGCTCCTCGACGCCGCCGAGCAGCTCGTCGCCGACGGCTTCGTCGTGCTCGCCTACACGAGCGACGACCCAGTCCTCGCCCGGCGGCTCGAGCAGGCGGGCTGCGCCGCGGTGATGCCGCTCGGCTCCCCGATCGGCTCGGGCCTCGGGATCCGTAACCCGCACAACATCGCCATGATCGTGGAGGCGGCGAGCGTCCCGGTCGTCCTCGACGCCGGCATCGGCACGGCGTCCGACGCCGCCCTCGCGCTGGAGCTCGGCTGCGACGCCGTGCTCGTGGCGAGCGCCATCACTCGCGCCCAGGACCCCGAGCTGATGGCGAGGGCCATGGCGCTGGCGGTCGAGGCGGGCGACGCGGCGCGCGGCGCGCCGGGCGGATCCCGAGGCGCTTCCACGCCGAGCCGTCGAGCTCCTTCGCCGGGCTGGCGGACCTGTCGACGGTGGCGGACGAGTGAGCGGCGCGCGCGGCCCTGGGCCGTCCCGGCGGCCCCGACGCCACCGGTGGCGCTCACCATCGCCGGCTCGGACTCGGGCGGTGGCGCCGGGATCGCGGCGGACCTCAAGACCTTCGCCGCGCACGGGGTCTTCGGCACCCTGGCGATCACCGCCGTCACCGCGCAGGACACCGCCAAGGTGCACGCCGTGGTGGTGCTCGAGCCCGAGGAGGTGGCGCTCCAGATCGACGCCGTCCTCGGCGACTTCCACGTCGGCGCGGCCAAGACCGGGATGCTCGCGACGGTGCCGATCGTCGAGATGCTCGCCGCACGTGCCGCCGCCGGGCGCCTCCCGCCGCTCGTCGTCGACCCTGTGATGATCGCCTCGTCCGGCGCCGAGCTCATCGAGGGCGACAGCCGCTCCGCCTACAAGCGCCTGTTCCCCCACGCGCTCGTGACGACGCCGAACCTGGTGGAGGCCGAGTTCCTCCTCGGGCGCGACATCCGCGACCTCGCCGCGATGCGTGACGCCGCCCGGGCGCTGTGCGACCTCGGCGTCCGCGTCGCCGTCGTGAAGGGCGGCCACCTGGCCGGGCCGCGCTCGGTCGACGTCGTCTGCTGCGGCACCGAGATCCTCGAGCTGTCCGACGAGAAGGTCGACACGAAGAACGTCCACGGGACCGGCTGCACGCTCTCCGCGGCGATCGCCGCCAACCTCGCGCTCGGCCTGCCGGTGCTGGAGGCGATCGCCGCGGCGAAGCGCTACGTCACCGACGCGATCCGCCGCAGCGCCCGCTGGCAGCTCGGATCGGGGTCCGGTCCGCTCGACCACTTCGGGCCGCGCGCCCCGACCGGCTGACCGCCCGCTCTCCGGGGCAGCTCCGCGCTACGAGGAGGCCGGCGGGGGGCCTGCGCCCTCGCCCGGCGTCACCCGGGCGGGCGCGCCGTAGCGCTGGAGCACCTCGGGAACGGTCACGTCGCCGCCCTCGTCCTGGTAGCTCTCGAGCAGCGCGATCAGCCAGCGCGCGGTCATCGCCGTCCCGTTCAAGGTGTGCGGGTGGCGCAGCTCGCCACCGTCGCGGTAGCGAACCTTGAGCCGCCGCGCCTGGTAGTCGGTGGTGTTCGAGCAGGAGGTGATCTCGCGGTAGCGGCCCTGGCTCGGGATCCACGCCTCGATGTCGTACTTCTTCGCCGCCGACGGTCCGAGGTCGCCCGCCGCCGTGTTGACGACGCGGTAGGCGAGGCCGAGCCCCTGCACCAGCTCCTCTTCGACGGCGAGGATCGCCTCGTGCTCCTCGCCCGAGCGCTCGGGCGTCGTGTAGACGAACATCTCGACCTTGTCGAACTGGTGGACGCGGAAGATCCCCCGCGTGTCCCGGCCCGCCGCGCCGGCTTCGCGCCGGAAGCACGTCGAGTAGCCGGCGTAGCGGAGGGGCAGCGACCCCTCCTCCAGGATCTCCTCGAGGTGCAGGCCGGCGAGCGCGACCTCCGAGGTGCCGGTGAGGTAGAGGCCGTCCGGCTCCACCCGGTAGAGGTTGGCCTCCTCCGTCGGCAGGAAGCCCGTCCCGTACATCGCCTTCTCGAGCACGAGCACCGGCGGCAGCACCGGCACGAAGGACCGCTCGGCGAGACGGTCGAGCGCGTAGCGGTAGAGGGCCAGCTCGACCAGGGCGACGGCCCCCATGCGGTAGACGAAACGGGTGCCGGAGAGCCGCACCGCCCGCTCGACGTCGAAGCCGCCGAGCGCGAGGTGGTCGCGGGGCTCGAAGGAGAAGCTCGGCGGGTCGCCCACCCGCCGGACCTCGACGGCGTCCTCGTCGCTCTCGCCGTCCGGCGCCGACGCGTCGGGCGGGTTCGGGATCACGGCCAGCAGCTCGTCGCGCCGGGCCACGAGGACGGCGAGCTCGGACTCGGCTGCCCTCAGGTCGGCCTTCGTCCGGGCGAGCTCCTGGAGCTGCTCCTCGCTCGGCTTGCCCTTCGGCCTCGTGGCGGCCCTGAGCGTCTCCACCCGCCCGGTCGCCTCGCGCCAGGCCTCGTCGGCACGGAGCAGCTCGTCGAACGGCTCCGCGGCGCCTTTCCGCGCGAGTGCCCTGCGGAAGGTCTCTGGCTCCCTGCGGGCGGCCCGGACGTCGATCAGCGCCGGCCACCCTTCTTGCGCGACCGGGACGGCGGGCGGCCTCCCGCGGGGCGGCCGCCGCGTGCCGCGGGCCGGGCGGTACGGCTGGCGCCGCTCCCGCCGTTGCCCGACGCGCCGACGGTCTCTGCGGCGGTGCCCGCGGAGCTCCCGTCACCCGACTGGTCGAGCCCCGCGACGGCCTCGGCCGGGGCACCGCCTGCCGCAACGCGCGCCGCCGCCGATCCCGGACGGACCCGGCCGCGCGTCGCCGAGGCGCCCTGGCGCTCCCGCCGGCGCGCCCGGTCGGCCGAGGGCTCGCCGGCGAGGATGCCCGCCGCGACCTCGGCCGGCGTGAGCAGCTGGTGATCGCCGCCCCGCTGGGCCAGGCGGGCCCGGACCTGGCGGTAGCGGGGCTCGCGCTCCTTCATCAGCGCGACGAGCGGGGAGGCGATGAAGATCGAGGAGTACGCCCCGGTCGTCAGGCCGATGAGCAGGGCGAAGCCGAAGTACTCGAGCGTCGTCGCCCCGAGGATCTCCGCGCCGAGGACCAGCACGGCCAGGATCGGCATGATGGCGACGAGCGAGGTGTTGATCGAGCGCGCCAGCGTCTGGTTCATCGACAGGTTGACGAGGTCGGAGAAGGTGAGACGGCCGCTTTGGCCCAGCACCTTCGTGTTGTCCCGCACCCGGTCGAACACGACGATCGTGTCGTACAGCGAGTAGCCAAGGATGGTCAGCAGGGCGACGACCGTGTCGGGGGTGACCTCGAGGCCGGTCAACGAGTAGATGCCGACGGTGATGAGGATGTCGTGGGTGACCGCGATGATCGCCGCCAGCGCCATGCGCCACTCGAAGAAGATCGAGATGTACAGCGCGATCAGGATGAAGAACACGATCAGGGCCTCGACGGCCTTGTTCGTGATCTGGGACCCCCACGACGGGCCCACGGTCTCGGTGCCGATGGCGTTGGGGTTCACGCCGGCGGTCTTGGCGAGCGTCGCGGCGACCGTCTGCGACTCGGCCTGCGTCTTCGCCGGGGTCTGGCCCTTCGGCAGCTTCGCCTCCACCTCGACCGTGCGGTCGCTCGAGGCGTTGCCGAGGACCGTGATCGTCGCGCCGCCGAGGCCGAGCGGCGTGATCGCGGAGCGGGTCTCGTCGATCGTGAGCGTGTGCGACTTCACGGTCCACGCGTTGCCGCCGACGAAGTCGATCCCGAGATTGAGGCCCCTCGTCCCGAGCGAGATGACCCCCGCGAGGATGATGATCGAGGAGATGGTGAACCACCAGCGCTTGCGGCCGACGAAGTCGACGTTGCTCTCCCCGTAGTACAGCCGGATGAAAAAGCGCCGGCGCGCCGGGGCTGCGCCGCCTGTGGCGGCGGCGGTGGTGGGGGCCGCTGCGATCTCCGCCAGCGTCGCCTCCTCGTCGCCGACGAGCGCGCGGGCCCGGCCCCTCCCCCGCAACAGCCGTCGGGAGCCCCGGGTTGCCGGCTCCTCCTCGGCGAGCTCCTCGGCCTCGCTGTCTGCCCACGACGGGTGGTCCGGCTCGGGCTCGTCGGCGTCGGCCTCCTCGGCCCCCCTGTCGTCGTCCTCGTCCTCGTCCTCGATCACGTCCTCGTCGAGGAGTCGGCCGACGGGCTCGATGTACTCCTCGTCCGGTCCGGCCTGGGCTTCGGGCGCCTGGGCCTCGGGCGCCTCCTCCATCGGTTCTGCGGGGGTGCCCTTCCCGGCCGTCTTCGCGCGCGCCGAGCCGGGACGGATGCGCTCCGGGCTCACGCCACCGCCTCCTTCGTGTCGGGACGACGCGGCGCGGCAGCGAGGCCGCGAGCCACGCCGAGGCGGCGCGCCTCGGTGAAGATGCGGTTCCGGCCGAGCAGGATCACGAGCGGTCGCGTGAAGAAGTAGGCGGTGATGACGTCGACGAGGGTCGACAGCCCGAGCATGAAGGCGAAGCCGCGCACCTGGCCGACCGACAGCAGCCACAGCACGAGCGCGCCGATGAACGACACGGCATCGGCCGACAGGATCGTACGGTAGGCGCTACGGAAGCCCCGGTCGACCGAGGCGCGCACGGACCTCCCGGCGCGTATCTCGTCCTTTAATCGCTCGAAATAGACGATGTAGGAGTCGACGGTGATGCCGACCGAGACGATGAGGCCGGTGACGCCGGACAGGTCGAGCGTCAGCCCGGTCGAGGTGTGGCCGAGGATCGAGATCAGCCCGTAGAGGAAGCACGCCGTCGTGACGAGGCCGAGGACGACGACGATGCCGAGCGCCCGGTAGTAGACGATCGTGTAGATCATCACGAGCAGCAGGCCGAGCAGGCCGGCGAAGAGTCCGGCCTGGAGCGACGCCGCGCCGAGCGAAGGCGACACCGTCTGGGAGGTCAGCACGATCATCTGCACGGGGAACGAGCCGTAGGAGAGCTCGAGCGCGAGCTTGTTGGCGCTCGCCTGCGTGAAGTTGCCCGAGATCTGGCCCGAGCCCGGGAAGCTCGTCGAGTTGATCGACGGCGCCGAGATGACCAGGCCATCGAGGTCGTTGGCCACGACGTTCTGGTAGTACGTCTTCGCGATGTTGTTGAAGGTCGTCGAGCCCTTCGAGGTCAGGTTGAAGACCACCAGCCAGCCCTGCTGCTGGCTGAGGCTGGCGTAGGCGGTTTTGATGATCGTCCCGCTGGCGAGGACCGGGCCGAGGACATAGCGCTCGGAGCTCCCCTGGACGTTCAGGATCACCGGCACCTTCTGGTGCGTCTGGTCCTGGCCCTGGGGAAGCGAGGGGTACGAGGAGAACTTCGGGTCCGGGGCGGGCGGCACATACTCCCCGCCGTTCAGGTTCGGGTTGAAGTAGGCGGTGGTGTATTTGTAGGTGCTGTCACAGGCGGGCGGCGTCGTGTAGGGGACGGCCTTGGCCTTCTTGCCCTTTGCCGTCGACGGCGGCGTGTACGGCGGCACGCCGCAGAGCACCGGGCGGAAGTACAGCTGGGCGGTCGTCCCGATGGTGTTGAGAACCGTGCGGGTGTTCTTCACCCCGGGCAGCTCCACCGCGACGTCGTTGCCTTGGGCAGCGATGTTCGGCTGGGAGATGCCGAGGGCATTGGCCCGCTCCTGCATGATGTTGACGACCGTCTGCAGCTCGGCGTTCGAGATCGTGCGCGCCGGCTTGTAGGTCACCGAGAGACCGCCACGGAGATCCAGACCGAGCTTCGGCGCCCAGCCGAGCCCGAGGGCGATGGCGAGGATCCCGAAGCAGGCGACGCAGGTGAGCGCGACGCTCGCGACGAGTCGGCGTTGCACCTAGGAGGTTCCCCCCGCGGACGCGTTGCCCTCCCCGGGCTGCTCGCCCCAGGGCCGGGCCCAACCCGAGCCCGCCTCGCCGCTGGTCCCGCCGTCGCCGGGGTGCTCGGCGTGCCCGTCGGTGTGCCCGTCGGTGTGCCCGTGCTCCTGCTCGGCGGCGGGATGCTCGGGCACGGTCCACTGGCTCGCCGACCCGCCCGAGTCGGACGGCGGCTCCTCGTTCGCGGCAGGCTCGATCCGGCGGCCGATGCCCTGCTTCACGATCTCGATCGTCGTGCCCGGTGCGATCTCCACCTCGATGCGGTCACCGTTGAACCCCTGCACCCTGCCGATGATCCCCGAGGTGAGGACCACCTCGTCGCCCACCTCGACCTCGCGCTGCTTCGCCTGCTGCTGGCGGAGCTTCTGCTGACGGGGTCGGAAGAAGAGCAGGTAGGCCCCGACCAGGATCACGATGAGGATCAGGAACGTCGGGTTGCTCGATGTCGTCTTCTTCGCAGCAGCGAGGACGCCGAGCGCGGCGAGGGCGTTGACAAAGTGGAAGGGCATCGAGTACCAGTCGTCCGGCGGACAGTGCGCCTCGCACTGTAGCCTCCGCTCAGCCCGGGTAGTGCGCCGCCGGGAGCTGCGACGCGGGCTGCTCGCCGGATCGCCGCGGGCCGCTCGCCGGCGCGCTCAGGCGAACGGCCCGAACAGGCTCTCCTGAGGCGGTTCCGCCAGCACCGCGCCGCCGTCCGCACCGGGCGGACCGGCGGTCGCGGGCTCCTCCAGACCGAGGTGCGACCAGGCCCTCGGCGCCGGCACCCGTCCACGGGGCGTGCGGATCACCAGGCCCGCCTGGAGGAGGAACGGCTCGTACACGTCCTCCAGGGTCTCGGGCTCCTCCCCCACGCTCACCGCGAGGGTCGTCAACCCCACCGGCCGGCCGCCGAAGCCGATGCAGAGCGTCTCCAGGATGCGCCGGTCGAGGCGGTCCAGGCCGAGCTCGTCGACCCCGAAGATCGCGCAGCCCGCCCGGGCCGCCTCGAGGGTGATGACCCCTTCGCCGCGCACCTCGACGAAGTCGCGGACGCGCCGGAGCAGCCGGATGGCGAGCCGGGGCGTCCCCCGCGAGCGCCGGGCGATCTCGACCGCCCCGTCCTCGGTGCATTCGACGCCGAGCAGCTGGCTCGTGCGGCGCACGATCAGCTCCAGCTCCGGCGAGGTGTAGTGCTCGAGGCGCGAGACGAAGCCGAAGCGGTCGCGCAAGGGGCCGGTCACGAGACCCGTGCGCGTCGTCGCCCCGACCAGGGTGAAGCGGGGGAGGTCGAGGCGCACCGAGCGGGCCGTCGGGCCCTTGCCGATGACGATGTCGATCTGGAAGTCCTCCATCGCCGGGTAGAGGATCTCCTCGACGGCGCGGTTCAGGCGGTGGATCTCGTCGATGAACAGCACGTCGCCGGACTGGAGGCCGGTGAGGATGGCCGCGAGGTCCCCACCGCGTCCGAGGGCCGGGCCGGAGGTGACGCGGAACCCGGCCCCCATCTCGGTGGCAACGATGCCGGCGAGGGTGGTCTTGCCGAGGCCCGGAGGCCCGGCGAACAGGAGGTGGTCGACCGGCTGCTCCCGCCGGCGCGCCGCCTCCAGCACGATCTCCAGGTGCTCGCGAAGCGCCCCCTGGCCGACGAAGTCCGCCAGACGCCGGGGCCGCAGCCCGGCCTCGAACGCCTCCTCCGGCAGGTCGGCCGCCGGGTCGAGTGGACGGTCGGCGGCGTCGGTCGACCCCGCTGCGTCCCCGCCGGCGGAGATCACCTCTCGGCGAGGGCTCATGGGCGGGGCGCCAGCTCGCGCAGCGCCTCGCGCAGCAGCTCCTCCACCGTGCCCTCCTCCGGCAGGCGCTCGAGCGCCGCCCGCACCTCGTCGTGGGCGTAGCCGAGCGAGCCGAGCGCCTCGGCGACCTCCGAGCGCGGCCCGGCCGGCGCGGCGCCCGTCCCCGCCACCGGCACGCCGGGCACCGTGTCGAAGCGCTGGGCGAGCTCGATGACGAGCCGCTGCGCGGTCTTCTTGCCGACGCCGGGCACGAGCGTGAGCGCGTCGACGTCGCCGACGGCGACGATCCGGGAGAGCGCGGCGGGGCTGTGCACGCCGAGGATGGCGATCGCGAGCGCCGGGCCCACACCGTGGGCACCGATCAGCAGTTCGAAGGTGCGCCGGTCGTCCGGCGCCGAGAAGCCGTAGAGGGTGATGGCCCCCTCGCGCACGTGGGTGTGCACCGACAGCGCGACCTGCGAGCCGACGGGCCCGAGCGCCGCGGCGGTGCGCGCGCCGAGCACGACGCGGTAGCCGACGCCGCCGACGTCGACGACGACGTCGACCGCCTGCTCGCCGGCGCTGCCCTCGACCTCGGCGAGGCAGCCCCGCAGCGAGCCGATCACGCGCGCCCGCTCCCCGAGGCGGCGAGCCGCGTCGCACGCGAGCTCGCCAGGTGGCACAGCGCGAGCGCCAGCGCGTCGGCGACGTCGGGAGGCCGCGGGAGCTCGGGCAGGCGGAGCAGCTCGGCGACCATCCGCTGCACCTGCTCCTTGGTCGCCGCGCCGTACCCGGCGACGGCGAGCTTGACCTCGTTGGCGCTGTACTCGACGACGGGGCAGCCCGCCTCGGCGGCGCTCACGAGCGCGATGCCGCTCGCCTGGCCCACCGACATCGCGGTGCGGGCGTTGGTCTGGAAGAACACCCGCTCCACGACGACCACCGCCGGCTGGAGCTCGTGCACGAGCGCCACCAGCTCGCTGCGCAGCTCGGCGAGCCGCTCCGGCAGCGGGAGGTGCGGCTCGGTGGTGATGATGCCGGCGGCGACGGCGATCTCCCGTCCGTGCTCGTCGGCGACGCACCCGTAGCCGCAGCGCGTCAGGCCCGGGTCGACGCCAAGGACAAACACGCGTTCGATACTACTTCGCTGCCCCCGTCGAACGGGGGACCGAGCAGGCGCTGCGCCTTCGCGCCGGCGCGCCCGGCCTGCTCACGCCTCGACGGACTCCAAGATGGCGTCTGGGATGTCGAAGTTCGCGTAGACGTTCTGGACGTCGTCGTGGTCCTCCAGCAGCTCTACCAGCCGGAGCACCTTACGGGCGCTGCTCTCGTCGCTCACCTCGACCGTGGTCGTCGGGATCAGCTGCAGCTCGGAGGAGTCCACCTTCACCCCGTCCTCCTCGAGGGCCGAACGGAGCTGGTGGACGTCGCCCGGCGGGGAGAGCAGCACCCACACCTCGCCCTCGTCGCGGATGTCCTCGGCACCGGCGTCGAGCGCGACGGCCATCAGCTCCTCCTCCTCGACCTCATGCGGCACCGTCACGACGCCCTTGCGCTCGAACTGCCAGGAGACCGCTCCCGGCTCGGCCATCGAGCCGCCGTTGCGGGAGAAGGTCGACCGGATCTCGGCACCGGTCCGGTTGCGGTTGTCGGTGAGGCACTCGACGATCACGGCGACGCCGGAAGGCGCGTAGCCCTCGTAGCTGACCGGCTCGTAGCGGACGCCCTCCAGCTCCCCGGTGCCCCGCTTGACCGCGCGCTCGATGGTGTCGAGCGGCACCGAGGCGTCCCTCGCCTTCTGGAACATCGTCCGCAAGGTGGCGTTGGCGTTGATGTCCCCGCCGCCCTCGCGCGCCGCCACCTCGACCTGGCGGATCAGCTTGGCGAACAGCTTGCCCCTCGCCTTGTCCTTCGCACCCTTTTGGTGCTTCGTGGTCGCCCACTTCGAATGGCCCGACACTGCTCAGTCTCCCTCGACGTCCGCTCTTCTCACCGGCGCCGCGCCGGTGCTCCCGGCCCGGCCCCGCGCCTCATAGCTCGTGCAGCGCCGCGGCACGCAGCTGCAGGTCCAACACCCCCGCCGTCCCCTCGGGAGGCGCCCCCTCCACGAGCGGCGCGAACCACAAGCAGGCCGTGAGCCGGGCGACGGAGGAGCCGATGCCCGCCGGCCGGACCGTCGGCGCCGCCCCGATCTTCTCCAGCGCCGCGACGAGCCCCGGAGGGTAACGGGTCAGGCGCACGCCCGCCAGATCGGCGAGGGCCTCGCGCTCGCGCCCGGCGGCCCGCATGACGACCTCCCCGCTCCCGGGGACGAGCACCGCGGCGAGGCCGAGCGCGGCCGTCGCCCGAGCCGCGACCCTGAGGTCGCCGCGCTTCACGTGGGCGAGCTCGTGCGCCACGACCGCCTCGAGCTCCATCCGGTCGAGCAGGTCGAGCAGCCCCGTCGTGCAGACGAGCGCGGCGCGCTCGGCGTCGCGGCCGAGGATGATCGCGTTCGGCGCGACGTCGTCGATCAGCCGCAGCTCCGGCACCGGCAGCCCGCCCGCCGCGCAGAGGCCGTTCACCAGGTTGACGAGCCGCGCCTCGCGCTCGTCGTCAGCCGGGTACGTCGCCAGACGCCCGACGAGGCGCGCCGGCGAGCCGATCGCGTGGTTGGCGACGAGCACCACGAGGCCGACGACGGCGATCGCGGCTCCCGCCGCCGGGAGCACGACGATCGCGATGACGACACCGGCGAGCACCGCCAGCACCGGGAGGAGCCCCAGCACGAGCGCCCTGGCGCCGCTGGCGGGCGCCCCCGGGGGCGGCGTCGGCGCCCGGGCCGGCGCCGGCGCGGTGGCGCCGCGGACCTGGGACTCCTGTCTCGGCCGACGCGCGGGCGCTGGGCCACCCCCGCTCGGGGGGCGCCGCGGTGCCGTCCTGCCCGTCCCCCGCGCCGCCGTCGAACGTCCTGCCATCACGTCGCAGTGTACGGGCTTGACCACCCGTCGTCGCTGCCCGGCGGCGTCCCCGTCCCCGGCGGCGAGCTCCTCACGCCCCGCGGCACCCCGCTGAGCAGCACCTCGTAGCGGCGACGGTACGCCGCCGCCAGCGCCTCGAAGGAGTGGGAGCGGGCGCGTTCACGGCCCGCCCGAACGAGCTCGGCGCGGCGGCCGCCGTCGCCGAGCATCGTCTCGAGCGCCCGCCGCAGCGCCACGGGGTCCCCGGCGCGACGAACTCGGCGGCCGCCCCCGCGGCCGACCGGTAACCGGGGATGTCAGAGGCGAGCACGGCCGCGCCCGCCGCCATCGCCTCGAGGAGCACGACGCCGAACGACTCCCCGCCGAGCGAGGGTGCGACGAGCACGGCCGCGCCCGCGACACGGCTCGCCAGCGCGTCGCCGTCCAGGCGTCCGAGCCACTCGATGCGTCGGTCGGCGCCGTAGCGGGCGCGAAGCGTCGCGTGCTCGGGGCCGTCGCCCACCACCCACAGCGACGCCTCGAGCGCGCTCGAGGAGAACGCCTCGAGCAGCACGCCGAGGCCCTTGCCGCGCCTCGTGGCGCCCGACGAAGACGGCCGCCGGCCGATCGGCCCGGAACGGCACCGCCCGCTCGAACCGCTCGAGGTCGACGCCGTTCGCGAGCACGGCGAGGCCCTGCGCTCTCCGCCCGGCGACGGCCTCGACGGTGGCACGGGCCGCCTCGGACACCGCCACGGCATCGTCGAGGCGGCCGAGCAGCGGCCCGAGGAGCGGGCGGAGCACCCGGTAGGGGGCGCTAGCGCCGCTGCGGTGGAAGGTCCCGAGGGTGGGCGCCGGCCGGGCCAGCAGCGCCGCGAGCGCCGGGCCCGGCACGAACGGCTCGTGCACGTGGACGACGTCGGGCCGAGAGGCACGAAGCTCGGCACGGCTGCGCAAGGCCGCGCCGGGCGAGAGGGCGACGGGCGCCCGGGAGCCGTTCACCGGGATCGGGAGCGTGCGGCCGACGAGCGCGAGGCGCGCTCCTCCGGCCAGCCCGCCGGCGGGCACGGCGTCGGGCTCCCCGGGCGCGACGACCACGACTTCGTCGCCCAGCGCGGGCCAACGCCGCGGCGATCCCGAGGACCTGGCCCTGCACGCCGCCGGGGAGGGTGACGCTGTACGGCGAGACCAGGGCGACCCGCACGGCTCAGTGCTCCCCGGCCGAGGGCCAGTTGGGCTGGAACACGTGCCACTGCTCGGGCACGCGCCGGATCAGGCCCTCGAGCGCGTGGGCGAGGTCGGCGGTCACCCGCTCCACGTCCTCGCGCAGGTGGCCCCGCCGGGTGGTGTCGAGCGCGTCGAGCACGACGCCCCGGTGCATCCCGTCGGGGTCGTGGAAGACGGCGCAGGGAAGCAGCGGCGCCCCGGAGCGCAGGGCGAGCAGCGCCGGGCCGGCCGGCAGCCTCGTCCGCACGCCGAAGAGCTCCGTCTCGACGCCGCCGCCGACGATGTCCCGGTCCGCCAGGAGCAGCCGATCGCGCCGCCCCGGCGCAACGTCGCGAGCAGCTCCGACGCCGCGGCGGCGTCGAGGGGGAGCACCGAAGGCCGAGTGCCTCCCGCCTCGCGACGAACCACCGGAAGAGGTCGTCGCCACCGGAGCGCTCGGCGACCGTCGTGAGGGGATGGCCGAGCGTGGCGGCCCAGATGCCGCCCACCTCCCACGAGCCGATGTGCGGCGGCGCGAGGATCACACCCTTGCCGGCGTTCGCCGCGCGCAAGAAGCGCTCCTCGCTCCCGTTCTCCGCCGACCACAGGCTCCTGAGGCGGCCAGCGTCGGAGGCGTCCAGGCGGGCCGCGTCGGCCCAGTACCTCCCGTAGGAGGCGAAGAGGCGCGCCGCACGAGACGGTCGAGCGCCTCGGCCGGCAGGGCGTCACCGACGACGTGGCGAAGGTTGGCCGCCACCACCGCCCTGCGCTCCGGCACGCACGCGGCCGCCAGGTACCCGCCGGCGGCCCCGACCGCGGTGGCGGCGCGGCGGGGCAACAGTCCGAGGACGGCCGCGCCGCCCCGGTAGAGCAGGTAGCTGGTTTGCCGACGATCCCCGGCCATCGACCTCGCCGGGTCCTGGTGGCGGTCGGTCAGCGCTCGCCGTCGAGGCGGCGACGGAGCGCCCGCACGCTGCGGTCGCGTCCAGAAGGCTCACGCCGGCGCGAGGCCGGCACGTGCTCACTGCCGAGCACGAGGCGAAGGCGCGTCGAGAGCGGCTCGCGCTGGCGGCTGCGACGTGCGCCGGCGGCGGTGCCCCGGCGAGGGGAGGTGGTCCCACCGCTCTCGCGCCACGACCGCCAGCGGGACTCCACGCGGGCCCGGCTCCAGATGACCGCGGTCGCGGGCCGCGCCGCCGCCGCGCCGCTCGCCTGGCGCCACACGCGCACGAAGCGGCCGAACGCCGTCACGCACGACAGCACGAGGAGCGCGACCAGCAGCGGCACCAACACGACGTGGATCAGCATCGCCAGGCCGAACAGGATCAGCCGCTCGGCGCGTTCCATCAGGCCGCCCTTGGCGCTGAAGCCGAGCGACTCCGCCTTGGCCCGCTCGTAGGAGATGAGCGCGCTCACCCCGAGGATCGCGAGCGGCACGAGGGCGAGCCGCGGGTCGCTGCGACCCGCCAGGTACCACGCCATCCCCCCGAAGAGCAGCCCGTCGGCGACGCGGTCGGAGACCGAGTCGAAGAAGGCGCCTCTCGGCGAGGAGGTCCCGGCGGCCTTGGCGACGACGCCGTCGAGCGTGTCCATCAGCCCGCCCACGATGAGCAGGGCGCAGGCGACGTAGAAGTCGCCGAGACCGATGAGGACCGCGTTCCCCGCCGCGAGAAGGATCCCGAGGACGGTGATCGCGTCCACGCGTACGCCGTGGCGCACGAGCCAGGCGCCGAACCCCGTTCCTCGGCGTTGCGTCTGCTCTGTGCGGCCGTCAGACCGCGCGCTGTACCTGTCCGTCCACGCCGACCGTCGATCATCGGTCCTCCTCGGTCCGGCCACTCCGAGGCTACCAGGTCGGCGCCCCGGGACCTCCGTGCACCGGCCGGCACGCCACCGCGGCGGGGCCACGCGAGGGTCCCTCAGCCGGGCAGCGACCGCCACGCCTCCGCCACCTCGCGCTCGCCGGTCAGCTCGATCGCCTCCAGCCCGACGCGGTTCCAGGTGAAGAGGAACAGGTTCGAGGCGGTGCCGACAAGGGCGGCGTCCGCCGGGCCCCGCCCGCGGCGCCACCGCAGTCGCCCGCCACCGACCTCGATCACGAACGCGGCGGCATCGTCGGAGCAGACCAGGCAGAGGGTTCCGTGGAGCGTGGCGCTCGGCGCCTCCGCAACGTCCACGCGCAGGTGGACGTCGATGCGCTCGTCGATGCCGTCGACGGCGAGCTCGCGCTCGACCGGGGAGGGCTGGCCGATCGCGAGCTCCGCGTCGACTCGGTGCACCGCCGACTCGAGGGCCATGCGCCGCGCCACCCAGCCGGTCGTCAGGTCCTCGCCCGACCAGTTCCACGAGGGGGCGTCTGGACCGAGGCGCTCGAGCGCGCCGAGCAGCTCGGTCGCGGCCTGCTCCATCCGCTCGAGCGGGTTGCCCGGAGTCTCGACGGCGTCGTCGTAGCGGCTCGGATGGTCCGGATCGGCGCCGAGCACCTGGGCATGCCAGTGCCGGTAGACGTGGGTGAGGTGCGCCACCAGGTCGTCGAGCGTCCACTCCGGGCACGTGGGGACCGGGTCGGCGAGGCGCCCGAGGGCGCACTGGTAGAGACGTTCGGCGGCCTCGCCGATCGCGTCGAGGTAGACGGGGAACGGGAGGTTCAGCGGGGCCATGTGGCGCGCAGCTTCGACCAGCTGTCGGAGAGCGCCTCGGGCAACACCCTCGTCGAGGCGACCGAGGTCATGAAGTTCGTGTCGCCGGACCAGCGCGGCACGACGTGCAGGTGCAGGTGGCCGGGGATGCCCGCCCCAGCGGCGCGCCCGAGGTTGGCCCCCATGTTGAGGCCGTCCGGCTGGTACGCCGCCTTCACCGCGACCACGGCGTCGCGCGTCGTCTCCCACAGCTCGGAGGACTCCTCTGGGCCCAGCGCCTCGATCTCGCCGACGTGGCGCGTCGGCATAACGAGCAGGTGGCCGGAGGTGTACGGGTATGCGTTCAGCACCGCCACGCTCAGCTCGCCCTGGAACACGACATGGCGTACCTGGTCGGCCTCGCCCGAGGCCAGGATCCGGCAGAAGACGCAGTCGGCCGCGTCGCCGGTGCCCGTCGACGCGCCCGCGCCGGCCGTCGCCGGCGGATGCGCGTCGGCACCCGCCGGCTCGTTCACCGATGCGATGTAGCTCGCCCGCCAACCCGCCCAGAGGTGGTCGAGGCTCACGCGGGCACCTCGCCGGCGCCGGCCGGCCCTCCGGCGGCCTCCGGGCTCGAGCGAACGAGGACCTCGGCGGTGACGCGACGGGCGAACTCGGCGGCGGGCACACCGCGCACCGCGGCGTCCGATCCCCGTGCGTTCACCCCGACGGTGCCGTGGGCGACGTCGTCGTCGCCCACGACGAGCAGGTAGGGGATCTTCTCGAGCTTGCCGCGACGGATGCGGGTGCCGAGCGGCTCGGAGGCCTCGTCGACCTCGACGCGCAGCCCCGCGGCGTGCAGCTCCCGCGCGACCGCGCCCGGCGTAGTCCTCGTGGGCGTCGCCGCACCGGGAGCACCCGGACCTGCACCGGCGACGAGCCATGTCGGGAAGTCGCCGGCGTAGTGCTCGAGCAGCACCGCGAAGAAGCGCTCGACCGAGCCGAACAGCGCCCGGTGGATCATGATCGGCCGGTGCCGGCTCGTTGTCGGCGCCGATGTAGTGAGAGCTCGAAGCGCTGGGGCAGCTGGAAGTCGAGCTGGATCGTCGACATCTGCCAGGTGCGCCCGATCGCGTCGCGGGCCTGGACCGAGATCTTCGGGCCGTAGAAGGCGCCGCCGCCCTCGTCGAGCACGAGGTCGAGCTCCCTCGACTCGCGCGGCCCGCCGCAGCGCCTCGGTGGCCTCGTCCCACTCCTCGTCGGTGCCGACGGACTTGCCCTCCGGCTTGCGTCGACAGCTCGAGGTAGAAGTCGTCGAGGCCGTAGTCGCGCAGCAGGTCGAGGACGAAGGTCGAGCAGCGAGTCGAGCTCACCCGCCAGCTGCTCGCGCGGTGCAGAAGATGTGCGCGTCGTCCTGCGTGAAGCCCGCGCACGCGGGTGAGCCCGTGCACCACGCCGGACTTCTCGTAGCGGTAGACCGTGCCGAACTCGAACAGGCGCAGCGGCAGCTCGCGGTACGAGCGCTGCCGGCTCCTGTAGATCAGGATGTGGAACGGGCAGTTCATCGGCTTGAGGTAGTAGCCGCTGGCCGCCGTCGAGCTCCATCGGCGGGTACATGCCGTCCGCGTACCAGTCGAGGTGCCCCGAGATCTCGAACAGCTCCGCCTTGGTGATGTGCGGCGTGTTGACGAACTCGTAGCCCGCCTCCTCGTGGCGCCTGCGCGAGTAGTCCTCCATCAGGCGGCGGATGATGCCCGCCCTTCGGGTGGAACACGGCGAGGCCCGAGCCGATCTCCTCGGGGAAGGAGAAGAGGTCGAGCTCCAGCGCCGAGCTTGCGGTGGTCGCGCTGCTCGGCCTCCTCCAAGCGGTGGAGGTGCTCGGCGAGGGCCTCCTTCGACTCCCACGCGGTGCCGTAGATGCGCTGCAGCTGGGGGTTCTTCTCGTCGCCGCGCCAGTAGGCGCCGGCGACGCGCATCAGCTTGAAGTGGCCGAGCCGGCCGGTCGAGGGCACGTGCGGGCCCACGGCACAGGTCGACGAAGCGCTCGGTGTTGCGATAGGCGCTCACGGCGGAAGCGCCCGACGGAGCCTCTCCGGCCAGCTCGGCGTCGACGGCGGCGCCCCCGGCCGCCGCGCGCACGCCTTCGATGATCTCCCGCTTGTAGGGCTGGTCCGCGAAGAGCGCCAGGGCCTCTTCGATGCTGTGCTCCTCGCGCACGAAGGGCTGGTCCTCGGCGACGATCTCGCGCATGCGCGCCTCGATGCGCGGCAGGTCCTCCTCCGAGAAGTGGGCGCCCGCCCGGCAGCTCGAAGTCGTAGTAGAAGCCGTCGTCGATCGGCGGGCCGATCGCGAAGCGTGGCGCCCGGCCACAGCGACAGCACGGCCTGGGCCATGACGTGCGCCGTCGAGTGGCGAAGGACGTGGCGGCCCTCCTCGCTCCCGGCGGTGACGATGCGCGACCTGCGCGCCGTCGTGCAGCGGCGCGCCGAGGTCGGCGAGCTCGCCGTCGACCTCGACCGCCACGGCGTCGCGGGCGAGGCGCCGTCCGATCGACGCGGCGAGGTCGGCGCCGGTCGACCCGCTCGGCAGGGTGCGGCGCGAACCGTCCGGAAGGACGACGGCGATCTCGCTCACGCTTCGGCGCTCACAGGTCCGGTGCTGCTCCTCGGGTCTGCCCGCGCGGCGCGCGGGCGCTGGATAGAAGGTCTTCTGGGTCCCGCGAGCCTACCGGGCCCCCGCGAGCACGAGCGCTTGGCACCACCCGCACGGCGCTGCCGCCGGGCGCGCCCGCGAGGCCGCCACTTCGCGGCGCGGGCGGGCTAGACGACGCCGAGCAGTGCCGCCGCCTTCTCGACGCCGGCGCCCGAGGCGGCCGCGGCATCGACCGCGTTGAGCGCTCCCGGGGTGTCGAGGTCGTCGTCGAGCCGCTGACGCACCTCCTCGAGCGCCCCCTCGCCCGTCCCGGCGCTCCGCCACGCCTCGAGGCGCCCCTTTGCCTCGGCCAGCATCGAGTCCTCCCACTCCCACGACTCCCGGTAGTGGTGTCCGAGGAGGGCGAGACGGATCGCCGCCGGATCGTGCTCCTTCAGCAGGTCGCCGACGAACACCAGGTTGCCGAGCGACTTCGACATCTTCTCCCCGTCGAGGCGCACCATCCCGACGTGCATCCAGTGCCGCACGAAGCGGGAGCCCGTGGCCGACTCGGACTGCGCCGTCTCGCACTCGTGGTGCGGGAAGATCAGGTCGCTGCCCCCGCCGTGCAGGTCGATCGGCAGGCCCAGCTCGCGAAGCGCCAACGCGGAGCACTCGATGTGCCACCCGGGACGGCCGGGTCCCCACAGCGACTCCCACGCGGGCTCGTCGGGGAGCGACGGCTGCCAGAGCACGAAGTCGAGCGGGTCGCCCTTGTTGGGGTCGTCCGGGTTGCCGCCTCGCTCGGCGGCGAGCGCCAGCATCTCCTCGCGCGTGAGGTGGCTCAGCTGGCCGAAGCGCGGGAACGACGACACGTCGAAGTAGACGGCGCCGGCGGACTGGTAGGCGTGGCCGGTGTCGAGCACCATCCCGATGAAGCCCAGGATGTCGGGGATCGCCGACGTGGCGCGCGGCTCCGCGAAGCTGGGCAGGAGGCCGAGCGCGGCCATGTGCTCGTCGAAGCGCCGGATCTCCTCCGCGGCGAGGTCCAGGTAGTGCACGCCGAGGGAGCGGGCCTTGCGGAGGATGTCGTCGTCGACGTCGGTGACGTTGCGCACGCAGCGCGTCTCGTGGCCGAGGTCGCGCAGCCGGCGCTGGAGGACGTCGTAGGCGAGGTACGTCGCGGCGTGGCCGAGGTGGGCCGAGTCGTACGGGGTGATCCCGCACGTGTACATCGTGACGATGTGCCCGGGCTCGAACGGGACGACCTCCCGCCTTGCCGTGTCGTAGAGCCGCATGCTCATCGTGTCGGCCTCACGCCTCCCGGCGGAGACCCGTCAGGCGGAGCGCGACGTGGGACTTGTAGCGGATGTTCACGTTGAGCAGCACCGCCGTCAGCGCCTCGACGGCGTTCGCAGAGGCGAGCGTCCCGGCCACGACGCCACGCAGTCCCGGCACGACCCCGACAAGGCGGACCGTCGCCTCGGCAGCCCCGGGATCGTCGGCGCACACGAGGACGTCGGCATCGAGCTCGTGGTCGATCGCCGCCAGCTCTCCTGCGGGCAGGTGCTGGAACGCCGCGGTGACGAAGGTGGCCGGCAACGCCGCCTGCACGGTCGCGGCGATCGACCCGCGCACCGGGACCAGCGCCTGGAACTCGCGCCCGATCCGGGTAAGCGCGTTCACCATCGAGACGAGCACCCGTCCGGCCAGGGCGTCGGCGAGCTCGGCGACGGCGGGGACCGCCCCGTCCCAGGGCGTGGCGAGCACCGCGATCTCCGCACGCGCCGCCACCTCGTTCGTCACGCCCGTCAGCTCCAACGGGTGGTCCGGCCACGAGGCGCGCAGCTCGCCGGCCGCGCCGTCGGCCCGCTCGGCCGAGCGCGAGCCGAGCAGCACGCTCGCGCCCGATGCGGCGAGGCGCACCGCGAGCGCCCGCCCCGCTGGGCCCGTGCCGCCGATGATCCCCACCTGCATGCCCGCGGCCATCTCCCTACCCTTCCACATCATCCAGGTCGGCCCGCAAGCTGTCCCGACCGCTGGCGAGCGCCCGGCGGGGAGCGAGCACCCGTGCGACAGGCCCGACGGACAGCACGCGCTGGCCCCGCCCGGCCGGGCGGGCGAGGCGCCCTCCGTAGACTCGCCGCCGGGAAGTGCCCGGACACGAGAGCGCTGCGAGGGGGCGGATGGCGCCGTGAAGATCGAGGTGTGGTCCGACGTGGTCTGCCCGTGGTGCTACCTCGGCAAGCGCCGGCTGGAGCAGGCGCTCGCGGAGTTCGGCCACGCCGGCGAGGTCACCGTCGTCTGGCGGAGCTTCGAGCTCGATCCCGCCGCTCCGGCCGACGACGACCGGCCGATCGTCGAGCATCTCGCCGAGAAGTACGGCATGACCGTCGAGCGCGCGGCTCGAGTCGCAGCAGCGCCTCACCGAGCTGGCGGCGGCCGACGGGCTCGAGTACCACCTCGACCGCACCCACCGTGCCAACACCTTCGACGCCCACCGCCTGCTCCACCTGGCGCGCGAGCGCGGGATCCAAGATGTTGCGAAGGAGCGCTTCTTCGCCGCCTACTTCACCGAGGGCGAGCGGCTCGGGGACCGCGCGACCTTGGTGCGCCTCGCCGGCGAGGCCGGGCTGCCCGAGACCGAGGCGGCCGCCGTCCTGGGCGGCGACGCCTACGCGCGACAGGTGCGCGCCGACGAGCGGCGTGCCCAGATGCTGCGGATCAGCGGCGTGCCGTTCTTCCTCGTCGATGGACGCTACGGCCTGGCCGGGGCGCACCCTGTCGGGCAGCTCCTCGAGGCGCTCGGACGGGCGTGGGACGAGCGCGAGGAGGTCGCGGCCGGGAGCGGGGCGGGACCGGGCGCGTTCGGCGAGGGCGGCGAGACCTGAGCCCGCAGCTCAGGCGCCGGACCGGGCGCGCAGCACCTCGAGCGCCCGGTCGGCGTGCTTGTCCATGCGGATCTCGCTGCGGACGACCTCCAGCACCCGCGAGTCGGTGTCGATGACGAACGTCGTGCGCTTGACCGGGAGGGGGCCGAACGATCGGCGGACCCCGAACTGGCGAGCCACCCGGCCGTCGGGGTCGGAGAGCAGTGGGTAGTCGAAGCCGTGCATCTCCGAGAAGCGCCGCTGCTTGTCGACCGTGTCGGCGCTGATCCCGACGCGCTGCGCGCCGAGCGCCGCGAACTCCGCACCGAGGTCCCGGAAGTGGCAGCTCTCGGCGGTGCAGCCCTTCGTCATGGCCGCCGGGTAGAAGAACAGCACGACGGGCCCTGACGCGAGCAGGTCGCTCAGGCGTCGTGGCGTGCCCTGCTCGTCGGACAGCTCGAAGTCCTCGACCGTGTCGCCCTTGTCCATCCGAGCCTCCCCGCCATCGCCGGTCGCTGCCGCCGCCCGGACCCTGTTCAGGCTACAGGGCCCTGCCGGGGCGCCCCGGGGCGTGCGTGGGTACCGCCGCCCGCGCCCCCCTAGCGTGTGCCCCATGGCCGACCAGCTCACCTACCATCTCGTCGACGTCTTCACCGCGGTCGCCTTTGCCGGTAACCCGCTCGCCGTCGTCCTCGGCGCGGACGGGCTCGACGACGGCCAGCTGCTCGCCCTCACCCGTGAGTTCAACCTGTCCGAGACGGCCTTCCCCCTCCCCCCGGACCGTGACGGCGCCGACTACCGCCTGCGGATCTTCATGCCCGGGGGCGAGCTCCCCTTCGCGGGCCACCCCTCCGTCGGCTCAGCCTTCGTCATGAGCTCGACCGGCCAGGTCAGCCGGCCCCGACCCGGCGGGAGCACGACCGTCCGCCAGAGCTGCGGCGCAGGGCTGCTGACCATCGTGGTCAGCGCCGACGAGAACGGCGACGTCGACCGCGTCGAGCTCACGGCCGGCGAGCCGCAGGCTTCCGCGCCCGCCGACCCGGCCCCGCTGCTCGACGCGCTCGGCCTCTCGCCCGCCGACCTCGCCCCGGGACGCGCCGCCCGCGTCTGCGCCACGGGCATCTCGCAGTGCTTCCTCCCCGTGGCGGACGGCGCCGTGGCGAGGATCTCGCCGCGCACTGGTGATCTCGCCCGCCTGGCGGCGGCCTCGGGATGGCAGGCGGTCTCGGTCTTCTCCTACGACGAGGAGCGGCGCGTCGCCCACGCCCGCGTGCTCGCCGACGGGATCGCGTGGGCGGAGGACCCGGCAACTGGGTCGGCCGCGGCGTCGATGGGCGCCTGGCTCGCCGCCGAGGGCCTCGTCCCGCCCGACGGGACCAGCAGCTGGCGCGTCGAGCAGGGGGCGGAGATGGGCCGGCCCTCGGCGCTCGAGTGCAGCGTGACCGTCGACGCGGGCCGAGCCACGACGTGTCGCGTCGCCCGGCGCGTCGCAGCGGTGGCCACCGGCGAGATCGCCGTGCCGGCGCGCTGAGGTCGCCGTCGGGGCGCAGCGGGGACCGCCGTGCCGGCGCGCGGGGACCGCCGCCAATACGATCCCGGTGGGCGCGGCGCTCGGGAGCGCCGGCGCGAGGCGGGGCACGATGGTCGAGACGCGAGGGTGGGAGGTCATGCGGGCGCGATCGACGCGCCTGCTCGAGGAGCGCACGGGCGTGGACCTCGCGACGTGGACCCGGCGCGTCGCCGAGCACGCGGCGGGCGACGAGGCGGCGCTGCGCGCCTGGCTCGTCGACCAGGGCGTCACGGGCTACGCGCAGTCCCTGCTCGTGATGGAGCGCTTCGGCTACCCGGACTTCCTGCTCGCGTCGGTGGACGAGCTGCTCGACGGCCAGTATCGGGATCGGGCGGCCCTCCGGCCGGTGCTCGACACCCTGGTGGCGCTGGTCACCCCGCTCGGCGGCGTCGCCGTCCAGGTCCGCAAGACCTGGGTCTCGCTCGACTCGCCGCGGCGCCAGTTCGCGCTCGTCCGCCCGACGACCCGCACCCGGGTCGACCTCGGCCTCCGGTTGCCTGACGTTGCACCCGGCGGGCGCCTCGCCGAAGCCCGTGGCCTTGGGAACGACACGATCAACGTGCGAGTCGGGCTGCACTCGACCGACGAGGTCGACGACGAGGTCGCCGGTTGGTTGGCCGCGGCGTACGCCGCCGCCAACGCCTGAGCCCGGTGGCTGCGCCCGCCCCACCGGGCGCCCGATCCCCGACGAGCAGGCGCCGCGCGGCGCTCCGCGGCGCGGCCGGGTGCGCCGTCGCGCTCGCCTGGTCGTGGTGGGCGACCGGCCGCACGCCCTTCAGCGCAGCGGCGTACGCCGCGGTGGCGTTGCCCGTCGCCTGCTGCGCCGCCGGGATCCTCGTCCCCCGGCCCCGCCGCGCCGGCGCGCTCGTCCCCGCCACCACCAGGACGGGCGGCCGGGGCGAGCGCGCCGGCGCGTCGTGGCCGTGGCTCGTCCTCCTCGCGCTGTCGCTCACGCTCGAGGGTTGGGCGCTCGCCGCGGGCGGCCGGTCACGACGGTGGCCGACGCTGAGCGACGCCGTCGACGCCCTCTTGCGCTGGCACGGCGAGCGCGTGCTGCTCTACCTCGCCTGGCTCGCCGCCGGGTTGCTCATCGTCCGGGCGACCTCCCGCCGCCGTGCGGGCGTCCCGGAGGCGTGACAGCGTGCCGGGCGACGCAGCCTGGATCGTGCTCGGTGTGCTCGCGCTGGCGACCGAGCTGCTCGCGCTGCGACTCCCCCGCCATGTGGCCCCGCTCGAGCGATGGCTCGCTCCGCTGGCGCGCACGATCGCAGGTCGGGCCCTCCTCCTCGCCGGCTGGGCCTTCGTCGGCCTGCACCTCTTCGCCCGTGCGGGGATCGCCCATCCCTGAGGGCCCCGCGTCGCCCGGCGGGGACTGGCCGCCGTGGGGCGCGCGCCTCGCTGCCGTTTCGTCGCCGTACGACGCGTGAATCTCCCCAGGCCGCGTGGCCGGGCGACCCCGGCGCGACGGCCGACCGGAGGAACGGTGCCCCCAGACCACGGATCCGACGCTCATGAACGCCGGCGCGGCCGCCGAGATCTGCTTCGGGCTCCTCGCGCCCGTCACGAAGAGCTTCGTGGCCGAGCTCTCCCGCGGCTCCGAAAGCGCGTTCACGAGCTGGCAGCCGTACGTGCTGGCCGTGCTCGGCCTCGGCGGCTTCCTCGTCGCCCAGAGCGCGTACCAGGCCGGGCCGATCGCCATCTCGCTCCCGGTCATCGACGCCGTGGAACCGACGGTGGCGGTGATCCTGGCGGCGACCGTCCTCGGCGAGCAGGTGCGCGCCGGAACCCTCGCGCTCGGGGCGGAGGCCCTCGGGGCGATGATCGCGCTCGCCGGCGTGTTCGTCCTCGGCCGGTCGCCCTTCGTGCTCGACCTCTATCGCGACGCCCGCGCCGGCCGCCGTCCGGCCGGAGCGTCCCGCCGCGCCGCTCAGCCCGGGGCGGTCGCCGGCAAGACGTCGTAGACGAGCCGCCCGGGCCCCGCCACGCGTGCCCCGTCCGTCGGCCGGTGCCGAGCGAGCCGGCCGTCGTGCATGAGGTGATCGACGGCGAGCCCGTCGAGCAGCTCGGCGGCGTCGGCGATCAGGCGCCGGTGGCAGCGCCACCAGAGGCTCTCCGCACACATCACCGCGACGTGCCCGCCCGCCGCGGCACGCCCGCGGACCTCGACGAGCACCTCGCCGAGCGCCTCGGAGAACTCCGGGCCCTCCATGTGGTCGGCGTACGCGCGGAACGACGCGTGGCGCAGCGCCAGGTTCGGCGAGTCGGGCCGGCCCTTCCGGAAGCCCCCGAGGCGCGGCTCCCACCGGTAGGCGACGCCCGCGGCGGGCAGCCACTCCTGCAGGGCCTCCCGCCCGAACTCGGGGTTCCTCCGGCTGCCCGGCGCCGTGCGGACGTCGACGAGCGACACGACCGCGGCCCCGTGCAACAGGGCGGCGAACACGCCAGCGTCGAGGGTGCCGTGGCCGACGGTGAGCAGCGCCACCTCGCTGGGGTGACGGGCCACCGCCTCGGGGGTGCGGCGGGGCCGGGGCTCGCAGCCCCGGCGCGCCGCCTCCGTGCTCAGCGACCCGGGCGCAGCAATGTCTCGTCGGCGGGGCTCAACCGGTCTGCCGCCGTCCTGGCCTGGTGCCAGTAGGGGTAGATGAGCGGGAGCGCGCTGACCTCGTCGAGCCGGGCCCACGCAGCCTCGTCGAGCGTCAGGTCCGCAGCGCCCAGGTTGTCGGCCAGCTGCGCCTCGGTGCGTGCGCCGATCATCACCGAGCTCACCGCCGGCTTGCCGAGCAGGTACGCGAGCGCCACCTGTGCGGGCGAGACGCCGCGGGCCTCGGCCACCTCGGTGAGCGCCTCGATGATGTCGAACGCATGCGCCCGGTCGTACACGGGCGGCTCGCCCCAGGCGGTCGCGTGGCGGGAGCCCTCCGGCGGCGGCTGGTCGCGACGGTACTTGCCGCTCAGCAGGCCGCCGGCGAGCGGGCTCCACACGAGGATGCCGAGGCCCTGGTCGACCGCGGCCGGCACCAGCTCGTACTCCGCCTCCCGGTTGAGGAGCGAGTAGTAGATCTGGTGGCTGACGTAGCGCTGCAGACCCAGGCGGTCGGAGAGGCCGAGCGCCTTCATCAGGTGCCAGGCGGAGTGGTTCGAGCAGCCGATGTAGCGCACCTTGCCCTGGTGGAGAAGGGTGTCGAGGGTGTCGAGGGTCTCCTCGGTCGGTGTCACGCCGTCCCGCTCGTGCACCTGGTAGAGGTCGATGTAGTCCGTGTTCAGGCGGCGCAGGCTCGCCTCGGTGGCGCGCATCAGGTAACCGCGGGAGAGCCCGGCGTCGTTCGGACCGTCGCCCATCGGGAAGCGGGCCTTGGTCGCGAGCACGACCTTGTCCCGGCGGCCCTTCAGGATCTCGCCGACGATCTCCTCGGAGCGACCCTCGGAGTAGACGTCGGCCGTGTCGACGACGTTGACACCGGCGTCGAGCGCCATGTCGACGATGCGTCGGGCCTCGTCGACCTGGGTGTCGCCGACGGCCAAGAAGTTGCCTTTGCCGCCAAAGGTCATCGTCCCGAGGGCGAGCGATGAGACCTTCAGGCCCGAGTTCCCGAGCTGGCGGTACTCCATGAGAACGACCTCCCTGTCGTGCTCGGACCGACCTCGGCGCGCGGCGCACGCCGAGCCACGCCCGGCAGCTTCTATTGTCCCCCGCCTCCGAGGCGAGCGTACCGGCCGCTCGCCGTGGGGACGGTCGCCGGCCCGCCCGTATGATCGCCGGTCGTGGAGGCCCTCCGACTGGTGGCGCTCGGACCGCCGGGCTCGGGCAAGAGCACGCTCGCCCGCCTGCTGTCCGAGCGGGCCCACGTGCCGTGGATCTCGACGGGCGACCTGTTGCGTCGGGAGATCGCCCGTGGGACGCCCCTCGGTAGCGCCGCCGAGCCGTGGGTCAGCGCGGGCCTGCTCGTCCCCGACGAGCTCGTCGCCCAGCTCGTGCACGAGCGCCTCGAGGCGCTCGCCCCCGGCGAGGGCTACGTCCTCGACGGCTATCCGCGCTCGCGGGCGCAGGCGGACGAGCTGTGGAGGTGGGCCCAGGCCCGCGGGCTCGAGCCCAGCGCGGTGCTGGAGCTCGACGTGCCCGATCCGGTGCTGTTCGAGCGCGGTCCGCGAGCGGGCCGGTCGCGAGCAACGCTCGGACGACGATCCGGCGACCTTCGCCGAGCGCATGGACGTCTACCGGGACGAGACGGTGCCCGTCATCGACTTCTTCCGCGACCGTGGCGTGCTCCGCCCGATCGACGGCCGGGGCAGCATCGAGGACGTGCTCGCCCGGGCGGAGCTCGCCCTCGGGCCGGGCGAGCGCACCGGCACCGGGTCCTGACGGGCCGACCGGCGCAGCCGCCTTCCGCCCGGGCGGACCGGGCAACGGACCGAGACGGTCCCTGATCGCGGCGCAGGGCCGGCGCTGGTGCGCCGGCCCTGCCTCCGCGTTCCACCGTACGGCGCCAGGCGCCGCGGCCGTCAGCCCTTGTAGAGGGCCGCGGTCCCGTCCGGCTTGATGATCTCCATGGCCCCGAGGACCGCGGTGTAGGACTCGTAGTTGCTCGGCGTGCGGTCCCAGAGGATCCCGAGCGTGTTGATGTTCAGGTGCTGCAGCGCGTTCTTCACCTGCGGCTCGCTCGTCGTCCCGGCCTTGTTGATCGCCCAGGCGATCTCCAGACCGGCGTCCCAGCCTTCCTGGCTGTTGTCGATCTGGTTCTCGCTGGTGAAGTTCGCGGCCTTCAGCCCGGCGAAGTACTGCGTCAGCCCGGCGGCGGTCGCCTTCTCCTGGGCCGACGTGCCCTGCTTCGCCGCTACGAGCCAGTTCTGCATCGAGCCGAGGACGTAGATGTTCTGCATCGCCTTCGCGCCACCGGCTGCCGCGATGAAGCTCGGCAGCTCACAGGCCGAGCACTCGCTGATCGGGATCGTGGGGTCCTGTGCCCGGATCGCCTTGATGGCGGTGATCGAGTCGGTGCCCGGCACGAGGCCGAAGACGATGATCTGCGGCTTCGCCGCGAGCAGCGACAGCACGTTCGCCGTGATGTCGGTCGCGCCGAAGGGGAAGATCGACGTCGCCACGAGGTTGAAGTGGTACTGCTTCGCCAGGACTTGCATGTCGCCCTTGTTGGCGAGGCAGACCGAGCCGCAGTTGTCCTCGATCAGGGCGACACGGGTGTAGTGGCGCGGCACCACGAGGTTCTGCACCGTCGCGACGTCGTCTTGGCCGAACACGTCGTAGAAGCCCGGGAAGGCGTACGAGTGCTCTTCAGCAGCGGGGTACCCGTTGCTCTGCCAGCCCGAGGAGAGGCTGATCAGCGGCACGTGGTACTGGATCGCGATCGGCATCGCCGAGAGCGTGTCCGCGCCGGACTCCGGGCCCACGATGAAGCTCGCCTTCTTCTGCAGGATGCACTCGCGTGCGATCGCCTCGGACTCGGCCGCGGACGACTGGTTGTTGATGTAGAAGTAGTTGAACTTGTGGCCGTCGACGCCGCCGTGCTGGTTGATGTACCTGAAGTAGGCGATGGCGCCGTAGTTGTCCGTGGCGCCGATCTGGGTGTAGCCACCCGACAGCGCGAGGTCACCGCAGACGTTGATCACGGAGCCCGAGGCGTGCTGCGTCGCCTTCGCCGCCTGGGTCGCGCCCGAGGCGGTGAGACCGACGGCGCCGAAGAGCGCCAATGCGGTCGCGGCGGTCGTCACACCCGCGAGTGTGGCGAAGGATCTGCGCTTCATAAATCTCCCCCTGTCCTTAGCCCGGGTCGGGCCATGTCCTGATTATTACAATTCGATGACGGTATCACGGAACTCCCTGACCTTTCCTGCCAGCCTGCTCCCCTTTCCACTACGAACTCCGGATCCACTACGAACTCCGGATCCAGCGACCCGCTCCGGCCGCCTAGACGCCCATGAGCAGCGTGCCGACGACCGGCGAGCCCCGGAACTCCTCGGCGGTCCCCTCGAACACGAGCCGACCGGTGGCGAGGACGAGGATCCGCTCGGCGATGGCGGCGACGAGCCCGAGGTCGTGCTCGACGAGCACGACGCAGGTCAGTTCGGCCACGGTGCGCAGCACGTCCTTCAGCTCCTCGCGCTGGGTCTCGGAGAGCCCCGACGCCGGCTCGTCGAGGAGCAGGACGCGCGTGGCTTGCTCGCGATCGCACGGGCGAGCTCCACCATCCGCTGGCGCTCCAAGGTGAGCGAGCTCGCCTCGAGGCCGGCCAGCGAAGAGAGCCCGAGGTACTCGAGGGCCTCCATCGCCCGCTCGCGAGCCTCGGCGAGGCGGTTCTTCACGATGCCTCGCGCGATCGTCGAGCGGTTCGAGCCGAGGCACGCCACGGCGACGTTGTCGATGACCGTCCGCCCCCGGATGAGCTGGACCGCCTGGAAGGTTCGGCTGACCCCGAGGTGGAAGCGCGCCGAGGCGGGGAGCTTCGAGATCTCGAGATCGCCGAGCGTGACGACGCCCGACGAGGGGCTGACGCTGCCGCCGATGACGTTGAGCAGCGTCGTCTTCCCCGCGCCGTTCGGTCCGCAGAGCCCGAAGATGCCCCTCGACGGGAGCGAGAACGAGACCTCGTCGAGCACCTTCAGACCGCCGTACTCCTTGTTCACGCCCGAGCAGGCGAGGGTGCCGTCGCCCGAGCCGCCCCGCTCGGCGACCCGTTCTGTCCAGCTCAACTGGAAGGGCGAGTTTGCTGCGGCGACGGTCCGCTCTTCGCGCGACTCGGCCGGCTCCAGCAACTGCTCCACCTCGGCCTCGAGCGCGCCCGGGACGCCGGGAAGCACCAGGGGCGGCACTCCCCGGCCTCCGGCGAGGCGCTCGCGCGCCCAGGCGACGAGCGTCAATCCGATACCCGCCAGCCCCTCGGGCTCGATCAGGAGCACCGCGGTGATGAGCACACCTTCGATGATGAGGATGTGGATGCTCACGAAGTTGCTCGCGCCCTGCACGTACTGGATCGCGAACGCGCCGATGACGGCCCCGATCACGCTGCGGCGGCCGCCGACGAACAGCATCATCAGGAGCGACAGCTCCGTCGTCACGCCGACGAGCGTCGCGGGGACGAACTGCTCGGTCCCGGCGTACATGGCGCCGCCGAGCGACGCGAGCATCGATCCCACGACGAACAGCTCGAGCTTGCGCCGTGGCGTCGACACGCCCATCGCCGCCGCGGTCCCCTCGCTGACACCGAGGGCGAAGAACTCGAGACCGATGTCCGAGGACAGGATCCGTGAACCGATGAAGGTGACGATCGAGATGATGACGACCACGACGAGGCCGTTGCCGACCACCGTCGCGGTGACCGAGCTCGACGTCCACAGGCTCCCGGTGAGGGGCATCCCGACGGCCCCGCCGAGATAGCCGGCCGAGGCGAGGTAGCCGGTGGCGATGAGCGGGAACATGATCGTCGCCACCGCGAGGGCGAGCCCCGGCGCCTTCGTGACGACCCTGCCGATGAGCGTCGCCGCGATGCCGCTGCCGATCGTCACGATGACGGCCGCCAGCGGGACACCGATGCCGGCGTCGACGTTCAGCGCGGCGACGCCGTAGGCGCCGAGGCCCATGAAGACCGACTGGCTGAAGGCGATCTGCTGGCTGAAGCCGATCTGGATCGCCATGCCGGCGGTGACGATGGCGTACGTGAGCGAGAGGACGAACACGCTGCCGACGTACTGCTGGGCGAAGAACGCCATCATGACGATGCCGGCAACGAGCACGAAGCCCGTCGAGAGCAGGGGTCCCCGCAGCGTCGTGCCGCGTCCCGAGCGCGCCGAGGCGGCGCGCGAGGGCTTGCCCGTGAGCACCGAGGTCGCCACGGCTAGTTCCCCACCGCGACGTCGAGGCCCATCGCGCTCGGCCGCAGGAGCACCAGGCCGGCAAGGATCGCGTAGAGAATCGTGTCGTTGTACTGCGTACTCACGTAGCCGCCGAGGATCGACTCGAGGACCCCGATCGCCACGCCGGCGACGACGGCGCGCCCGGCTTTTGGAAGCCGGCGTACGCGGCGGCGATGAATCCGGTGAGGCTGATCGCCGAGCCGGTGTTGAACGAGTAGCCGGTGAGCGGCGACTGGAGGATGCCGAAGACCGCGGCGAGAACCGCCGTCACGACGAAAATGCTCCGCCGGTACTGGCGGGTGTCGACCCCGACGATGCGCGCGCCGATGTAGTTCTCGCCGCACGCCTCGACCGCCTTGCCGGCGAGCGTGTAGCGGATGAAAGCGGTGAAGAGCACCCCGCTCACGACGGCACAGCCGAGGACCAGCAGCCCCGCGCGCTCGAAGTGGAGGGAGCCGAGGCTGAGCGAGTTGCCCTGCCACAGCGTCGGCGCGGCGTAGACGTTCGTCCCGAAGAGGATCTCCGCGAGGCCCTCCAGGAAGAACGAGAGCGCGAACGTGAAGAAGAACGTGATGACGATGCCCTCTTGGCGGCGCTTGCCGTCCTGGGCGAGCCGGAGGATGACCCGGTCGTACAGGTAGGCGGCGGCGCCGGCCGCGGCGAGCGTGGCGAGGATCCCGCCGGCCACCGGCCAGTGGTGCACGCGGACGAGGTTGTCGACCCCGAGGGCGCCGATCATCGCGAAGTCGCCGACCGCGAGGTTCAAGATGTTGCTCACCCGGAACCAGAGCGCCACGCAGACGGCGAACACGGCGTAGATCGAGCCGGTGATCAGTCCCGCGATGATGAGGTTGCCGAGCTTCATCGCACGGCCTCCACGGGGCCGGGCGTCGCCCGACGCCGCACCTCAGACGACGACGCCATTGCGGACCTCCACCTGCCGGCTCGCGATCTGCAGAGCTCGCTTTGGCGCTTCTTCCACGATGATCAGGGTCCGTCCTTCCTGGTGGATCCGTGACAGCGCCTCGTAGACGCGCTTGCTGATCGCCTCGGCGAGCCCGAGGCACGGCTCGTCGACGGCGAGGATCTTGGGATTGGCCGCGAGCCCGCGCGCGATCGCGACCATCTGCTGCTGGCCGCCCGAGAGCGTGCCCGCCATCTGGCGCAGGTGGGGCTCGAGGTCCGGGAAGAGCTCGAGCGCGCGCTGGTACGGCTCGGAGGTGCGCGCCTTGCGCAGGTTGCGGGTCCAGCTGTAGCAGCCGAGCACGATGTTGTCGGTCACCGAGAGGTTCGGGTACAGCTGCCGACGCTCCGGCACGAGCGTGAGCCCACGGCGCGCCATGAACATCACGTCCCCCGAGGGCGCCGTGGCCCCGAAGATCTCGACCCGGCCGTGGCGCGCCGCGAGGCCGACCATGCCCATGACGATGCTGCTCTTGCCGTTGCCGTTCGGACCGACGATGGCGACGGACTCGCCCTCGTTCACGACGAACGTCGCGTCGTGCACCGCGACCACGTTGCCGTACGTCACGGACATCTTCGACACGTTGAGCGCCGGGACCTTACCGACCACGTCCCTCACGCTCCCCCTTCACCCGCGTCGCGCCGACCTGGTCCCTGGTCGGATCCCACGACGCCCTCCCTCGGCAACGACAGCTCGCAACAACCCTCCGACGCAACGCGGGACGTGCCGTGCGCGGGCGCATCCGCTCAGCGCGTCGGGAGGAGTGTGGGCTCGAGCGCATGGGCAGACCGTCCGAGCGTCCCGACACGCGCCGCGCGGAAAGGTGCAGGCAATCCCCTTGCCCTCGAACGTCTCCCCCGTGCGGCCGACAGTATCCGGCCTCTTCAAGAACTGTCAACGGCATTGCGTGCAACCCTCGTGTACGAAATTGCTCATCAGATCTTGTCCACTCCGCGCCCTTGAGACTGGATCCAGGACCGGGGCCGAGGACACCCATTGCCCCCGAACGGCCGTGCTCCACCGGGTGACGCCCCGACGGGAGCGGCACCGCCCGGGCGCTCACTCGACCAGGACGCCGCCTTCTTGCAGCGGCCGCACCAGCCGTCGGTAGATGGAGAGCCAGCCGTGCTCGTCAGATTCCGGAGCCTCGTGCAGCCGGGCCCGGCGTGCCGCCAGCTCGCTCTCGGGGACCTCCAGGTCGACGACGCGCCGGTTCACGTCGATCGAGATGACGTCGCCGTTCTCGACGAGGCCGATGGGCCCGCCGGCCGCCGCCTCCGGGCACACCTCGTTCACGACGAGCCCCCGGTTCGACAGTCCCGACTGCTGGCCGTCGGTGACGACGGCGACGTCACCGAGGAGGCCCTTGCCGTCGAGCGCGAACACGGTGTTGGAGGCCATGCCCATGCCCGGCGTCCCCCGAGGGCCGATGCCGCGCAGCACGACGACCTCGCCCGGCTTCACCTCGCCGCGCTGGATCGCCTCGAGCGACTCGGCCGAGGACTCGAAGATGTGCGCCGTGCCCGTAAAGGTGAGCTCCCGGTCGTCGGCGACGGCGAGCTTCACGATGCCCGTCGCGGGGGCGAGCGAGCCTCGGATGACGACGATCGCGGGTCGCCGGGAGTAGGGGTTGTCCATGCTCCGGATGACCTCGTCGCCCACCGACGGCGCGTCGCGCAGATTCTCGCCGACGGTGTGCCCCGTCACCGTCATCGCATCGGTGCGGAGCAGCGGCTCGAGCTGCTTCATGAGCGCCAGGGCACCCCCGGCCGCCTCGAACTCCTCGATGACGTGCTCCCCGTTCGGGCGCACGGCCGCCAGCAGCGGCACGTCGTCTGCCAGCTGCTCGAACAGGCCGTAGACGTCGACCGGGCAACGCGCCTCGACGGCGATGCCCTGGAGGTGCTTGATCGTGTTGATCGAGCCGCTCACGCTGAGCATCGCCATGGTCGCGTTGGCGAAGGCGTCGGCAGTGAGGATGGCCCGAGGCGTGAGGTCCTCCCAGACCATCTCGACGATGCGACGTCCGGCGAGCTCGACGGCCTCCCACATCTTCTCGCTATTGGCGAGCACCGGGGTCGTGCCGGGAAGCGCCATGCCGAGCGCCTCCGTCACGATGTGCATCGAGTTGGCGGTTCCCATCCCGGCGCAGACGCCCGGGCCGAGGATGGCGTTCTCGCTCATCTCGCGGAGGTCCTCCGTCGTGAAGGAGGCGGTGCCCGTCGCCCGCCGGGCCGCGTTCAGCCACACGTCTTCGATGTCGATGTGCTCGCCGCGGTAGGTCCCGCTCGGCTGGTAGCCGCAGGGCACCACGATCGTCGGGATGTTCAACCGGCCTGCCGCCATGAGCTGGCCGGGCACCGTCTTGTCGCACGACGCCAGGCAGACCATTCCGTCGAGCAGCGCGCCCTCGACCGCCACCTCGACGTCGTTCACGATCAGGTCGCGTCCCGAGAGGATGTAGCCGCCCCGGTGGCCGGCGCCCGTGATGAAGTCGGCCGGCGCGGCGGTCCGCACCTCGAAGGGGACGCCGCCGGCGGCGCGGATCGCATCCTTCATCCTCGCGGCGATGCCGTCGAGGTGGATGAAGCAGGCGGCAAGCGTCGAGGAGGAGTTGACGATGGCGATCTTCGGCTTCGTCATGTCCTCTTCGGAGATCCCGAAGGCGGACCACTCGGCGCGCCGGATCGCCCAGCCGACCGAGCCGACCTCGACGTTGCTGCGCAGCTTCTTCGTCATCGCGACTCCCCCTCCGGGCACCGGACCGCCCGTCGTCCCGACCGCCCCGATGCCCTCCGAGCGACCGCCGAGCGCACAGAACGTAGCACCCCGCGCCGATCGTTGACCGGATTGCGCGCACCATAGCGGACCGTCGCACGCCCCCTGCGGGACAGGCCCGAGCTCAGGTGGTGGCGGTCCCGACCCGCTCGCAGCGGTCGCCTAGTCGGTGCGGACCAGGTTGTCGGCGAGGCGTTCCCGGAGCGCCGCGACGTCGATCTCGTGCACGCTCGACGACCCGGCGAGATCGAGGCTGTGCGCCGCGGCCGCGCCCATCGCGATGCAGGGCCCCATCACGCGCACGCTCGACAGGGCGGCCGCGTCCCCGTCGATGCAACGCCCGGCGGCGACCACGTTGTCGACGTCGGGGGGCGTCATCGATGCGAGGGGGACGTAGTGGATGTGGTCCGCGTCGAACGGCTCCCACACGTAGCCCTCGGCGCTGCTGTGCAGCTCGATGGGCCACGCGGTGCGCGCCACGGCATCGTCGAAGGGCGTCCCGTCGCGCACCTCGTCGACGGTGAGCTGGTGGCTGCCGACGATCCAGCGGGTCTGGCGGATCCCCGGGTAGCCGTAGGCGCGCACCTTGGCCGGCCCGAACAGCTCGGGGAACTCGCCCTTCAAGAACAAGAGCGCCCGGTCCGCCTGCGCCTTGCCCTCCAGCCCCACCTTGGAGGCGGCCACCGGCTCGAGCGGGGTCTCGACGTGCGTCATGTTCATGAGCGCCGTGCCCCGCGAGGGGAAGCTCATGGCGAAGCCGTCCTTGCGGATCAGCCCGTAGGCGTCGGCCTTCTCCCTCAGCCGTCCGTGCATCTCGTCCATCGTCGGGTACGTCCCGTCGCCGATCCCCTCGAGGACCATCATCTGCGAGCCGTAGATCGGCCCCTCGGCGGGCTCCCGGCACGGGAGCCCGCCGAACCAGGCGATCGCCGCGTCGCCGCTCGCGTCGACGAACCCGTTCGCCGTCACCCGCACGTCTCCGTAGCGGGTGGCGAAGTCGATCGCCGTGACGCGCCGGTCCTCGACGCGCACCTCGCGCATCACCGCCCCGACGACGACCGTGATCCCGGCGCGCCGCACCGCCTCCTCGACCCAGCGCGACAGCGCCACCTCGTCGTACATCACGACCGTGGTCATCGGGCCCCGCCGGTAGTGGAGCGCGCCCGCCTCGCCGAGGTCGCGGCAAGATGTCGTCGGCCACCCCGTGGGTCACCTGGTAGCCGCCCTCCGCGCCGTTGGAGAACAGGCCGCAGAACGTCCCGATGATCGAGTTCACCGCCTGGCCCCCGAGCGCGGGCAGGCCGTCGACGAGCACGACCCGGCGCCCGAGTCGTGCCGCCTCGAGGGAGGCGGAGATGCCGGAGATCCCGGCGCCGACGACGCAGATGTCAGCGTCGACCCCCTCGGTCGAACGTCCCGGGTCGCGTGTCACGACCCGCGTGCGCGTCTTCAGCTGGCTCTGCTGGCTCACGTCGTCTCCCCTTGGCTGGTGCCCGTGCGGACCGTCCCCGCCCCCCGGCCCCCGTCGTCGGGCGGCACTTTACCGTCGGGCCCCTCGCGCAGTCCCGCTGGGTCGGAGCGCCGAGCCGGGGCGCCGCCCGCGAACCGCGGCGAGCCCCGACGCAAGCGCCCTCCGCAGCGCGCGTGCCACACTGACCGAGGGGGAGGCTGGCGATGCCCGCGAGGGCGTCGGACAAGGAGCATCGATGCCAGCCGAACGTGAGCTAACGGTGGACGGTCGACGGATCGTCCACCTCGACTACGGCAATCCCGAGGCGTTCCCGCTCGTCCTCGTCCACGGCTACACGGCGTTCCCCCACGAGTGGGACGATGTTGCCGCGGTAGCTCGTGCCCACTCGCCACGTGATCGCGGCCGGGCTGCGCGGCCACGGGGCGAGCGACTGGGTCGAGAACGGCGACTACCCGCTCCACGGGTTCGTCGAGGACCTCGCGGCACAGGTCGACGGGCTGGATCTCGAGACGTTCGACCTCATCGGGCACTCGATGGGTGGTGCCGTGGCCATCGCGTACACGGCGCAGCACCCCGAGCGTGTGCGGCGGCTCGTCATCGTCGACGCCGGGCCGATCGACGCCGCCGCCTTCGCGTCGGACGACAGCCCCCGACCGGTGACGCCGTCGTCCTTCGCCAGCTGGTCCGCGGCCGAGGAGTACCTGCGCAGCTCACCCAACTTCGCCGGCTTCCCCTCCTCGTTCGCCGACTGCCGCCTGGCGCACGCGCTGCGAGAGCTCGGCGACGGCACGGTCGTTTGGCGATGCGACGAGGCGCACCTGTCGAGCCTCTTCGCCCCGCCGAACGGTGCCGAGTTCGGCGAGGTGCTCTGGGGACAGGTGGCGGCGATCCCCTGCCCGACGCTGCTGATGCGGGCCGAGCCCTCGCCCGTGTTCCCGAGCGAGACCGCGCAACGGATGCTGGCCGCGAACCCGCGCTTCACCTTCCGCGAGGTGCCGGGCGCGGCGCACTGGATCCAGGTCACCCATCCCGACGTCTTCTTGGAGGCGGTGCGCGCCTTCCTCGACGCCGGCGAGGGCGGCTGACACCCCGGCCGCTCGGCTGCTCGCGTCCGGCCGGCTCAGGTGCGCATGTTCGGGCCGCTCAGCTCGGCCGCCCCCTCGGACATCGGGGGCGGACCGGGCTTGTGCGGGATCGTCCACTCCTCGCGACGGGAGATCAGCCAGCGGTCCCCACGCTTCACGAGCGTGTCGACGTAGCGGCCGACGATCGCGTTCTCGAAGTTCTGCGCGATCCAGACCACGTCGGTCCGGACCTCGGCGTGCTCGCCGTCCTCGGCGAGCTCGATCACGGGGTTCGAGCACATGTGCTTGCCCCGGTACTCGGGCGGCAGGCACGTCGTCATGAACGCCCGCACGGCGTCGAGCCCCTCGATCGGGGTGCCGTCGACGACCCAGACGACGTCCTCGGTCCAGATCCTCTCCCAGGCGTCCCAGTCGTAGTCGTCGAACGCGGCGCAGTACCGGGCGAGGAGGTCGCGGATCGCCTCCCGAGCGAGCAGCTGCTCCAGCGGGGTCATCAGCTGCGATCCTATACGGGATCATTCATCCTTGCTCGCCCCAGTGGGCTCCCCCTGTCCGGCCGCGGCGCCGATCGTCCGGAGACGCTCCAGCTCGGCCGCGCCGAGCGACGGCGCGAGGTCGACGCCGCGCGCCGTCTCCTCCAACTGGGCCGGCGTCGTCGCGCCGACGAGGGCGCTCGCGACGGCGGCGTTGGCGAGGACGAAGGCCACGGCGAGGGCAGCCGCCGAGCTCCCGAGGTCCGTCGCGATCGCCCGGAGCTCGACCGCGGCCCTCCTCGCCCGCGCGACCTGCGGATCGGCAAGCGTGCCCGCGGCACGCCCGGTGCGCGGGTCCGTCTCGTACTTCGCGGTGAGGACGCCACCGGCGAGCACGAACGAGGCGACGACGCCGCAGCCCGAGTCGTGCACGGCGGCGAGCGTCTCGCGGTCCTCGACCGGCGAGCGCTGCACGACGCTGTAGGGGAGCTGCGCGGCCACGGGCTGGGGGACGCCCCGCTCGGTGGCGACCCGCGACGCCTCCGCCAGCTGGCTCGCCGACCAGTTGGCGACGCCCCAGGCCCGCGCCGCGCCCGAGCCGACCAGGCCGGCCGCCTCCTCGACCGCCCCGGCCACGCCGAGGGCCTCGGGCGGCGGCAGCGCGTAGATCAGGTCGACGTGGTCGAGCCGCATGCGCCCGAGCGAACCGGCGAGTTCTTGCGCGGCGCTCTGCTCCGGCCAGAACTCCCACCAGAGCTTGTTGGCGACGACCGTCTCGTCCCGCGGCCAGCCCGCCGCGGGAACAGCTCGCCGAAGAGCACCTCGGAGTAGCCGGTCGGGATCGGGGCGGTCCCGGTCTCGTCGTCGTAGCGGGCGTCATCCAAGAAGTTCACCCCGAGCTCACGGGCGGCGCGCATGACTGCCAGGCCCTCCTCGCGGCTCATCCGTTCGAACGTCCGCCATGACCCGAGGGACAGCGGCGAGACCGCCAGCCCCGACGCGCCGAGCGCTCGCTGCTGTGAAGCGTCCATCGGGGCACGATATCGGGCCGCCACGACGTGGTGAAGCGCCGTTCAGACCGTCCGCTCGGTGAAGCTGTACCAGTTCCCGGAGTCGTCGCGGATGATCGCCTCGACCCCGTAGGGACGCTCCGCCGGGGCCTGGGTGAACTCGACCCCGCGGCTCGACAACAGGCGGTGGTCCGCCCGGCAGTCCGTCGTCGCCATGACCCCGGGGCTCAGGGCCCCCTTGGCCACGAGCGCACGAACCTGCTCGGCCGTCGCCACGTCGAGCATGGAGTGCGACGGGTCCATGAGCAGCAGCTCCTGAGCACTGCTCCCCTCCGGACGGACGGTCAGCCAGCGCATTGCGTTGTCCAGCCGGATGTCGTTCGTGAGCTCGCAACCGAGCTTGTTCGTGTAGAAGTCCTTGGCCGAGTCCTGGTCGAGCACCCAGACCGACACGAACGAGATGCCGGTGATCATCGTCGCCTTCGCCTCCTCGCTTCCACGCAACCGCGCGGCCCGGCCACGGTACGTCGCGCCGCTTCGGCCGGGCTTCTCCGAAAGCGCGGTGATCAGGAGGTCGCCTCGGGCTGGTCGTCGAGCGGCGAGGCCACGAGCCCGGTGCGCCACATCAGCGCGAAGCAGCCGGGGATCGGCACCGGACCGCCCTGGCGGGCAGCCTCACGCCGGTACGCGGAGGGCGAGCGGCCGACGAGCTCGGTGAAGCGAGCGCTGAACGTCCCGAGGCTGGCGAAGCCGACCAGCTGGCAGATCTCGGTGACCGTGAGGTTCACCGAACGGAGCAGCTCACAGGCGCGCTCGACGCGCCGGCGCGTCCGGTAGCGCCCGGGCGTCTCGCCGTAGGCGGCGTGGAACGCCCGGATGAAGTACGCGGGCGAATACCCCGCTATCGCCGCCAGGCTGGCGACGTCGAGCGCCTCGGCATAGTCACGGTCGATCCGGTCCTTCGCGTGCCGCAGCATCTGCAGCGCCGCGATGTCGGGCTGGCCGCCATCCCTGGCCGCACGAGCCGACGAGCCGTCCACGCCGCCATCGTGGCAGAGCCGGTGTCGCATTCGGACGAAGGCGTCGTCGACGGGAGACCGTCGCCGGACCTCGTCCCGCTCGAAGGAGCAGTCGATCGGGCGACCGGCGGCGAGGGCGTGGGCAGGGGCCTGGGGCGCCTCGACGTTCGGCCAGGATCCACGGCCGTCCCGCCCGCGCACGACCACCTGAACGACACCGCCTCGGCGGGCGCCACGACCGCCCGGTGGAGGGTCCCCGGGCCTGCGGGCGCTGTCCGCGGAGCTGCGTCGCGACCGTAGCCTGCCTTCAGCCGAAGCGATCACCCCCGGAGACCCGCCAGCTGGCCTCTATCGTTGCGACGACCCGCCGTCTCCCGACCCCCGCGGCCGGGAGACCGCCAGCTGGCCGCGAGTTTGCGTGAGGGCTGAACGGAGAAGTGGAGACCGGTGAAGCGCACGCGGAGCGACGCCAAGCAACGGACTGCGCACGAGCGCGGCCAGCTGCTCATTGCCGCGATCCCCGGCTTTGTCGTCGGCCTCCTCGTGACCCTCGTCCTGCCATGGCAGGGAGCGGCACTCATCGGCTGGGACGTCGCGGCAGCGATCTTCCTGATCCGGATCTGGACCCCACTGTGGCAGCTCGACGCCAAGGACGTCGCACGCGTCGCCACGAGGGAGGACCCGAGTCGCGGCATTACCGACCTGGTCCTCATCCTCGCGAGCATGATCTGCATCGTGGGCGTCGGGTTCACGCTCATCCACGCCGCCAAGTCCAAGGGCTACGAGGTCGCCGGGTTCCTCGGGCTTGCCGTGCTGAGCCTGGTCACCTCGTGGCTGGTGGTGCACACCGTCTTCACGCTGCGCTACGCGCGCCTCTACTACGCGGGCACTGCCGGGGGCATCTCCTTCAACGAGGACGACCAACCCGTGTATTCGGATTTTGCCTATGTCGCCTTCACCATCGGGATGACGTTCCAGGTCTCCGATACGAACATCGAGGACAAGCTGATCCGCCGCACGGCACTGCGCCACGCGCTCATCTCGTACCTGTTCGGCGCCGTGTTGCTCGCGATGACTGTCAACGTCGGCGCGAGCTTGCTCAAATAGAGCGCGCGCCCGGAGCGCTCCGATGGATGGCACCACGCCCTCCGTTGCCGCCGTGGTCGTGCGATTGACCAAGCGTCAGTTCGAAGTGGCGGCGGAGAACCTGAAGGCGCTCCTCGAGGCGACGCGTTGTAGCGAGGCGGGCACCGCTCCACCCGGTGGACCGGCGCCCGGTAGAGGCGAGACCACGAGGTCAGCGCTTGGCGGGGCGAGCGCTCCGATGCGCGCTCGGTCCCCGGGGCCGACGACGAGGCGCCGACGGAGCCACGGAGCGCCGGCTTCGCTCATCCATGGCCGGCGGGACCCGGAGCTGCATGCGCGCCGCATCAATAGGTCGCCCGGCCGCCGCTGATGTCGTAGACGGCGCCCGTCGAGAAGGTGCACCTGTCCGATGCCAGCCAGGCGAGGAGCTCAGCCACTTCCTCCGCGCGACCCAACCGGCGCATCGGGATCAGGCTCGTCAGGTACTCGAGAACCTCACGAGACGTGTCCGCATTCATCGGCGTCTCGATCAGCGCAGGAGCGATCACGTTGACGAGGACGCCGCTCGTGGCGAGCTCCTTTCCGAGCGACTTGGTCATCGCGATCACGGCGGCTTTGGAGGCCGAGTACGCGGATAGGCGCGGATTGCCATCCTTTCCGGCCATGCTCGCGAAGTTCACGATCCGCCCCCAACCGCGCTCCCGCATGCCGGGAACGAAGGCCCGGCACAGATGGAAGGTGCCCGAGACGTTCACCGCGAACGTCTTGGCCCACTCGTCGTCCTCGATCTCCCACAGCACCTTGTTCGGGCCGATGATCCCCGCGCTGTTGACCAGGATGTCGACTGGTCCGATGCGCGCGGCCGCTCGCTCGACCGCCGCGGCGTCGGAGACGTCGACCGTGACGTCGGCGTCAGCGGAGATGTCCACCGTGACGACCGTGACGCCGTCCTCGGCCAGTCGTCGCGCGCTGGCCTGTCCGAGTCCGCTGGCTCCTCCGGTGACCACTGCTGTGCGACCCATGTCGATCCCCTCTCTCGCCGTTGCCCGAGCCGTGATCAAACACGAGCACCACCAGCCAGACTCTCCTTTGCGGAGAGCCAGTGTCGCTCCCACCCGGCGCGCCGCGAACAGTTGCAGCGTTCCGACAGGCTTCCACTCCTCCGAGGACCGTGGTCTAGCCTCCGCAACGTGCGGTCGCTCCCCCGTCACGCCCCCCTGGTGCCGCAACGGGCGGACGGCCATGCGGTGGCTCCGAGCCGGCGTCCGGCCCGAGCTCTCGGCCGGCGGCGGCGTGGCACGCGGCGCCGTCGTCGTCACCCGGTGACCGGTGCGGTCGCGCCGTGAGAGCCTTCGTCCTCACCGCTCCACGGCGGGCCGAGGTGCGAGAGGTCGAGCCTCCCGCCGCCGCGCCGGGTCAAGCCGTGGTCGACATCGAACGGGTCGGTCTGTGCGGCACCGACGTGGAGTTCTTCACCGGCCGGATGGCCTATCTGCACCAGGGCCACGCCGAGTACCCGATGCGCCTCGGCCACGAGTGGTGCGGGACCGTGTCGGCGGTCGGCGACGGCGTCGATCCGGCGTGGATCGGCAGACGCACGACGGGCGACACCATGCTCGGCTGCGGCACGTGCCGTCCGTGCCGGAGCGGACGGCAGCACGTATGCGACGACCGTTACGAGATCGGCATTCGCGGGGGCTTCGCTGGTGCACTCGCCGAGAAGATGGCCGTCCCGGTAAGTGCGCTTCGCCCACTACCCGACGCGGTGGATGCCGTCGCCGGAGCGCTGGTGGAGCCGGGCGGCAACGCCTTGCGCTCGGTCGGGGGCGCCGCCCTCGAGCGGGGAGACCGCCTACTCGTGCTCGGCCCGGGCACGATCGGTCTGCTCGTCGCGCTGTTCGCGCTCGCGCACGGGACCGAAGTGCACGTCATGGGCCGGTCGGCGTCCTCCCTCGACTTCGCCCGGGCGCTCGGCGTGCACGGCGCGTGGACGATGGAGTCCTTGCCGCGCCTGGCCTTCGACGCGGTCATCGACGCCTCGGATGCAGCCGCATTGCCTGCGCTCGCGCTCGATCTCGTCGAGCCGGGCAAACGGGTCGTCTACGTCGGGCTCGCGGCGCGCCCGAGCACCATCGACACCCGGACGATGGCACTCAAAGACGTCACCGCTGTCGGGATTCTGAGCGGCTCACCAGGCCTCGTCTCGACGATCGAGCACTACGCGAGCGGCTCGGTGGACCCGCGTCCGCTGGTGGCGGCGACAGTCGGCCTGGAGGAGGTCGGTGAGGTGCTGTCGGGATGGCGACCGCCTGGCGCCGGTCCAGGGCCGAAGATCCACGTCGACCCTCGGGCGACCGGCGCGAGGTCCACCGAGTGAGCTCGGTTGGCCGCGGCACGCAGCAACGACTGCCCGCAGCAACCCCCAGGACGGCTGGCGGCGCCGGAGCCATACCGACACGTGGGACGGCTCGAACGCGTGGACCGCCTCACGCAGTCGAGCACCCGCTTCGTGCTCGTGCTCGTCGACGCGGTGCAACACTGCTGTCGTGTACATGCCCGCACACTTCCGCCAGGAGGATCGAGCAGCCGCGTACGAGCTCATCCGGCGCGTGGCGCTCGCCGAGCTCGTCACCTGGGACGGCGCAGCCATCAGCGCCTCGACCATCCCGATGCTCCTCGACGAGCGGCCCGGGGAGCCGGGATCCCTCCTCGGGCATGTCGCGCGGGGGAACCCGCAATGGTCGTCGTTCGATCAGCGCGTCGAGGCGCTCGCGATCTTCCGGGGGCCGCAGGCCTACGTCTCGCCCTCGTGGTACCCGACGAAGGCCGAGCACGGCAAGGTCGTCCCGACGTGGGACTACGCCACCGTGCACCTCCACGGCACGCTCGTCGTGCACGACGACGACGAGTGGAAGCGGGCGCTCGTCACGAGGCTCACCGACGTGCACGAGTCGGAGCGGGCCCGGCCCTGGTCCGTCGCCGACGCCCCGGCAGAGTACGTGGCGGGCCAGCTGCGGGCGATCGTCGGTATCGAGCTCCAGATCACCCGTCTCGAGGCGAAGTGGAAGCTCAGTCAGAACCAGCCCGCGCGCAACCGGGCCGGCGTCATCGCCGGGCTCGAACAGGACGCGGGCGCGTCGGCACTCGAGATCGCGGCGATGATCCGAGCGCTCCCGGAGGGCCCTGCCGCCGGCGAGCGGTGATCGCCGGCATCCTTCGCGCCCCCCTCGCACGGCCGCGTGGCCGGTGACGCGCGCTCGGCCAGCCACGGTGTAGCGCAAGGCGCGATGGGCACGATGACGCGAGTCCTCTCTGCTACCTTCGTGCGAACAGCCGGGCCGGGGGGCGCGGCCGGGAGGTGCGAGCGTGACAGAACGGTCGCTCGACGTGCTCATCGTCCAGCTCCCTCCCGAGCCGAACGACGTCGGAGCCAATCTCGCCACGGCGATCAGGACGATCGACGAACACCCCGCAGCCGGCCTCGCCGTGTTCCCCGAGCTCTTCCTCAACGGCTACTCGCTCGCCGGCATGCGCCCGCTCGATCTCACGACCCCCTCGTCGCCGCTCGCGGGGCTTCAGCAGGCGGCGCGGCGCACGGGCACGGCGCTCGTCGTCGGAGCTGCCGAGCGCGTCCGGCGGGGCGTCGCGGACTCAGCGATCTGCATCGACGAAGAGGGCGCGATCGCTGCGTCGTACCGCAAGGTGCACCTCTTCGGCGAGGAGCACCGCTGGTTCCGGGCCGGCGACGGCTACGTGGTGGTAGAGCTCGCAGGGGTGAAGGTCGCCCCGATCATCTGCTACGACCTCGAGTTCCCCGAGCCGGCGCGCGCCGTCGCGGCGGCGGGAGCCGAGCTGCTCGTGACCATTGCGGCGAACATGGATCCCTACGCGAACGAGCACGCGCTGTTCCTGCGGGCGCGTGCGGCGGAGAACCGCCTCCCCCACGTCTACTCCAACCGGGTCGGGGACGAGTCCGGCTTCCGATTCTGCGGGAGCTCAGGGATCGCCGACGCCTCGGGGCGGGTGCTGGCCGAGCTCGCGCCCTACGAGCCAGAGGTCCACCTCGCCCACATCGCCATCGGTGAGCGCCCGCTACCGGACTACCTGGCCGACGAGCGCCCCGGGCTCCCAGTCGACCTTGCCACCCCCGCGACCCTCGGATCCGGACCGTGAGCCGCTGCTGCGGCTCCCCGATCCGGCCGGCCACCCTGATCACCCCACGCCGAGGAAAGGACAGCGATGACCGACATAGCCCCGCTCCCCGTCACCGAGTCGAAGGCGCCACCGGTCGGTGAGGTCGGACACGAGCACCGCCTCCATCGTGGCGTGCTCGGACTGGTGGACATCTCGGCGGCGACGATGGCGAACGTCGCCCCGGCCATGAGCTTCTACTTCGGCTTCGGCTTCCTCGCAATCACGGCAGGCGCAGCAGCGCCCCTCACGATCCTGCTGGCAGGCGTCGCCATCGCCCTGCTCGCGAACACGCTCGCAGAGTTCTCAAAGGTGATCCCCTCCACGGGTGGCTTCATCACCTTCGTCGGAAAGACCTTCGGCCCGACGAGCGCCGTCACCACCGCACTGCTGGCGGGCATCGGGTACATCGTCGCGATGGCCTCCGTGATCGCCATCTCGGGCGGCTTCTTCTCGATCACCTTGAACTACTACTTCAAGTGGAACGTGCCCTGGGGGATCTTCACGGTCATCCTCACGGGTCTCGCCGTGATGATGATGATCCGCGGCGTCGCCATCTCCACGAAGCTGGCGGGGATGTTCTTCGGCTTCGAGCTCGCCGTGCTCATCGTGGTCTCGGTCGCCTCGCTCATCAAGAACGGCGGCCACCTCTCGGCCATCCCGTTCGAGCCGAGCCACATCACCAACGGCTTCTCCGGCCTTGCGGCCGGCTTCCCCCTCGCCATCTACCTCTTCATCGGGTGGGAGAACTCGGCGGCGCTCGCCGAGGAGACCGACAACCCCCGTCGCAACGTGCCCCGCGCGGTATTCCTGTCCGTCGGGATCATGGTCGTCAGCTACCTGCTCTTCGCCTACTCGACGGTGTCCGGCTTCGGCTACAACGTGAAGGCCCTCAACGGCGCGTCGATCCCGTTCATCACCGTCGCCCACAGCACGATCGGCGTGCTCGCGGTGTTCGCGTACCTCGCCGGCCTCACCTCGACGCTCGGTGCGCTCATCGCCGGGACGAACTCCCAGGCGCGCCTCGTGTTCAACTCCGGGCGTGAAGGCCTGCTGCCGCGCTGGATCGGACGGGTCAACCCGTCCCGGCGCACGCCCACGAACGCCATCTTCACCTTCGTCGGCATCTCCCTCGGGATCATCGGCGTCTGGGCGATCTTCGACGGCCTGCAGAGCAAGGCCGTCCCGCTCAACCCGGTCAACTTCTTCGCCGAGTCCTCGACGATGGGAACGATCCTCGTCCTGCTCGTCTACCTCGCGGGCAACCTGGCCCTGCCGTTCTTCATCCGCAGGTACAAGCGCGATACCTTCAACCCGCTGAAGCACCTGGTGCTCCCGCTGATCGGCGCGGCCTCGATCATCGTGCCCCTCTACTACCTGTCGAAGCCCGGCCAGGCGTCCCCCTACAACTGGTACCCGTACGTCGCGCTCACGATCCTGGTGCTGGCGATCGTCTACGCGTGGTTCCTCAGCCGACGCGACCCTGGCCTCGCCGAGCGCGTCGGCTCGATCGTGGCCGACCAGTAGAGGATCCGCGCCGGTTGGTCCCCCAAAACGTGCGGGCGCCAGCCCGGTACGCGCTTCGTCGAGCGCGGAGCGACCGAACGGCACACGCGTCCCCGGTCGTGGCGGATCGGTGCGATCGCACGGCCGAGCGATCCCCGGTCCCGTCGGTGGCCGCGGGCGGCGGGCGCAGCGCGGCCGGTTCTCGCGCTCGTTCGAAAGGTCGGTTTGCGAGCGGGCACGCCATTAGCTGAGCGGGCCCCATTAGCGTGGAGCGCGACGACGCCGTCGCGCATGGCAATCGGAGGGCTGATGAAGGACGGGCATGCTCGAGCGCTGCTCAAGGCGGAGCGGGCGCGGGTGGAGAGCCTGCTGGGTGAGACGGCCGGCGCGGGGCGGGACGATCGAAGCGCCGCCAACGAGGCGGGCGACATGAGCAACCCCGCCGAGCGGCTCATCGCCGAGCAAGGCGACGATGCCGTCGCGGCCGGCCTACGCGACCGGCTGGCGGCAATCCGCGGGCTGAGCGTCGGCTCGAGGAGGGGACGTACGGGTACTCGATCCGTAGCGGCGAACCGATCCCGGACGCTCGACTCGAAGCCGATCCTGCGGCCGAGCTCACCGTCGAGGAATCGCGGCAGGCCTGAGAGGTTCGTCTCCCGCGGCCTTCCCGACCGCCTCGTCCCCACGCTCGCCCGAGCGGCGATTGCTCGGCCTGCGCAGGCACGCCTTGCACGGCGCGCGACTGGGGCGAGCCCGGTTGTCTCGGGCGCTGAGCGCGCGCTCCAGCGCTCCCAACAAGGCCTCGACGACCAGATCGGCGGTGGCGCGGTTCGCGAACACTCCCCTCACGCGAATTGCGGGAGCTTGGCCGCGCGATCCGTTGGCCCAGCGCCCACGACCGCATCCGCGGTGGGCGCCACTCGCGATCGCCAGCTCCGAGCCGATCCGCGACCTCCGTCGCGACCTCGTCTCGCCCTCCACTCGCCCACTTGGCAACCCGAATGGGCAGAAGACAAGGTCCCGACCCGCGCGCCTCGGCTTGCTCGACGTGGGCTGCTTCACCCGCCAGAGCGCTGCGTAGCTCGCGCCGTGGCCTTGGTCCCGATCCCGAGCCGCTCGAACGCCGCGCGCCGCGTGAGCGTCGGCGCACGGCTGGTGTCGATCTCCACCGCGGTCGGCCAGGCCGGCTCGGTCGCAGCCAGCCGGCGTACCACCGCCACGCTCGCGTCTGAGATCTCGCCGTCCCGCCTCCTCCGCCGGGCCACGCGGCGCTCGAGAAGACCGTACGGTGCGCTGCAGTGAAGCTCGTCGAGGTCGCTGACTGTCTCGGCCGCCAGCTGCCGGGCGCTCACTCGCAAGTCCGGGGCGTGGAAGGAGGCGTCGAGCACGACGCTCTGGCCCCGGGACAGGTAAGAGCGAGCGCGCTCGAACAGCTCGGCGTAGGTCGCGGCGGTCGCCTCCGGCCGGTAGAGACCTTCGCCGAACGAGGCAGGGGCCGGTGTGGTGCGATCGATGCCGGCAAGCGCCTTGCGCACCTCGTCGGAGCGGACGACCACGGCGCCGAGCGCCTCGCCGACGGCCACCGCAAGGCTCGACTTCCCGCTGCCCGGTAGTCCGCCGATGACGACGAGCCGCACGCGGCCCGCTTCCAGGTGCGCGCCGGCGAGCCCCAGCAGCTGGCGCGCATTTCGAGCCGAGCGCTCCGGCTGGACCCCCGCCTCCACGCGGAGGCCGGCGACCTTCGCGCGCACCTGCGCCCGGTAGGCGATGTAGTGGTGTGCCAGAGAGGCCGGCCAGGTGTCACACGACTGGCGGCGGTACTCATCGAGGAAGTTCGCAGCGAGATCAGGGCGCCCGAGGCGCTCCAGGTCCATCGCGAGGAACGCCACGTCGGAGAGCACGTCCACGTAGCGCAACCGGTCGTCGAATTCGACGCAGTCGAGCACCCGGGGGCCGTCATCTAGGCAGAAGATGTCGTCTGCAAGAAGGTCCCCGTGCCCGTCCCGGACCCGCCCGGCCGAGATGCGCTCCTCGAGGAGCGCGACCCGACCCGCCAGGTAGCGCCGGGCGAGCGCGAGCACCCGCTCTGCGAGCTCCGAAGGGAAGAGCGGCCCGGCGAGGCGATCCATCCCCGAAGCGTTCGCCTGCCAGAGCGCGACCAAGGCGTCGCTGCGGGCCGCGGCGTCGATGTCCGCAGAGCGCTTCGATCCTTCGTGGAACCGTGCCAAGAGCCTTGCCAGGCGGTGGAGGTGCTCTCCAGTTTCGGCCCCGGAGGTGACGAGCGCAGCAAGGCACCGATCGGAGGGCAGACGGCGCATCACGACCAGATGGTCGAACGCGAGCCCCTCCGGGTCGACAAGGTCGGCAACGCCCAAATAGACGTCGGGCGCGAGCCGCCGGTTCAGCTCCACCTCGCGATGGCAGGCCAGCTCACGCACCCCGCGGCTACGGAAGTCGAGGAACCCAAGCGACACCGGCTTCTTCAGCTTGTAGGCACGGTCACCAATGAAGAAGACGACTCCCGAGTGGGTCTCCGCCACGGCGGCGAGCGCACCGCCCACGCCTATCCTGTACCCGAGCGTCGATGCCGTTGCCATCCAAGGACGAGCATGGTCGCCGCTACCCGATTCGGCTAGAGCCGTAAGCCCATACAAGCCCGGTCTCGCCCGCCACCGGGCGACCGCCGCCTTTAGGCGCGTGATCGGTGCGGACGCCGCCGGCGCCGGCACCGTGACGGCTCTCTTCGGCTGTGCCGGAAGCTGTCGCCATCCGACGGCGGCGCTCGTCGAGACATCGCGCGGCACCGAGCTGCGCCCCGTCGGGGACCGCGTCTACGGGGGTCTCGCCAACCTGCTGCTCGCCGCCGTGGGCGAGAGCTGCGACCCCCAGGCGCACCGCCCAGTGCTCGTCGTCCGGGAAGCCCGTGGAAGCCGCCTCTTCCGGGTCGGATCCTCGTCTGCGCCGACCTGCCGAAAGGGGTTCGCGCTGCTTGCAGCCGGCGGTCGCCGGTCAGCCGCCGAGCGACCCGGCTGGCGGCCACCTCCGTCGAGGTGACGTTCGACCCTAGGAGGCCCGAGCCGGCGCGCCTAGCGTCCGCTCAGCAGGGCGATCCGCCATGCGTGCGGTCCCGGGAAGGAGACCACGCCATGCGATGGGAGACGATCCACAAGCCCGCGGCCCCCCCGAGCCGCGCTCCGAACATGGCCGACTACGAAGCCGAGCGCGCAACCTTCAGCTGGGAGGAGGCGAGGCGCGCTCTGGACGGGCTGCCTGGAGGACGCGGCCTGAACATCGCCCACGAAGCGGTCGAGCGCCACGCGTCGGGACCGCACCGCGACCACGTCGCGCTGCGCTGCCTCGATCGGCGCGGCGGACGGCGCGACATCACCTACGGCGACCTCTCCGAGCGTTCCAACCGGTTCGCCAACGCCCTCGACGCGCTCGAGGTGCAGGCGGGTGATCGGGTCTTCGTCCTGATGCCACGTACCGAGGAGCTGTACGTCTCAGCCCTCGGGACGCTCAAGCACCGCTCGGTGCTGTGCCCGCTCTTCCCGGCGTTCGGCCCCGAACCCATCCGCCAACGCCTGGAGCTGGGCACGGGCCGCGTGCTCGTCACGACGCCCACCCTCTACCGGCACAAGGTGGAAGGAGTCAGGGACCGGCTCCCGACGCTGCGCGACGTCCTTCTCGCAGCCGGGACCCCGGCCTCGGGAAGTGATCTGCCAGAGGGGACACTCGACCTTGCCGCCGTGCTCGCGGACGCTCGGACAGACTACGAGATCGCTCCCACGGATCCGGAGGACATGGCGCTGGTGCACTTCACGAGCGGCACCACCGGCATGCCGAAGGGTGCAGTGCACGTGCACGAGGCCGTCGTGTCCCACTACGCCACCGGACGTCTCGCCCTGGACCTGCATCCCGACGACGTGTACTGGTGCACGGCCGACCCCGGATGGGTCACAGGCACCTCCTACGGCATCATCGCTCCGCTTGCCCACGGCGTGACGAGCATCGTCGACGAGGGCGACTTCGACGCCGAGCGCTGGTACCGGGTGCTCGAGACCGAGGGCGTCACGGTCTGGTACACCGCACCCACCGCCTTGCGCATGCTGATGGCCGCCGGGGCTGAGATGGCCAAGGCCCACGACCTCAGCCGGCTCCGCTTCGTCGCGAGCGTCGGCGAGCCCCTCAATCCCGAGGTCGTGGTGTGGGGGCAGGAGGCCCTGGGTCTGCCGATCCACGACAACTGGTGGCAGACCGAGACCGGCGGGATCATGATCGCCAACTACGCCTGCATGGACATCCGCCCGGGATCGATGGGCCGGTGCCTGCCCGGGATCGAGGCAACGGTCCTGGTGCGGGACGAGCACGGCAAGGTCATCGTCGGAGACGACGGCGCCGGCCTCGAGGCGGCGCCGGACCAGGAAGGCGAGCTGGCGCTGCGGCCGGGCTGGCCTTCGATGTTCCGTGCCTACCTCGGCCAGGACGAGCGCTACCGCTCCTGCTTCGCTGGCGGGTGGTACCTGAGCGGGGACCTCGCCCGGCAGGACGAGGACGGCTACTTCTGGTTCGTCGGCAGGGGCGACGACGTCATCAAGTCGGCAGGCCACCTCATCGGGCCGTTCGAGGTCGAGGCGACCTTGATGGAGCACCCGGCGGTGGCGGAGGCCGGCGTGATCGGCAAGCCCGACCCCGTCGTCTGGAGAGGTGGTGAAGGCCTTCGTCACCCTCCGCTCCGGCTACGAGCCGAGCGAGGACCTCCGCCTGGACCTGCTCGGCTTCTCACGCCGCCGGCTCGGTGCGGCCGTCGCTCCGCGCGAGATCGCCTTCGACCAGCACCTCCCCCACACCCAGAGCGGCAAGATCATGCGCCGACTGCTCAAGGCACGCGAGCTCGGCATGCCCGAGGGTGACACCTCGACGCTGGAGGCGCAGCAATGACGCGGGCTCCGGCTGCGCCGGTCCGCAAGAGCGACGCGGCGAAGGCTCGCTCGCCCGAGGAGGACCACGCCCTCCACCTGCTGCGCGAGATGCTGCGGATCCGTCGCTTCGAGGAGCGCTGCGTCGAGCTCTACAGCAAGACGGCGATCCGCGGCTTCCTCCACCTCGGCATCGGCGAGGAGGCGTGCGCCGTCGGCGTGATGGAGGCCCTCTCGCCCGATGACGCCGTGGTCGCCACCTACCGGGAGCACGGCCATGCGCTCGCCCGGGGACTCCCGATGCGCACGACGATGGCGGAGCTCGAGGGCAAGCTCGAGGGTTGCAGCCGCGGGCGCGGGGGCTCGATGCACCTGTTCGACGCCGCCACCCGCTTCTACGGTGGCAACGCCATCGTGGCCGGCGGCCTGCCGCTCGCCGTGGGACTCGGCCTCGCGGACCACCTGCAGGGCCGTCGCCGGGTGACCGCCTGCTTCTTCGGCGACGGTGCCGTCGCGGAGGGCGAGTTCCACGAGTCGATGAACCTCGCCGCGCTGTGGCACCTGCCCGGTGCTCTTCTGCTGCGAGAACAACCTCTACGCGATGGGGACCGCGCTCGAGCGCGCCCGGAGTCGAGACGGACCTGTCGCTCAGGGCGGCGAGCTACCGGGTGCCGGCGTGGGCGGTCGACGGCATGGACGTCGTCGCGGTGCGAGGACGCGGCGCGCCGTGCCGCCGAAGCGGTCCGCGCCGGCGGCGGGCCGCACTTCCTGGAGCTGCGCACCTACCGGTTCCGTGCGCACTCGATGTACGACCCGGAGCTGCTACCGCGACAAGGCGGAGGTCGACCGGCTGGAAGGAGCGCGACCCGATCCCCGCGCTGGCCGGGCGGCTCACCGCCGACGGGCTGCTCGCCGACGGCGACCTCGAGCAGATGGAGGCGGAGCTCGCAGCCGAGCTGGACGACGCCGTCGCCTACGCCGAAGCCGGCACCCTCGAGCCGGTGGAGGAGCTCGAGCGCTTCGTGACCTCCGAGCCGGTGAAGGCAGGCAGCGCCGCGATGAGCACCGTCACCTACCGCGAGGCGATGCGCGAGGCGCTCCGCGAAGCGCTGCAGCGCGACGAGCGCGTGTTCCTGATGGGCGAGGACGTCGGTCGCTACGGCGGCTGCTTCGCCGTGAGCCTCGGCCTGCTCGAGGAGTTCGGCCCCGAACGCATCCGCGACACGCCGCTGTCGGAGTCGGCCTTCGTCGGTGCAGGCATCGGCGCCGCCCTCGGCGGCATGCGCCCGATCGTCGAGATCATGACGGTCAACTTCAGCCTGCTCGCGCTGGACCAGATCATGAACAACGCCGCCACCCTGCTGTACATGTCCGGCGGGCAGTTCAACGTGCCGCTCGTGATCCGGATGACGACCGGCGCCGGGCGCCAGCTCGCCGCCCAGCACTCCCACAGCCTCGAAGGGTGGTACGCGCACATCCCCGGCCTGCGCGTGCTCGCCCCGGCGACGCTCGAGGACGCCCGCGGGATGCTATGGCCAGCCCTCTGCGACCCCGACCCGGTGCTCATCTTCGAGCACGGCGCGCTCTACCCCATGGAGGGCGAGCTCGCCGACGACGCCGGACCGGTCGACATCACCGCCGCGGCCGTCCGGCGCGGCGGCGACGACGTCACGCTCGTCACCTACGGCGGCACGCTGCGCACCGCGCTCGCCGCCGCCGAGCAGCTGGCTGGCGACGGGGTCGGGGCCGAGGTGATCGACCTCCGCTGCCTGCGGCCGCTCGACACCGCGACAATCCTCGGCTCCGTGGCGCGCACGCACCGGGCGGTGGTCGTCGACGAGGGCTGGCGGACCGGCAGCCTCTCGGCCGAGGTGAGCGCCCGGATCACGGAGGAGGCCTTCTACGACCTCGACGCCCCCGTGTCCAGGGTGTGCGGCGCCGAGGTGCCCATGCCCTACGCCAAGCACCTCGAGGACGCGGCCCTGCCCCAAGCCGCTGACGTGGTCGCGGCGGTGCACGCGGCTGGAGGCATGAATGGGCGACTTCACCATGCCCTCCCTCGGCGCCGACATGGACGCCGGAACCGTGGTGCGCTGGCTCGTCAAGCCCGGCGACGACGTGCGCCGAGGCGACGTCGTGGCGGTGATCGACACCGAAAAGGCCACGATCCAAGCGGAGATCTTCGAAAGCGGCGTCGTTGACGAACTGGTCGTGCACGAGGGCGAGCGGGTGCCGGTCGGCACAGTCCTCGCCCACCTCAGCGCCCCGACGGTTACGACCGTGCCCGCGGCGCCCTATGGCGCCCCGGAACCCGCCCCCGTGACGGCTCCGGCGCCGGCGGCCATCGGCGCCGCGCCAGGGCCTCTCCCTCTGCCGCCGCGCCTGGCCCCCGTCGCTCACTCCCCCGTCGTCCGACATCTGGCCCAACAGCTCGGAGTCGACCTCGCCGAGCTCCACGGAACGGGCCCGGGCGGCGCGGTCACCCGGGCCGACGTCGAGCGCGCCGCACGCCCGCGCGCCGGTGAGGCTCCGGGCCGGCGGCGTGCGCCTCGCCGTGCGGGCGCCCTGGCCGGCACGGCAGGCCGTCCGGTGCCGGCACCCGGACCGCGGACCGCGGCTCGCCGGCCGGTCTCGCCGTACGCTCGGCGCCTGGCGGCCGAGCTCGGCGTCGACCTGACCGCCGTGACGGGCACGGGCCCCAGGGGGTCGGTCGTGGCACAGGACGTACGGCTCGCCGCTGCTGCTGTCGAGATGCCGGCGGCAACCCGGGAGACCCGGGCCGCCGAGCGGAAGGAGCCAGTGGCGGCTCCCCTCGGCGAGACGGCGGCCGCAGCGCCCGAGGCGCCCGCAGCGGCACGGGCCGAGGAGGCGCCACAGCCGGCGAGCGCCGAGCGCCAGGCTGCCCTGCGGCGGGCGATCGGCGCCCTCATGGCACGGTCGAAGCGGGAGATCCCCCACTACTACCTCAGCACGACCATCGACGTCGGCACCGCGGTCAGCTGGCTCGAACAGGCGAACCTCAACCGCCCGGTGCCCGATCGACTCGTGCTGCCGGTCCTCCTCCTCAAGGCCACTGCACGCGCAGTGGCAAAGGTTCCCGAGATGAACGGGTTCTTCGTCGACGACGCCTTTGCCCCGAGCGACGCGGTGCACGTCGGGGTAGCCGTGTCGCTGCGCACGGGAGGCGTGATTGCGCCGGCCATCCACGACACCGAACGGCTCTCCCTCGACGAGCTGATGGAGAAGCTGCGTGATCTCGTCGGGCGGGCCCGTGCCGGAGCGCTGCGCAGCTCGGAGATGAGCGACCCGACCATCACGGTCACCAACCTCGGCGACCTCGGCGTCGAGGCGGTGTTCGGCGTCATCTATCCGCCCCAGGTCGCCCTCGTGGGTTTCGGCCGCGCGACCGAGCGCCCCGTCGCCCAGCACGGCCTGCTCGGGGTGCGGCCGTGCGTCACCGCGACGCTGTCCGCCGACCACCGGGCGAGCGACGGCCACCGGGGGGGCCGCTTCCTCGCAGAGATCGACCGCCTGCTGCAGGAGCCGGAGAAGCTATGACCAACGACGAGGCACGCCAGCTCATCCGCACGGTGCTGCACCAGGTGGCGCCGGAAGCCGACCTCGACCAGGTCGGGGCAAGCGAGACACTGCAGGAGGCGCTCGACCTCGACTCGATCGACTTCCTCAACTTCGTGACCGGGCTGCACCAACGGACCGGGCTGGCGATCCCCGAACGGGACTACCCGGAGCTGTCGACGCTCGAGGGCTGCGTCGCCTACCTGACGTCGGCAGCTTGAAGAGTCGCCGCTGTGGCTGCGCTCGCGGAGGATCCTCCGCGGGCCCCGCTTCCGCGGCGTGCCCGGCGTCCAGGCAGCCGCCTCGGTCACGGCCGATCGCTCGGCCGGGTTGGTGGCCGCGGCGCGAGGCGGCACAGCGCCGCACGGACGCCTCCCACGAGGCGCGCCGGCCCGTCGGCGCGGCCCGCGCCGGCGCGGCATCGGCCAACCCGAGGGAGGCGGCCATCGAGCCTGCGTGTCCTCGAACGGCGCCGGCTGCCCGCGCTGGCGGACGCGCTCCACCCCCTGGCGCTGCGCTTCGACGAGCTCGAACGGGAGGAGCGTGTGGCGACGCGCTGGGCGCAGCGGCGGGGACCTTCTGCCCTAGCCCGCCGAGCCTCGGGGCCGGAAGCTAGGAAGTGCGGAGGTGTTGGAATGGCGGGTCGGATTCTGGTCGGCGTTGATGGTTCGCGTGGGTCGTGGCGTGCCCTGCGTTGGGCCACGGAGGAAGCTGCGGTGCGCGGCGCGTTGCTCGACGCAGTGCTCATCTGGCACGGCCCCTACGAATTCGGCAGGGCCATCTATGCCATCCCCGTGCACGACAAGGCGATCGCCGAGGGCGCGAGGGAGCGCCTGGTTGAAAGCGTCGCGGCCGTCGCCGGCGCGGATCCCGCCGTCAAGATCAACCTGATCGTCCTGGAGGGAGATCCGGCGGAGACGCTCTGCGCGCTGTCGAACGAGGCGGATCTGCTCGTCGTCGGCTCCCGTGGCCATGGCGGGTTCACCGGGTTGGTGCTCGGCTCGGTGAGCGAGAAGTGCGCACATCACAGTCGCTGCCCGGTGGTGATCGTCCCGAGGGACGATGGGGGCGAATCAGCACCAAGCGGTGCTTGACCGCCGGAGATCCCGATTGCCCTCATCGGGGCCGTGTCGGTGGGAACCAAGTTGAGGACGCCGGAGGCAAGCATCATCTGGGGGCCCGCAACGAGCTGACACTGCTGGACTGCTGATTCGCGCCCAGACGCGAAAAGGCCTACGAACGATCTTCCTTCGCCGGCATTGTCCGGATCAGGTCTTTGGGGGTCGTCAACCCGTGAGGGTCAACCTCTCAGCCTCCCGGCTCCCTCTCCCGTTCGTAGGCAACAGTTACTGTCGCGCCTGCGCCGAGGGTCGTGCAGGGCCGAAAGTCACGTATCTCCTCGCTCTCCCGCACTCCACCACCAGGGACTCATGGGGAGTGTGGGCAAGTGACGGAGAAGACAGGAAAGCAGCTGCGGTTCCCACAGCTCGTCGACATCGAGACGGTCGCTCGGTTACTCGGCGTTGGCGAGCGGGACGTGCGCCGCAGGGTCGCCGAGCGGCAGATTGCGGTCGTGAAGGCGGGCCACTTCGTTCGCTTCGACCTCAACGTCGTCCGAGAGTGGGTGGAGGGGCGAAGAAGGCCCCCAAGCAGCCCCGGCCGGTAGGAAGGCACCCGGCAAGCGATGACGCGACATGGCCACTCCCCGAGCGAGCGGGCATTGCGGCCACCAGAGTGGATCGTGGGGATGAGCGCCAATTCGCTCCTGTTGGCGCCAGCATGGCGCTAAACTAGGAGCATGCCGAGTGTCCAGATCAAGGCGGTGCCCGAAGATGTCCACGCCGAACTCCGCCGGCGCGCGGCGAACGAGGGGAAGTCCCTTCAGGAATACCTCCTCGCTCGGTTGGTCGACGAAGCACGACACCCCGACCTCAACGACCTGTTGGCCCGCGCGGGTCAGCGAAGCGGCGGTCACCTGTCTTTCCGCTTCGCGCGCGATGCCGTACGTGAGGATCGAGAGGCGCGTTGATCGTCGTCGACGCGTCGGTCATCGCCCCCGCGCTCGCAGACGATGACATCGACGGCGACCGGGCTCGCGAGCGTCTGCAGGGCGAGCGCCTGGTTGCCCCCGAGCTCCTCGACCTCGAGGTCGTCTCGGTCATTCGCAAGGCCCTCCTCGCTGGCGAGCTCGATGAGCGACGGGCAGCCTTCGCGCTTACCGACCTTGCCGACCTCAGGGTGGAACGAGTGAGCCACCGGCCGTTGCTAGCGCGAATCTGGGAGTTGCACCGGAACGTGACGCCCTACGACGCCGCGTACGTCGCTCTGGCCGAGGTGATCGATGCGAGGCTCGTGACGGCCGACCGCCGGCTGGCGCAGGCACCAGGACTGCGCTGCAAGATCGAGTACCTGCCTGATCCGGGAACGGGTGTGACGAAAGAGGACCGATGAGTTCCATCTCGCGGGACAAGAGCGGCGCTTGGCGGGTGAGGTGCCGGGACCCATCGATCCCGTCACGCAGGGCCCGCGTCGCGGCCCTGTCGCGGCCACGGTGTCAAGGATGAACCGGAGTCGCACACACCCTGTCGCGGCCCTTCATCGCATCAGACTTGTGTCAGATCGGTGGACTCGTACGCGCCAACTCGTCGCGATAAGCCGGTAGAGCAGGCATTTTGCGGTGGGCGCTGAGGGACTCGAACCCCCGACCTCAGCCGTGTGAAGGCTGACCAGGCCAGAATCGCACGCTGGACCTCGCCCCGATATGCCCGCTGAGCTGGTATCTCACCCTCCCGGGACTGCCGGTACGTGCCGGTCCGTGCCACCCCCTTAGTGCACGGTAGTGCACGCCGCCGAGGTATGACCTGAAGTTGTGGATCGCCCACTCGCCCGGAGACGCGGCGTACCTTCCTCGTTGAGATCAGAACGAGCAGCCGGCGTTGACGCGCCGGCGAGGAAGGAACGCCAGTGCTGAGCGTAGTGAACGACGAGACCGCCGTGGCGGACGGCCGGTCGATGCTGGACGAGATCTGCCGGGAGGGCGCGAAGCAGATGCTCGCCGCGGCGTTGGAGGCCGAGGTGGACGCGTACCGCGCCGAGCTCACGGCCGAGCGCGACGAGAACGGGCGTCGGCTGGTCACACGCAACGGTCACGCCCGGGCGCGCAAGGTCCAAACGGTGGCCGGTGCGGTGGAGATCACCGCGCCGCGGGTCGACGACCGCCGTGTCGACCCCGAGACGGGGAAGAAGCAGCAGTTCAAGTCCTCGATCGTCCCGCCGTGGTGTCGGCGCAGCCCGAAGGTCACCGAGGTGCTCCCGCTGCTCTACCTCCACGGACTGTCGACCGGCGACTTCGCGCCCGCCCTCGAGGGCTTCTTCGGCTCAGCGGCCGGCCTGTCGGCCTCGGTCATCACCCGGCTGAGCACCTCCTGGCAGGCCGAGCACCGCGCCTTCATGGATCGCTCGCTCGCGGATCGGGACTACGTCTACGTCTGGGCAGACGGGGTCCACTTCAACGTGCGCTTGGAGGAGGAGCGGCTCTGCTGCCTCGTCATCGTCGGCGTGCGCCTCGACGGCAAGAAGGAGCTCGTCGCGATCGCGGACGGCTACCGGGAGTCGACCGAGTCCTGGGCGGCGCTGCTGCGCGATCTCCGCCACCGGGGCATGCGAGCCCCCGTGCTCGCCGTCGGCGACGGTGCGCTCGGGTTCTGGGCGGCGCTGCGCGACGTCTTCCCCGAGACCCGCGAGCAGAGATGTTGGGTGCACAAGTCAGCAAATACCCTTGACGCGCTGCCGAAGTCGATCCAGCCCCTCGCGAAGAAGATGCTGGCCGAGATCCGCGACGCCGAGGATGCCGACCACGCCCGGACGGCCGCGAAGGCCTTCGACGCCGAGTTCCGGGCCAAGTGGCCGAAGGCGGCCGACAAGATCCGCGACGACCTCGACCAGCTCCTCTGCTTCTACGACTTCCCCGCCGAGCACTGGCTCCACCTGAAGACCTCCAACCCGATCGAGTCGACCTTCTCGACGGTGCGCCTTCGAACCAAGGTGACGAAGGGCCCGGGCTCGAGGGCGGCCGGGCTCGCGATGGCCTTCAAGCTCATCGAGGCCGCGTCAACGGCGCCCATCTCGTCGCGCTCGTGCGCGCCGGCGCGAAGTTCCGAAAGGGGGTGTTGGTCGAGAGCGAGCTGCAGGAAGAGGAGGTCGCCGCGTGATCAGCGGGTCGGGCCGATCCACAACTCTTGACTATTCCTCCACGCCGCCTCAGCGAGGGGCTCTGGTTTGGGGCGCGTGGCTGGGCGGGACTTGCCGTCAAGACCCACAACGCGTTCTGGCTCAACTGCGGGTAGTGGGTCAGTTTCAGCGCGCACCCCAAGAGTACCTTGAGCCGTGATGAGAGCATCCCACCGCTTTCCCCGGCCTGGGGGTACGATCCGCGCCAGTGGTCGAGCACAAAGACGTTGTGCTGGCGCTATTGGGGGCATCGGCAGGACTCGCTGGTCTGGTGCTTGTGTTCCTCGGCCTGGTCGCCACCGCTACGGGTTCCTTCCCCGGAGGCACGAAGTCCGCGATCGTCGCCAAGGCGCGCCGCCCGGTGTGGGCAGTGCTCACTTCCTTCTCTCTTGGTATCGCATGCGTGGCGGTCGCCACGTGCTGGCTCTTAGCTCTCAATGACCCTCACGCGCTCTATCTCGCCGCAGCCTGGCTATTCTTCGCCCAGCTCATATCACTGGTCGTCGCCACGGTATGGGCTGTCCGCAAGGCGCTCTGGGGGTGAGTACATGGGGCTAGTAGCCGAGGTTGAACTTGAGCTGCGAGACGCAGGGCTGATCAAGTTCTTTGAGCAACACATTGAGGCATTCCGCGCGATGGCGGCAACGTCCTACGACTACGCAGCCTCGTACGTGGGGCCTACGGGCCTCCCGGTGCGCCGAGACGACGTGGCAGCGAGTCTCGTGTTCGCACTGGAAACGAATGAAATGCTACGCGATTATCTCGCGACAAATCATCTTCGGCAGAAGTACCAGTACCGGCGCTTTGCTGATCTAATTCTCGACCGACTATGGGAGGAGCTACACAATGAGCCCGAGCCAGAAGCGTGAAGCTGAGGAGCGCGCTCGCGCCTTCATTGACAAGATCGTCGCCATCAATCGGAAGTACGGGATGGACGGCAACCTGGCCGAGGACGTCTACAACGATGCCGTCACCTCTGCGGCGAACGCTTACCGGGGTCTAGTCCGCGATCGAGAGCCGGTTCAGTCCAAGAGCTGAGCGATCTGCGTGTAGCTCCACGGGTACTGAGCGATCCCCGCTGCCATCGCCGGCGTGGTGGGCCTGCCGAGCGCAGATCGGCGACAATCTCGCGACGCTGCTCGGGGGTGAGCCGCTGGCGCCGAGCGCCGTGGCGCCCCCCCGTCCAGAGGCGACGACCCACTGTCGGACCCGGCGTCTTCTGGCACGGATCGGCGCCAGAAGAATCACAGCGTTGTAAGCTGAGCCTGTTATGGGACGTGGGACTACCACCGGTACATCCACACGACGAGGGAGAACGCGCGACCTCCTGAGCGAGATGGAGCGGCTTGAGCGCGTCGACGCTGCGGCCCGGGCGGTGCGGAAGCTGTCTCCCAGCACGTCCCTGCCCCGCCGCGAGCCGCGCCGAGAGGGGACCGCGGTCCTCGGCGACAACCTCAAGCAGGCCCGGGCCCTTGAGTCCTTCGTCGCCGACGAAGGACTCAGCGTCTCTGCGGGGTTTCCTGCGGAGCGCGCGGCGCGCCGAGGCACCTAGTCGATCGTGAGAAGGACCGCATCTGGACGTCCTTCGGCTGGCTCACCCGAGAGGAGTTCCCCCACTACGGCCCCGACGGTCGGCGTGCAACGGCTGTCGGGCGCCTCACTCCTGAGGAGTTCCGAGAGTGCGTACGAAAGCGCATCTTCAACAACAACGGCGGCCTGCGCGTCACGGACCCGCGCCTTCGCGCGGACAAGGTCCCCAACCGACGGGGACGCCTCTCCACGCTCGACGTTCCAGCGACGCTGGAGCAGTACCGGGAGAGGCAGGAGGAGCGAGATCGCGCCGTCGCCAAGGCCGCGGTGGTCAAGGCCGAGCTCGCGACGCGACGCGACGTGGCGCCAGATCGGGCCGACCCTTCGCCGACCGCCCGGCGGTACTTCTGCGATCCCGCGTCCCTAGAACCGCGCACCCCCGAGTGGGACGAGTGGCAGGGGTGCCACTACCTCCCCGATCCCAGGTTGGACGAGGAGTATCCCCCCGATGTCGCAGACGATGCGACCGAGGGAGACCGCCACCGTGACGAGTACGACGCCCTGGCGGACGCTGTTGGTGAACCCTCCGAGGAAGAGGAAGACCACGCCTGCGAGGCCCGCTACGGTTTACGGCCCGGCACCCTGGCCGCCGATTCGGAGGCCGAGCGGGAACGCCGGCGCCAAGAGGCAGAGATTGTCGAAGCCGAGCGACTGGCCGGGGCATGCCGTTGCCAAGCGCGGCGGGACGCGCTGCTCGGCTTGCTACGGGTACCGCAGCGGGCACCGAGGTGAGGAGCGGCCAGCAGATCAGATCCGCCGCCACGAGAGCCGCCGAGCCTGCTGAGCAGGAAACTTCCACCTTTGCATAGGTAGTGGAGGGGCAGTATCGAGACCTCCGCACAATGACGCCCCCGGGACTTCTCCGGGGGCGTTCTCACGCCGTGGCTGATGCCCGCGTGAGCTGATCGCCGACTACTGCGCCGGCACGAACTCGTCGTCCACGCGCCCTTCGGGCGCGCGTCGGCGCGTCTTGGCCCGGGCACGCGGGCCGCTGGAGCCGAACGACCCCAGGGACGCGTCGCGTCGCGCGCGCCCGAACCCGCCCCCGGAGGGACCAGCATGAGCACCGACACCGCCCGTACCTCGCACCCGCGCCTGCTCGACGCCCAGGAGGCCGCGTGGTACTTGAACACGACCCCTCGCTGGGTCCGCGGGGCATGGGCGTCACGCCAGCTCCCGGCCGTCAAGGTCGGGCGCCAGGTGAGGTTCCGGGTCGAGGACTTGGACGACTTCATCGAGGCGCAGCGCGTCGAGGCGGTTCGCGGTCCTCTGGGCGCCGGCCGGTGACCGCTGCAGCTGCCGTCCCAGGGAGGTCTGGATCGTGAGGTTCTTCGACTTCGCGATGGCGCATCGTCCCTGGAAAGAGGGAACGTCTGCCCTGGCCGTCTTCGACAGCCCCACGCAGCCCATCGGTGTCCCGCATATCCGGGTTGTGGCCGACGACGTGTTGCCTGTGATGTCGAAGACGGGCCTCCTTAGCGAGCTGGGTCCCGTTCTCCTCCCCTACGACTCGCTCTGGATTGAGGCTCGAACCCCAGGTAGCGGGTCGTGGCGGGGCGCCTCGGTTCGGAGTGGAGAAGGCCAGCTGACGGTCTCAACCCTCCATGCTTTCCCAGATCAGAAGCACGTCTACGTCGACCCACAGCAGTCGATAGTGACGCTCAACCCCGATGGCACTATCAGCAACCAACGACGACTGATCAGCCGGACGTTCGTGGGTGACGGGCTACCGGCCTACTGCGAGTTCCTCTTGGACGAAGCGCAATACGCCACCATCATGGCGCTGACGACGATCGCCCTGATGAACTGCAGGAATGTCACCGTTGAGCCGGTGACGCCCGCCGGTCCTTTGTCAAAGAAGCACGCCAAGCGCTTCGGCCGCCCCCTGATGCGCTACTCGCGAATCGTACTTCCGGCGACACGGAATGGTGGGGGCACCGCAGGATTCGGTGGCCCAAAGGCCCTCCACTTAGTTCGCGGCCACTTCAAGACCTACACCGACGACGCTCCGCTTTTTGGTAAGCGCACTGGTACGTGGTGGTGGGGATGGCAAGCGCGAGGCGACGAGTCCCGGGGCACCGTGATCCCGAGCTACGACGTGCGCCCGCTGGCCGCCTGTCAGATAGCGCCGGTCGCCGGCGCCCCATCTCATAAGGCCGACGCATGCGGATCAAGACCTGGCCGGGCATGACCGGCGGCGAGGCGTCCGACGCGATATCGGCTCGTATGGCGAGGAGGTCGGCATGAACACCCTCGACTGGGCGCTGTTCTACGCGGACCTCAGCTGGCACGTCTTCCCTCTGGCGGAGGGGTCGAAGCTCCCGAAGATCGCCAAGGCGGACGGCGGACGCGGGTTCCACGACGCGACGACGGACCCCGAGCAGATCCGGGCGTGGTGGTCGCGATGGCCGCGTGCCAACGTCGGCATCCGCACCGGGGCGACCTCGGGGCTGTTCGTCCTCGACGTCGACACCCGCCACCGCGGCGACGAGAGCCTGTCGCGGCTCACCGAGAAGCGCGGCAGGCTGCCCCAGACCCTCCGGGCCCGCACCCCATCGGGGGGCTGGCACTACTTCTTCACCTGGCCGGGCGTGGAGCTGCGCAACTCCGCCGGACTGCTCGACGACGGGCTCGACACGAGAGGCGAAGGCGGCTACGCCGCCGCGGTGCCGTCGATCGTGTCGCGCGTCGGCGAGTACGGCTGGGAGAACTGGGGCGCGGCACTCGCGCCGACCCCGGCGTGGCTCGTGAAGCTGCTCCGCAAGCCAGCGCGAGAGATCCAGGAGCGGTCGGTGCTCCTGCCGCGGCCGGTAGCGGAGAGCCTGGCGGAGAAGGTGCTCCTCGAGCGGGCGCACGCTGTCGCCACGGCGCCGATCTCCCGGCGCAACTCCACCCTCAACGCCCAGGCCTTCTACCTGGGGACGTTCGTCGGAGCGGGACTCCTCGGCTCCGAACACGTCTGGGCCGAGCTCACCGCCGCCGCCGAGGCGGCCGGGCTCGCAGAGCGAGAGACCCGAGCGACGATCGCCAGCGGGCTCTCCGCCGGCATCGCGACCCCCGCGAGGTGGGCGTCATGAACGTCGCGACCGCACCTGACCGCGGGGGCGTTGTCAAGATGCCCGCCACGGTGTTCTTCGACGAGCGCAAGCGGCTCATTACGCCGCGGCTCGGCGAGGTGATCCGCCAGGAGGGCCAGCTTGCCTCCGGGGCCGACGGCCGTATCTGGCGCTACGTCGGGGGCGTCTACCGCCCCGATGGCGACCAGTGGGTTCGGGCTCGCGTCCGAGAGCTGCTCGGCGACGACTGCCGGCGCTTGCACTTCGATGAGGTGATGACGTGGCTGCGCTCATTCGAGGCGACCATCACCGACAGTCCCGACACGTCCTACCTCAACGTGGCGAACGGCATCCTTGACCTCGCGACGCTGACGCTTCGCCCGCACTCGCCCGAGGTCGTGTCCACGACGCAGATCCCGGTGGCGTGGAACACAGAGGCGACGTGCCCGCGGATCGAGAGGTTCCTCATGGACATCCTCCCCGAGGACGCGATGGGGTTCGTCTTGGAGATGATCGGCTACTCGCTCTACGCCGACAACCCGCTCCAAAAAGCCGTGCTCCTGAGCGGCCCCGGTGGCAACGGGAAGTCCAAGCTGCTCAAGCTGCTCTGGGCGCTCGCGGGGTCGGAGAACTGCGTCGCGATCCCCCTCCAAGCGTTCGGTGAGAACCGCTTTGCCGGGGCCGACCTCTACGGGAAGCTCGCCAACATCTGCGGCGACCTCGACGCACGTGCGATCAAGCGCACCGACTTGTTCAAACAGTTGACGGGGGGCGACGTGGTCCGAGCGGAGCGGAAGTACGGGCACGGCTTCTACTTCACGAGCTATGCGCTGCCGATCTTCTCCGCGAACGAGGCCCCGCTGACCTCTGACCAGACCGACGCCTGGTTTCAGCGATGGCTCGTGGTCCCGATGGAACGGGTGATCCGCGGTACGCCGATGGAGGACCCGAACATCGAGCAGAAGATCCTCCGGCACGACGAACTCGAAGGGCTACTCGTGCGAGCAGTCGTCGCGCTGACCACGCTTCTCGAGCGCGGCCACTTCGACGTGCCCCCGAGCATCGAGCACGCGAACGCCGCCTACCGTGAGCGACTCGACAGTGTTCGCGGCTTTGTCACTGACAACTGCGTGCTGTCGGGAAGCGCGTGGGTACCGCGCACCGCGCTCTACAGCGACTTCCGCCGCTGGTGCTCCGACAACGGCCGCGAGGCCCCGAACTCGGCGCTGTTCTACGAACGGCTCCAGCGGGACTTCGCTGAGGTACGCGTCTGCCGGTCGCAAAGGTACCCGCGGCTTCGGTGGCATCTGTCTTCTCGCCGCGGAAGGGGCACCGTGATGCCAGAGATGACGAGAACGTCGACCAGAAGACGGCGGGTAGCAGGGGGCCGCGGGGCAAGATGCTACCCGTGCTACCTCCGAAACGCTCTGATCAGGACTTTCGCTCTGAGGGTAGCTGGGGTAGCAGCTTTTTCCTTCCCCACCCCCACACGCGCGCGCATAGGACAAATAGATAGGGATTTGCCTGCTACCTCTGCTACCCAGGACACGTTTTCGCAGGTCTGTCGCCGCCGCCTGAATACTGACCCCCTATCGCCGGGCGGGCTCAACCAGTCATTGCAACGAGTTCGGCGAGCTTCTCTGATGGTTTCATGAATCCGAGCGTCTCGCGGGGACGGTTGTTGAGACTGGCGGCGAAGCGGGCGAGGTCCTCCGCGCTGTGGAGGGATAGGTCGGTTCCTTTCGGCATGTACTGACGGAGGAGCCCGTTCGTGTTCTCGTTCGATCCGCGCAGCCACGGGCTGTGCGGATCGCAGAAGTAGACCTGGACGCCGGTCGAGACGGTGAAGGCGGCGTGGGCCGACAGCTCCTTGCCCTGGTCCCAGGTGATCGAGCGGACGAGCTCTGCGGGGAGGGTGGCGATCGCCTGTCGCATCGCCTCGTTGACCTTCTCTGCCTCGCGGCCATCGGGAAGATGGAGCAGCAGCAAGAAGCGGGTCGTGCGCTCGACGAGGGTCCCGACGGCGGAACGGCCGCCCTTGCCGATGATGAGATCGCCCTCCCAGTGGCCGGGAACCGCCCGGTCGGCGACCTCGGCAGGACGCTCGGAGATCATCACCATGTTCGGGATGTGCCCGCGACGCTCGACCCGCCCCTGCGGGCGGCGCTGCGCTCTCCCGGTCCGCAGGCACCGGGAGAGCTCCCGGCGCAGCTCACCACGGCCTTGGACGAAGAGGGACTGGTAGATCGTCTCGTGGCTCACCCACATGGTCGGATCGTCTGGGAACTCGATCCGGAGACGTCGGGCGATCTCCTCGGGCGACCACCACTCCTCGAGCCACACCGTGACCTGCGTGCACAGCGGGCCACCGGCGAGCTTCGGGGTCTTCGGACGACGGGCGCGTTCATACGCTCCATGGTGCGCCCTCACGGCTCGGTAGTGGGAACGTCCGCCGTTCGCCTTCACCTCACGAGCGATGGTCGACGGCGCCCGGCCGAGCTGACGGGCGATCGCGCGGAGCGGATCACCGGCTGACAGCCCACGGCTGATCTCCTCACGATCCGCGAGCGACAGGCGCAGTGGGCCCGGTGACCACACGACCTGGCGGGACTCCCGCTTGGCGGGACCGCGTACGACGGACTTCACGGTCGAGCGAGAACAGCCGATCTCCGCCGCGATCTCCCGGATTGTCCTTCCTTCTCGTCGGAGCCTTCGCGTGTGTTCACGTTGCTGCAACGTCAGGTGCGGTGCCAAGGGAACCTCCCGGTCGAGTCAACTCACAGTCGTTGACTCGCCGAGCTGTTGCGCGGATCCCTTGAGCCCGCCCCGGTTGAAAACTGACCCCCTCTCCCGGGGATCCACCGCTTTCAGTGGCTTGGACTCGATCCTGGTCCGCCGACAGCGGCCCGACCGGGAGAAGGAATGTGATCGACGTGGAGGAATGGGCAGAGATCAGACGGCTGCACCGGGCCGAGGGGATGAGCATCAAGGCGATCGTCCGCAGGCTCGGCGTGGCGCGCAACACCGTGCGGACGGCACTTCGCGCCGAGGACGCACCGAAGTACGAGCGTGAGGGTCGCGGCTCCGCGGTGGACGCCTTCGAGCCGGCGATCCGGCGGCTCTTGGCGGTGACGCCGGACATGCCGGCGACGGTCGTGGCCGAGCGCATCGGCTGGACGCGTGGGATCACCGTGCTTCGTGAGCGCGTCGCCGAGCTCCGCCCGGCCTATCAGGTGCCGCAAGCCTTCGGGCGCACCGAGTACAAGCCGGGCGAGCTGTGCCAGTGGGACCTGTGGTTCCCCGACTACGAGATTCCCGTCGGCCACGGCCAGACCGCCGTGCTGCCGGTGCTCGTCGGCGTGCCCTGCTACTCGCGCTGGACTCTCGCGCGGCATGATCGGCTCGAAGGAGTTCGCCGACGTGCTCGGCGGGCATCTCGACCTGCTCGTCGAGCTCGGCAAGGTGCCGAAGATGGGTGTCTATGACGGCGAGCCCGCGATCTCGGTCAGACGCGGCAAGCGCTTGATCTACACCGAGAGCTACCTGCGCCTGAAAGGAACCTTGGGCATGGGCTCGATCGTGCTCGCGAAGGGCCACCCCGAGCGCAAGGGCGTCGTGGAACGGACCAACGGCTATCTCGAGACGAGCTTCATGCCCGGGCGGCGCTTCGCCGACCGCGACGACTTCAACACCCAGCTCAGCGACTGGCTGGAGGCGAGGGCCAACCTGCGGGTCCACTCAGGGCTTCGGTGCCGGCCCTCGGAGCGCATCGACGAGGACCTCGCCGCGATGACCGCGCTCCCGCCGGTCCTTCCCGACATGGACGTGCACCACGACCTGCGGCTCCCGGCCGATCACTGGGTGCGCCACCAGACCAACGACTACTCGGTGCACCCCAAGGCCGTCGGTCGACGCGTGCACGTCAAGGTCGACGACGCCGAGGTCACCGTCACCCTCGGCAGAGAAGTGGTGGCCCGCCACGAGCGGGTGCTCGCGAGACACGTCACCGTCACGGACCCGGTCCATGACCGGGCCCGGGAGAAAGCCCGTGCACTCGCTGGTGTCCCGAAGCCCTCGAACGACGAGGTCGAGGTCCGCAGCCTCGCGATCTACGACCGGGCCACGGGTGCGGCGTGAGCAGCGCCCGGGACCTCGCCTACCTGTGCCGGGAGCTGAAGGCCCCCTCGCTGCTCGCCGGGGTCGAGCGCCTCGCAGAGCGCGCCCGGGCAGATGCCTGGAGCCACGAGGACTTCCTCGCCGCCTGTCTCGAGCGCGAGGTGTCCTCCCGCCAGTCCCACGGCGGCGAGGCCCGCATCTCCCTCGCGCGCTTCCCGGCCCGAAAGACCCTCGAGGACTTCGACTTCGACCACCAGCGCAGCGTGCGAAAGGACGTCGTCGCCCACCTCGGCGCCCTCGACTTCATCGAGGCGCGCTCCAACGCCGTGTTCCTCGGCCCGCCAGGCACCGGCAAGAGCCACCTGTCGATCGCGCTCGGCATCAGGGCGTGTCTGGCCGGACACCGGGTCGCTTTCGCCACGGCGGCGGAGTGGGTGGACCGACTCGGTGCCGCGCACGACGCCGGCAAGCTCCAAGAGGAGCTGCGACGTCTCGGCCGCTTCCCGCTCGTCATCATCGATGAGGTCGGCTACATCCCGTTCCAGGGCGAGGCCGCCAACCTGTTCTTCCAGCTGGTGAGCTCCCGCTACGAGCGCGCCAGCATGATCGTGAGCTCGAACAAGGCCTTCAGCCGCTGGGGCGAGGTCTTCGGCGACGACACCGTGGCCGCCGCGATGATCGACCGCCTGGTGCACCACGCCGAGGTCATCAACTTGAAAGGCGACAGCTACCGGCTGAAGGGCCGGGATCTCGGGAGGGTGCCGAGTGACGACGACGCCTGAGCACATGCATCGCCTTCGAGGGTTCGAGGAGGTGACGCCGCTCGTCGAATAGCTACGCAGCGCGGTCGGTGGCCCTGGGGGGGGTCAGTTTTCGACCGGTGGCGGGCTCAACCAGTCATTGCAACGAGTTCGGCGAGCTTCTCTGATGGTTTCATGAATCCGAGCGTCTCGCGGGGACGGTTGTTGAGACTGGCGGCGAAGCGGGCGAGGTCCTCCGCGCTGTGGAGGGATAGGTCGGTTCCTTTCGGCATGTACTGACGGAGGAGCCCGTTCGTGTTCTCGTTCGATCCGCGCAGCCACGGGCTGTGCGGATCGCAGAAGTAGACCTGGACGCCGGTCGAGACGGTGAAGGCGGCGTGGGCCGACAGCTCCTTGCCCTGGTCCCAGGTGATCGAGCGGACGAGCTCTGCGGGGAGGGTGGCGATCGCCTGTCGCATCGCCTCGTTGACCTTCTCTGCCTCGCGGCCATCGGGAAGATGGAGCAGCAGCAAGAAGCGGGTCGTGCGCTCGACGAGGGTCCCGACGGCGGAACGGCCGCCCTTGCCGATGATGAGATCGCCCTCCCAGTGGCCGGGAACCGCCCGGTCGGCGACCTCGGCAGGACGCTCGGAGATCATCACCATGTTCGGGATGTGCCCGCGACGCTCGACCCGCCCCTGCGGGCGGCGCTGCGCTCTCCCGGTCCGCAGGCACCGGGAGAGCTCCCGGCGCAGCTCACCACGGCCTTGGACGAAGAGGGACTGGTAGATCGTCTCGTGGCTCACCCACATGGTCGGATCGTCTGGGAACTCGATCCGGAGACGTCGGGCGATCTCCTCGGGCGACCACCACTCCTCGAGCCACACCGTGACCTGCGTGCACAGCGGGCCACCGGCGAGCTTCGGGGTCTTCGGACGACGGGCGCGTTCATACGCTCCATGGTGCGCCCTCACGGCTCGGTAGTGGGAACGTCCGCCGTTCGCCTTCACCTCACGAGCGATGGTCGACGGCGCCCGGCCGAGCTGACGGGCGATCGCGCGGAGCGGATCACCGGCTGACAGCCCACGGCTGATCTCCTCACGATCCGCGAGCGACAGGCGCAGTGGGCCCGGTGACCACACGACCTGGCGGGACTCCCGCTTGGCGGGACCGCGTACGACGGACTTCACGGTCGAGCGAGAACAGCCGATCTCCGCCGCGATCTCCCGGATTGTCCTTCCTTCTCGTCGGAGCCTTCGCGCGTGTTCACGTTGCTGCAACGTCAGGTGCGGTGCCAAGGGAACCTCCCGGTCGAGTCAACTCACAGTCGTTGACTCGCCGAGCTGTTGCGCGGATCCCTTGAGCCCGCCGGTGGAAAGGGGTCAGTTTTCGACCGGCGTTGACAAGGTCAGGGAATTTCCGGGGTTACAGGTAGGTAGCAGGACGATCGAGAGGGGTGCTACCCGGTGACAGAACAGGACCGCTAGGCGTATGGAGCGCAGGGCAGCCACGGGACCCCATGAGCGCAGCAGGTTCGCCGGCAGGGTATGAGCGCATCGGAACGATAGACCTCATGAACGCAGGGCAGCCGCTAGACGTCATGAACACATGTCACCGATGCATGACACGGGCAGGGCCAAATCCGAATGTGTGCGTCAGGGTCAACGCGCGCTCCGAGCCTGCCGAAGATCCGCCTGTGCAAACTTCGGTGAGAGATAAAAGCTGAGCGCGCAAACAGTGGCCCTTCGCGTGCGATTTTGCAGCTCGAGCGTCAGTGCGCTGGCCCCCCGTCCGTGCGGCCCGCAAAATCGAAAACGATGCGCGCGCGAGGCCAGCTACGCGGTTGGCTCCGCCTTACGACGCGCCCCAGGCCTGCACGTATCCATTGGTAGGTCGCCGACTCAGCTTCGGACATTCCCCACCACCGACGCGGCCCTCGGCACCGCTCGCGGGCTCACGTCATGAGAATCCACCGCTGGTGGCCGAACGTCATCTGCGCTGTCGTCCCGTGCCAGGCGACCGTCATTCGGACGAGCGTTCTGTTCGCGACTGCCCCCGACCGGCACATTCGAGGCGACCCCCTCGGTGCTCTTCGGGCGCGCATTATGAGCTACTCATCGAGGCGCAGATGGCCAATTAGGGCGCGCCCCCTCGCCTCGCTAGCAGCTTGAGGTCGTCATGGAAGTCCATAAATTTGGGCATCGGCAATCCCCCTTACTCGTACGCGCGACGGTAGCGCGCCGGCGAGAGCGCAGCGCTGATGAACTCCTTGCGCCGACTATGCCAATTCACACCGACCGCGCGGCCGACGCCTCATCGGCCGCCCAGATCGACGTTCCTAAAGAAGCGCTTCGTGTCAAGAGCCTTCGGCGGAGCCGAAGTCCGTTGTTGCCAGGGCGTGGAGAAAAGCGCGAGTGATTTCTGGGCGCGCGCGTTTCTTGCGACGGATCAGTGAGGCTGGACGACTCTAGGGTCCATGAGCAGAGGATCCTCTGGGATCGTCGGGAACCGGCGTGCCGGCCGACCGGAGCTCGCGAAGTGCTGCGGCACGATCTGGGAGGCTGAGCTTGCGAAGGATCGCAGCGACGTGGCTGCGAACGGTGACCTTGGCGATGAAGAGATGCGCTGCGATCTCTGCGGTGCTCGCCCCCTCCTCGAGCAGCGTGAGCACCTCCCGCTCGCGCCCGGTCAGGCGCGTCCTCGGCGGCTCCCAGAACAGCCGGTGCCGCTCGCGTGCTCCGAACTCGCGGATGACCCTGGCGAGCAGCGCGCCGTGGAGGACAACCTCGCCGGCGACGACCCTTCGCAGCATCTCGGGCAGCGCCGCCGGGTCTCCCCCCTTCAGCACGTAGCCGAGGGCGCCCACACGCAACGCAGCGAAGAGGTCTTCGTCGTCCTCGGACACGGTGAGCATGACGATCGCCGTCGTCGGACGGGCGGCGGAGATCGCTGCCGCCGCCGCGATGCCGCCGCCGGGCATGCGCACGTCGAGCAAGGCGACCAGCGGAGAGGTCGCCGTCACGAGATCCACCGCGCTCGCGGCGTCGAAGGCCTCTCCTTCGACGACGAACCCGCCCGACTCGAGCGCGCGGCGCACGGCCGCCCGCGTGGGCGCATGATCGTCGGCGATCACGATGCGTTCGGGTTCCCCGCTGCCCACGAGACCTCGACTGTGGTGCCTTCGCCCGGCACGGACTGGACCGCGAAGCGCGCGCCGATCGAGTGGGCGCGCTCACGCATGCTGATGAGGCCGAAGCCGCCGCCGATCTCGGCCGTGCTCGCATCGAAGCCGGCGCCGTCGTCGGTGACGCGCAGGACCGGCTGGTCGTCACCCCCGAGATGGATCCGGATCATCTTGGCGCGCCCATGGCGCACCGCGTTGATCACCGCCTCGCGAACGATCCGGATGAGCACCTCCCGAGTGTCCGGATCGAACGACGACGGTTGGATGTCCAGCTCGAGCGACGCGCCGGCAGGCGACGCGATCTGGCGAGCCGTCTCCTCGAGGTCGCCACGCAAGGCAAGCGGCTGGTCGGCGATGAGCGCTGCGATGGCTCGCCGAGACTCGGCGAGCGCGCGGTCCGTCGCGGCGCGGAGCTGATGGAGCCACACCTCATCGAGAGTCCGGCCCACGTCCTCGTGGACGTGGGCCCGGAGGAACGCGAGCTCCTGGGCAATGCCGTCGTGCAGATCTCTCGCGACGCGCCGCCGCTCCTCAAGCCTGGCGAGCCGACGGCTCTCGCTCCAGTACGAGCGGATCTCGCCGCTTGCACCGGCGGCGAAGACGAGGACCGCGGCGACGCGGAACACGTCGCCCACGTGGAGCTGGTCGCGGTTCAAGGTGGGGAACAGGCCGTAGTCCAGACTGGCGACCGCGATGAAGACACAGCCGACGCTCAACCAGCCGAACAGCGGGTCGTCGCGCCAGGATCGCTGCCGCGAGAACTGAGCGGCCGCTCCGATGAACAAGAGGAAGCAGACCAGTTGGATCGACGCGATGACGGGCTCCGAGAACGGATGCGGGGGACCCGTCAACGCTTGCCTCCCTACGCTGTCGTCCGGGTCGGGAGCGAAGAGCCGGAGCAGGACGATGGACGCGAGAGCGGCCGCCGACGCCGCGTAGACCCGCCCCGGGAGGTGGCCGTGCCGCGGGAGATCGCCGAGCCGCGCGTCGGATGCCCGGCCACTCGCCCACCACAAGAGACCAGCGGCGCACACGCGCGCCACGAGGTACATCCAGCTGCCGAAGTCCTCCAACTGGTCCCCTGGCACCACGATCGGCACCGCGACGAACAGCGGATAGGAGAGCGCGAGAATCGCCAGCGCTCCAGCGATCGCGAGGTCGGCGACCCGACGTCGCCTCCGGTAGCGGCCCACGACAAGGAACGCGACGAGTGCGCCGACGATGGTGACCGACGTCTCGAGGATGGCACGGAGGACCGGGGCTCGATAGGCGAAGCGGAGAGCAGGACCGAGGGCGACGACGAGCGTGAGCGCGAGGCCGACGGACGCGACGACCAAGCACCGCAGCCACCAGCGAGGCACGACGACATCCTACGACGACGGCGCTCACGGCCCCGGAACTGTTGAGAGAAAAATCAACGTGCCGGGCCCTGGAGCAGGCGAGCCGTCTTCGTTTAGCGTCCTCGTGGGGCCGCCTGTCTGACGGGGCCCGCACTGGGAGGTGCGGTATGTGGATCGCAATCGCTGTTCCATTAATGCTACTCGGCGTCGCCATCGCCGTGGTTCCCGTGCTCTGGTTGAGCGTTCGCGACCACCGACTCGAGTACGACGGCCCGGCGCGGTCAATCCAATCTGGGACGCAGCCAGCGACGATCCCGACCAGTGCCTCTGGCCGCGGCCGCATGGTGAGCTGCCCGCTCTGCACGGAGGCTCTGCGTGCCATCGGTGACTCGGAGCTGATTGACGCCGTACGACGGCACGCGTGGCGCACGCACGGCATCCCCTCCGAGCGGCACATCCTCGAGAGCGCGGGGTCGGCGTAGGAGGCCTGCCCCATCGCTCGACGTTCAGATACCCTCGCGTCCTCGCCGGAGTGGTCCGCTCGTTCGCGGCGCCGGCGAACCCCGGACATCGGTCGCGACTTCCTGCGCGCCGCTCCGAGCCCGACGTGGCGAGGATCGGGCACAATATCCGCCACGCGCGACGCAGGTCGGGGTTGACTCAAGACGAGCTTGCCACGCGTGTGCGTGCTCTCGGCGGTGAACTCGGCCGGGCCGCCGTCGCGGCGCTCGAACGTGGGAGCCGACTGCTCTCCGAGAGCGAGCTCGTCCTACTCTGCCTCGCCCTTCGCACCTCGCCAAATGACCTCCTCGTTGACTGCTCCGCGGAGCTGACACTCATGCCCGTGCGCCCGGAGCCTGGTCGGCTGGAGCGCGACCAGGAGCTCGCCGCTCGGGCGAGCAAGGGCGAGGCGGAGCAGAAGGCCGCGCGCAACCTCGGCGTGACCTCGCTCGCAATCTCCACCGCTGCGATCGTCCGCTGGGGGCGGTCGCTCACCGACGAGCGCGACTACCGGTTGCAGCGACGCCCGGCCGAGGACGCCCGGCCGAGGTCGCTGCAAGCACAGCGTGGGCATATTACGAGGCAGCTCCTCCGGGAGCTCGCGGCGACGCTCGGCCGACAGCACGGCGATCCAACCTGATCGCTCGCTCGGCGCGTTGCCGGGCGGCCGGCCACCCGACAGCAACCCTCGACGGCAGGCCGTGGGACATCGACGTCCAGGGCTCGATCGGCCGCGCGCCAGGAGCGCGGAAACGTCGGCGCGCTTGCCCGAGGCGGCACGTGCGCAGCACTCCGACCCAGCTCGACGTCCAAGACGTCGGTTCGCCGCCCTTCTCGCGAGATGACATCTCAGCTTTGCGGACAGAGGTCCTCGCGCCGGCGACCACGCGGATGACCTACGTGCAGGTGACGATCACCAGACGCCTGGCCCAGGCCGCCAGCCATGATTGCTGAGCGCCTCGGCTCGCCGACGCTGGCCTCGCGCACACGCTGATGCCCGGAGAGGTGACCGGAGCTGCCGTACGGTCCGGGCTCCGCACTGTGCTTGCTCGATGACGTCACCTATCGCCAACGGGCGCGGAAGGTCGCGAACGAGATCGCCGCGATGCCCTCGCCGCGCTAGCCGAGCGCGGCGGGATCGGTCCCAGTAACACCATTACCGGTCAGTGGTGTCACGGTCTCCTCGTACGCCGCGAAGACCTCGTGACGAAAGCGGCGCCAATCGTCGCGGTCAAGTCGTTTGCCCAAATACCCACGTGCGACGATTTCTTCGAGGGCGTCGACGAACTGCCTTGGGTACAACCGAAGCCGAGTACTCGGGACATCCCCGTTGGAAATGAAGGGTGCCGCCGGGAAGAGGCCGATTCTCTCCCAGTATTTGACTGTCCAGACGGTGCGTCTCAGAGCGTGCGCGACATAGCCGACCGTGAGAAGCGTCCATTGTCGACCATCGATTTCGGTGCAGATCGGTCCGCGGAGACCCTTGACCATCTCAACCATGCGAAAAGCATCGCAAGAGCCGAGCCGGTCGCGCTAGGCACCCCCGCTTTGTCCCCGCCGCCAAGCGGAGGTCGCTGTTATCATTGCTTTGTCCACATCAAGAGCAGGCGAGGCACTTGGGCCTCTGACCCTGCCCCAACCGGCCCGAGCGGGCACGGTGGGAATGCCAAGTTCCTGGCCCCGCCAGGTTCGATGAGGAGGCAGCATGATCAACGCTGGTGAGTCGTTAGGCGCACGTGAGCGGCCTTCGTGGCAAGATCACGGATCATCGCGTGATCCCAAGATTCGCTTCCCCGTTGGCAACCGATGCTTTAGGTATGGCGCAGGGCATCGCGTCCATTACCTCGCGGCGAAGCACCTTCCACTCTTCCCCTCTCGGACGGGGCATCTGGTGGCTTGCGAGGATGATCTGGTCACGCTCGATTTCGATGGCGAAATCGTACGCGGCCGAAATCATGAATCGGCCCGGCTAATCGAAATCGCCGACGCTTTCGGCACGATCGCGTTCTTCAACACGAACAAGCTGGCGATACCCGGCGGGAGCCTCAGTTGCTACCTGTTCTCCTTGGCGGATCTGAGCCAGCCGCTGACCGAGTGTTACCGGAAGCCTCCGCGACAATTCGCGGGAGCGTAATCGACCGATGATCCCAGTGGACCTGTGAGCGCAGGAAACGATCGGCACAACTTGCGGGTCGCGATTCAAGGTGGACGCGTAGCCGCGCCGATGCGCCCGAACACAGGAAGGCGGCGATGGAAGATAAAGTGACACAGCGTAATCAGATAGTTGTCGTCGAAAGCCGACGAATGATTGGCTCTGGTCCATCCTCGAACCCGTCGAACCGTGCCTGAAGTACTACGGAGCGGCAATCCTGACTGCACTAGTGCTCCCGCGCGTAAGTCATTGTGACTTACGCGACCTGTAGCGGGCGGCCGTCGTAGGTCCATCGGAACGGCGCCGCTCGTCGGTTGTAGTCCTTGATGAAGGTGATGACCCGCTCGGCCAGCTCGTCGATCGAGGCGAACTCGCCTCGTCGCAACAGCCTGCGCTCCAAGATCGAGAAGAACAGCTCCACCTGGTTCAGCCAGCTCGCGTGGGTGGGCGTGTAATGGATGTGCACGTGGGGATGCCCGGCCAAGAAGGTGGCGACCGCGTCGGTCTTGTGGGCCGAGAGGTTGTCGGCGATGCAGTGCAGGTCGAGTCCCGCAGGCGTGAGCCGCACGAGATCGGCGAGGAAGTCGACGAAGTTCTCCGACCTCGTCGAGTCGGTGACCCATCCGGCAACCCCGCCGTCATGGACGTCGAGGGCGGCGAATAACACGGCGGTTCCGTTGCGCTTGTACTCGAACTCCCGGCGCACGGGGGTGCCCGGGATAGCCGGCCTGGTGGGGTTGACGCGCGACTTCGCCTGCATGCCCGACTTCTCGTCGACGCTCCAGACCACGGCGTTGGTCGGGGGATCGAGGTAGAGCCCGCAGACGTCGGAGGCCTTCTCCCAGAAGTTGGGATCGTGGCTCGTCATCCAGCTCTCGACCTGCCAGGGCTTCAAGTCGAGCGCCCGGCAGATGCGCCAGGCCTGGGACGCCGACATCGCCACGCCGTGGGCCGCCATCGCGCCAGCGAGGGCCTCCATCGTCCAGCGCGAGGCGTTGTCCGGCGGCGGCTCCGTCACGAGCTTCACCAGCAACAGCACGTCGTCATGGCCATAGACGTGGGGTCGTCCCGGGCGTTCCTCGTCCTCGAGACCGGCCAAGCCCAGCTCGCTGTAGCGCTTCCGCCAGATGCCCACCTGGTTGTAGTGCATGTCGACCGTGTCGGCGATGTCCCGGTTCGACCAGCCGTCGGCCGCCAACAAGACGATGCGCGCCCGCTTGGCGGTGCGCGCCTCGACCGTCCCCGACCGCGTGATGGCCTCCAGGCGCGACCGATCACCACGCCGGAGCTTCAAGGGCTCGAGTCTCATGGCTCCAGCAAAGCACATCACTGTCATTAACGCGAGGATGCACTA